>JBFWWT010000027.1:0-36624 GCA_050246035.1 Burkholderiales bacterium
TTCGGCGAGCAGATGCGCCGCGGCGCCGAGATGGCCGTCGCGGACCTCAATGCCAAGGGCGGCGTGATGGGCAAGAAGCTCGTGCTGAAGATCGGCGACGACGCTTGCGATCCGAAGCAGGCGGTCGCGGTCGCCAACCAGTTCGTGAGCGACAAGGTGGTGTTCGTCGCCGGGCACTTCTGCTCGGGCTCGTCGATCCCGGCCTCCAAGGTCTACACGGAGGAGGGCATCCTGCAGATCTCGCCGGCCTCGACCAACCCGAAGCTCACCGACGAGGGCGGCCCGAACGTGTTCCGCGTGTGCGGGCGCGACGACCAGCAGGGCACGGTGGCCGGCAACTACCTCGCCGACAGGTTCAAGGGCAAACGCATCGGCGTGATCCACGACAAGACCGCGTACGGCAAAGGCCTCGCCGACGAGACCAAGAAGCAGCTGAACAAGCGCGGCGTGAAGGAGGCCCTGTACGAGGCCTACACGGCGGGCGAGAAGGACTACTCGGCTCTCGTGTCGAAGATGAAGAGCGAGAACATCGACGTCGTGTACGTCGGCGGCTATCACACGGAAGCGGGGCTCATCATCCGCCAGGCGCGCGAGCAGGGCTACAAGGTGCAGCTCGTCTCGGGCGACGCGCTGGTCACCGACGAGTACTGGAAGATCACGGGCCCGGCGGGCGAGGGCACGCTCATGACCTTCAGCCCGGATCCGCGCAAGAACCCGGCGGCCGCCGACGTGGTGAAGAAGTTCCGCGCGCAGAACTACGAGCCGGAGGGCTACACGCTCTACACCTACGGCGCGATCCAGGCCTGGGCGCAGGCGGTGACGCAGGCGAAGTCCACGGGCTGGAAGCCGGTTGCCGCGGCCCTGCGCAAGGGCAAGTTCCCGACCGTGCTCGGCACGATCGGATTCGACAAGAAGGGCGACGTCACCGCCCCGGGCTACGTGTTCTACGCCTGGAAGGGCGGCAAGTACGACTACGCGAAGTGACGGGCGGCGCCGCGCCCGGGCGCGTCAGCGTCCGGGCAGGTCCGCCTGGGTGGTGAAGCTGTCGGCGTAGAACTCCTCTTCCGGCAGCCGGCATTGCGCGACGAAGTCGCGCCGCGCGGCGTCCACCATCACCGGCACGCCGCAGGCGTAGACCTGGTGCGCCGAGAGGTCGGGAAAGTCTTCCATCACGGCGCGGTGCACGAACCCCGTGCGCCCGCGCCAGGCGTCGTCCGGCAGCGCATCCGAGATCACGGGCACGTAGCGCAGCCTGCCGGCGTCGGCCCAGCCCTGTGCGAGTGCGTGCAGGTAGAGGTCCCTGGGCCGCCGCCCTCCCCAGTAGAGCGTCATCGGGCGCGCGACGCCCTTGTGCATCGCCTCCTCGATGATCGCCTTGATCGGCGCGAATCCCGTGCCGGAGGCGACGAAGACGATGGGCTTTGCGGAGTCCTCGCGCAGGAAGAACGTGCCGAGCGGCCCCTCGAAGCGCAGGATGTCGCGCTCCTTCATCTTGCCGAACACGTGGTCGGTGAACTGCCCGCCCGCCACGTGACGCACGTGCAGCTCGAGCAGCTCCGCCGCGTGCGGCGCGCCCGCCATGGAAAAGCTGCGGCGCGTGCCGTCCTTCAGCAGGAACTCGAGGTACTGGCCCGCGAGATAGACGAGCTTCTCGTTCGCCGGCAGCTTGAGCTGCAGCACCATCACGTCGTCCGCGACGCGCTCCATCGTCTGCACGCGGCAGGGCAGCGTCTTCACCTCGATGCCCTTGACCGCCCCCACGGTTCGCGCTTCGATCACCAGGTCGGTGAGCGGCTTCGCCTGGCAGAAGAGCGCCTTGCCTTGCGACTTCTCCGCGTCGGTGAGCGCCTTGGGCTGGTACACGCCGTAGTCCACCGTGCCCGAGACGATGCGCCCCTTGCAGGTGCCGCAGGCGCCGTTCTTGCAGCCGTAGGGCAGGACGAAGCCCTGCCGCAGGGCAGCGGCGAGCACGGCCTCTCCCTCTTCCACCTGGATCTGCTGGCCGCTCGGCTGGATCGTGACGGTAGGCATCTGGCTAGAATGGCATCGATGAAACGATTGCTGATCGTCGGCTACGGCGACATCGCGCGCCGCGCGACGCCGAAACTGGAGCCGCGCTACGCCCTGCACCCGGTCTCGCGCCGCCTCGGCTTCGATCTCGACCGCCCTGGGACGCTCGAGACCCTGGCCGCGGCCGACGCCGTCCTGCACTGCGCCCCGCCGCCGGCGGAGGGTACCGCGGACCCGCGCACGGGCATTCTGCTCGACGCGCTGGCGAAGCGCGGCATTCTACCGGCGCGCCTCGTTTACGTCAGCACGAGCGGCGTGTACGGCGATTGCGGCGGGGCGCGGGTGGACGAGTCGCGCGCCGTGCGCCCGCAGAGCGACCGCGCACGGCGGCGCGTGGACGCGGAGCGCCGGCTGGCACTATGGTGCAGCGAGCGCGGCGTGGCGCTGGTGATCCTGCGCGTGCCGGGCATCTACGCCGCGGACCGCCTGCCGCTCGAGCGCCTGCGCGCGGGCACGCCCGCGCTGCGCGCCGAAGACGACGTGTACACCAATCACATTCATGCCGAGGATCTCGCGGCGACCGTGGTGCGCGCGCTGGACGCCGACGCGCCGGCCGGGACCTACAACGCGAGCGACGACAGCGAGCTGCGCATGGGCGATTGGCTCGACCTGGTCGCCGACCGCGCCGGCCTGCCGCGGCCGCCGCGCATCGCGCGCGCCGAGGCGACCGCGCGCATTCCGGCGGGCCTGCTCTCGTTCATGAGCGAGTCGCGCCGCCTGGTGAACCGGCGACTCAAGGAGTCGCTCGGCCTGCGGCTGCGCTACCCCACCGTGCAGGAGGGTGTCCCGGTGCTCCGCGAGGCCGCATGAGCGTGCTCGTCGTCCTGACCAACCTGCCCGACCGGGCATCGGCGGAGAAGCTCGCCGATGCGCTCGTCGACAAGCGCCTCGCGGCGTGCGTAAACATCCTCGCGCCTTGCCGCTCCGTGTATCCCTGGAAGGGAGAAGTGCAGCACGACGAGGAGCACCCGGTACTCATCAAGACCACGCGCGAGGCATACCCGGCGCTCGAGGCGGCCGTCCGCGCGCACCATCCGTACGAACTTCCCGAGATCGTCGCGGTCCCAGTCGAGCGCGGCCTGCCCGCCTATCTCGAGTGGGTGGCCGCGGAAACCGGGCGCAAGCCGTGATCCGCATCCTCCTCGCGTGCCTCGCACTGGCGACCTCGCCGGCGGCGGCCCAGCAGCTGCTCGAGCCCGAGCAGGCCTTCGCGTTCTCCGCACGCGCCCTCGACCGCTCGACGCTCGAGGTGCGCTTCGCGATCGCGGAGGGCTACTACATGTACCGCGAACGCTTCAAGTTCGAGGCCGAGGGTGCGCGGCTCGGCCCGGCCGATCTGCCGCGCGGCATTACCTATCGCGACCAGTTCTTCGGCGACACCGAGATCTACCGCAAGTCGGTGAGCGTCCGCGTGCCGGTGCCCGCGGGCGCCCCCGAGCCGCTGTCGCTCGTCGTGACCTCGCAGGGCTGCGCCGACATCGGGGTGTGCTATGTGCCGATGGAGTCGCGCGCGACGTTGCCGCTGGCCTCGGCCGGCGTGCCGCCGGCGATGAGCGAGGGGCCGCGCATCGTTCAGGACGCGCCGCGCTGGTCGATCTACGCGAGCGACCGCGACATCGCGGCGCTCTTCCAGGGCAACGTCCTGCTGATCCTCGCCGGGTTTTTCGGCCTGGGGCTGCTGCTCACCTTCACGCCCTGCGTGCTGCCGATGATCCCCATCCTGTCGTCCATCATCGCCGGAGAAGGCCGCGGCCTGAACAAGCGCCGCGCCGCCATCCTCTCGGCGAGCTATGTCCTCGGCATGGCGATCGCCTACGCGCTCGCGGGCGTCGCCGCCGCGTACTCCGGCGGGCTGATCGCGGCCGCGCTGCAAAACCCCTGGGTGCTCGGCACGTTCGCCGCGGTGTTCGTGTGGCTCGCGCTCTCGATGTTCGGCCTCTACGAGATTTCGCTGCCCGGCTTCCTGCACCATCGGCTCGCCTCGGCGCACCAGCGGCTGCGCGGCGGTCGCGTCGCCTCGGTGGCGGCGATGGGTGTGCTCTCGGCGGTCATCGTGAGTCCTTGCGTGGCGGCGCCGCTCGCCGGGGCGCTGCTCTACATCTCGCAGACGCGCGACGTGGTGCTCGGGGGCTCGGCGCTCTTCGCGATGGCGCTCGGCATGGGCGTGCCCCTCATGATCGTCGGCGTCTCCGAGGGCGCGCTGCTGCCCAGAGCGGGCCCCTGGATGAATGCCGTGAAGAGTTTCTTCGGCATCCTGTTGCTCGCGGTCGCGATCTGGATCGTGTCGCCGGTGCTGCCCGGAGGTGTCGTGATGTTCGCGTGGGCGGCGCTGCTTATCGGGACCGGCATCTTTCTGCGCGCAATCGATCGGTTGCCGCCGAACGCGGGCGCCGCCTGGCGCCTCGGCAAGGCCGTGGGCGTCATGGCGCTGGCCGCCGGGCTCGCGATGCTCGTGGGCGCGCTGGCCGGCGGGCGCGATCCCCTGCGACCGCTCGCCGCGCTCGGTGGCGGGCAGGCGAGCGCAGCGGTCGCGTTCAAGCGCGTCAACTCGCTTGCGGAGCTGAGCGAGTCGCTCAAGGCCCCGGGACGGCCGGTGATGCTCGATTTCTACGCCGACTGGTGCGTGTCCTGCAAGGAGATGGAAGCCTTCACCTTTTCGGATTCCCGGGTGCGCGCGAAGCTCGACCGCATGCTGCTGCTGCAGGCCGACGTCACCGCGAATTCGGAAGAGCACAAGGCGTTGCTCAAGCGCTTTTCTCTCTTCGGCCCGCCGGGCATCATCTTCTTCGACGCCGCGGGTCGCGAGATTCGCGGCCTGCGCGTGATCGGCTACCAGGACGCCGATCGCTTCCTGAAGACGCTCGATCTCGCGCTAGCGCCCTGAGCGTCGACATGCGCCGCCACCTTCAGGGAATCGACCACGTCGTGATCGTGGTACGCGACCTCGACAAGGCGCAGCGTGCCTACGCGCGCATGGGCTTCACCCTCACGCCGCGCGGCTTCCATACGCTCGGGTCGCAGAACCACTGCCTGATGTTCGGCTCGGACTACGTGGAGCTGCTCGCGGTGCCGGTGCACCACCCGGCCAATCGCCACTACGCCGAGTTTCTGCAGCGCGGAGAGGGGCTCGCCGGACTCGCTTTCGCGACCGACGACGCGGCGGGTCTGCACGCCGGACTCGCGGCAGAGGGTATCGCGGCTGGCGAGCCGCTGGATTTCTCGCGGCCGGTCGAAGGCCTGGGCGAGGCGCGCTTCCGGATCACGACGCTCCCGGCGGAAGCGACGCCCGGGCTGAATTCATTTGCCTGCCAACACTTCACGCCCGGACTCGTCTGGCGGCCCGAATACCAGCGGCACGCAAACGGAGCGACGGCCCTGGCGGCGATGGCCGTGATTGCCGAAGACCCGTCCGCGGCGGCTGCGCGCTACGCGACGCTCATCGGCACGTTGCCCAGGCGCATCGCCGAGGGTCAGCTGGTGGAGGCTGGATCGACGCCGATCGCGATCACCTCGCGAGGCAAGCTGGGCCGGCGCCTGCGCAATGTGGCGCTGCCGCCGCGCCCGCGCCCGGTGGCCGCGGCGCTCTTCGTGCGCGTCGCCGATCGCGCGACGACGGCCAAGACGCTGCGGCGAAACGGACTCGCACCGGTCGCGCTCGCGGACGGCTCTTGCGCGATTGGCGCTGATCAGGCGCACGGCGTCGCCGTCGTCTTCGGCTAAGCAGCCTTTTTCAGCTCCTTCGCCGCCTCGAGCGCAAAGTAGGTGAGGATGCCGTCGGCGCCCGCGCGCTTCATGGCAAGCAGCGCCTCCAGCACGCAGCTCTTCGGCAGCCAGCCGCGCTCCACTGCGCCGCGCAGCATCGAGTACTCGCCCGAGACCTGATAGACGTAGGTGGGCGCGCGGAATTCCTCCTTCACGCGGCGCACGATATCCAGGTACGGAAGCCCGGGCTTCACCATCACCATGTCGGCGCCCTCGGCGAGGTCGAGCCCCACCTCCCAGAGCGCCTCGTCGCTGTTCGCCGGATCCATCTGGTAGGTCTTCTTGTCGGCTTTGCCCAGGTTGCTGGCGGAGCCGACCGCGTCGCGGAACGGCCCATAGAAGCCCGAGGCGTACTTCGCCGAGTAGGCCATGATCTTGGTGTGGACGTGGCCCGCTTTCTCGAGGGCGGTGCGGATGCGGCCGATGCGACCGTCCATCATGTCCGACGGCGCGACGATGTCGACGCCGGCGCGTGCCTGGCAGAGCGCCTGCTTCTCAAGGATCTTCAGCGTGACGTCGTTCAGGATATAGCCGGCCTTGTCTATGACGCCGTCCTGGCCGTGCGAGGTGTAGGGATCGAGCGCGACGTCGGTCATGATCCCCAGCTCGGGAAAGCGCTTCTTGAGCGCCGCCACCGCGCGCGGCACGAGCCCCTTGTCGTTGTGGGCCTCGCGGCCATCGAGCGTCTTCAAGCGCTGATCGATCACCGGAAACAGCGCCATCACCGGCACGCGCAGCTTCAGGCAGGTCTCCGCCACGGGCAGCAGGCGATCCACCGTCAGGCGCTCCACGCCGGGCATGGAGACCACCTTCTCCACCCGGTTCTTCCCTTCCAGCACGAAGACCGGGTAGATGAGGTCATCCGCGGTCAGCACCGTCTCGCGCATCAGGCGCCGGGAGAAGTCATCGCGTCGCATGCGGCGCATGCGCACCGCCGGGAACTGGCCGTAGATATTCATGGCGTTGATTTTTCTGGAAGTTTCGAGTCGCGGAACTTTCGCCGCCGTGGGCAATCTTACTGCCAGACGATGCGAGTCGTCTCCCGCTTCTCCTCCCTGAGCGGGTTGCCTTAATCCCAATTAAGGCGTTCTTCCCCCCGGTTTAATCCCCTTTACCGGGGGGTTTTTTATTCCGCCCGCGCTGCTTCGAGCCATTGCCCGAGCAGCGCGCGCGCCTCTTCGACGCCCTCGCCGCTGCGGCTCGAGAACAGCAAGAGCTGCGCGTGCGGGTCCAGGGATCCGAGCTGGGCACGGGCCGCTCGCAACTGGACCTCGCGCTCGCGCCGCGAGAGCTTGTCGCTCTTGGAGAGGAGCACGAGCAGGCGGCATCCAGTCGGGCGCACCCAGGCCATCAGCCGCTGGTCGTGCTCGGTGAACGGGCGCCTCGCGTCCATCAGGACGACGAGACCCACGAGCGAGGAGCGCGAGGCGATGTAGCCGCCGACCAGCCGGTCCCAGCCCTGGCGCAAGGCCTGCGGTACCCGCGCGTAGCCGTAGCCCGGCAGGTCCACGAGGCGAGCCCGCTCGCCGAGCTCGAAGAAATTGAGCGTCTGGGTGCGGCCCGGCGTCTTGGAGAAGAAGGCGAGACGCCGGCGCCGGGCGAGCGCGTTGATGGCGCTCGACTTGCCCACGTTCGAGCGCCCCGCGAACGCGATCTCGGGCCGATCCGGGGGCGGCAGGTCCTCCAGCCGGGCAACGGAAGTGATGAATCGCAGTCCGCCAAACGCGCGCTCGGATTCCGACATGGCCGAAATTCTAATAAAATGAGGCGCTTTCAAAGCATCCAGGGAGTTGCGCATGAATCGTCTGCGGGCCATGCTCGCCGCTGCGGGGCTGCTGTGGGCCGCCTTGGCCGTCGGCCAGCCAGCTGCCAAGCCCGATGCGGCGAAGGGTGAGAGCATCGCGAAGCAGGTGTGCGCCGCCTGCCATGCGCCGGACGGAAACAGCACGCTGCCGGACAACCCGAAACTCGCTGGCCAGTTCGAGCGCTACCTCCACAAGCAACTGGTCGACTTCAAAGCCCAGGGTGGGAAGAAGGCGGCGCGCGAGAGCGCCATCATGGCGGGCATGGTGGCCAATCTGTCCGACGCCGACATGCGCGCTGTCGCGGCCTATTACGCCCAGCAGACGCTGCGCCCGGCTGCTGCGACCGACAAGGATCGCGCGGCATTAGGGCAGAAGCTGTGGCGCGGTGGAGTCGCAGAGAAAGGCGTTTCCGCCTGCGCCGGCTGCCACGGGCCGAACGGCGCCGGCATTCCCGGCATGTATCCGCGCCTGTCCGGCCAGTTTGCGGCGTACGTGGAAGCGCAGCTCAAGGCATTCCGGTCGGGTGCGCGCGCCAACGACGCCAACGGCATGATGCGGGGCGTGGCCGCGCGCATGAGCGACGCGGAGATCAAGGCGGTCGCCGAGTACGCTGCGGGGCTGCGCTAGGCGGGGCGAAATAATCTCCGGTCCGCGGTGTTTGCCTCAGCGACTGGTCAACCGGAGGAGCGAAACACGATGATCAAGATGCTGAGAATCAGCCTCGTGACGGTACTGGGCCTTGCGTTCGCGCAGGGCGCGGCAGCGCAGGCGAAGCCCGAAATTCTCGTCAAGCAGCGGCAGGCGGCGATGACACTGATGGGCAAGTACTTCGGCCCAATGGCCGCAATGGCTCAGGGTAAGGTTGCCTTCAACGCTTCTGTTGTGCAGCGGAATGCAGGCTTTCTGGACAACCTCAGCCGGATGCCGTGGGATGGCTTCGATGCGAGCACGCGCGGTGTGAAGTCGAGGGCGCTGCCCGCGGTCTTCGAGAACGGCGCGGGCTTCAAGCAGGCGGCGAGCCGTCTGGAGAACGAGGCGGCGAAGCTGGCGTCGGTGAGCCGTAGCGGCGACGAGGCCGCAGTGAAGGCCCAGATCGGTGCAGTCGGCAAGTCTTGCGGCGGCTGCCACGACGATTTCCGGAGCGATTGATCTGATTGGCAGCTTGACGAAAGGCCCCGCCTGGGCGGGGCCTTTCGTTTTGATGGCCCTCTGGCTCGCTGCGCCGGCGTTCGCGCAAGGCGACGCAAAGCGCGGCGAGTACATCGCCAGCGCCGCCGGCTGCAAGGGCTGCCATACCGAGGACCGGAAGGGCGCGACGCCTTACGCCGGCGGGCGCGCGTTGGAGTCGCCTTTCGGCACTTTCTACGGCCCGAACATCACACCGCACCCGCAGGCGGGCATCGGGCGCTGGAGCGAGGCCGACTTCCTGCGCGCGCTGCACGAAGGACGCCGCCCCGACGGGGCTCACTATTACCCCGCCTTTCCGTATCCGTCTTTCACGCAGATTTCCGCTGCGGATGCGCGCGACCTGTGGGCCTACCTGCGCACCTTGCCGGCGAGCGACCGGCGAAACCGCGAACATGACCTGACGTTTCCGGCCAATCTGCGGTTCGGGGTCCGGATCTGGAAGCTGCTTTACTTCAATCCGGGCCGGTTTGCGGCGGACGCGAGCCGCAAGCCCGAGATCAATCGCGGCGCCTATCTGGCGAACGCGCTCGGACACTGCGGCGAGTGTCACACGCCGCGCAACTGGCTCGGCGGTCCCGACCGGAGCCGTCAATTCGGCGGCGCGAAGCTCGCGGACGGCGGCAGCGCGCCGAACCTGACGCCCGCGCGACTGAAGAAATGGGACGACGCCGAATTGAAGGAGTTTCTGGCCTTCGGGCTGACGCCCGACGGTGACGTGGTGGGCGACACAATGGGCGAGGTCATTCGCAACACGACGGGCCTGCTCACGCCGGCAGACCTGTCCGCACTGGTCGCCTACCTTCGATCAGTGGCGCCGGTACAGGCGCCTCGGTGAGTACTTGCGCTTGTTGACGGAATAGCGCGCCGCGCGTCACTGTTCTGGCCCATGAGCGACGCCCGCAGCCTGGTTGCGCTGATTCCCCGCCTGCGGCGCTACGCGCGGGCCCTGGTGGGCGACCGGGCCACCGCGGACGACCTCGTGCAGGACACGCTCGAGCGGGCCTGGTCGAAGCTGCACCTGTACCGCCAGGGCACGGACCTTCGCGCCTGGTTGTTCACGGTGATGCACAACGTCCACGTGAACCGGGTGCGCGCGGCGCGGCCGGCCGAGCCGCTCGACGACGCCATGCCGGAGCTCGCGCAGCGCGACACGCAGGGCGACGCGCTGCTCGTGCGCGATCTGGAGCGCGCGATCTCGGCGCTTCCGGTCGAGCAGCGCCAGGTGCTGCTGCTCGTGGCGCTCGAGGACCTGAGCTACGACGAGACGGCACGCGTGCTCGGCATCCCGATCGGCACGGTGATGTCGCGGCTGGCGCGGGCGCGCGAGAAGGTCCGCCAGATGATGCAGGGCAAAGGGGGCAGCAAGCTGCAAGTGGTGAAATGAGCGACGACACGCATCGAAGACCCGCCAGCGAGGACGAGCTGCAGGCTTGGGCGGACGGCCGCGTCCCCGCGGACCGGCGAGCCGACGTGGAGGCTTGGCTGGCTGCGCATTCCGATGAAGCGGAGCGCGTGGCCGCGTATCGCGAAATCAACGAGCAGCTGCGTGCTCAATTCGGCGCGGTGCTCCAGGAGCCCGTGCCCGGGCACCTCGCCGCCATTGCGTCACGCGTGCCGCGCCGGCGCGGGCTCGCGCTGGCGGCCGCGTGGGCGGTGCTGGGTCTGGGCGTGGGCGCAATCGCAGGCTGGGAGTTGCATGCGTTTCGCGCAGATGCGCCGGCGGCCAAGCTCGAGGCACCGCTGCTTGCTCGGCGCGCCGCGATCGCGCACGCTACTTACTCGCCGGAGGTGCGCCACCCCGTGGAAGTGGGCGCCGACCAGGAGCAGCACCTCGTCGCCTGGCTGTCCAAGCGGCTGGGCACGCCGCTGCGCACGCCCAAGCTCGACGCCGAGGGCATGGCGCTGGTCGGCGGGCGCCTGCTGCCGGGCGAGACCGGCCCGGTGGCGCAGTTCATGTATCAGTGCGCGCGGGGCCGGCGCGTCACGCTCTACGTGCGCACGGAGGCGCCGGACCACGCCGAGACCGCCTTCCGGTACGCGCGCGAGAACGGGGTGCGCGTGTTCTACTGGATCGACCGCGACCTCGGCTACGCGCTGTCGTCGGCGGACCTCGAGCGCGACGAGCTGCTCAAGCTCGCCAACGTGGTCTACCGGCAGCTCAATCCCTGAGCGCGCGCCTCAACCGCCGTTCGCGGGGCGTATGAGGTAGCCGCCGGACTTCTCGTCCCGCTCGAGGGCGACGAGCTTGCGGTTCCCCGCCTCCTCCAGGAGGTCGGAGAACGCCCGGAATCCGTAGTAGGACTCGTTAAAGCCCGGCTTGCGGCGCTTGAGCGCCTGCTTGACCATCGAGCCCCAGATCTTCTCGCCTTCGCCGCGCTCGGCGATGAGCGCCTGCAGCGTCTCGATCACCAGGTCGAAGGCCTCCTGCTTCTTGTCGTCGGTCGGCGCCTCCTTCGCGGCGCCGGGTGCGCGCGACTCGCGCCGCTTCTTGGCCGCGCGGCGCTTCGCCTCGTCCTCGCGCACCAGGTCGTCGTAATAGATGAACTCGTCGCAGTTGGCGATCAGCAGGTCCGAGGTCGAGTTCTTCACGCCCACGCCGATCACGGTCTTCGCGTTCTCGCGCAGCTTGGAGACCAGCGGGGAGAAGTCCGAGTCGCCGCTCACGATGACGAAGGTGTCGACGTGCTCCTTCGTGTAGCACAGGTCCAGGGCGTCGACCACCATGCGGATGTCGGCCGAGTTCTTGCCCGACTGGCCGCGATGCGGGATCTCGATCAGCTCGAACGCCGCCGCGTGCATGGCGGTCTTGAACTCCTTGTAGCGGTCCCAGTCGCAGTAGGCCTTCTTCACCACGATCGAGCCCTTCAGCAGGAGCTTCTCGAGCACGCGGCCGATGTCGAACTTCTCGTACTTGGCGTCGCGCACGCCGAGCGCGATGTTCTCGAAATCGCAGAATACGGCCAGGTTTCGTGTCTCGGTCATGGGGGATCCTTGAAGGTGCGCCGGGGCTACCAGGCGGGAATGCTCTCCGCCGCGAACAGCTCGGGGACGGTCTCGCGGCGGCGCACGAGATGCGCTTGGGCGCGGTCCACCAGCACTTCGGCGGCGCGCGGGCGCGAATTGTAGTTCGAGCTCATGCTCATCGCGTAGGCGCCCGCCGACATTATCGCGAGGAGATCTCCCGCGCGCGCCTCGAGGTGCCGCTCGCGAGCGAGGAAGTCGGCGCTTTCGCACACGGGGCCGACGACGTCGAACAGTGGCGCGCTGCCTCCCGGGTTGGGATCGCGCACCGGCCGGACTTCGTGCCAGGCGTCGTACAGAGCCGGCCGCAGCAGATCGTTCATGGCGGCATCGACGACCAGGAAATTCCTTGCCTCGCCCGGCTTGACGTACTCCACGCGCGTGAGCAGCACGCCCGCGTTGCCGACGATCGAGCGCCCCGGATCGACGATCAGCGTATGGCGGCGCTGCCCGAGCGCGCGAAGCGCGCCGTCCATGAAATCGCCGACCGGGCGTTCCGGCTCGTCGCGGTAGCGGATGCCGATGCCGCCGCCGAAGTCGATGTGCGACAAAGGAATGCCTGCCGCTTCGATGCGGTCCGCGAGCTCGACGACCCGGTTCGCCGCGGCGATCCAGGGCGCAGGGTCCGCGAGCAGCGAGCCGATGTGGCAGCCGATGCCAACGGGCTCGAGATGGCGCCGGCGCGCCGCATCGCGATACAGGCGCTCGGCGTCGGCGACCGGCACGCCGAACTTGCTCTGCTTCAGGCCCGTGGAAATGTACGGGTGCGTCTTCGCGTCGATGTCGGGATTGACGCGCAGCGCGATCGGGGCGCGCTTGCCGAGGCGCTGCGCGACCGCATCCACCCGCTCGAGCTCGGCCTCCGATTCCACGTTCAGGCACAGGACGCCCGCGCGCAGGGCTTCCTCGATCTCGCTCTCGCTCTTGCCGACGCCGGAGAACACCACCCGGCGCGGATTGCCGCCCGCCGCCTGTACGCGCGCCAGCTCGCCGCCGGACACGATGTCGAATCCCGCGCCGAGCCTGGCCATCAGGGCGAGGATCGCGAGGTTGGAGTTCGCCTTGACGGAATAAGCGACGAGCGATTCCCGGTTGCCGAGGGCCTGCCGGTATGCGCGGTACTGCCGCTCGATCGCGGCGCGCGAATACACGAAGCAGGGCGTGCCGAAGCGCTGCGCGATGTCCTCGAGCCGCACCTGCTCGGCGCACAGGGCGCCGCCACGGTATGCGAAATCCATGCGCGCCTAGCGCTTGCTCTCGGCGTCCCGCTCCGCGTCCGACGGATACGGTACCGGCTGATAGGTTTCGGTGCGCGGCGGCTTCACGCCGGGTGGCGGCTGGTCGCGCAGGTACAAGGGCCCCCGCTGCCCGCAACCCGCGGCCAGCAGCACGGCGGCAGCAAGACCGGCGAGGAAACGCATGCGTGCACCACTAAAATAGGCATGTTAGCAGGGAACCCCGCATGACCGACGCCGAATTCGAATCGCTCGCCGACGACACGCTGGCCGCTGTCGAGCGTGCGCTCGATCGCGCCGCACTCGATATCGACATTCAGGCCAAGGGCGGGGGCGTGCTCGAAATCGAGTTCGACGACGGCTCGAAGATGGTGATCAACCGGCACACAGCGGCGCGCGAGATCTGGGTGGCGGCGAAATCCGGCGGCTACCACTTCCGGCACGACGGCAGCGCATGGCGCGACTCGCGGGAAGGCGGGGAGCTCTTTTCCGCGCTGTCGCGCTTGGTCTCCGCGCAGAGCGGTGCGCCGGTCATTCTGGCGCCTTAGTCGGAGGCTGGTGGCGGCGAGTAGGACGGCCGCGGCGCGCCGAGGGGAATCGAGCTCGGCGGCGGCCGCAGCCAGGCGGGCGGCTCCGTCGCGCCGGGCAGGGGAAGCTCGTCAGCCGGCGGCACGTAGACCGGCAGCAAGGGGAAGGGCGGCGTATCGTCCTTGGGGACGAACTCGTTGTAGAAGTACTCGGGCACGGGCTTGACGTCCTCGACCATCTGCTGGCTGATCGGGAACGTATCTGCGGTCACCACGCCTTCGGGAACGATACGCTGCATTTCGGGCACCGATTTCTGCACCTGCTGCATGTAGCCCACCCAGATCGGCAGCGCGACCAGGCCGCCCGTCTGATTGCGGCCCAGCGTGCGCGGCTGATCGTAGCCGACCCACGAGACGCCGACGATGGATGGGATGTAGCCGGCGAACCACGCGTCGATGAACTCGTTGGTGGTGCCGGTTTTCCCGGCGACGTCCTTGCGGCCCAGGCTGGCGGCCCGCGCCGCGGTGCCCACGCGCGCGACGTCCTGCATCAGGCTGTCCATGATGAAGGCGTTGCGCGCATCGATGACGCGCAGCGACTCGTCGCCGGCGCGCAGCGGCCGCGCCTCGCCGAGCACGTTGCCGCGATCGTCGACGATCTTGTGGATGAAGTAAGGCTGCACGAGGTAGCCGCCGTTGGCGAACACCGCGTAAGCGCGGGCCATTTGCCAGGGCGTTACGGTCCCGGAGCCCAGCGCCATGGTCAGGTACGGCGGATGGCGCTCCGGCTCGAAACCGAAGCGCGAGATGTAGTCCTGCGCGTACTTCAAGCCGATCGCATCGAGGATGCGGATCGATACCATGTTCTTGGACTTGACCAGCGCGGAGCGCAGGCGCATGGGCCCTTCGAACTTGCCGTCGAAGTTCTGCGGCTCCCAGCGCTGGCTGCCGGTAACGTCGGCCTCGATGGCGATCGGCTCGTCGGGCACGACGGTCGCCGCGGTAAAGCCGCGCTCGAGGGCGGCGGAATAGATGAAGGGCTTGAACGCCGAGCCGGGCTGTCGCCATGCTTGCGTGACGTGATTGAACTTGTTGCGGTGGAACTGAAAGCCGCCGACCAGTGCGCGCACCGCGCCATCGGACGGGTCGACGGCGATGAAGGCGGCCTCCACCTCCGGCAGCTGCACGACTTCCCATTGCTTGGCGTCGACCTGGCGCAGGCGGACAATCGCGCCGCGACGAATGCGCCGCTGAGCGGGCACCTTGCGCAGGGAAGCTGACGCAAACCGCAGCCCTGTGCCCGTCACGCTCACCGTTTCGCCGCTCTTCAGCGCCACTTTTACCTCGCGCGTGCTCGCGGCGAGCACCAGAGCCACGCGCAACTCATCGTCGTCTTCGCGCTCGGCCAGCGCTTCCTCGATTTCCTCCTCCCCTGCTTCAGCGGGCAGCTCGACGAAGCCTTCGGGACCCCTATATCCGCCTCGCCGGTCGTACTCCATGACCCCGAAGCGCAACGCCTGCACCGCGGCTTCCTGGTCCGTCTTGCGGATCGTCGTGTACACGCGGAATCCGCGGCTGTATGCGTCCTCAGGATACTGCTCGTACACGGCCTGACGCACCATTTCGGCGACATAGTCGGCGCGCAGCGCGTAGCGGTCCGTCGCCGCCTTGCGCGTCACGATGGGGGCGGCGGCAGCCTCCTCGTACTGCTGGGGCGAGATGAAGCCGAGCTCTCGCATGCGCCGCAGCACGTAGATTTGCCTCTGTTTGGCACGCTGCGGGTTTGCAATGGGGTTATAGCTCGAAGGCGCCTTGGGTAGCGCCGCGAGCATGGCTGTCTCGGGCAGCGTGATCTTGTCGAGGGACTTGCCGAAGTAGGCATTGGCTGCAGAGGCGAAGCCGTAGGCGCGCTGCCCCAGGTAGATCTGGTTGATGTAGAGACCGAGGATCTGATCCTTGCTGAGGTTATGCTCGATCTTCAGCGCAAGCAGGACCTCGTAGAGCTTGCGGGTCAGCGTTTTCTCGGAAGACAAGAAGAAATTGCGCGCGACCTGCATCGTGATCGTGCTCGCGCCCTGCCGGCGGCCGCCGGTAATCAGATTGGCGTACGCAGCTCGCGCCACGCCCAGGTAGTCGATGCCGGAGTGCTCGTAGAAGCGCTCGTCTTCGGCAGCGATGATCGCTTGCACGAGAGCCTTCGGTACCGCCTCGATGCTCACCAGTACGCGTCGCTCTTCCCCGAACTCCCCGATCAACTCCCCGTCGATCGTGTAGACCCGAAGTGGGACCTTCGGCTGATAGTCCGTCAGGGCGTCCAGGGAGGGCAGGTTCGGGTAGGCCAGTGCGATGACCAGACCGACCGCGCATAGACCAGCCACCAGCAGGCCCCCGAAAAGGGCCACGGGAAAGAGCAAAAAACGGTGCCACATCAAGGCTTAGACTGCTCTCGGGAGGCTCGTGCTACCGCAGTTGCGCGGGGTGGGAGATCGAGCGCATTATAGCCCTCCCCCGAAGGGTGACGGATTCGCTAGACACGGGGGGGAGTTGTTGTTAGCATTTAACGCAAATTCTACGTATCGTCCCTAAGGGCTGATACAAAAAGGGAAATAACGATGAATTTGGATATTTTCAGCCCGAAGGCGCCGCCGCTGTTCGGGCTGGACATCAGCTCATCGTCGGTGAAGATGCTGGAGATCATGGATGCGGGCAAAGGGGCCTATCGCGTGGAGCGATACGTCATCGAGCCTTTGCCCCGCGACGCGACGGTCGACGGCAATATCAGCAACCTCGAGATGGTGGTGGAGGCCGTCAAGCGTGGCTACAAGCGGCTCGGCACGCGAGCCAAGCATGTCGCCATGGCCGTGCCCACCGGGGCGGTGATCACGAAGAAAATCGTGGTGCCGGCGAGCCTGCGCGAGAGCGAGCTGGAGGTGCAGGTTGAATCCGAGGCGAACCAGTACATCCCGTTCGCGCTTGAAGAGGTGAACCTCGACTTTCAGGTGGTAGGCCCTTCGCCGAACTCTCCGGACGAGCAGGAAGTGATGATCGCGGCCACGCGCAAGGAGAAGGTCGAGGACCGCGTTGCCGTTGCGGAGTCCGCCGGCCTCAAGCCGGCGGTAATGGACGTCGAGTCTTTCGCACAACAGACCGCGCTCGAACTGGTGATCAATCAGCTGCCCGGGGCCGGGCGGGACATGAACGTTGCCCTCGTCGACATCGGCGCGAACGTGATGAACGTAAGCGTAATGCGCAATGAGCAGTCGGTGTACTCGCGCGAGCAGGCGTTCGGCGGCAGCCAGCTCACTCAGGACATCGTGGCCCGCTACGGGATGAGCGCCGAGGAGGCCGAAAGCGCAAAACGCTCCGGCGGCCTGCCCGACGACTTCGAAGCCGAGGTGCTGCGGCCGTTCATGGAAAATCTGTCGATGGAGGTCCAGCGCGCGCTGCAGTTCTTCTTCACCTCGACGCAGTACCACAGCGTGGAGCACATCCTGCTCGCGGGCGGCTCGGCGGTCATCCCGGGCCTGGATGAGGTGGTGCAAACGCGTACCCAAGTGCCCACCTTGGTCGCCAATCCGTTCGCGGCCATGCAAACCGCGCCGCGCATCGCGCTGAAGAAGCTGATGCAGGATGCGCCGTCGCTCATCGTGGCCTGCGGCCTTGCCCTGCGCAGGTTCGACGCATGAATGTTCGCATCAACCTGCTTCCGCACCGCGAGGAGCGCCGCAAGCGCGCCCGGCAGCACTTTGCCGTCCTCGCTGGCCTGACGGCTACTCTCGGCGCCGTGATCGTCGGTGCGGGTTACCTGTACATCGATGGAATGGTGCAGAATCAGAACGACCGCAACCTGTTCCTGAAGAGTGAGATTGCCAAGCTCGACAAGGAGATTGCGGAGATCAAGAAGCTGAAGGACGAGATCGCCGCGCTGCTCGCGCGCAAGCAGATCATCGAGACGCTTCAGGCGGACCGCGCGCAGACCGTTCACCTCATGGATCAGCTCGTGCGGCAAATGCCGGAAGGGGTCTACCTAAAGAGCGTAAGACAGCGCGGCCAGGCGATCAGCCTGCAGGGCTATTCTCAGTCCAACGCGCGCGTCTCGACACTCATGCGCAATATCGAATCGTCGGCCTGGCTGACGAATCCGCAACTGATCGAGATCAAGGCAGCCAAGGTGGGCAGCAAGCGGGTGTCTGAGTTCTCCATGAACCTGCAGTTGAAGCGCGCCCAGCCTGCGAAGGCAAGCGCGGGCGATGCAAGAGCCGCGAAGAAGGGCTAGCCCATGGCCGTCGCGATCGACTTCAAGAAAATTGCGGAAGACTTCCGGACCACGAACTGGCGGGATCCGGGAACTTGGACCGCGATCCCAAAGGCGGTGGTGTTGATCGCTGTCGTCGTCGCCTTGCCGGTTGCCGGCTACTTCGGGCTGTGGCAGGGGCAGTTGGAGGAGCTCGAGAGCGGCAAGGTCAACGAGACGCGCCTGAAGCAGGACTACCTCGCGAAGAAGCGGCAGGCGGTGAATCTCGATCTGCACAAGCAGCAGTTGCGCGAGATCGACACGCAGTTCGGGGCGCTGCTCAAGCAGTTGCCCAATCGCTCGCAGATGGATGCACTGCTCGTCGACATCAACCAGGCCGGTCTCGGTCGCGGCCTGCAGTTCGAACTCTTCAAGCCGGCAGGGAGGGAGAGCGTGCGGGAGTTCTACGCCGAGCTTCCGATCTCCGTGAGGGTCGTCGGCACCTATCATGACATGGGTGCATTCGCGAGCGACGTCGGCCAGCTTTCGCGAATCGTGACCCTGAACGACGTCAGCATCGCGTCCTCCAAGGCCGGCAACCTCGTGATGGACGTGACGGCGCGCACGTTCCGCTACCTCGACGAAGAAGAGATCGCCGCGCAACGCAAGGCGGCCGCGCGTGCGCGCAAGGGCGCCAAACGGCGATGAACGCGCGCGTCTTCCTGCTCCTCGGTTGCGCCACCCTGATCGGCGCCTGCGGCGGCGAACAGCACAGCGACCTGAAGAAGGAGTTGAACGACATGACGCGGGACCTGCGCGGTCGCGTGGACCCGCTCCCTCAGGTCCGTCCCTATGAGCCGGTAGCCTATCAGGCCGAGAACGAAGTCGATCCTTTCCGGCCCGATCGCATCGAGGTTGCAGCGGCCGCAGGCGGCGCCGCACCCTCTGCGAGCGGCAAGCAACCCGATCTCGATCGACCGAAAGAGCCACTGGAGGCCTTCCCGCTGGAATCGATCCAGATGGTCGGTTCGCTTACGCAGGGCGGCGAGACCCACGGGCTGGTCAAGGCGGGGCCGAATCTCTATCGCGTGCGCAAAGGCAATTACATGGGGCAGAACTTCGGCGTCATCACCGGGATCGACGAAACGCAGATCAGCCTCAAGGAGCTGATCCAGGAGGGCACCGGCGACTGGGTGGAACGCGCGAGCGCGCTGCAATTGCAGGAGGCGAAAAGATGAAGACCAACCATATCCTGTCTGCGACGCTGCACGCGTTCCTCGTCTGGCTTGCGGGCCTGGGCGTCGCGGCGGCGCAGGGGAACAGCATCGAAGCGTTCGACGTTACGCAGCAAGGCGGCAAGGTGGTGCTGCGCATCATGACCAAGGAGCCACTGCGCGCAGTCCCGCCCAGCTTCACGGTGGCCAACCCGGCGCGAATCGCTTTCGATTTTGCGGGCACGGTGAATGCGCTGGGCCGCTCCAGCCAGGACATCGCGCAGGGAGAGTTGCGCTCGATGAACCTCGTGCAAGCCCCCGACAAGACACGTCTCGTGCTGAACCTGCGCCGCCCGGTGGCGCACGAGGTCGCGCTCGACGGCCGCAATGTCGTCGTAACGCTGTCGCCCGCGGCGGCGCCGGCGGGAGACAAGGTTGCGCATTTCGCGGAGGGGCGCGGCGACGCCAAGCACGCGATCCGGGACATCGATTTTCGCCGCGGGCCGACGGGCGAGGGCCGCGTGGTCGTCGACCTCTCGGATACTGCCACGGGGATCGACATTCGCCAGCAAGGACAGAACATCATCGTCGACTTCCTGAAAACCGCGCTGCCGGAGAATCTGCGCCGGCGCCTCGATGTCGTCGACTTCGCCACGCCCGTGCAGACGGTGAGCACGTTCCAGCAGGGCGAAAACGTGCGCATGGTGATCGAGCCGCGCGGCCAGTGGGATCACAACGCCTACCAGTCCGACACGCAATTCGTCGTCGAAGTGAAGCCGGTCCAGCCCGACGCCACGCCGAAGAAGGGTCAGTATGTCGGCGAGAAACTCTCGCTCAATTTCCAGAACGTGGAAGTGCGGGCAGTGCTCAACGTGCTGGCCGACTTCACCGACCTCAACATCATCACCAGCGATTCGGTCGGGGGCAACATCACGCTGCGCCTGAAGGATGTGCCTTGGGACCAGGCCATGGACATCATCCTGCAGACGCGGGGGCTGGACAGCCGTCGCAACGGCAACGTCATCTGGATCGCGCCGCGTGATGAACTGGCGACCCGCGAGAAGCTCGCCCTGGAAGCCGCGCAGCAGATCAACGACCTCGAGCAGACGCGCACCGAGGCATTCCAGATGAACTACCAGAAGGCGGCTGACGTCGCAAAGCTGCTCTCGGATCGCACCCAGCCGCTCCTGTCGAAGCGCGGCAGCGCGGTGGTGGACGAGCGCACCAATACGCTTTTCGTGCAGGACACCCCGACGCGCCTGGAAGAGGTGAGGCGGCTGCTCGCCAAGATCGACATCCCCGTCCGTCAGGTCATGATCGAGGCGCGCATCGTGGAGGCGAGCGATACCTTCAGCAAGAATCTGGGGGTACGCATGGGCCTGCTCGAAGGGGGGCCCTCCGGACGACACATCGGCGGCGGCATACGCGGTCCGAACATCGGCGCCGAGCTGGTCAACACGGGTCAGGCGATGGGCATCGTGCAGGGCGACGCGGTCATCAACGGGCCTGGCCTCAACACCAATTTCCCGGCAGGGGGATTGAACGCTTTCAATGCCGGGCAGATCTCCTTCATTCTGTTCAACAGTGCGCTGTCGCGCTTTCTCAACCTTGAGCTCTCGGCGCTGGAGGCCGACGGCAAGGGCAAGATCATCTCCAGCCCGCGCGTGCTCACGGCGGACCAGGTCGAGGCGGTGATCGAGCAGGGGACGGAGATTCCCTATCAGCAGGCCACTTCGTCGGGGGCGACGAGCGTTTCCTTCCGCAAGGCAAACCTCGCGCTGAAGGTCAAGCCGCAGATCACGCCGGACGGCAATGTGATCATGACGCTCGACGTGAACAAGGATGCCCCGGGGGCGACGACGCCCGCGGGGGTGCAGATCAGCACCAAGCACGTGAAGACCGAGGTGCTGGTGGAGAACGGCGGCACGGTCGTCATCGGCGGCATCTTCGAGCAAACCGAGCGCACCGACGTCACCCGGGTGCCGTTCTTCGGCGAGTTGCCCGTGATCGGCGCGCTGTTCCGCAACAATTCGACGTCGTCGCAGAAGACCGAGCTGCTGATCTTCGTGACGCCGCGCATCGTCAATGAGCGCGTGACGGTGCGCTGAACGCTTTGCCAGGTCTCCTACTGGGACGCACGGCCGGGCTCGCCCGGCCGTTTTTGTTTTCGCCCTCCGTACAATAGGCGCATGCGCGGCGCACGCAACGTAATCCTGGTGGGCATGATGGGCGCGGGCAAGACCACCGCGGGTCGCCTGCTCGCGCGGCGCCTGAAGCGCGCGTTCTACGACTCCGACCAGGAGGTCGAGCGTCGGTGCGGCGTGAGCATCCCCGTGATCTTCGAGATCGAGGGCGAAGCCGGATTCCGCGCCCGCGAGTCGGCAGTGGTGGCCGACCTGGCGGAACTGGACGGCATCGTGCTCGCCACCGGCGGTGGCGCGGTGCTGGCCGAGGAGAACCGCCGTCGCCTCGCCGCGCGCGGGACCGTGATTTACCTGCACGCCCGGCCGGAGGCGCTCTACGAGCGCGTCCGGCAGGACCGCAACCGGCCGTTGCTCGCCCACGGCGATCCGCAGTCGCGGCTCGGCGAGTTGTACGCGCAGCGCGATCCGCTCTACCGGGAAATTGCCGACATCGTCGTCGAAACCGGCCGGCAAAGCGTGCCGAGCCTGGCGCGCCACGTACTGACCCGATTGAAGGAAGCATGGAAACTATCCGCGTAGCGCTCGGAACGCGCGCCTATCCGATTCATATCGGCGAGGGCGTGCTCGACGAGGCGGAGCTCTATCGACCGCATCTGGGGCGCGGCCGCGTGGCCGTGATCACCAACGAGATCGTCGCGCCGCTCTATCTCGAGCGCGTCAAGTCCGCGCTGGAACGCGCCGGCGCGCCCACGACGATCGACGTGCTGGTCGAGGACGGCGAGCAGGCAAAGAGCTGGGCCTCGCTTGAGCGCGTCTTCGACGCGCTGCTGGGCGCACGCCTGGGCCGCGATGGCATCATCGTCGCGCTGGGCGGCGGCGTGGTCGGCGATCTCGCGGGCTTCGCTGCGGCGATCTACCAGCGCGGCATCCCATTCATCCAGGTGCCGACGACGCTGCTCGCGCAGGTCGACTCGTCCGTGGGCGGCAAGACCGGCGTCAACCACGCGCGCGGCAAGAACATGATCGGCGCCTTTCACCAGCCGGCGTGCGTACTGGCGGACGTCGGCGCCCTGTCGACGCTTCCCGACCGCGAGCTGCGCGCCGGGATCGCGGAAGTAATAAAGCACGGCTTCGCCCTCGACGCCGACCTGGTCGGGTGGCTGGAATCCAATATGGCGCAGCTGCTGACGCGCGAGCCCGCCGCGCTCGCTCACGCGGTGCGACGGTCGTGCGAGCTGAAGGCGCAGGTGGTCGCCGAGGACGAGCGCGAGGAAGGTCGCCGTGCGGTGCTCAATTTCGGCCACACATTCGGACACGCCATCGAGACGGGCGCGGGATACGGGGTGTGGCTGCACGGCGAGGCAGTGGCGGCAGGCATGGTGATGGCTGCGGAGCTCTCGGCGCGTTGCGGGAGACTTGCGCCCGCCGATGCGGCCCGCGTTCGCCAACTCGTGCGGAGCGCGGGTCTCCCGGTAGCGGCGCCAGCGATGCCTACCGAGCGATACCTTGAGCTCATGGCGGGCGACAAGAAGGCGGCGGCCGGACGCATACGCTATGTCCTTCTGGAGCGAGTGGGACACGCCGCCCTGAGCGGGGACGTGGAAGAAAGGCTGGTCCGCGAAGTTCTCGCCGCTGCGGCGCGGTAGCTATTCCCTGCGCCCAAACCCTTGTTGCGGCAAGGCCCTGAAGGTATATTCGACAGCTCGCCCTGCGATTTTGTGCAGAGCGGCATGTGCAAGGAATTGTCCTTTTTTCCAAGGGGTTAACGGTGAACCCATTCTTCTTGCCCGCGTCCGGTGGTCTGTACGACCCCAGAAACGAGCACGACGCCTGCGGCGTCGGCTTCGTCGCGCACATCAAGGGCAAGAAGTCGCACACGATCATTGAGCAGGGCCTCACCGTACTGCGGAACCTGACGCACCGTGGGGCAGTGGGCTGGGATCCGAAGCTCTCCGATGGCGCGGGCATCCTGATCCAGATGCCGGACCGCCTGCTGCGCGAGGATATGGCCCGGCAAGGCGTCAAGCTGCCGCCCGCCGGCCAGTATGGCGTCGGCATGGTGTTCCTGCCCCGCGATCCGGCGAGCCGCCAGGCCTGCGAGTACGAGATCGAGCGCGCGGTGAAGGACGAGGGCCAGGTGATCCTCGGCTGGCGGGACGTGCCCGTGGACAACGCCGACCTCGCCGAGCCCGCGAAGAAGCTCGAGCCCGTGATCCGACAGATCTTCATCGGCCGTGGCCGAGGCGTCACGGTCACCGACGCCCTCGAGCGCAAGCTCTACATCATCCGCAAGAGCTCCGGGCACGCCATACAGGCGCTGAAGCTCAAGCACGGCAAGCAGTTCTACGTGCCCTCGATGTCGGCCCGCACCCTAATCTACAAGGGCATGCTGATGGCCAATCAGGTCGGCGAGTACTACCTCGACCTGAAGGACGCGCGCTGCGAGTCGGCGCTTGCGCTCATCCACCAGCGCTTCTCCACGAACACGTTCCCGTCGTGGGACCTCGCGCACCCGTTCCGGATGATCGCGCACAATGGCGAGATCAACACCGTACGCGGCAACGTCAACTGGATACGGGCGCGCCAGGGCGCCATTTCCAGCCCGGTGCTCGGCAACGACCTGCAGAAGATCTGGCCGCTGATCTACGACGGCCAGTCGGACTCGGCATCCTTCGACAACGCCCTCGAGCTGCTCGTGATGGGCGGCTATTCGGTGGCCCACGCGATGATGATGATGATCCCGGAAGCTTGGGAGAATCACAGCCTGATGGACCCGGCGCGCCGCGCGTTCTACGAGTACCACGCGGCGATGATGGAGCCCTGGGACGGTCCCGCATCGATCGCGTTCACCGACGGGCGGCAGATCGGCGCGACTCTCGATCGCAACGGGCTGCGCCCGTCGCGCTACATCGTGACCGACGACGACCTCGTCATCATGGGCTCCGAGTGCGGCTGCCTGCCCGTGCCCGAGGAGAGAATCGTCAAGAAATGGCGCCTGCAGCCCGGCAAGATGTTCCTCGTGGACCTCGAGAAGGGCCGCATCGTGGACGACCAGGAGCTGAAGGAATCGCTCTCTGGCACGCGCCCTTACGCCGACTGGATCGATCGCATCCGCGTGAAGCTGGACGAGGTGGAGAGTGAGAAGACCGCGCCGCTGAAGAGCGATGTGCCGTTGCTCGACCGGCAGCAGGCGTTCGCGTACACGCAGGAAGACATCAAGTTCATCATGACTCCGATGGCGGCGAGCGGCGAGGAGCCCGTAGGCTCGATGGGCAACGATTCGCCCCTCGCAGTGCTCTCGGACAGAAACAAGACGCTGTACCACTATTTCAAGCAGCTGTTCGCGCAGGTCACCAACCCGCCGATCGATCCGATCCGCGAGGAGCTGGTGACCTCGCTCGTCTCGTTCATCGGGCCCAAGCCCAACCTGCTCGGCATCGACGAGATGAATCCGCCGCTGCGGCTCGAGGTTTCGCAGCCGGTGCTCGACTTCTACGAGATGGAGAAGATCCGGCACATCGAGCGCTACACCGGGGGCAAGTTCCGCGCCCTGGAGCTCGACATCACCTACCCAGTGGACTGGGGCCGGGACGCCATCGAAGCACGCCTTGCTTCGCTGTGCGCGCAGGCCGAGGACGCGGTGCGCGCGGGCACCTCGATCATCGTGGTCTCCGACCGCCTGGTGGATCGAGATCGCGTGGCCATTCCCGCGCTGCTCGCGCTCTCCGCCATTCACCAGCACCTGGTGGGCAAGGGCCTGCGCACAAGCGCCGGCCTCGTGGTGGAGACCGGCTCGGCGCGCGAGGTGCACCACTTCGCCCTGCTCGGCGGCTATGGCGCGGAGGCGGTGCATCCCTACCTCGCGCTCGAGACGCTGCTTGCCATGCACGCGGCCGACTCTGCGGCGGGCAGCAAAGCCATCAAGAACTTCGTCAAGGCGGTCGGCAAGGGCTTGAAGAAGGTGATGTCCAAGATGGGCATCTCCACCTACATGTCCTATACCGGCGCGCAGATCTTCGAGGCGGTGGGGCTGTCGAAGGAGCTCGTCGACAAGTACTTCACCGGCACCGCGTCGAACGTCGGCGGGGTCGGGCTGTTCGAGGTGGCCGACGAGGCAATCCGCATCCATCGGGCGGCCTTCGACGACCGCGATCCGGTGCTGCGCGACATGCTCGACGCGGGCGGCGAGTACGCCTGGCGCGTGCGCGGAGAAGAGCACATGTGGACGCCGGAGGCGATCGCCAAGCTGCAGCACGCGACGCGCCGCGAGTCCTACGCCACCTACAAGGAATACGCGCAGATCATCAACGACCAGTCGCGTCGGCACATGACGTTGCGCGGCCTGTTCGAGTTCCGCGCGGACAAGGCGACGCCCGTGCCGCTCGAGGAAGTGGAGCCTGCCGCGGAGATCGTGAAGCGCTTCTCCACCGGCGCGATGTCGCTAGGCTCGATCTCGACCGAAGCGCACACGACGCTCGCCATCGCCATGAACCGCATCGGCGGCAAGTCCAACACCGGCGAAGGCGGAGAGGACCGCCGCCGCTACGCGCCGGTGCAGGCGGGCGAGACACTTCGCTCGCGCCTGGGCGCGGGCCGCGTGGAGAGGGACATCGAGCTGCGCGAGGGCGATGTCCTCAAGTCGAAGATCAAGCAGGTCGCCTCCGGGCGCTTCGGCGTGACCGCGGAGTACCTGACGAGCGCCGAGCAGATCCAGATCAAGATGGCGCAGGGCGCCAAGCCGGGCGAGGGCGGCCAGCTGCCCGGGCGCAAGGTCTCGGAGTACATCGCCGAGCTGCGCTTCTCGACGCCGGGCGTGGAGCTCATCAGCCCGCCGCCGCACCACGACATCTACTCGATCGAGGATCTGGCGCAGCTCATCCACGACCTGAAGAACGCCAACCCGAAGGCCTCGATTTCGGTGAAGCTGGTCTCGGAAGTCGGCGTCGGCACGGTGGCCGCCGGCGTGTCCAAGGCGAAAGCCGACCACGTCACCATCTCCGGGCACGACGGCGGCACGGGCGCTTCGCCCTGGGGCTCGATCAAGCACGCGGGCACGCCGTGGGAGCTGGGGCTCGCCGAGACGCAGCAGACGCTCGTGCTCAATCGCCTGCGCGGCCGCATCGCGGTTCAGGTCGACGGCCAGATCAAGACCGGCCGCGACGTGGTGATCGGCGCCATGCTTGGCGCCGACGAGTTCGGCTTCGCCACGGCGCCGCTGGTCGTCGAGGGCTGCATCATGATGCGCAAGTGCCACCTCAACACCTGCCCGGTGGGCGTGGCCACGCAGGATCCGGTACTGCGCAAGAAGTTCAGCGGCAGGCCCGAGTACGTCGTCAACTACATGTTCTACGTGGCGGAAGAAGCGCGCGAGCTGATGGCGAGCCTCGGCATCCGCAAGTTCGACGAGCTGGTCGGCCGCACGGATCTGCTCGACATGAAGAAGGGCATCGAGCACTGGAAGGCGCGGGGCCTCGACTTCGGGCGCATCTTCCAGATGCCGAAGATGCCCGACTCGGTCGCGCGCCACCACTGCGAGTCGCAGGACCACGGGCTGGACAAAGCGCTCGACCGGCGCCTGATCGAGCTCGCCGCGCCTGCGCTCGAGCGGGGCGAGAAGGTCGCCATCGACATGCCGATCCGCAATATCAACCGCACGGTCGGCACGATGCTGTCGCACGAGATCGCGCGCCGTTACGGTCACGAGGGCCTGCCCGAGGGCACGGTCCAGGTGCGCTTTGCGGGCTCGGCGGGCCAGAGTTTCGGCGCGTTCCTCGCGCGCGGCGTCGCGCTCGAGCTGATCGGCGATACGAACGACTATTGCGGCAAGGGGCTTTCCGGCGGGCGCATCAGCGTGCAGCCTTCGCCGAAATTCCGCGGCGACCCGGCCGAGAACATCATCACCGGAAACGTGGTGCTCTACGGCGCGATCGCGGGCGAAGCGTACTTCCGCGGCGTGGCCGGGGAGCGCTTCGCCGTGCGCAACTCGGGCGCGCTGGCCGTGGTCGAGGGCGTCGGCGACCATGGCTGCGAGTACATGACCGGCGGCACGGTCGTGATCCTCGGGTCCACCGGCCGCAACTTCGCCGCCGGCATGTCGGGCGGCATCGCCTACGTCCTGGACGCGGATGGGGAGTTCGCGCGCCGCTGCAATCCGGCGATGGTGGACCTGGAGCCGGTGCTCTCGGAGTCCGAGCAGCAGGGCAAGCTTCCCAAGGACCTGTGGCACCACGGGCAGGCCGACGAAGCGATCCTGCGGCGCCTGATCGAGGATCACCACCGTCTTACCGGCAGCCAGCGCGCGCAGCAGATCCTCGAGCAGTGGGCGCAGTTCCGCGCGCGCTTCGTCAAGGTTTTCCCGAAGGAGTACCGGCGCGCGCTCGGCGAGCTCGCGGCGGCGCATCGCAAAGCGGCGGCGTAGATGGGCAAGATCACCGGATTCCTCGAGTACCAGCGCCTGGCGGAAGCCGCCGAGGCGCCGGAGGCGCGCACGAAGCATTACCGAGAGTTCGTCCTGCACCTCTCGGACGACGAAGCGAAGATCCAGGGAGCCCGCTGCATGGACTGCGGCACGCCGTTCTGCATGTCGGGTTGCCCCGTGAACAACATCATCCCGGACTGGAACGATCTGGTGTACCGGGGCGACTGGAAGCACGCGATCGACACGCTGCACTCGACCAACAACTTCCCCGAGTTTACCGGCCGCATCTGCCCCGCGCCCTGCGAAGAAGCCTGCGTGCTGCGCATCAACGACGACCCGGTGGGCATCAAGTCGATCGAACACGCGATCATCGACCGCGCCTGGGAAAACGGCTGGGTCAAGCCGCAGCCGCCTGCGGCGAAGACGGGCAAGAAGGTGGCGGTGATCGGCTCAGGGCCGGCAGGCCTGGCGTGCGCGCAGCAGCTCGCACGCGCGGGCCACGCCGTGACCGTCTTCGAGAAGAACGACCGCGTGGGCGGCTTGCTGCGCTACGGCATTCCCGACTTCAAGATGGAGAAGTGGCTGATCGACCGGCGCGTCGAGCAGATGCAGGCCGAAGGCGTCGAGTTTCGCGTAAACCACGTCGTCGGCTCGGCGCCGGTCGGCGCGGGCAACCGCCAGGCGCGTCCGGTGGATCCGAAGAAGCTGATGAAGGACTTCGATGCCGTGGTGGTCGCGGGCGGCGCGGAGGTGCCGCGCGACCTGCCGGTGCCGGGGCGCGACCTCGACGGCGTGCACTTCGCCATGGAGTTCCTGCCGCTGCAGAACCGGCGCGTGGCGGGCGATCGAAACGTCGACGAGCTCTGGGCGAGCGGCAAGCACGTGGTCGTCATCGGCGGCGGCGACACGGGATCGGACTGCGTCGGCACCTCCAATCGTCACGGCGCCGCATCGGTCGCGCAGTTCGAGCTCCTGCCGATGCCGCCGGATCCGGAGCGCAATCCGGTTTGGCCGTACTGGCCGACGCGACTGCGCACGTCGTCGTCGCATGAGGAAGGCGCCGAGCGCGACTGGTCGGTCGCCACGAAGGCCTTCATCGGCGAGAACGGGAAGGTGAAGTCGCTGCGGGCGGTGCGCCTCGAATGGAAGGACGGCAAGCCGCAGGAGATACCCGGCTCGGAGTTCGAGATGCCCGCGGACCTCGTGCTGCTCGCCATGGGCTTTGTCAGCCCCCATGCATCCGTCCTGGACGCATTCGGCGTCGACAAGGACGCGCGCGGCAACGCCCGGGCGACGACCGATGGAGCGGGCTGCTACGCGACCAACGTGCCGAAGGTGTTCGCCGCGGGCGACATGCGCCGCGGCCAGTCGCTCGTCGTGTGGGCGATCCGCGAAGGCCGCCAGGCGGCGCGCGCGGTGGACGAGTTCCTGATGGGCGCGACCGAGCTGCCGCGCTGAGTCAGTCGCTGGTTGGCGAGAGGCGGTACTCGAGTACGCCCTCGTTGACGGCCAGGGCCTCCGAGAGCGTCCGGATGTTCTGCGGCTTGAGCGTGCGCATCACCATCCGGTATTCGAACTGGCGGCCCTCGCCGATCACGCGGTAATTCAGGTTCGAGATCGAAAAGCCGTGCTGCGCGACGAGCGCGCGCAGCGCCGGCTCCGGCATCACGGCCTCGCGCGCAAAGCGCACCATGAAGTTCGCGTAGAGCTCGGTGGGCATCTTGCCCTCGATCCAGCGGAACAGCGACAGCGTGCCGAGCGTCAGCACCACGCCGAGGCCCGCCGCGAAATAGAACCCGATGCCCGTGAGGATGCCGATGGCGGCGGTGACCCAGATTGACGCCGCGGTGGTCAGGCCGCGCACCGTCAGGCCCTCCTTGACGATGACGCCCGCGCCGAGGAAACCGATGCCCGTCATGATGCCCTGCGCCATGCGCGTGGGATCCACCACCACACGGGAGGTGCCCGACGGCGAGAACCACTGGTGCTCGTATACGGTGACCAGCATGAGCAGGCTCGAGGCCACGCATACGAGCGCATGCGTGCGAAACCCGGCCGCGCGCCCGCGGAAGCTGCGCTCCAGCCCGATGATGCCGCCCGCCGCCAGTGCGGCGACCAGCCGGAAGCTGATCTCCAGGTAGTCGTTATCCAATGGGTCGACGCCGTCCGCGAGTCGGTCATGTTACAGCGGTTTTCCATGTTCTTTCAATGAGTTCTGCAGAACCCGGGTGCTAGAATCCGCGCCATGAAGCTCGCCGTGGTCGTGCTCGCCGCCGGGCAGGGAAAGCGCATGCACTCCTCCTTGCCGAAGGTGCTGCACCGGCTCGCGGGCAGACCGCTGCTCGCGCATGTTCTCGCCGCGGTGCGCTCCCTTGCGCCTTCACAAATCCTCGTCGTGCATGGCCATGGCGGCGAAGAGGTGCGCGCATCCCTCGCCGGCGAGCGCGTGGAATGGGTCGAGCAGGCCGAGCAGCTTGGCACCGGACACGCGCTCGCGCAGGCCATGCCCCGGATCGAGCCGGGCTCGCGCGTGCTCGTGCTGAACGGCGACGTGCCGCTCGTGTGCGTCGGGACGCTGCAGCGCCTCGTGGACGCGGCGAAGGCCGGCCTCGCCATCTGCACGTCGGACCTGAGCGATGCGACGGGCTACGGCCGCGTGGTGCGCGACGCGAGCAAGCGCGTGCGCCGCATCGTCGAGCACAAGGACGCGAGCGCGAAAGAGCTTCGGATCCGCGAGTGGTACGCGGGATTTCTCGCCGCGCCGGCCGGCCGCCTGTCGGGCTGGCTCGCGCAGTTGAAGCCCGCCAACGCGCAGAACGAGTACTACCTCACCGACGTGATCGGACTCGCGGTAAAGGACCGCGTCAACGTGGCGACGGTGCAGGCCGAGGATCCGCTGGAGGTGGCGGGCGTCAACTCGCGGCGCGAGCTCGCGCGCCTGGAGCGCGCCTACCAGGACACGCAGGCCGAGCGCCTGCTCGAGGCGGGTGTCGCGCTCGCCGACCCGCAGCGCCTGGACGTTCGCGGCACGCTCGCCTGCGGGCGCGACGTCTGGATCGACGTTAATTGCGTCTTCGAGGGGCAGGTGCGGCTCGGCGACCGCGTGCACATCGGGCCGAATTGCATCCTGCGGGACGTCACGGTGGACGCCGGCACCGAGATCCACGCGTTCTCGCTGCTGGAGGACGCGGAGGTCGGGCGGCGTTGCCGCATCGGCCCCTATGCCCGCCTGCGCCCCGGCGCGAAGCTCGCCGAGGAGGTCCACATCGGCAATTTCGTCGAGGTGAAGGCGAGCCGAATCGGCGCGGGTTCGAAGGCAAACCACCTGGCCTACATCGGCGACAGCGAAGTCGGCGCGCGCGTGAACGTCGGCGCAGGCACCATCACCTGCAACTACGACGGCGCGGCCAAGCACCGCACCGTGATCGAGGACGACTGCTTCATCGGCTCCGACGCGACGCTGGTGGCGCCGGTGACCATCGCGAAGGGCTCCTACATCGGCGCCGGCTCGACGATCAGCAAGGACACGCCGCCGGGCCAGCTCACCGTGGCGCGTGCCAAGCAGGTGTCGCTGCCGAACTGGAAGCCGCGGAAGAAATAGCCCATGTGCGGAATCGTCGGCGCCGCCGCGCAGCGCGACATCGTGCCGGTGCTGGTCGAGGGCCTGCGGCGCCTGGAGTACCGCGGCTACGACTCCTGCGGCGTCGCCGCGCTCGCCGGCGGGCGCCTGACGCGCGTGCGCAGCGTCGCGCGCGTGGAGGACCTCGCCGCGCAGGTGCGGCGCGAGAAGCTGCGGGCCGAGACGGGCATCTCGCACACGCGCTGGGCGACGCACGGCGCGCCCGCGACGCACAACGCGCACCCCATGATGTCGCGCGGCGAGATCGCGCTCGTGCACAACGGCATCATCGAGAACTACGAGGCGCTGCGCGCGGAGCTGAAGGGCCGCGGCTACGAGTTCGACAGCCAGACCGACACGGAGGTGATCGCGCACCTCGTGCACAGCTTCTACGACGGGGATCTCTTCGCCGCGGTGCGCCGCGCGGTGAAGCGCCTGGAGGGCGCCTACGCGATCGCCGTGGTAGCGAAGTCGCAGCCGCACTGCGTGGTCGGCGCGCGCGCCGGCAGCCCGCTCGCCGTGGGCGTGGGCAAGGGCGAGATGTTCCTCGCCTCCGACGCGCTCGCGCTCGCGGGCAGCACCGAGCGCATCGCCTATCTCGAGGAGGGCGACGTCGCGCAGATCGACCTCGAGGGCTTTCGCGTCCGCGACGCCGGTGACCGCGAGGCGAAGCGCGAGGTGCGCACGGTGAAGGTCGGCGCCACCGCCGTGGATCTCGGGCCCTACCGGCACTACATGCAGAAGGAGATCTTCGAGCAACCCGGCGCGGTCGCCGACACGCTGGAGGGCATCCAGGGCGTGACGCCCGCGCTCTTCGGCAGGGACGCCCAGCGCACGCTGCGCGGCGCGAAGAGCGTGCTCATCCTCGCCTGCGGCACGAGCTACTACTCGGGGCTCACCGCCAAGTACTGGATCGAGTCGCTCGCCCGGCTGCCCGTGCAGGTGGAGGTGGCGAGCGAATACCGCTATCGCGACAGCGTCCCCGACCCGGCGACTCTGGTGGTCGTGGTGTCGCAGTCGGGCGAGACGGCCGACACGCTCGCGGCGCTGCGCCATGCGCGCGCGCTCGGGCAGAAGCGCACGCTCGCCATCTGCAATGTGGCCACCAGCGCGATGGTGCGCGAGACGCGCATGCGCTTTCTCACCCACGCGGGAATCGAGATCGGCGTCGCCTCGACCAAGGCGTTCACCACCCAGCTCGCGGCGCTCTACCTGCTTGCCCTGGTGCTGGCGAAACTTCGCCGGCGGCTCCCGGCCCGCGACGAGGCGCGTCATCTCCGGCAGCTGCGCCAGCTGCCGAAGGCGATCGCCGCCGCGCTCGCGCTCGAGCCGCAGCTCATCGGCTGGGCCGAGCGCTTCGCGAAGAAGGAGCACGCGCTCTTTCTCGGGCGCGGCCTGCACTACCCGATCGCGCTCGAAGGCGCGCTCAAGCTGAAGGAGATCTCCTACATCCACGCCGAGGCCTATCCGGCGGGCGAGCTCAAGCACGGCCCGCTCGCGCTGGTGACGCGCGAGATGCCCGTGGTCACGGTGGCGCCGAACGACGCGCTCCTCGAGAAGGTGAAGTCGAACATGCAGGAGGTGCGCGCGCGCGGCGGCGAGCTCTACGTGCTCGCCGACGCCGATACGCGCATTGCGCCGCAGGAAGGCATGCACGTGATCAGGCTCAAGGGCCGCTACGGGCTGCTTTCGCCCGCCGTGCACGTCGTGCCGCTGCAGCTCCTCGCCTACCACACGGCACTCGCGCGTGGCACCGACGTCGACAAGCCGCGCAACCTCGCGAAGTCCGTCACCGTCGAATAGCGTCGTGGGCCGCTACGACGCGATCGTCGTCGGCGCGGGGCACAACGGCCTCACCTGCGCCTGCTACCTCGCGCGCGGCGGCCTCAAGGTGAAGGTGCTCGAGCGCCGCGCGATCGTCGGCGGCGCGGCGGCGACCGAGGAGTTCCACCCGGGCTTTCGCAATTCGGTGGCCGCCTACACGGTGAGCCTGCTGCAGGCCAAGGTGATCCGCGAGCTGCGCCTCGCCGAGCACGGCTTGAGAATCGTGGAGCGGCCGTTCTCCAACTTCCTGCCGCTCGAGGCCGGCTACCTGAAGGTGGGAGGCGGGGAGGAGGCGACGCAGCGCGAGTTCGCAAAGTACTCGCCGCGAGACGCCGAGCGCCTGCCGGCTTATTGGTCAAGCCTGGAGCGCGTCGCCGATGTCCTGCGCGAGATGGCGCTCGAAACCCCGCCCAACGTGGGCGGGGGAATCAGGGATGCGATCTCGGCGTTTCGAGCGGGCAAGCGGCTCAGGTATCTGGACATGCCGGCGCGGCGCGACCTGCTGGGCCTGTTCACGCGCAGCGCCGCCGACTGGCTGGGCGACTGGTTCGAGTCCGAGCCGGCACGGGCCGTGTTCGGCTTCGACGCGGTCGTCGGCAGCTTCGCGAGCCCCTTTCATCCCGGCACCGCGTACGTCCTCCTGCACCACTGCTTTGGCGAGGTGAACGGCACGCGCGGCATCTGGGGGCACCCGATCGGCGGCATGGGCGCGATCAGCGAGGCGCTCGCCGCGGAGGCCCGGCGGCTCTCCGTGGAGATCGAGTGCGAAGCGCCGGTGGCATGCATTCGAGCGGGCGTCGTAGAGCTCGAGGCGGGCCGCGAGCTCGCCGCGCGCGCCGTCGTCGCCAACGTGGATCCGAAGCGGCTCTTCCTGAAGATGGTGGACCCCGCGCTCCTCGAGCCCGACTTCCGCGGCCGCATCGAGCGCTACAAGGTGGGGTCGGCGTCCTTTCGGATGAACGTGGCGCTCTCGTCGCTGCCGCGCTTTTCCTGCCTGCCGGAGGAAGGGCCGCACCATGCTTCGGGCATCATCCTCGCGCCCTCGCTCGAGTACATGGACCGCGCTTATCTGGACGCGCGCGCGCAAGGTATCGCACAGCGTCCGATCGTGGAGATGGTGATCCCGAGCACGCTGGACGACACGCTCGCGCCGAAAGGCGCGCACGTGGCGAGCCTTTTCTGCCAGCACTTCGCGCCGGAGGTCGATTGGGCGGCGAGGAAGGGTGAGGCGGTCGAGCGCATTCTCGACGTCGTCGAGTCGCACGCGCCGGGATTTCGCGCGAGCGTCATCGCGCACACGGCGCTCTCGCCCGCGGACCTCGAGCGCGATTTCGGGCTGACCGCCGGCGACATCTTCCACGGCCAGCTCTCGCTCGACCAGCTGTGGTCGGCGCGGCCGGTGCTCGGCCACGCCGACTACCGCACGCCGGTCAAGGGGCTGTACCTGTGCGGCTCGGGCGCTCACCCCGGCGGCGGGGTGAGCGGCGCGCCGGGGCACAATTGCGCGCGGGAGGTGCTGCGCGATCTCGGGAGGCGATGATGGGGCAGGCGGAGCGGTTCCTTGAGCACGCGGAGGCGATCGGGCAGGGCCTGCTCGACATCGGCCGCGCCGCGAAGGCGAGCGGCGTCTCGGTGAAGATGATCCGGCACTACGAGGCGATCGGGCTGCTGAAGAAGGTGGCGCGCACCTACGCCAACTACCGCGTCTACACGGCGAACGACGTGCACACGCTGCGCTTCATCAAGCGCGCGCGCACGCTGGGATTCTCCGTGGAGGACATCCGCGAGCTGCTGTCGCTCTGGCAGAACAAGTCGCGCCCGAGCGCCTCGGTCAAGAAGGTCGCTCGCGGGCACATGCAGACGCTGCGCCGGCGCATCGCCGAGCTGAAATCCATGGCGGACACACTGGAGCACCTCGTGCACCACTGCCACGGCGACCACCGGCCCGAGTGCCCGATCCTGGAGGATCTGGCGAAAGCCTAGCCCGCCTTGACCCTCCCATCATTGGAGGGCTGACGCTGCGCCCTTCACCATTCAGGGAGGTCGTATGAATCACACTCACGTCGCGCACGCACATCACGGGGCGCAGCCCCGCCAGTCGCTCAACGCCTTGGCCTGGTCGGCGACGCTCCACTGCCTGACCGGCTGTGCGATCGGCGAGGTTCTCGGCATGGTCATCGGCACCGCGCTCGGCTGGGGCAACCTGGAAACCATCGCGCTCGCCGTCGTCCTCGCGTTCTTCTTCGGCTACGCGCTCACCATGCGGCCGCTCCTCGTCTCGGGCATGGGACTCGGTGCCGCCGCCAAGCTCGCCCTGGCGGCCGACACGGCCTCCATCACCATCATGGAGATCGTGGACAACGCCATCATGCTGGCGATCCCCGGAGCGATGGATGCGCCGCTCGACAGTCTGCTTTTCTGGGGCAGCCTGGCCATTGCGCTCGCAGTGGCCGCGGTAGCCGCGTTCCCGGTCAACCGGTGGCTGATCGCGCGGGGCAAGGGACACGCGGTGGTGCACTCGCACCACTAGGATCGGGGGCGGGAACCCGGCTCGAGGGCCCATGTCATAATGATTCTCATGCCGCGGGCATTGAAGTTCCTCGCCGTCCTGGTCCTCGTCGCCGTCCTGCCGCTGCGCGCGGTGGCGAGCGTGACCATCGGCTTTTGCGCCACGGGCCATCACGGCGAGGCCGCGCAGGCGGCGACACCCGCGCACGGCGCCGGGGGGCATGCGCACCACGGGGATGCGCCGCCGGCGAAGCCGGTGGAGTCCTCCTGCAACGTCTGCGCCGAGCACTGCTCGAGCGCGGCGTTCGCCATCCCCGTCGTGCCCGTGACGGAGCCGCGGCCCACGGGCGCGGACCGCACGGCGCTCGCCGAGCGCCTTTTCCCGCTCCACGTCCCGACCCAGCTCGACCGACCTCCGCTCGCCTGACTTCGTGAAGGCTTGAGCCGCGTGCGGCCCGTGCCGCGCGCGATCGATTCATTGCGAAGAGAGCGAGCATGAAGCACGCACATTGGATGCTGCTCGCGGCCTTGTCCGCGACGCAGGCAGTTGCGCAGGAAGTCAGGAACCCGGATCCGGTCGATCCGAAGGCGAAAGCGCCGGCACCGGTGTACCGCTCGGCGTTCGAAGGCTATCGAGCTCAGGGCGAGGCGAAGCGCATTCCCTGGCGCGAGGCGAACGACGAAGTCGAGCGCGTGGGCGGCCACATCGGCATCCTGCGCGAGCAGGCGCGTCAGGGAGAGCGCAAATGAAGGCGCTTGCCCTGTCGGGACTGGTGTTCCTCGCCGGTTGCGCCACGTTCAGCGAGGACGGCGGCTTCGGCGCGGTCGAGCAGGCCGCGACCGAGCGCGGCGCGCCCGGCGCCAGGTGGATCCGCTCGGCGGACGAGCGCGACTCGGTCGCCGCGCGGGTAAAGGAGCTGCTCGCGCAGCCGCTCACGCCCGAGTCGGCGGCGCAGGTCGCGCTGCTCAACAACCCCGGATTGCAGGCGCGCTACGCCGAGCTCGGCATCGCCGAGGCGGATCTCGTGCAGGCGAGCCGCTGGCAGGGGCCGACC
>JBFWWT010000028.1:0-13182 GCA_050246035.1 Burkholderiales bacterium
TAGCCGGTCTCGGTGGTCTCCAGCACTTTGCCGTTCACTTCGTAGCTCATGGTCGCCTCTGAACTTGGAAAGGAAAATCGTTTCTAATACGCATCGAGCGAAACTGACCGCAAGGAGCCCGCTTCATGTTCAACCCGATCACGCTGCCGTTCGGCGCGAAGATGCTGTTCAACACCGTCAAACTCAAGCCCGGCGTCAAGTTCGAGGACGTCGAGCTCGCCGTCGGCGAGATGTGCAACGTCGTCAAGGAGACCTACGGGGGCGACAAGGGCGGCTTCATCGCCGGCCAGGTGTTCAAGTTCTCCGGCTTCGTCTCGGCAGAAGGGTCGCTCAACGCCACGCGCAGCGCCGACGACCACTACGTCATCGTCACCTACTGGCGATCCTTCGAGGAGCACGAGCGCTCGCACGCCGACGCCACCTTCTCCAACAAGTTCGAGGCGCTGGCGAAGATGTGCACCGAGACCAAGGAGCTCGGCTACGAGATGCTGTGGCAAGGGGTCCCCGAGGAAGCGGAGAAGCAGGCGGCCTAGTCGTCGGTCCGGGCGCTCAGGTCGCCCACGTCCTTGTGCGGGATGAAGACGCCGCAGCCGAGCTTGCGCTCGGCGCCGAGGCCGCGGCGCTGCAGCTCCAGCGACTGATCGATGGACAATCCCGCCACCATCAGGCTGCGCGTGCGGTAGGTGCGCTCGGGCGTCGCGAGCGAAACCTCGCGCCCGCAGAGCATCGTCGAGGGCTTCATGCCGAGCGCGCCGAGCTCCGTCGCGGCGGCGGCGAGGAATGCCGCTTCCTCGTCTTCGGCGAGCACCACGCTGCGCGAGAAAAGCGTCTTGATCCGGACAAGCGGCCGGGCCGCGAGCCGGTCCACGCGCATCGCGGAGCCGGCGACCTCGAGCGTCTGTCCGACGAGCGCGGCGGCATCCTCCAGCCGGCGGCGCGGCAGGCGCAGCGCGAGCCTGGCGCGATGCGAGAGCTCCACGCGCTCCTCCGGACGCGTCCATCCGGCGCCCGAGGCCGCGCCGTGGATGGTGTGCAGACCCGCCTCGGGCTCATCAGGAAACCACGGCAGCGCCGCCTGCACGGCCTGCGAGAGCGCGTAGGCGTGATCCACCGGCAGGCTGCGGCAGGAGATGGCGAACACCGCGTCCACGATCTCGTCGCGGCTCATGGCGCTCAGTCGGCGGGCAGCTTCGCCTGGAGCTCTTCGCGGTCGAACCACCAGTCGTCCTGCACCAGCACGTCGACCACGTTCCTCAGGCGCGGCAGGAATTTCGCCGGCTCGCCCAGTTCCATGTCCTGGATCCAGCGGTTGAACGCCTCCTGACCATCCACGCCGCTGTGGCGGCGCGCCACCGTGGCGAGCACCTGGTTGGCGTAGAGGAGCAGGTGCTCGCGCTGCGGCTCCTGCGCGCGCAGGTCCACGAGGTAGTACGCGGCGATCGCGGCCACCGCCGCGCCGTCGGCGTCGGGCGGCGTCTCCTCGACCACCCGGTGCAGTAGCGCGACGCTCAGCTCCGGATCCACCGGGTAGGTGACGGCGAGCCAGATTCCCTGCCCGAGCGCCGCGAGCGATTCCGGCTGGTCCGCGAGAAAGAGCACGTCGCAGCACTGCGCGGCGCCTTCCCAGGCCTGCTCGCCGAGGTAGAGGCCGAACGCCTCGCGCGCCGCGGCCCAGGCCTGCGGGCCCTGCTCCAGCCGCACGAGCGCGCGGCCGAGCTGCAGCAGGAGGTCGGCGCGCCGCAGGGCAGCCGCGCCCGGCGAGAGCGCTTCCAGCTGGCCGCGCAGGTCCTCGACGAGGCGCTCGAGCCTGGCGGTGGACTCTTTCGCGTCGGAGCTGTCGTCGGCGTTGCCGACCGACGGATCCTCGCGGATGTACTTGAGGGGGATGTACTTCGTGCTCATGGCGCGGCGATGCGATCGGAATACCGGGCGCGATAGACGAGCCGCCCCGCGCCGGGTGAGTCGGTGAAGCTGCTCCGGTCGTGCAGCACGTTGTTGCACACGAGCCCCTGGCCGCTCTGCAGGCGCAGCGTGAAGACGTAAGCCGAGGCCGACTCGAGAATCCGGTTGAGGCACTCGAGCGCGGCGCGCGTGGCCGCGTCTTGCCGCCAGACGATGCTGCGCGTGCGCGCCGTGTAGCGCATGTGCAGCGCGCCGCCGTCGGTGCTGAAGACCGGCCCGCTCTGCGCGGGGCGCGGCATGCCCTCGTCCTCGTTCGCGGGAATCGTCATGGCGTCCGGCGCCGAGAGCGCGCGCACGTGCTCGGGATTCTCGTCGTGCAGCAGCATCCAGGCGATCTCGTGATCGAGCAGCCGGTTCTCGCCGCCCGAAGCGGCGGGCCGCACGCAATGCAGGATGAAGGCGCGGATGCGGCTCGCCGGCGGGTTGTAGTAGCCGTCGGTGTGCCAGAGGAGCCGCCGGTTGGAGTACGGGATGTAGCCGCGCGCCGATTTCTCCGGCGCGGTCTCGAGCGAGCTGATGCCGTCCTCGTCCGCGAACGGGTTCGACTGCAGGCGCGCGAGGCCCAGGCGCGCGCCGACGCGGCGCACGATGTCCTTGTCCTCGAGGCCGGCGAGCGGGCTCGAGTAGATCGCCATGTTCGCGCGCGCGCAGACCTGCCGCAGTTTCCCGGCCTCGCTCTCCGTGAGATTGCGCGGATCGCGCACCTCGACGACGAGGTCCTGCGCATGGCGCGGGTAGTGCGCGAGCTTGCGCTCGCGCCAGTGCTCGTCGATTTCGGGACGGGTGAGGACGGCGTTCATGGTCGCGGTTCGAACGCTACCGCAAGGGCCACGCGGACGGCATTGCGCCTGTGGAGCAGGGTTCCGATACCCGGCGTCGTCGCAAGCGGTTGAATTGCGACGTGTTCCGGCCCGTTTTGGAAATTTCTTATATCCCTAAAGTGGAAGGATTGCTGCACTGCGATTATCCCTAATGCCTTCCCGGGTACCGCAGCGGCGCCTCGTACACTGCCCGGGCCGAGTCAGACACTCGTGGAGGAGCCCATGGCCGACAAGCTGCCGAAAGATCCGGCGCGTCACAGTACTTACCTGCCGAAAGAAAAGAAGTCCACGAAGCCGTTCCACCCGACGCCCATGCTCGACCAGCTGGAGAGCGGGCCCTGGCCGAGCTTCGTCACGGGCCTCAAGCGCCTCGCGCACGACAACAACATGATGGTCGACCTGCTCGGCCAGCTCGAGTACTCGTACAAGACGCGCCTCGGCTACTGGAAAGGCGGCACGGTCTCCGTCTTCGGCTACGGCGGGGGCATCATCCCGCGCTTCTCCGAGGTGGCGAGCATGTTCCCGGAGTCGAAGGAGTTCCACACGCTGCGCGTGCAGCCGCCCGCGGGCAACCACTACACCACCAAGATCCTGCGGCAGCTCTCCAACTCGTGGAACAAGTGGGGCTCGGGCCTCATCGCCTTCCACGGGCAGACCGGCAACATCATGTTCATCGGCGCGACCTCCGAGAACACGCAGCACTTCTTCGACGAGATCAACGAGTACGGCTTCGACCTCGGCGGCGCGGGCCCCTGCGTGCGCACGGCCATGTCCTGCGTGGGCGCGGCGCGCTGCGAGCAGTCCTGCGCCAACGAGCACCGGCTGCACCGCACGCTCGTCAACAACTTCATCGACGACATGCACCGCCCGGCGCTGCCCTACAAGTTCAAGTTCAAGGTCTCGGGCTGCCCGAACGACTGCATGAACTCGATCCAGCGCGCCGACTTCGCGGTCATCGGCACCTGGCGCGACGACATGCAGGTGGACCAGAAAGAGGTCAAGGCCTACGTCGAGGGCCACGGCCGCAAGTACACCATCGACAACGTCATCACGCGCTGCCCGACGAAGGCGCTTTCGCTGAACGACGACGACACGCTGGAAGTCGACAACAAGAGCTGCGTGCGCTGCATGCACTGCATCAACGTCATGACCAAGGCCCTGAAGCCCGGCACGGACCGCGGCGTCACGGTGCTGATCGGCGGCAAGCGCACGCTCAAGATCGGCGACACCATGGGCACCGTGATCGTGCCGTTCATGAAGATGGACACCGACGAGGACTTCGAGAGAATCCGCGAGCTGGCCGCGACGGTGATCGACTTCTGGGCCGAGAACGGCCTGGAGCACGAGCGCTGCGGCGAGATGATCGAGCGGATCGGCCTGGCGGCCTTCCTCGAGGGCATCGGCATCGAGGTGGATCCCAACATGATCGCCCACCCGCGCACCAGCTCCTACATCCGCACGGACGACTGGGACCAGGAGGCGCAGAAGTGGATCGAGCGCCACCAGGACAAGGCCGCGGCCTGAGCCGACCGACGAGGAACCAGCGACATGGCACAAGCACAGGCAATCGAGAAGAAGCAGATGCGCACGCCGATCGAGAGCGGCTGCCCGGACGGCATGCAGTACATGCATCCGCTCATGGTCAAGAACTTCGGCAACTGGAAGTACCACGACCGGCCGCGCCCCGGGGTGCTGCACCACGTCGCCTACTCGGGCGACGAGATCTGGACGGTGCGCGTGGGCACGCAGCGCCAGCTCGGCCCCTACGAGATCAACCTGCTCTGCGACATCGTCGACAAGTACGGCGAGGGCCACGTGCGCTTCACCATCCGCTCGAACCTCGAGGTGATGGTGTCCAAGTGGGAGAAGGTCGGGCCGCTCATCCAGGCGTTCAACGACGCGGGCTACCCGGTCGGCGGCACCGGCAACTCGGTGACCATGATCTCGCACACGCAAGGCTGGCTGCATTGCGACATCCCCGGCACCGACGCCTCGGGCGTGGTGAAGTCCCTGATGGACGAGCTCTACCAGGAGTTCATCAAGGAGGAGATGCCCAACCGCGTGCACATCACCACCTCCTGCTGCCAGATCAACTGCGGCGGCCAGGGCGACATCGCCATCAACATCCAGCACACGAAGCCCCCCAAGATCAACCACGACCTGGTGGCGAACGTCTGCGAGCGGCCCTCGGTGGTCGCGCGCTGCCCGGTGGCGGCGATCCGCCCGGCGATGGTGAACGGCAAGCCCTCGCTCGAGGTGGACGAGAAGAAGTGCATCTGCTGCGGCGCCTGCTATCCGCCGTGCCCGCCGATGCAGATCAACGACCCGGTGCACTCCAAGCTCGCCATCTGGGTGGGCGGCAAGAACTCCAACGCGCGCTCCAAGCCCATGTTCCAGAAGCTGGTGGCCGCGGGCCTGCCCAACAACCCGCCGCGCTGGCCGGAAGTCGCCGAGGTGGTGAAGAAGATCCTCTACACCTACAAGAAGGACGCGCGGCACTGGGAGCGCGTCGGCGACTGGGTGGAGCGGATCGGCTGGCCGCGCTTCTTCGAGCTGACGGGTCTGCCGTTCACCAAGTTCCACATCGACAACTGGCGCGGCGCGAGGAACAGCCTCAACGCCTCGGCGCACATCCGCTTCTAGGGCGCGCGCGAGGCATGAAGCTCGGCATCCTGGTGAACGAGGGGCCTTACACGCACCAGGCCTCGGACAGCGCCTACCAGTTCGCACGGGCGGCGCTCGCGAAGGGCCACGAGATTTGCCGCGTGTTCTTCTACCACGACGGGGTGAACAACGGCACGCGCCTCACGGTCCCGCCGCAGGACGACCGCAACATCGTCAAGCGCTGGAGCGAGCTTGCCGCCGAGCACAAGCTCGACCTCGTGGTGTGCATCGCGGCGGCGCAGCGCCGCGGACTCATGGACAAGGCCGAGGCGAAGCGCCACGGCAAGGACGCCGACAACCTCGCGCCGGGCTTTCGCATCTCGGGCCTCGGGCAGCTGATCGAGGCCGGCATCGAGGCCGACCGACTGGTGGTGTTCGGTGACTGACGAGAACGCGGGCGGCACGGTCAAGAAGTTCCTGTACGTGAACCGCAAGGCGCCCTACGGGACGATCTACGCGCTCGAGTCGCTGGAGGTGGTGCTGATCGGCGCGGCCTTCGAGCAGGACGTGAGCCTCGCTTTCGTCGGCGACGGCGTCTACCAGCTCGCGAAGGGGCAGGACACGAAGGGCCTGGAAGTGAAGAACTTCTCGCCCGCCTTCCGCGCCCTCGAGGACTACGACGTGACCAAGCTCTACGTGGACGAGGCCTCGCTCGCCGCGCGCGGCCTCGCGGCCGGGGACCTGGTGGTTCCGGTCGAGGTGGTGAGCGCCGAGCGCATGGCCGAGATCATGGAGGAGCAGGACGTGGTCCTGAGCTTCTGAGGATGCGGAAGATGCTGCATACGGTGAACAAGTCGCCCTTCGAGCACCGCGCGCTCGAGACCTGCCTGCGCTTCGCGCGGCCGGGCAGCACGGTGCTGCTGATCGAGGACGGCGTGTACGCCGCGGCGCGCGACACCGCCGTGGCGAAAGCATTGCAGGAGGCCCTGCCGCGCGTGCAGGTGTGCGCGCTCAAGCCCGACGTCGAGGCGCGGGGCATGCAGAACCGGGTGATGGACGGCGTTCGCCTGGTGGACTACGGGGGGTTCGTGGACCTCGTGGTGGAGCACGACGCCGTGCAGTCCTGGCTTTGAAACCCTGGAGGAACTCATGAGCATCGAAGTCAACGGCCAAACCATCGAAACCGACGAGGAAGGCTACCTCACCAACCGCACCGACTGGTCCGAGGACGTGGCCAAGGAAATGGCGCGCGTGGACAGCTGCGAGCTGAGCGACGCGCACTGGGAGGTGATCAACTTCCTGCGCGAGTACTACGACGAGTACCAGATCGCCCCCGCGGTGCGCGTGCTCACCAAGGCGATCGGCAAGAAGCTCGGGCCCGACAAGGGCAACAGCAAGTACCTGTACGAGCTCTATCCGTACGGCCCCGCGAAGCAGGCGTGCAAGTACGCGGGCCTGCCCAAGCCGACCGGCTGCGTGTAACGGGCTGGGCGGACGGCCATGTCCGCGCTGACCGTCACGTACGCGCTGCTCTTCTACGTCGCGACGGCGATCCTCGTGGCGGGCGTGCTCGCGCGCATCGCGCGCTACGCGCGCACGCCGCAGCCGCTCAAGATCCCGGTGCCGCCCGCGCCCACCACGCGCGGCGGCGTCGTGCGGCGCATGGCCGCCGAGGTGCTGCTCTTCAGGAGCCTCTACCGCTCCAACAAGTGGATCTGGCTCTTCGGGTGGACCTTCCACGTCGCGCTCGCGCTGGTGCTCGCGCGGCACCTGCGCTACTTCACCGAGCCGGTGTGGTCGTGGGTGGCGCTCATCCAGCCCTTCGGCGTGTACGCGGGCTTCGCCATGCTCGCCGGGCTCGCGGGCCTGTGGGCGCGGCGCGTGCTGGTGGACCGCGTGCGCTACATCTCGAGCGCCTCCGACCACCTGATGCTCGCGCTGCTCGTCGCCATCGCCGCGAGCGGCCTCGCCATGAAGTACGTCGCGCACACCGACATCGTGGCGCTGAAGGCCTTCTTCCTCGGCCTGATGGTCCTCGACTGGCGGCCGCTGCCGGCGGACCCGCCGCTGCTCATCCACCTCGCGCTGGTGGCGGCGCTGATGATCGTCTTCCCCGTGTCCAAGCTCCTGCACGCGCCGGGCGTGTTCTTCAGCCCGAGCCTCAACCAGGTGGATGACGCGCGCGAACGCCGCCACGTGGCCGGCTGGTCCGCGCGCCTGGGCTGACATGGCGGCCGCCTTCGAGACGCCGAAGCTGGGCGAGTACCCCGTCATCCCGCTCGTGCGCGAGGGGACGATGGCGCATTCGAAGCCCTTCGTCGCCAAGCCCGAGCACCAGGCGCCGCTCGGCTTTCCGGGCGAGCTGGTGCCCGACTGGGAGAAGGTCGCGGTGCGGCGCCTGGGCGAGCTCGTCTCGGAGTCGCGCGCGCTGCGCGTGTTCCTCGACTCGTGCGTGAAGTGCGGCGCCTGCACGGACAAGTGCCACTACTACCTCGGCACCGCCGACCCCAAGAACATGCCGGTCGCGCGCCAGGACCTGCTGCGCTCGGTGTACCGGCGCTACTACACGCTGCCCGGGAAGCTCTTGCCGAAGCTCGTCGGCGCGCGCGACATGACGAAGGAGGTGCTGGACGACTGGTACAGCTACTTCCACCAGTGCTCGCAGTGCCGGCGCTGCTCGGTGTTCTGCCCCTACGGCATCGACACCGCCGAGGTGTCGATGGCCGCGCGCGACATCATGGACAGCGTGGGCCTGGGGCAGAAGTACTCCAACGAGATCATCGGCAAGGTCCATAGAATCGGCAACAACCTGGGCCTGCCCGAGCCCGCGCTGCGCGACACGCTCGAGGGCCTGGAAGAGGACGTGAAGGAGGAGACCGGCGCAGACGTGCGCTTCCCGCTGGACGAAAAGGGCGCCGAGGTGCTCCTCATCACGCCGAGCGCCGACTTCTTCGCCGAGCCGCACATCGACGGCCTGATCGGCTACGCCAAGGTGTTCCACGCGGCGGGCATCTCCTGGACGCTCTCCTCGCACGCCTCGGAAGCCGCGAACTTCTCGCTCTTCATCGGCAACCACGACAACCTGCACAAGGTCGCCGCGCGCATCCGCGAGGCGGCGCTCGAGCTCGGCGTGAAGCGCATCGTGGTGGGCGAGTGCGGCCACGCCTGGCGCGTGGCCTACAGCTTCTGGAACACGCTCATCGGCCCCTTCGACTTCCTCGACCCGCGCTACCCGGCGCCGCAGCACATCTGCGAGCTGACCTGGGATCTCATCCAGCGCGGCGCGCTGCAGCTCGACAAGAGCGCGAACGACGACAAGGTGGTGACCTTCCACGACTCGTGCAACGTGGCGCGCGGCTCGCGCATGGGCGGCGAGCCGGGCGGCCAGTTCACGATCCCGCGCAACGTCATCCGCGCCTGCGTCAACAAGTTCGTCGACATGCCGCCCGAGACCATCGGCGAGACGACCTTCTGCTGCGGCGGCGGCGGCGGATTGCTCACCGACGACCTCGTGGAGCTGCGCGTGAAGGGCGCGGCGCCGCGCATGCAGGCCCTGCAGCAGGTGGTGGACGAGCAGGGCGTCAACTACCTCGCCGCGATCTGCGCCATCTGCAAGAGCCAGTTCACCAAGGTCCTGCCCTATTACAAGCACCCGATGGACATGATCGGCAGCGTGCACGGGCTGGTGTCGAAAGCCATCGTATTGAACCGGAGATAGCCATGTCAGCACCCGCAGCCAAGCCCGAAGCCAAGCCCGGCCACACGTTCCGCAAGTTCAAGGACGGCGACCACGAGTGGCGCTCCTACCAGGAGCGCATCTTCGCCGGCGACGAGTCCGACAAGTGCCCGACCTACGTGCACAAGACGCCGCCCTGCCAGGCGAGCTGCCCCTCGGGCGAGGACATCCGCGGCTGGCTGAACATCGTGCGCGGCATCGAGAAGGCGCCCAAGGGCGTCGCCGTGCAGGAGTACGCGTTCCGGCGCTCGACCGACGCGAATCCCTTCCCCTCGATGATGGGGCGCGTGTGCCCGGCGCCCTGCCAGACCGGCTGCAACCGCAACAAGGTCGAGGATTACGTCGGCATCAACGCGGTCGAGCAGTACATCGGCGACTACGCGCTGAAGCAGGGCTACCAGTTCGAGGCGGGCCCGGACACCGGCAAGCGCGTCGCGATCGTCGGCGGCGGGCCGGCGGGCCTGTCGGCCGCCTACCAGCTGCGCCGCAAGGGCCACGCCGTGACGATCTTCGACGATCACGCGGAGCTCGGCGGCATGGCGAAGTACGGCGTGCCGGGCTACCGCCTGCCGCGCACGCACCTCGACGGCGAGATCAACCGCATCGTCAACATGGGCGTGGAAGTGCGCGCGAGCACGCGCATCGGCCGCGACGTGACGCTGCAGGACCTGCAGGCGCAGTACGACGCGGTGCTGATCGCGATCGGCTGCAAATCGGGCCGGCCGCTGCCGGTGCCGGGCGCGGACGCGCCCAACGTCATCAGCGGCGTGGCCTTCCTCGAAGCCTTCAACCAGGGACGCCTCAAGGCGGTCGCCGGGCGCGTGGTCGTGGTCGGCGGCGGCGACACCTCGGTGGACGTGGTGTCGGTGGCGCGGCGCCTGGGCTACATCGAGAACGCCGCCGAGACCGAGCGCCCCGAGAACGTGGTCATGGGCCACACGGCGCACGACGTCTCCAAGCTCGCCGCGCGCCAGGGCGCCGACGTGATGCTCACCTCGATGCAGCCCATCGAGCAGATGAACGCGGCCAGGCACGAGATCGAGGACGCGCAGCGCGAGGGCGTGAAGATCGAGGGCAACCTCCTGCCGAAGAAGGTGGTGGTCGACGAAAAGACCGGCCGCGCGGTGGCCCTGCGCGTGATCGAGGTGCAATGGGAAAAGGGCAAGTTCGCCGAGAAGCCCGGCACCGAGCGCGACCTCGAGGCCGAGCTGGTCGTCGTGGCGATCGGCCAGGCGGGCGACCTCGCCGGCATGGAGGAGCTCGACAACGGCAAGGGCTTCATCGCCGCCGACAAGTTCTACCAGCTGCCCAACCGCCCCGGCGTGTTCGCCTGCGGCGACATCATCCGCCCGCACCTGCTGACCACGGTGATCGGCCAGGGCTCGGTCGCCGCCGACAGCATCGACCGCTATCTCAAGGGCGAGGAGTTCGCCAAGCGCCCGAAAGTGGACGTGCACCACTTCAACCTGCTGGAGAAGCTGCGCGAGACGAAGCTCGAGCCGGCGCGGTTCGAGGCCTCCCCCGAGAACGGCCCGCGCCCGATCGACCAGGGCCTGCGCGGCACCTCGCTCGCCGGCAAGGCCGTGGGCGGCTTCGCCGTCCACAACTACGAGGACCGCAGCGCCGCCGAGGTCTGCAAGGCCGACGAGCTCTTCCTCGGACACTTCCCCTACGCCGAGCGCATCAAGCGCACCGAGATCGGGCCGAGCGCCGAGGAGGTGCTGGGTCACTTCGAGGAGCGCATGGTGGGCTTGACCGACAAGCAGGCGGTGGACGAGGCCAAGCGCTGCATGAGCTGCGGCATGTGCTTCGAGTGCGACAACTGCGTGATCTACTGCCCGCAGACCGCGGTGAAGCGCACGCCGAAGGCGGAGTCCACCATGGGCCGCTACGTCTACACCGACTACGACCTGTGCATCGGCTGCCATATCTGCGCCGACGTCTGCCCCACCGGCTACATCAAGATGGGGATGGGCGACCACTGAGCGCCCGCGCATGACGCGCCTCGCCGCCGCCGTCTTCGCCGCGCTGCTCGCGGCCGCGGGCTTCGCCGACACCGGTCGCGTCGCCCAGCCGGTCATCAAGATCGAGAAGGGCGAGGCCTGCGTCGCGCCCGTGGAGGAGATGCGGCGCAACCACATGAAGATGCTCTTCCACCAGCGCGACCGCACGATGCGCGAGGGCGTCCGCGCCACGCGCTTCAGCCTGAAGGGCTGCGTCGAGTGCCACGCGAGCGCGAAGACCGGCAGCGTGCTGGGCGAGGAGGGCTTCTGCTCGAGCTGCCACGCCTACGCCTCCGTGAAGATCGACTGCTTCGAGTGCCACAGCTCGGCGCGGCACAAGGCGGCAGCGCGATGAATCCCCGGCGCCGGCAGGTGCTCGCCTGGGGCGCGGCCGCCGCCGCGGGCGCGGCGCTCGTACCGGGCCTGCACCTCGTCGAGCTCGCGCTCGCGCGCTCGCCCGAGGAGGCGGCCTCCGCGCTCAAGCGCTGGGGGCTGCTGATCGACGTCGAGAAGTGCACGGATTGCGATGCCTGCGTCACTGCCTGCCACGAGGAAAACGGCGTCACGGGCCACGGCCGCCCGGCGACCGACGCGCAGTGGATCCGCAAGGTGAGCCTGCGCGACCGCGCCACCGGCCACGTGCAGACGCTGCCGCTCATGTGCCAGCACTGCGAGCACCCGCCCTGCGTGGACGTCTGCCCCACGGGCGCGTCCTTCAAGCGCGCCGACGGCATCGTGCTCGTGGACAAGCACACCTGCATCGGCTGCCGCTACTGCGTGATGGCCTGCCCGTTCGGCGCGCGCTCCTTCATCCACGAGCCGGTCACGGGGCAGAAGCCCGACGTGCCGCGCGGCAAGGGCACGGTCGAGTCCTGCACGCTGTGCGTGCATCGCGTGGACCGCGGCGAGCAGCCCGCGTGCGTGGAGGCCTGCAGCGAGGCGCTGGTGTTCGGCGATCTCAACGATGCCGCCTCGGAGATCCATCGGCGCCTGAAGACCGAGCCCTCGACCCAGCTGCGCGCCGACCTCGCCCTCAACACGGGCGTGCGCTACCAGCACCTCTAGCCATGGCGAGCGTCCAGTACCGCGAGATCGAAGGACGGAGCGCCGGCTTCTACGGGCTGCTCGGCCTGCTCGCGCTGCTCATCGCCGGGGGGCTGGCCGCCGCCTGGGCGATGGAGCACCAGGGCCACGTCATCACCGGCATGACCAACCGCATCGTCTGGGGCACGCCGCACGTGTTCGCGGTGTTCCTCATCGTCGCGGCCTCGGGCGCGCTCAACGTCGCCTCGGTCGCGTCCGTCTTCGGGCGCGAGCTCTACAAGCCGCTCGCGCGCCTCTCGGGCCTCCTCGCCGTGGCGCTGCTCGCCGGCGGACTCGCCGTCCTCGTGCTCGACCTCGGCCGGCCCGACCGGCTGATCGTGGCGATGACGCACTACAACTTCAAGTCGATCTTCGCCTGGAACATCTTCCTCTACACCGGGTTCTTCGCGGTGGTGGCCCTGTATCTCTGGACGATGTTCGAGCGGCGCATGAACGGCTACACGGCGCGCGCGGGCGTGCTCGCGTTCCTCTGGCGGCTCGTGCTCACCACCGGCACGGGCTCGATCTTCGGCTTCCTGGTGGCGCGCGAGCCCTACGACAGCGCGCTGCTCGCGCCGCTGTTCATCGTCATGTCGTTCGCCTTCGGCACGGCGGCGTTCGTGCTCGTGCTGATGGCCGCGTGCCGCTGGAGCGCTCGCCCCTTGAGCGACGAGCTGCTCGCGCGTCTCGGTAGCCTGCTCGGCATCTTCGTCGCCGCGGTGCTCTACTTCGTCGCGGTGCACCGCCTCACCAACCTCTACGTCGCGCGCCAGCTCGAGTTCGAGCGCTTCCTGCTCGTGGACGGCGGCCTCTACACGGCGCTCTTCTGGGTCGGCCAGGTGCTCGTGGGCGGCATCGTGCCGCTCGTGCTCGTCTTCGCGCTGCGCTCGCGCGCCGCGCTCGCCGCGGCCTGCGCGTGCGTGATCGCGGGCGGGCTCGCGCAGCTCTACGTGATCATCATCGGCGGGCAGGC
>JBFWWT010000028.1:13282-27469 GCA_050246035.1 Burkholderiales bacterium
GTGCAGTACGACGAGCAGCTCACGATCGTCGAGCGCCACCTCGGGCTCGTGCCGAGCAACGAGGCCGACGCCGCGCGCGCGCGCGTCGAGGACATCGCCGCGCGCATCGCCGCGCAGGTGAACCTCGATGCGCTCCTCGCCGTGGGGCGCTCGGCGCCCGCCCTGGACGCGCCGGCGACGCCGGCGGCGCCGCGCGCGGGCGGCGCGCCGCTGAAGATCGGCATCGCGCGCGACTCGGCCTTCGGCTTCTACTATCCGGGCGACCTCGAGGCGCTGCGCGAGGCGGGCGCCGAGCTGGTGCCGTTCGACACCCTGCGCGACAAGCGCCTGCCGGCGGTGGACGCGCTTTTCATCGGCGGCGGCTTTCCGGAGACGCACATGCAGGCGCTCGCGGCGAACGCCGCGATGCGCGCCGCGGTGCGCGAGGCGATCGAGTCCGGCATGCCCGCGTATGCCGAGTGCGGCGGCCTGATGTACCTCGCGCGCTCGATCGAATGGAACGGCCGGCGCGCCGAGATGGCGGGCGTGCTGCCCGCGGACATCGTCATGCACGCGCGCCCGGTGGGGCGCGGCTACGTGCACCTGCGCGAGACCGGCAACGGCCTGTGGCCGGCGCAGCCGGGGCTCATCCGCGCGCACGAGTTCCACTACTCGAGCGTCGAGAATCTCGCGCCGGGGCTCGCGTTCGCCTACGCGGTCGAGCGCGGCCACGGCATCGACGGCCGCCGCGACGGCATCGTGCACAAGAACCTGATCGCTTCCTACGCGCACCTGCGCGACGTCGCCGGCCATCGCTGGGCGGCGCGCTTCGTGCAGTTCGCGCGTCGGTGCGTTAACACGGAGGCCCACGCCTGATGACGTTCGATGAGGAAGGCTACCTGGTCGACCCCGCCGACTGGAACGACAGCGTCGCGGAGGCGCTCGCCCGCAAGGAGGGCATCGCGCTCACGGACGCGCACTGGACGGTGCTGCGCTTCATGCGCCAGTACTACGACGAGCACCACATCGCGCCGGATGCGCGCCACGTCATGAAGCACCTCGCCGAGTACCGGGGGCCGGGCCAGGCGGACCGCAACGACCTGTTCCGGCTCTTTCCCTACGGCTACGTGAAGCAGGCGTGCAAGATCGCCGGCATGCGCCGGCCGCGCGCCTGGAGCACGGGCTGATGATCACGGTCACGCCCAAGGCCGCCGAGCAGATCGCCCGGTCGGGCGGCGCGGGCGCCTGCCTGCGCCTCGCCGCGCGCCTGGACGACAAAGGCGTGATCGAGTACGGCATGGGCTTCGACGAGGCGGCCGAGGGCGACGCGCAGTTCGAGAGCGCGGGCGTGAAGCTCCTCGTCTCGCCCGGCAGCGTCGAGCTGCTCACGGGCGCCACGCTCGACTACGTCGAGCTCAACCCGGGCGAATGGCGCTTCATCTTCATCAACCCGAACGACCCCTCGCACAAGGCGCCGAAGCCCGGCGGCTAGGGGCGCTCTGGACGTCGCCGCAGCGCGGCGTTACGCTGGCCCGCCGCATGGCCAACACCCAGTCCTCGAAGCCGGGCGCCGGGCAGGCGCCGTCGGTGCGACTTGCGCGCAAGACGCAGTCGCTCGACATCCTCTACGCGGTGGCGACCAGCCTCAGCCAGCCGGGGACACTGGAGCAGGTGATGGAGGGTTTCCTCGACGCCTTCATCGAGCTCGTCGACGCGCGCGCGGCGAGCGTGCGCCTCGCGAGCGGCAGCGGCGAGACGCGCCTGGTTGCGAGCCGCGGCCTCGCGCCGGGCGCGGACGAGCGCGCGCTCGAGCGCCAGTGCGCCGGCTTCGCCTCCGTGCCGGTGAAGTACCAGGAGCAGGAGCTCGGCGTGTTCACGCTGTTCCTCGACCGGCCGCTCGCCGCGATGGGCGAGGACATGCCGGACCTGCTGGTCAGCGTCGGGCGCCACCTCGGGCTCGCCGTGGAGAAGGCGCGCCTGGAAAGCGAGGCGCGGCGCGTGGCCATCATGGAGGAGCGCGCGCTCATCGGCAACGAGCTGCACGACTCGCTCGCGCAGTCGCTGATCGGCATGCGATTGCAGGTGAAGCTGCTCGGCGAGGACCTGGCGCGCAAGGACCTCGGCCGCGCGCAGTACGAGGCGGGCCGGCTGCGCCGCGCCATCGAGCAGGCGAACGCCGACGTGCGCGAGCTCCTCACCAACTACCGGCTGAAGATCGGCGAGGGAGGGCTCGCGCGCACGCTTGCCGAGCTGGTCGAGCGCTTCCGCCGCGAGACGGGCATCGCCGTGTTCTTCCAGAACGAGTGCGCCTCGCTCGACCTGCCGCCCGCGCAGGAGATCCAGGTCTTCTACATCGTGCAGGAGGCGCTCGCCAACGTCCGCAAGCACGCCGGCGCGCACAACGTGCGCATCCTGCTCAACAACCAGGACGAGCTCTACACGGTGCTCGTCGAGGACGACGGCCAGGGCATGGGCGAGGGCGTCGAGGGCCTCGCCGGCGAGCACGCGGGCCTCGCCATCATGCGCGAGCGCACCGAGCGCCTGGGCGGGCAGATCGTGATCGAGAGCGAGCCGGGCGAGGGCACGCGCATCGTGCTCATGTTCAACGCGCTGCAGCGCTAGCCATGCGCGTCCTGCTGATCGACGACCACGCGCTGGTGAGGAAGGGCATCGAGGAGCTGCTGCAGAGCCGCGGCGTGCAGGTGGTGGCCTCGGTCGGCTCGGGCGAGGAGGGCGTGCGCCGCGCGCGCGAGCTGCCCGCGGACCTCATCCTGCTCGACGTGAAGATGCCCGGCCAGGGCGGCATCGAGACCCTGCGCGCGCTGCGCGCGGCCGGCGTGCGCGCGCCCGTGGTCATGCTCACCATGAGCCGCGAGGACGCCGACCTCGCCGCGGCGCTGCGCGCCGGCGCGCAAGGCTACCTGCTGAAGGACATCGAGCCCGAGGAGCTCGTGCCGGCGCTGGAGGCGGCGCTGCAGGGCAACAACGTCGTCGCGCGCGAGCTCGTGGGCACGCTCGCGCGGCTGGTGGGCAAGGCCGAGAGCCCGCCGCCCGCGCCGCGGCGGGCGCCCGCGCCCTTCGCCGAGCTCACGCCGCGCGAGCTGGAGATCCTCGAGTGCATCGCCGACGGGCAGAGCAACAAGATGATCGCGCGCTCGCTCGACATCACCGACGGCACGGTGAAGCTGCACGTGAAGGCGATCCTGCGCAAGCTCGGCATGCGCTCGCGGGTCGAAGCCGCGGTGGCGGCGGTCGAGCAGGGGCTCGGCCGCGGCCGCCGGGCGGGCCTCAGGCCTGCAGGGCGCTGACCCTCAATTGCGCGCGCGGCGAACCGTGCTCGAGCAGCAGGAACTCGGCCGCTTGCGCCCACGGCCCGGGACCGGCGACGTACACGTCGCAGGCCTCGAGCCGCGGATGGTCGCGCAGCACCGGCAGGAGCGCGGCGTCCTCCTCGCCGCCGCCCGCCCGGATCGGCGTGTAGTGGAAGTCGTCCAGTGCGTCGCTCCAGGCGCGGCACAGGTTGTCGAGGTAGTGGCCGCCCTCGCCGGCGATCCAGTAGAGGTGCAGCGACTCGGAGGCATCGAGCGCCATCGCGTGCTCGATGAGGCTCTTCACCGGCGCGAAGCCCGTGCCGAAGGCCACGAAGACGAGCGGCCGCGCCGAGGACTCGTCGAGCACGAACTCGCCGCGCGGGCCCTCGACGCGCACCGCGTCCACGCCCTTCAGGCCGTCGAACACGCGCCCGGCGAACGCGTCGCCGTCGCGCCGGCGCACGTGGAACTGGAGGTTCCTCTCGTCGCAGGGGCAGCTCGCCACCGGCAGCGACGCGGTCGCGCCGTCGGGAAGCGACAGCTGCGCCGACTGCCCGGCGAGAAAGCGCAGGCGCTGCGTGCGCGGCGTCTGCAGGTGAAGGAGCCGCATATCTTCGCCGAGCGGCGAGACCGCCTTGACGCGCGCTTCGAGCGTCTGCAGCGGCATGTCGGCCGCGCCGTGCGCCTCGCGCGCCTCGATCACGAGGTCGGTGAGCGCCGTGTGGCAGCACATGAGCACCACGCCGGCGGCCTTCTCGGCCGCGCTGTGGGCGTAATCGGAGTGGCGGAGGCGTTGCACCTCGCCCGAGACCACGCGCGCCTTGCACTTGCCGCAGTTGCCGATGCTGCAGCCGTAGTCGAGCGACAGCCCCGCGCGCAGCGCGGCCTCGAGCAGGTTGTCGTTGCCGTCGACGAAGAACTCGTGGCCGCTCGGCTTCACCTGGACGTGTGCCGACATGATCCTAAGCAGGCTGTCGTGGGCGAGGAGCGGACGGCCGCCCGGGGCCGCGGGGGCGAGGCGCTCCCGCAGCCACTCGAGCAGCCCCGCCGTGCCGCCCGGCGCGTCCAGCCGCGCCTGCAGCTCCTGCACGATGGCGCGGTAGCGCTCGAGCTCGGCGAGGCGCGCCATCAGCGCCTCGGCGCTCGGCAGCACGCGCTCGCGCACGCGCCGCGCGAATGCCGCCTCCTTGATCGCCTCGAGCCGCTCGAGGACGGTGTTGTCCTCCAGGCGCGCCTGCGGATAGGCGCGCGCCAGGTCCTCCTCCGCGACCATGCCCTCGAACGCGGCGAGCTCGCCGCTGCGGATCTTCGCCTGCAGCGCGCCGCGGCGCACGCCGACCAGGCGTGCCGCGCGCGACAGTGTGAGATACCGGGGCATGCACGTTGCCGGATGAATCTATCATAGGGCGATGGACTACCTGCCGATCTTCCTGAACGTGCGCGGCGAGCCGTGCCTCGTCGTCGGCGCGGGCCAGGTCGGCTCGCGCAAGGCGGCGCTGCTGCGGCGCGCGGGCGCGCAGGTCACGATCACGACCGAGTTCCGCGAGGAGGAGGTGGGCCGCTACGCGCTGGTGATCGCCGCGACCAGCGACCAGGCGGTGAACCGCGCCGTGGCCGCCGCCGCCAGGGCGCGCCACATCCCGGTGAACGTCGTGGACCAGCCGGCGCTGTGCTCGTTCATCCTGCCCTCGATCATCGAGCGGCCGCCGCTCGTCGTCGCGGTCTCGAGCGGCGGCGCCTCGCCCGTGCTCGCGCGCCTGCTGCGCGCGCGGCTGGAGAGCCTCGTGCCCGCGGCCTACGGCAGGCTCGCCTCGCTCGCCGCGGAATTCCGCGACCGCGTCAAGGCGCGCTTTTCGGGACCGGAGCGGCGGCGCTTCTGGGAGCGCACGCTGCAGGGGCCGATCGCCGAGCTCGTGCTGAACGGCCGCGACGCGCAGGCGCGCAAGGCGCTCGAGGCCGCGCTCGAGGACACGCGGCTCGCCTTCAGCGGGGGCGAGGTCTCGCTCGTGGGCGCGGGGCCCGGCGACCCGGATCTGCTCACCTTCCGCGCGCTGCGCCTCATGCAGCAGGCCGACGTGGTGGTCTACGATCGCCTCGTCTCCAAGCCGATTCTCGACCTCGTGCGGATGGAGGCCGAGCGCATCTACGCGGGCAAGGAGCGCGCGCAGCACACGCTGCCGCAGGAGGACATCAACGCGCTCCTCGTGCGCCTCGCGAAGGAGGGCAAGCGCGTCGTGCGCCTCAAAGGCGGCGATCCCTTCATCTTCGGGCGCGGCGGCGAGGAGATCGACACGCTCGCCGCCGAGGGCATTCCCTTCCAGGTGGTGCCGGGCATCACGGCCGCCGCCGGCTGCGCTTCCTACGCCGGCATCCCGCTCACGCACCGCGATCACGCGCAGTCGGTGGTCTTCGTCACCGGCCACCTGAAGGACGGCAGCCTCGAGCTCAACTGGCGCGCGCTCGCGCAGCCGCACCAGACCATCGTCTTCTACATGGGGCTGCTCGCGCTCGAGCAGCTGTGCGCGCGGCTCGTCGAGCACGGCCTGCCGGCCGAAACGCCCGCCGCGCTCGTGCAGGCGGGCACCACGCCGCAGCAGCGCGTGCTCGCGGGCACGCTGGCGACGCTGCCGGGCCTCGTGCAGCGCAGCGAGGTGCGCGCGCCCACGCTCATCATCGTCGGCGAGGTGGTGAGGCTGCGCGAGCGTCTGAAATGGTTCGAGCCGGCCGCATGATCTTCGTCGAGATCGCAAGGGCGGGCGAGCTGCGCGAGGGCACGATGAAGCGCTTCGATGTCGGCGGCCGCCGCATCCTGCTCGCCAACGTCGCCGGGCGCCTGTGCGCCGTGGACGACACCTGCACGCACGAGGAGGCGTCGCTCTCCACCGGCGTGCTGAAGGGCGAGCTCGTCAAGTGCCCGCTGCACAACAGCCGCTTCAACGTCTGCACGGGCGAGGCGCTGGAGGAGCCGGCCGAGGAGAACCTGCGCACCTATCCGGTGCGCGAGGAGGGCGGCCGCATCCTGATCGGCGTGCCCGGCGCGGAGGGCCCGTGAGCGCGGCCCTGATGAGCTCGATCCTGAAGCGCATCGCCACGGGGCCGGAGCTCTCCCGGGACATCTCGCGCGAGGAGGCGCGCGAGGGCATGCGCCTCGTGCTCGACGGCGCCGTGGACCCGGTGCAGGCCGGCGTGTTCCTCATCGCGCTGCGCATGAAGCGCGAGACCGACGACGAGAACCGCGGCCTGCTCGAGGCGATCCGCGACGCGACGCGGCGCGCGACCGCGCCCGTGGACGAGGTGCTCGATCTGGGCGATCCCTACGACGGCTACAACCGCACGCTGCCCGCCGCGCCGTTCCTGCCCGCGGTGCTCGCGGCCTGCGGCGTGCCGACGGTCTCGCACGGGGTGGAGAGCATGGGCCCGAAGTACGGCGTCACGCACCGGCAGGTGCTCGCCGCGGCCGGCCTGCCGGTGGGCCTCTCGCCGGAAGCGGCGGCCGCGCGCCTCGGCGATGCGCGCATCGGCTGGGCTTACGTGGACCAGAAGGCCTTCTGCCCGAAGCTCTACGCCCTCACGAGCCTGCGCACGCTGATCGTGAAGCGTCCCGCCATCACCACCGCCGAGGTGATGGCCGGGCCGGTGCGCGGGCGGCGCAGGACGCATCTCGTCACCGGCTACGTGCACAAGCCCTACCCGCGCATCTACGCGCTCCTCGCGCGCCACGCGGGCTACGACTCCGCGCTCATCGTGCGCGGCGTCGAAGGCGGCGTGATCCCGGGCCTGTCGCAGACCGGCAAGGTCTTCCACTATCACGACGGCGGCGAAGAGGCCTCGACCGAGTTCAAGCCCGCCGAGATCGGCATCGAGCAGACGGTGCGCGCGCCACGCATTCCCGGCGCGGCCGAGGAGGGCGAGCCGGACTCGCCGCTCGACACCGCGGCCGTCGCGCGGGCGGCCGCCGAGGCGGGCAAGGCCGCGCTCGCCGGCGCGCCGGGGCCGACCCGCGATTGCCTCGTCTACGGGGCGGCGCTCTGCCTGTGGCACCTGCGCCGCCAGCCCACGCTCAAGGACGCCGCCGCGGCGGTGCGCGCCGTGCTCGATCAGGGAAAACCATTGGAGCGAATGCAATGAACGAAATCGATCCCGCCCAGCTCGTCCCCTACGTCACCGGCGGCGCCTTCGCGCTCGCCTTCGTCTTCGGCGCGGTCGGCAACAAGACCGACTTCTGCACCATGGGCGCGGTGTCCGACTGGGTGAACATGGGCGACAAGAACCGCATGCGCATGTGGCTGCTCGCCATCGCGGTGGCGATCCTGGGCGCGAGCGCGCTGCAACTCGCGGGCGCGGTGGACCTGTCGAAGTCCATCTACCCGGGCCCGAGCTTCACGTGGCTCTCCTACCTCGTCGGGGGGTTCCTGTTCGGCGTGGGCATGACGCTCGGCTCGGGCTGCGGCTCGAAGACGCTGATCCGCATCGGCGGCGGGAACCTGAAGTCGCTCGTCGTCTTCGTCTTCCTCGGTATCGCGGCCTACATGACGCTGCGCGGCCTGTTCGGCGCCTTCCGCGCGGGCGTGCTCGATCCCGTGTCGGTGACGTTCGCCTCCGGGCAGGACCTGCCCTCGCTCCTCGGCGTGCATCGCGCGATTCCCGCCGCATTGATCGGCGGCGGGCTGCTCGCCTACGTGTACGCCTCGAAGGACTTCCGCTCGAGCTTCGACTACACCCTCGGCGGCGTGGTGACGGGGCTCGTCGTGGTCGGCGGCTGGTACGTGAGCGGCGTGGTGGGCTACGTCGAGGAGCATCCCGAGACGCTGCAGGAAGCCTTCGTCGCCACCAACACCGGGCGCATGGAGTCGTTCTCCTTCGTCTCGCCCATGGCCTACACCCTCGAGTACCTGATGTTCTGGACGGACGCCTCGAAGATCGTCACCTACGGCATTGCCTCGGCGCTCGGCGTCATCGCCGGCTCGGCGGCCTACGCGCTCGCCACGCGCAAGTTCCGCTGGGAGGGCTTTCGCGACGCCGAGGACACCGCGAACCACGTGATCGGCGGCATCCTCATGGGCTTCGGCGGCATCACCGCCCTGGGCTGCACGGTCGGACAGGGGATCACCGGCGTGTCCACCCTCGCCCTGGGGTCGTTCCTCACCTTCGGGGCGATCGTGGCCGGCGCGGCGGCGACGATGAAGTACCAGTACTGGCGCATGGGCGGCTGACGGCGGCGGCGCGCGTCTCGTAAAATAGCGCGCATGAAACGCGCTCTCATCGGCTTGCTCCTCGCTCTCGGCCCCTTCGCCGTCTCGGCGCAGGGCACCCACTCGATCAAGCTGCTCACGCCGGAGGCGGCGCTCAAGGCCGCGCAGGCCGCGCTGAAGAAATGCCGCGACGCGGGCTTCCAGGTCGCCGTGGCGGTCGTGGACCGCATGGGCGTGCCGCAGGTGATGCTGCGCGACCGCTACGCCGGCGCGCACACGCCGCGCATGGCGCGCGCCAAGGCTTACACGGCGGTGAGCTTCCGCACCAACACGACGGCGCTCGCCGAGGCGACGCAGGCGGGCCGGCCTTCGAGCGGCGTGCGCGACCTGCCCGGCGTGGTCGCGCTCGGCGGCGGCCTGATGATCGAGGGCGGCGGGTCGCTGCTCGGCGCCATCGGCGTCTCGGGCGCGCCCGGCGGCGCGGAGGACGACGCGTGCGCGGCCGCGGGCATCGCCGCGATCCGCGACGACATCGAGTTCTGATCCCGTAAGAGGCAATCCATGGACAAGGCCCTGCTTTCCAAGACGGCCGCGGCGATGGTCGCGCGCGGCAAAGGCATCCTCGCGGCCGACGAGTCGAGCGGCACCTGCGAGAAGCGCTTCAAGTCGGTGAACGTCGCGTGCACGGAGGAGAACCGCCGCGCCTACCGCGGGCTGCTCTTCACCACGCCGGGCGTCGAGCAGTACGTCGCGGGCGTGATCCTCTTCGACGAGACCATCCGCCAGAAGGCGGACGACGGCACGCCGTTTCCCGCCTACCTCGAGCGCAAGGGCATCCTCCCCGGCATCAAGGTGGACAAGGGCGCGATGGACCTCGCGCTCTGCCCGGGCGAGAAGGTGACCGAGGGCCTGGACGGCCTGCGCCCGCGGCTCGCGGAGTACTTCAAGCTCGGCGCGCGCTTTGCCAAGTGGCGCGCGGTGATCACGATCGGCGAGGGCATCCCGACGCACGCCTGCCTCTATGCCAACGCGCACGCGCTCGCGCGCTACGCGGCGCTCTGCCAGGAAGCCTCCATCGTGCCGATGATCGAGCCCGAGGTGCTGCTCGACGGCGCGCACAGCGTCGAGCGCGCCGAGGAAGTGACGGAAGCGACGCTGCGGGCCACCTACGCCGCCTGCGCCGCGCACCATGTGTCGGTGGAGCACCTGATCCTCAAGACGAGCATGGTGGTCTCGGGCAAGGAGAACGCGCGCCAGGCGCCGGTGGACGAGGTGGCCGAGCGCACCGTGCGCGTGCTGAAGCGCACCGTGCCCGCGGCGCAGCCCGGCATCGTGTTCCTCTCCGGCGGCCAGTCGGACGTGGACGCCACCGCGCACCTGAACGCCATGAACAACCTGCCGGGCCTGCCCTGGCCGCTCACCTTCTCCTACTCGCGCGCGCTGCAGAACCCGGCGCTCAAGACCTGGCGCGGCGAGGCGAGCAACGCCGCGGCGGCGCAGAAGGCCTTCCACCACCGCGCGCGCATGAACGGGCTCGCCGCCACGGGCAAGTGGAAACCCGAGCTGGAGAAGCAGGCGGCCTGAGGTGCCCGAGCCGCTCTACGAGTCGAGCCTGAAGAGCCTGAAGCGCATCGGCCGCGGCAAGGTGCGCGACATCTACGCCGTGGGCGAGGACAGGATGCTGATCGTGACCAGCGACCGGCTCTCGGCCTTCGACGTCGTGCTGCCCGACCCGATCCCCGACAAGGGCCGGGTGCTGAACGAGATGGCGAACTTCTGGTTCGCGAAGCTCGGCCACATCGTGCCGCACCAGCTCACCGGCATCGACCCGGAGAGCGTGGTGAGCGGCGAGGACGAGAAAACCCAGGTGCGCGGCCGCTCGGTGGTGGTGAAGAAGCTGAAGGCGCTGCCCGTCGAGGCGGTGGTGCGCGGCTACCTCATCGGCTCGGGCTGGAAGGACTACCAGAAGACGGGCAAGGTCTGCGGCATCGAGCTGCCCAAGGGCCTCGCGCAGGCGCAGAAGCTCCCCGAGCCGATCTTCACGCCGGCGACCAAGGCCGAGTCCGGCCACGACGAGAACATCCCGTTCGAGCAGGTCGAGCAGCTGATCGGCAAGGCGCTCGCCGCGCAGGTGCGCGCGGTCTCGATCCGCCTTTACCGGGAAGCCGCCGAGTACGCGGCGACCCGCGGCATCCTCATCGCCGACACCAAGTTCGAGTTCGGCACCGACGAGAAAGGCAACCTCGTGCTCATCGACGAGGTGCTCACGGCGGACTCCTCGCGCTTCTGGCCGGCCGACTCGTACAAGGTGGGCATCAGCCCGCCTTCCTTCGACAAGCAGTACGTGCGCGACTACCTCGAGACGCTCGACTGGGACAAGACGCCGCCCGCCCCCCGGCTGCCGCCCGAGGTGATCGCGAAGACCTCCGAGAAGTATCGCGAGGCCCTTTTCCGGCTCACCGGGAGGCGCTGACATGGCACGGCCGCGCATCGGAGTGGTGATGGGCTCGAAGAGCGACTGGGACGTCATGCGCGAGGCCTGCGCGGTGCTTGCCGAGTTCGGCGTGCCCTACGAGGCGAAGGTGGTCTCGGCGCACCGCACGCCGGACGCGATGTTCGCGTACGCCGAGCGCGCGCGCGACCGGGGCTTGCGCGCCATCATCGCCGGCGCGGGCGGCGCGGCGCACCTGCCCGGCATGCTCGCCTCGAAGACCACGCTGCCGGTGCTCGGCGTGCCCGTGCCCACGCGCCATTTGAAGGGGCAGGACTCGCTGCTCTCGATCGTGCAGATGCCGCGCGGCGTTCCCGTGGCCACCTTCGCCATCGGCGCCGCGGGCGCGGCGAACGCGGGGCTGTTCGCGGTGTCGCTCCTCGCCCACGAAGACGCGAAGCTCGCGAAAAAGCTCGAGGCGCACCGCGCGTCGCTGCGCCGCGTCGTGGCGCGGATGAAGCTGCCACGCAAGCCGTGAGCGGCGCCGGGCCGCTCCTGCCCCCGGCGATGCTCGGCGTGCTCGGCGGCGGGCAGCTGGGCCGCTACTTCGTCATCGCCGCGCGCAAGATGGGCTACCGCGTCACGGTGCTCGATCCCGACGCCGGCTGCCCGGCGGGCGGCCTCGCCGACCGGCATCTCGTCGCGGCCTACGACGACGCGGGCGCGCTGGACGAGATGGCGCGCAGCTGCGCGGCGGCCACCACCGAGTTCGAGAACGTCCCGGCGCAGAGCCTCGAGCGCCTCGCGGAATCGATCCGCGTAGCGCCCGCGCCGGCGTGCGTGCGCATCGCGCAGGACCGCATCCTCGAGAAGCGCTTCTTCGAGGCGCAGGGCGTGCCGGTCGGCCCCTGGCGCGCGATCGAGACCGCGGCCGACCTCGCGGCGGCGGCGGAGTATCCGGGCATCCTCAAGCGCGCGCGCTTCGGCTACGACGGCAAGGGCCAGACGCGCGTGGCCGACGCCGCGCAGGCGCGCGCCGCCTGGGAGGCGAAGGAGCGCGCGCCCTGCGTGCTGGAAGCGCTGCTGCCGCTCGACGCGGAGGTCTCGGTGGTGCTCGCGCGCGCGGCGGACGGCGAGGCGCGCGCCTTCCCGGTAGCGGAGAACCGCCATCGCAACGGCACGCTCGACGTCTCGCTCGCGCCGGCGCGCGTCGCCCCCGCGCTCGCCGAGGAAGCGGTGCGCAGCGCGGGCGCGCTCGCGCGGGCGCTCGGCTACGTGGGCGTGCTCGCCGTCGAGTTCTTCGTCTCGCGCGGCCGCCTGTACGCCAACGAGATGGCGCCGCGCCCGCACAACAGCGGCCACTACACGATCGACGCCTGCCGCCCCGACCAGTTCGAGCAGCAGGTGCGCGCGCTCGCCGGCCTGCCGCTCGCCGAGCCGCGGCTGCTCACGCCGGCGTGCATGGTGAACCTGCTCGGCGAGCTGTGGGAGAAGGGCGAGCCCGACTGGCGGGCGCTCCTCGGCGCGCCGCACACGGCGCTGCACCTCTACGGCAAGCTCGCGGCGCGCGCCGGGCGCAAGATGGGCCACTTCACCGTGCTCGAGGCCGATCGCGAGGCGGCGCTCGCGCGCGCGCTGGAGCTGCGCGCGCGGCTCGGCATCGGCGATGGCTGAGGCCGGGGTCGCGCGCGCCGCGGCGATCCTCAAGCGCGGCGCCCTGGTCGCCTTTCCCACGGAGACGGTGTACGGGCTCGGCGCGGACGCTTCGAGCGCCGAGGCCATGGCGCGGCTCTACGCGGTGAAGGGCCGCCCGGCCGACCACCCGGTGATCGTGCACTTCGCCGACGCCGACGCGGCGTTCGCCTGGGCGCGCGAGGTGCCGCCCGCGGCGCGCTCGCTCGCGAAGGCGTTCTGGCCGGGGCCGCTCACCCTCGTGCTCAAGCGCTCGTCCCTGGCGAAGGACTTCGTCACCGGCGGGCAGGACACGATCGGCCTTCGCGTGCCCGGGCATCCGGTCGCGCACGCGCTGCTCGCGGCCTTCGGCGGCGGCATCGCCGCGCCTTCGGCGAACCGCTTCGGCAAGGTCTCGCCCACCACCGCCGCGCACGTGCGCGCCGACCTGGGCGGCGACGTCGAACTCGTGCTGGACGGCGGGCCGAGCGAGGTGGGCATCGAGTCCACCATCGTGGATCTCTCGGGCGAGGAGCCCGTGCTCCTGCGCCCGGGGCGCATCGCGCGCCAGGAGCTGGAGAAGGTGCTCGGCGTGCCGGTGCGGGAAAAGCGCGAGGACTCGCCGCGCCACTCCGGGGGGCTCGAGCGCCATTACGCGCCGAGGACGCCCGCGCGGCTCGTGCCGGCGCACGAGCTCGACCTCGAGATCGCGCGCCTCGGCGACCGCGTCGCGGTGCTCGCCTTCTCGCGCCCCGACGAGCGCGTGGAGTACTGGCTGCGTATGCCGCGCGAGCCGCAGGGCTACGCGCAGAAGCTCTATGCCGCGCTGCGCGAGCTGGACGAGGCGGGCTGCGAAGCGATCCTCGTCGAGGCGCCGCCCGAGGGCCCGGAGTGGGCGGGGGTGAGGGACCGGCTGGCGCGGGCGACGGCCTGACATGAGCCGCGTCCTCGTCGTCTACGGCAGCACCCACGGCCAGACGGCGAAGATCGCGCGCTTTGTCGCCGGGGAGCTGCAGGGCGAGGCCGTGGAAGCCTCGGGCGACCCCGATCCGTCGCGCTACGACGGCGTGATCGTCGCCGCGTCGGTGCACATCGGCGACTTCCAGAAGAACGTGCGCCAGTGGGTCGCGGCGCATGCCCGTTCGCTGGAGGCGAAGCCCACGGCGTTTCTTGCGGTCTGCCTCGGCGTGCTGCAGGCCGAGCCGCAGGTGCGGCGCGAGCTCGAGGGCATCGTCGAGAAGTTTCTGGCGCGCACGGGTTGGCGGCCCTCGGAGACGAAGCTCGTCGCCGGCGCGGTGCCGTACACTCGCTACAACTGGTTCCTGCGCTGGATGATGAAGCGCATCGCCGCCAAGGCCGGCGGCTCGACCGACACCTCGCGCGACCACGAGTACACCGACTGGGCCGACCTCGCGGCGTTCGCGCGGCGCTTTGGAGGAGTATCCTCGTCTTCGTGAAAGCGCCTTTGCTCGCTTTGCTCGTCGTTGCCCTTGCGGGCTGCTCGCACGCGAGCGTGCGCATGAGCACCGACGGCTCGACCGCCACGACCAGCACCAGCGTGTCGGCGGGCTACAGCGGGCACGGCAGCGCCGCGATGTGGGCC
>JBFWWT010000029.1:0-26519 GCA_050246035.1 Burkholderiales bacterium
GCGTTGAAGGTCGAACCGATTCTAGCGCGGCACGCATCCGCTGAGGCAGAATGCGGCTCGCCATGAAGACTCTCCTCGCGCTCGCCGCGGCGCTCGTCATCGCGCTCCCCGCGCACGCGCAGCCGGCGGCCGGCCGCCTGAAGGGCGGCGTCGCCTACGGGCTGCCCGCCTGGTTCAAGCAGAGCTTCCTCGACCTGCGCGAGGACGCGCGCGAGGCGCGCGAGCGCGGGCGGCACGTGCTGCTCTTCCTGCACCTCGACGAGTGCCCCTATTGCGCGCGCATGCTCGACGAGAGCTTCCGGCGCGGCGAGAACCACGACTTCCTGCGCGCGCACTTCGACGTCATCGGCGTCAACATCCGCGGCGCGCTCGAGGTGACCGCGGCGGACGGCGCGCGCTTCACCGAGCGCACCTTCGCGCGCCACGTCAAGGTGTTCGCCACGCCGACGCTCCTCTTCCTGGACGCCGAGGGCGGCACGGCGCTGCAGCTCACCGGCTATCGCGATCCCGCGGCGTTTCGCCAGGCGCTCGAGTACGTGCACGGCCAGGCCTACCGGCGCCAGGACTTCGCCGCCTGGCTCGCCTCGCGCGAGCGCCCGGCCGTGTACGAGCTGCGCGACCACCCGCAGTTCTCGCCTCGCCGCGACCTCAACGGCTGGCGCAAGCCCCTGGCGGTGCTTTTCGAGGACCGGCATTGCGGCGAATGCGCGCGCTTCCACGAGCGCACCTTGAACCACCCCGACGTGCTCGCCGAGATGGAGCAGCTCCTCGTCGTGCGGCTGGACGCCGAGTCCGGCGAGCGCGTCGTCGCGCCCGACGGCACGGTCGCCACGCCGGCGCGCTGGGCGAAGGCGCTCGGCCTCACCTACCGCCCGTCCGTGGTGCTTTTCGACGAGGGCCGCGAGATCTTCCGCATCGACGCGCGCCTGTACCACTTCCACTTCAAGGAGGCGCTGCGCTACGTGAGCGGCCGCCACTACAAGCGCTACCCGACGACCTCCGCCTACAACGCCGCGCGGCGCGAGGAGCTTCGCAAGCTCGGCGTCGACATCGACTACTCGGAGTAGCGCACATGTTCTTTCCCGGCTTCACGCTGGAGCAGGTGCGCGTCGCGGGCGGCGAGCTGCGCCTGCGCCGCGGCGGCGAGGGCCCGCCGCTCCTCCTGCTGCACGGCAACCCGCAGACCCACGCCATGTGGCACAAGGTGGCGCCCGAGCTCGCCCGGCGCTACACCGTCTACTGCCCCGACCTGCGCGGCTACGGCGGCTCCTTCAAGCCGCCCGCGACGCCCGACCACGCCCCTTACGCCAAGCGCGAGATGGCGAAAGACATGGCCGGGCTCATGTCGCACTTCGGCCACGAGCGCTTCCTCGTCGCCGCGCACGACCGCGGGGCGCGCGTCGCGCACCGCCTCGCGCTCGACCACGCGGCGCGCGTGCTGAAGCTCTGCGTGATGGACATCATCCCGACGCTCGAGCACTTCGAGCGCGCCGACATGAAGATGGCGCTCGGCTACTACCACTGGTTCTGGTTCGCGCAGCCGCACCCCTTTCCCGAGAACGTCATCTGCGCCGCGCCGGACGCCTGGTGGCGCGCGCACACCTCGCGCGAGCCCAAGCCCGCCGACTTCTTCGCGCGCGAGGCGCTCGCGGACTACCTGAAGGCCGTGCACAGCCCGGAGATGATCCGCGGCATGTGCGAGGACTACCGCGCGGCGGCGACGATCGACCTGGAGCACGACCGCGCGAGCCGCGCGGCTGGCGAGAAGGTGCGCTGCCCGATGCTCGTGCTGTGGGGTCGGAAGGCGAAGATCGAGGCGTGGTACGACGCCATTTCGATCTGGAAAAACTACTGCGCCGCCGGGGTCGCCGGCGGCGCAGTGGAGTCGGGGCACTATCTTGCGGAGGAAGCCCCGGGAGAGGTGCTGGAACGCCTCACGGCGTTCCTGTCCGGCTGAGGGCTAACGCCGGCGGTCGCGGCGGTCGTCGTGCCGGTGGTTGCGCCGGTCGTTGCGATCGTAGCGGTGCTTGCGCTTCTCCGCGATGACCTTGAGCATGCCCTCGCCTTCGAACGGCTTGCCGTCCACGGTCACGCCTTTCAGCACGCCGCGGTCGTCCGTCGCCTCGAATCCGGCCTGCTGGTTCTCGAAGAAGCACAGCAGGTCGGGCCGGCGGTCGCGGTTGATCCTGCGCGGACGCTCGATGCAGCGCTTGAGGCTCTGCTCGTCGCCGGTGCTGCCGAAGGTGAGCGAGTTCACGTCGACCTTGCGCACGTCGAAGCCACGCGAACCCAGGATGGCGACCGGAATCTCGCGGCGCGACCTCGGGTCGATCTTCGCGATGCGCTTCAGCCCCGGCTTGATGTCGATGCGCACCTTGTGCACCTCGACCGGCTGCTCCGGGAACGGGGAGGTCACCGGTCCGGTTTCCGGCTCGGGTTCGGGCGCGGGCTCCGGCGTCGGCGCGGGCTCCGGCTCGGGCTCGGGCTCCGGCACCGGTTCGGTCACGACCGGCGATACGCCGCTCACGACGAGGGTGTAGCTGCCAGTCAGGTTGCCCGTCGAGCCGCGGAACACGCCGCCATCCACGACCTGGTTCGGATAGCCGGCGACGCCGACGTAGTACACGCCGTCGGCCGGGATGACGAGATTCCCGATATAGGAGTCTTCCGATCCGGCCGAGCCCTGGTCGGGCGCCGCATCGTCGTTGCCGTCCAGCACGACGTGGCCCGCTGCGCTCGAGAGCACCGTCACGAACGTGTCGATGTGCCCGGGCGCGCCGTTCTTGGCGCCGCCGTCGATATCCACGGTGACCACATCGCCCGCCTTCGCCTGGAAGGAGAAGATGTCGCCGTCACCGTTGCCGATGAAGGCGTTCACCACGGCCACGCCGCTCGCGTCGAACTGCAACGCCTGCGCGTCGGCCAGCGAATTGTTCGGCTCGACCTCGTCGGCCGCCAGCGCCGCGCCGCTCGCCGTGAAAGCGGCCATGCAGGCCGCGGCGATCGCACGACGAATCATCACTTTCTTCTTCATACATCCTCCGTTCATCGACTGTGCGGAATGTCACGCATGCGACACCCCGCCACGTGGGGAGGATCCTAGCCAGCGCGCGCTGCCGGCCTGTATGAAGCAGTCGACAGTCGCTGCAAAACGACATTGCAAAACACCGTCAGCGGCGCCGGGACGAGAACTGCGTCACGCATGGGTTTATCCGCGCTTCCGGACTTGCCGAGGCGCCGCACGGGCGCATCACGCCGCCACCACCCGGTCGCGCCCGCCCGACTTGGCGCGATACAGCGCGTCGTCGGCGCGCTTGAGCAGGTCGTCGAGCGAGCGGTCGGACTCGGCGAGCACTGTCACGCCGAAGCTGGCGGTGACGCGGATCCCGTCCTCGTCCATCTCACGGAGGCTGTGGCGCACGCGCTCGGCGAGCGCCACGGCGCCCTCGAGATCCGTCTCCGGCGCGAGCAGCAGGAACTCCTCGCCGCCGAACCGCCCGCACAGGTCGCTCGCGCGCGCGAGCCTCGCGTGCGCCGCGGCGCAGCGCTTGAGGATCCGGTCGCCCGCGAGGTGGCCGTGGCGATCGTTCACCTCCTTGAAATGGTCGAGGTCCGCCATCACCAGCGCGAGGCCCCGGCCGGTGCGCCGCGCGCGCGCGAACTCGCGCTGCGCGAGCTCGAACAGGCCGCGCCGGTTGTAAAGGCCGGTGAGGTCGTCGTGCGTGGCGAGCTCGGCGAGCCGCTCGTTCGCCCGCGTCAGCTCCCCCGTGCGCTCGGCGACGCGCATCTCGAGCTGCTCGCGCAGGTCGCGCTGCTGGCCCAGGAGCGCCGCCAGCCCGAGCGCCATGAGCGCCATGACGAACATGAACTCCTGCGCGAGCATCGTGGCCTCGCGCGGCGCGAGCGCCCCGAACGGCGCGCGCCCCTGCGCCACCGCCACCGCGATCCCCAGGGCGGCGATCACCACGGCGAGCGCCGCCCAGCGCCGGCCGAGGCGCGCGGCGACCAGCAGCACGAAGGGCAGCACCAGGACCGGGCCGAAGCGCAGCGCACCCGCCTCCCCGCCCGTGTCCATCCAGTAGAACAGCAGCCCCGCGCCCAGCCCCGCCCAGGCGGCCGCGTCGAGCCAGGCCGGCCGGCGCGGCGACCAGCCGGCGACGCCGAAGGGCGGGAAGCCGAGCAGCAACGGCGTGAGGATGAGCAGCCCGAGCCCGTCGCCGAACCACCAGATGCGCACGAACTCGAGGTAGGTGGTCTCGCCGCCGCGGAACGCGAGGTATACGGCGCCGCCGGCGAACGCCGCGCCGAGCGCGCAGGCGAGCGGCCCGACGACGACGAACTTGCCGAGGTCCGCGGGCGTGCCGAACTGCGGGTCGAAGCGCCAGCGGCGCAGCAGCGCGAAGGCGAGCGTCGCCTCGGCGAGGTTGATCGCGCCGAAGAGCAGCGACTCGGGCAGGCTGAACGTGCCCCATCCCAGCCCGACCTCGGCGCCCATGCCCGCCGAGGCCACGGCCCAATAGCGCGCGAAGCCGAAGCGCAGCAGCGCCGCGAGCAGCACCGCGTTGGGCAGCCAAAGGATCACCAGGCCTTCGCGCATGACGGTGAGCTGCACGCCCAGCCAGCCGCTCGCGAGGTAGAGCAGGAAGACCAGCCCGATGTGCAGCGCCCCGGGCCGCGCGCGGCCCACTAGTAGGACTTCGGCAGGCCGAGCACGCGCTCGGCGATGAAGCACAGGATCATCTGCGGCGACACGGGCGCGATGCGCCCTACGAGCGACTCGCGCAGGTAGCGCTCGACGTGGTATTCCTTCGCGTAGCCGAAGCCGCCGTGCGTCATCACCGCCTGCTGGCAGGCGTCGAAGCAGGCTTCCGCCGCGAGGTACTTGGAGGCATTGGCCTCCGCGCCGCAGGGCTTGCCCTGGTCATAGAGCCAGGCGGCCTTGTAGACCATGAGGTTCGCCGCCTCGAGCGCCATCCACTTCTGCGCGAGCGGGTGCTGGATGCCCTGGTTCTTGCCGATCGGCCGGTCGAAGACGATGCGCTCGCTCGCGTACTTCGCCGCGCGGCTCACCGCGCAGCGCCCGAGGCCCACGCATTCGGCGGCGATGAGGATGCGCTCGGGGTTCATGCCGTGCAGGATGTACTCGAAGCCCTTGCCCTCCTCGCCGATGCGGTCTGCTTCCGGCACGGGCAGGCCGTCGAAGAACACCTGGTTCGAGTCCACGGCCTTGCGGCCCATCTTCTCGATCTCGCGCACCTCGACGTGCTTGCGGTCGAAGTCGGTATAGAAGAGCGTCAGGCCCGCCTCGGCCTGCGTGAGGAGCAGCACCTTCTCGGCGACCTGCGCGGTGGAGATCCACACCTTCTGGCCGCTGACGCGATAGCCCCTGCCGTCGCGCTTCGCCATCGTCTTGATCTTGCGCGTGTTGAGGCCGGTATTGGGCTCGGTGACCGCGAAGCAGGCGCGCTCCCTGCCCGCGATGAGCCCCGGGAGCATGCGCTTTTTCTGCTCGTCGTTGCCGAACTTCACCACCGGGTTGAGCCCGAAGATGTTCATGTGCACCGCCGAGGCGCCGGAGAATCCCGCGCCCGACTCGGCGATCGCCTGCATCATCACCGCCGCCTCGGTGATGCCCAGGCCCGAGCCGCCATAGGCCTCGGGCATGGCGATGCCGAGCCAGCCGTCCCTGGCGAGCGCCTGGTGCAGCTCGTCGGGAAAGCCGCCTTCCTTGTCCTTCTTCAGCCAGTACTCGTCGGGAAAGCGCGCGCAGATCTTCGCGATCGCCTCGCGGATCGCGTCCTGCTCTTCGGTGAAGGCGAAATCCATCCTAGGTCCGGCGTCGTTCGGGATTCTCTTCGTAGGGCGGCGCGTAGACCACCATCACCTTCGCGCGCTCGCTCGTCGCCGTGAACAGATGCGGCACGTCCGCGGGGAAGAAGCAGGCCTCGCCCGGCGCGAGCTCGAAGGCCTCGCCCCCGACCTCCACGTGCGCGGCCCCTTCCAGCAGGTAGCAGACCTGCTCGATGCCGGGGTGGGCGTGCGGCAGGGCGCCGCGCCCGCGCTCGATCTCCCCGATCAGCATCTCCACCTGCCGGGCGCCGACGGTCTCGCGGCCGATGAGGCGGAAGTTCCGCGTGCCGGTGTGGTTGGCGGGCGAATACGGCGTCACGTCCGAGGGCCGGATGTGGAAGCGCGAGCGCGCCATCAGCGCCGATCGATCCAGTTGTGCTGCGCGATGCCGCCGTCCACCGCGATGGTCGCGCCGGTGACGTAGGCGCCGAAGCGCTCGGAGAGCACGGCGAGCGCCATGTTGGCGACGTCGGCCGGCGTGCCGAAGCGCGCGAGCGGGATGGTGGCGAGCAGCCCGGGGTTCTTCGAGGCGTCGAAGCCGCCGCCCGGGATCGCGCCCGGGGCGATGGCGTTCACGCGGATGCCGTCCTTGCCGAGCGCGCGCGCGAACTCGCGCACCAGCATCGTCTGGCCCGCCTTCGCCGCGCTGTAGTGAGGGAGATTGCGCGGCGACCAGGCGTGGAGCGACGTGACATAGAGCATGCGCCCGCGGATCTTCTGCTCGCGCATGTGCCGCCCGAGCGCCTGGCCGAGGAGAAACCCCGCGTTCAGGTTCACCTCCTGCATCGCGCGCCATGTCTCCTCGCTCACCTCGAGCGCGGTGTCCTCCTCGCGCCGGCGCGGGCTCGCGCTGTGCACGAAGATCGAGACCTGGCCGAGCCGGCCGATCGCCTCGGCGGCGAGGCGCTGCGCCTCGCCCGGCTTCGCGAGGTCGATGTCGAGGTCCGAGCCTTTCAGGTCGACGCGCAGCACGCGGGCGCCCTCGGCGGCCAGCGCATCGGCGATCGCGCGGCCGATGCCGTTGCCGGCCCCGGTGACCAGGGCCGTGTCCCCCCCCAGGAGCTTCATGCCGGGAGTGTAGCGCACGGACCTCTGGTAGACTGCGCGGTCTAATTTTTCGGCCGCCCGCCTTTCCCCCATGAGCCAGCTCAATCGCGAGCGCGTGCTGCGCGCCGCGACCCGCTCCTTCCTCGCCCGCGGCTACGGCTCGAGCGTCGAGGCGATCGCGCGCCGCGCCGGGGTGGCCAAGCAGACGGTCTACGAGCACTTCGACAACAAGGACGCGCTCTTCCAGGAAGCGGCGCGCGGCCTCGCGCGCGGCATCCTCGTGACGCTGGAGGCCTCGCCGCGCGACCTGCGCGCCTCGCTCACCCGCTTCGCGCTCGCCTACCGCCGGCGCGTGCTCGGCGCGCAGGGCATCGCGATGTTCCGGGCGCTGGTGCCCGAGGTGCCGCGCTTCCGCGCGCTGGCGCGCTCGATGTACGACGCGGGCGCCGGGGAGACCGTGCGCCGGCTCGCCGCGCGGCTCGAGGAAGCCATGCGCGCCGGCGAGCTGCGCCGCGACGACCCGGAATTCGCCGCGGAGCTGTTCCTCGGCATGCTGGTCGGCCAGGAGCGCGTGCGCAGGCTGTTCGGCTTCCCCGGGCGCGGCGCGGCCGACCGCGCGCGCGCCGAGCGGATCGTCGACTGTTTTCTACGGGCATACCAATGATGATGACAAGAAGCTTCGCGGCCGCGGCCGCGCTCGCGGTGCTGGCCGGCTGCGGCCAGGGAGACGCGCAGGAAAAGGCGGCGGGCAAGCCCGCGGCGGCGCCGGCGGTTGCGGTGACGACGGTCGCGGTTTCGCCGCGCACGGTGCCCGTGCGCTTCGAGGCGGTCGGCCGCACCGAGGGCTCGCGCGAGGTGCAGGTGCGCGCGCGCGTGGCCGGCATCCTCGAGGCGCAGCTCTTTCGCGAGGGCGACGCGGTGCGCGCGGGCGCGCCGCTCTTTCGCATCGAGCAGGCGCCCTACGAGATCGAGGCGGCGCAGGCGCGCGCCGCGCTCGCGCAGGAAACCGCGCGGCTCGAGCTCGCGCGCCAGGAGCTCGAGCGCCTGCAGGGCCTGGCCGACCGGCGCGCCATCAGCCGCAAGGAGGCCGACCTCGCGGCCTCCACCGCGCGCCAGAGCGAGGCCGCGGCGCAGATGGCGCAGGCGCGCCTGCGCGAAGCGGAGCTCAACCTCTCCTACACGACGGTGCGCGCGCCGATCGGCGGCACGACCGGGCGCGCGCTGCAGTCGATCGGCACGCTGGTGCAGCCATCGGGCGAGTCGGCGCTGCTCACCACGCTCACGCGCGACGACCCCATCTGGGTGCGCTTCGCGCTCTCGGAGGCCGAGTACGCGCGGCTGCGCGCCGGCGACGCGAAAACGATCGAGGTGCGCATCGAGCTCGCCGACGGCCGCGAGTACGCCCAGGCCGGCCGGCTGAATTTCTCCGGCTCCACCGTGGACGAGAAGACCGGAACCGTGCAGATGCGAGCCGAGCTGCCCAACGCGCGCGGCGAGCTGCTCGCGGGCCAGTACGTGCGCGTGCGCGTCCTCGCCGGCTCGCAGGAGGCGATCGTCGTGCCGCAGGCGGCGGTGCTGCAGGACGGCAGCGGCCGCTACGTGTTCGTCGCGGACGCCGAGGGCAAGGCCGCGGTGCGCCCGATCCGTGCCGGCGCGTGGCTGGGCGGGGACTGGGTGGTGCTCGAGGGCCTGAAAGCGGGCGAGGCCGTGATCGTGGACAACCTCGCGCGCCTGCGCCCGGGCGTGCCGGTGAAGATCGTCAAGGCCGGCTAGATGTTCTCGCGCTTCTTCATCCACCGGCCCGTCTTCGCCGGCGTGGTCGCCATCGTCATCGTGCTCGCCGGCCTGGTCGCCTCGCAGGTGCTGCCGGTGGCGCAGTTCCCCGAGATCGCGCCGCCCATGGTGATCATCAACACCAGTTACCCCGGCGCGAGCGCGGAGACCGTCTCGCGCACGGTGGCGGCGCCGATCGAGGAGCAGCTCTCCGGCATCGAGGGCCTGTCGTACTTCAACTCCAGCTCGTCGTCCAACGGCGCGCTCTCCATCCTCGCCACCTTCGAGCCCGGCACCGACGTCGACCAGGCGATCTTCAACGTCAACAACCGCGTGCAGCGCGCGCTGCCCCGCCTGCCCGACGAGGTGCGCCGCAACGGCGTCATCGTGCAGAAGCGCTCCTTCGACATCCTGGTGGTGGTGGCGCTGCGCTCCCCCGGCGACCGGCGCGACACGCTGTTCCTGTCGAACTACGCCTCGCTCAACATCGTCGACGAGCTCAAGCGCCTCGCCGGCGTGGGCGACGTCACGGTATTCGGCGCGCGCGACTACTCGATGCGCGTGTGGATCAATCCGGAGAAGATGGCGCGCCTGGGCGTGACCACCGCCGACGTGGCGAACGCGCTGCGCGCGCAGAACGCGCAGTACGCCGCCGGGCGCATCGGCACCGAGCCGGCTCTTCCCGGGCAGGCGCTCGCCTATACCGTCACCGCGCGCGGACGCCTCGTGGAACCGGAGGAGTTCGGCGAGATCGTCGTGCGCACCGCGCCCGGCGGCGGCATCCTGCGGCTGAAGGACATCGCGCGCATCGAGCTCGGCGCGCTCAACTACGACACCGCCAACACGCTGAACAGCCAGCCGACCATCGGCATGGGCGTGTACATGCAGCCCGGCTCGAACGCGCTCGAGGTCGTGGAGCGGGTGGAGAACCGCATGCGCGAGCTCGCGCCCGGCTTTCCCGAGGGCGTCGAGTACAGCATCCCCTTCGACACCACGCGCTTCGTGCGCGCCTCGATCTTCGAGGTGAACAAGACGATCTTCGAGGCCGCGCTGCTCGTGCTGGCGGTGGTGTTCCTGTTCCTGCAGAGCTGGCGCGCCACCCTCATCCCGATGATCGCGGTGCCCGTGTCGCTGATCGGCGCCTTCGCCGGGCTGTGGCTGGCGGGCTTCTCCATCAACACGCTCACGCTGTTCGCGCTGGTGCTCGCCATCGGCATCGTGGTGGACGACGCCATCGTGGTGCTGGAGAACGTCGAGCGCCTGATGCGCGAGGAGAAAATGCGCCCCTTCGAGGCGGCGCTCGAGGCGATGAGCGAGGTCTCCGGCGCGGTGATCGCCATCGTGCTCGTGCTGTGCGCGGTATTCGTGCCGGTGGCGTTTCTCGGCGGCATCGCCGGGGCGCTGTACCGCCAGTTCGCGGTCACGCTCGCCATCGCGGTTGTCATCTCCGGCCTCATGGCGCTCACGCTCACGCCGGCGCTGTGCGCGATCCTCATGAAGCCGGGCGACCACGAGTCGCGGCTGTTCCGGCCGTTCAACGTCGGCTTCGCCTGGTTCACGCGGCGCTTCCTGGACGGCGTCGGCTTCATGCTGCGGCGCCGCGTGGTGGCGGGGCTGCTCTTTCTCGGTCTCGTCGCGGCCTGCGCGTGGATGTTCGCGAAGATCCCGGGCAGCTTCGTGCCTGCCGAGGACCAGGGCTACCTCTACGGCCACATCCAGCTCCCGGACGGCGCGACGCTCGAGCGCACGCGGCGCTTCTCCGCGCAGGTGAGCGGGATCGCCGAGGCGCACCCCGGCGTCCAGCACGTGTTCGCCATCAACGGCTTCGACTTCCTCGGCGGCGGCAACAAGTCGAACGCCGCCACCATGTTCCTGCCGCTCGAGGAGTGGGGCGAGCGGCCGGACAACCCGGCGCCGGCCATCGCCGGCGCGGTGATGGGCAAGGCCTCGCAGCTGCGCGACGGGGTGGCGCGCGTGTTCAACCCCGCCCCGATCCGCGGCCTGGGCACGGCCGGCGGCTTCGAGGTCTACCTGCAGGCGCGCGCCGACGCCGACCCGCACAAGCTCTTCCAGACGCTGCAGGCCTTCCAGGACGCGCTGCGCGCGCATCCGCAGCTCACGGGCATCTTCTCGTTCTATCGCCCGACCTCGCCCCAGCTGCAGGTCGAGGTGGACCGCGAGAAGGCGCTCGCGCTCGGCGTTCCCGTGCAGGACGCGTTCGACGCGCTGCTCAGCACGATGGGCGTGCTCTACGTGAACGACTTCAACAAGTTCGGCCGCACCTTCCGCGTGCAGATGCAGGCCGACGCGCCCTACCGCATGCGACCGGAGGACCTCGGCGCGGTGTTCGTGCGCTCGTCCACCTCGGGCGAGATGATCCCGCTCAAGGCGCTGATCAGCGCGCAGAGCGTCCTCGGGCCGGACCAGCTCGACCGCTTCAACGGCTTCGTCGCCGCGAAGATCCTGGGCGGCGGCAGGCCGGGCGTGTCCTCGGGCGAAGCGATCCTCGCCGTCGAGCAGGTCGCGCGCGAGTCGCTGCCCGAGGGCTACGACATCGCCTGGGCGGGGCAGGCGTTCCAGGAAAAGCGCACCGGCCAGCAGTCGGTGATCGCCTTCTCGCTCGCCATCGTCATGGTGTTCCTGATCCTCGCCGCGCTCTACGAGCGCTGGCTGCTGCCCTTCGCCGTGGTGCTCGCGGTGCCCTTCGCGGTGTTCGGCGCGCTCGGCTTCGTCGGCCTGCGCGGGCTGGAGAACGACATCTACTTCCAGATCGGCCTCGTGGTGCTGATCGGCCTGTCGGGCAAGAACGCGATCCTGATCATCGAGTTCGCGCAGCAGGCCTTCCTCGAGGGCAAAAGCGCGGTGGATGCCGCGCTGCACGCGGCGCGGCTGCGCTTCCGCCCCATCATCATGACCTCGCTCGCCTTCGTGCTCGGCGTCATGCCGCTCATGATCGCGAGCGGCGCCGGCGCGGGCGCGCGGCGCTCGATGGGCACGGGGGTGGTGGGCGGCATGCTCGCCGCGACCTTCATCGCGACGCTGTTCGTGCCGCTCTTCTTCGTGCTGGTCGCGCGCCGGCGCAAGGACCCGCGCGCGAAGCCGGAGCCGCACGCGTGAAGCGCCTCGCCCTCCTCGCCGCGCTCGCCGCCGCCGGCTGCACGACGGTCGGCCCCGATTACGAGCGCCCCGAGCTGCCCCTGCCCGCGGCCTACCCCGCGACCGGGGCCACGCCGGCCGAGCCGCTCGCCCCCGAATGGTGGAAGCGCTTCGGCGACGCGACGCTGGACGGGCTGGTGGCCGCCGCGCGCGCCGCGAACAGCGACCTGCGGCTCGCCGCCGCGCGCGTCGAGGAGGCCGAGGCGCTCGCGCGCGAGGCCGGCGCCGCCTTCTATCCCGAAGTGCTCGCCGGCGCGAGCGGCACGCGCAGCCGCGTGAGCCGCGAGACCGAGCCGCCCGCCGGCGCGCCGCTCGAGCGCACCAGCTACCAGGCGCTCGCCTCGACCAGCTTCGAGATCGATTTCTGGGGCCGCTACGCGAGGACCGCGGAAGCCGCGCGCGCCAACCTGCTCGGCGCGCGCTACGCGCACGCGCTCGTGGACCTGTCGCTCGCGGGCGCCGTGGCGCAGGGCTACTTCGCGCTGCGCGCGCTGGACGCGCAGCTCAAGGTGCTCGACGAGACGATCCGCGTGCGCGCCGACTCGCTCGCCATCGCGCGCGCGCGGCTCGGCGCGGGCCTCGCGGGCGAGCTCGACGTGTACCAGGCGCAGGCGGCGCTCGCCGAAGCGCAGGTGCAGCGCCGCGAGGCGGCGCGCGTGCGCGCGCTCGCCGAGCGCCAGCTCGCCGTGCTCACGGGGCGGCTCGAGCTGCGCCTGCCGCCGGCGGCGCCCGGGCGCGACCTGCTCGCGCTGCCGGTGCCGCCCGCCCCGCCCGCCGGGCTGCCCTCGGCGCTCCTCGAGCGGCGCCCCGACATCCGCGCCGCCGAGCAGCAGCTCGCCGGCGCGAACGCGCTCATCGGCGCGGCGCGCGCGGCGCTCTTTCCCTCGATCTCGCTCACCGGCGCGCTCGGCGGCCAGAGCGCCGAGCTCTCCGACCTCCTGTCGAGCGGCGCGCGCATCTGGTCGCTCGGTTTCGGCCTCACGCTGCCGATCTTCGACGGCGGTCGCCGCACGGCGCGCGTCGAGCAGGCCGAGGCGCGCCGCGCGCAGGCGCTCGCCGCCTACCAGCGCTCGGTGGAGAACGGCTTTCGCGAGGTGGCCGACGCGCTCGTCAGCCTCGAGCAGTCCGCGGCGAGCGAGTCCGAGCTGCGCGCCCGGCTCGAGGCCGCGCGCAGCGCGCTCGAGCTCTCCACGGTGCGCTACGAGTCGGGCTACTCGGCCTACCTCGAGGTGCTGGACGCGCAGCGCACGGCGAACGACGCCGAGCTCGCGCTCGTGCGCAACCGCCAGGCGCGCCTGGCCTACAGCGTGGACCTGATGAAGGCGCTGGGCGGCGGCTGGGCCGCCGCCGACTAGCCGCCGCCCGCGCGCGCGCGCTTCTTCGCCAGGCGCTCGCGCGTCTTCGTGACGTCCACCACGAAGCGAACGTGCTCGCCGCGGCCGCACTCCTCGACCGGGTCGCGCACGCTGAAGGCGCAGCGCACGCTGCGCCCCTGCACCTCCGCCACCTCGTAGCGGATGGTCACGCGCATGCCGCGCGGCGTGGCGGCGAGGTGGTCGATCACCACGCGCGTGCCGACCGTGTCTTCGCCCTCGTCCAGATGGGCCAGCAGGAAGTCGCGGATCGCGTACTCGACGTCGCTCACCATCTTCGGCGTCGCGTACACGGCGTTCTCCGGCCCCATGAAGGCAATGCAGCGGCCCTCGTCCACCTCGAGCGTCTTCTCCCCGGCGAGGCCCGGGGCGAGCGAGGCCTTCATGCCGCCTTGTAGCCGGCGCGCTCGACGACCTGCTTGAGGGCCTCGACCCCGGTCTGGCCCGGGTCGAAGGTGACGCGCGCGCGCCCTTCTTCCAGCGAGACGTCCGCCGCGGCGACGCCCGCCACGGCGGTGAGCACGCGGGTCACGCTCTTCACGCAGCCGCCGCAGGTCATGCCTTCGATTTTCAGTTCAGTGGTTTCCATCGGTTGAGCAGCAGTGAGTTGGACACGACCGAGACCGAGGAGAGCGCCATCGCGGCCCCCGCGATCACGGGATTCAGCAGGCCCAGCGCCGCGAGCGGGATGCCGAGCACGTTGTACACGAACGCGAAGAACAGATTCTGCCGGATCTTGGCGAGCGTCGCGCGCGACAGCGCGATCGCGTCGGCGATGCCGGCGAGGTCGTTGTGCATGAGCGTCACGTCGGCGGTCTCGATCGCCGCGCCCGTGCCGCCCGCGAGCGCGAAGCTCACGTCGGCCTTCGCGAGCGCGGGCGCGTCGTTCACGCCGTCGCCCGCCATGCCGATCCGGCGGCCCTCGCGGCGCAGGCGCTCGATCGCCTCGGCCTTGTCCTGCGGCAGGACGCCCGCCTGCCAGCGCGCGATGCCGAGCGACTCGGCCACCGCCTTCACCGCGGCCGGATTGTCGCCGGAGAGCACGATCGGCTCGACCTTCAGGCGCGCGAGGCGCGCCATCGCCGCCGGCGTGCTCGGGCGCAGCTCGTCGGCGAGCGCGATCCAGCCGAGGAAGCGCCCGCCGTGCTCGACGCCGAGCACCGTGCGGCCCTCGAGCGCCGGGCGCTCGCGGCCGAGGTACTCGGGAGAGCCCAGCCGCGCCGCGGCGCCTTCCACCGTCCCGGAGACGCCGCGCCCGCCGTGCGCCGCGAAGCCCTCGACCGGCGGCGGCGCGATATCCACGGCGCGCATCACCGCGCGCGCGAGCGGGTGCTCCGAGCGGTTCTCGAGCGCCGCGGCGACGCGCATGAGGCGCTCGCGCGGCACGCCCTCCTCGGGCAGCACGTCGGTCACCGCGGGCTCGCCGCGCGTGAGCGTGCCCGTCTTGTCGAGCACGACGGTGTCGAGCTTTTCGGCGCCCTCGAGCGCGTCGGCGTTCCTGATGAGGATGCCGGCGCGCGCCGCGCGCCCCACGCCCACCATGAGCGCGGTGGGCGTCGCGAGGCCGAGCGCGCACGGGCAGGCGATGACGAGCACCGCCACCGCGGGAATGAGCGCCTGCGCGAACTCGCCCGAGGCCCACCACCACGCGGCGAGCGTGACGAGCGCCACGCCGAGCACCGCGGGCACGAAGACGGCGGAGACCTTGTCCACGAGCTTCTGCACCGGGGGCTTGGAGGCCTGCGCCGCGGCGACGAGCCGGATGATGCCCGCGAGCAGCGTCTCGCGCCCGATGCCGGTCGCCACGCACTTCACCGCGCGCATGCCGTTCAGCGTCCCGGCGTAGACGCGGCTGCCGGAGGCCTTCTCCACCGGCATGGACTCGCCGGTGAGCATGGACTCGTTCACCTCGGTCTCGCCCTCGACCACGCGCCCGTCCACGGCGACGGTGTCGCCCGGCCGCACGACGAAGGCCGCGCCCGGCTCGAGCGCGGCCACGTCCACCTCCACGAGGCGCCCGTCGCGCTCCACCCACGCCGTCTTCGGCTGCAGGCGGATGAGCGACTCGAGCGCCTGCGCCGCCTTCGCCTTGGCGCGCGCTTCCAGGTACTTGCCGAGCAGCACGAGGGTGATCACCACGGCGCCCGCCTCGAAGTACAGGTGCTCCGGGAGCGCGAAGACGAGCACCGCCGTGGAGAAGAGATACGCCGCCGACGTGCCCAGCGCGACCAGCACGTCCATGTTCGCCGCGCCGCCGCGCAGCGCGTTCCAGGCGCCGCGATAGAAGCGCGCGCCGCACCAGAACTGCACGGGGGTCGCGAGCAGCCATTGCAGCCAGCCCGGCAAGAGGCCGTGGCCACCGGCGAGCATCGAGCTCATCTCGGCGAGGAACGGCGCGGTGAGCGCGGCGGCGAGCGCGAAGTCGGCGAGCGCCTTGCGGTGCTCGGCGCCGTGGTCGCGCACTTCGCCCTCGCGCGCGACGCGCGCGTCATAGCCCGAATCGCGCACGCGCTGGATGAGCGCGTCGACATCGAGCTTGCCGGGCGCGTAGCGCACGCTCGCCTTCTCCGAGGCGAAAGACACGCTTGCGTCCACGCCCTCGAGCTTGTTCAGCTGCGTTTCGATCCTCGCGGCGCAGGCCGCGCAGGTCATGCCCTCGAGCTCGAGCTCGACGCTGGCGAGCGCGCGCTCGGCCGGGGCGTTCATCGCGCGATCAGCACCGGCAGGGTGGCGAGGTCGAGCACCTTGGCCGCGACGGAGGCCGCGAGCAGGCTGCCGGCCGCGCCCATGCCGCTCGAGCCGAGGACGATGAGGTCGCACTTCGACTTCGCGGCGTGGCGCACGATGGTCTCCGCCGCCGGGCCGACGAGCACGTGCGAGCGGAAGTGCAGCTTCGCCTTGTGCAGCTTCCGCTTCGCCTTGGCGAGGTTCGCCTCGCCCTGCTCGCGATACCAGCGCGTGAGCTCGGCCTTCTTGATGCGCAGCGCCGAGCGCGTGAGGTTGGAGACGGGATGATGCACGGTGATCAGCTCCACTGCCGGCGGCTTGCGGTACCAGTCGGCGTGCGCGACCAGCCAATCCACTGCTTCCAGCGAGGTCTTCGAGCCGTCCACGGCGACCAGGATTTTCATGCGCATGCCTCTAGAGATGGGGACATTGCCCATGATATTCCAGCCGGGCTCGCGGCCTTGACCTGCATCAATCCGCCGCGCACCCCGGCGAGCGTAACCTCCGCGTAATGCAGATCCAGGATCCGGCGCGCGCGGTGGACCCGGCGCGCTTCGCGCTGTTCGACCTCGGCTTCCGACCGTTCTATCTCCTCGCCGGCGCGTTCGCGGCGCTGGCGGTGCCGCTGTGGGCGCTGCAATACGCCGGCATGCTGCCCGGCGCGAACATCCTCTGGCACGCGCACGAGATGGTCTTCGGCTATGCCTTCGCCGTCATCGCGGGCTTTTTGCTCACGGCCGTGCGCGTGTGGACCCAGCGGCCCACGCCCACCGGCGCTCTCCTCGGCGGCATCGTGCTCCTGTGGCTCTCGGCGCGGCTCGCCGCGCCGGTCTCGCTGCCCGCCGCCGGGATCCTGGACCTCGCCTTCGCGATCGCGGTCGCGGCCGGCATCGGGCAGCCGCTCGTCGCGAGCGGCAACCGGCGCAACTACTTCTTCATCGTCCTCGTGCTCGCGCTCGGCGCGGCGGGCCTCGCGCTGCAGCGCTGGCCGCAGGCCGCGCTCGCGCTCGGGCTGGATGTCGTGCTCTTCGTGATCGCGGTGGTCGCCGGGCGCGTGGTGCCCGCCTTCACCAACAACGCGCTGCCCGGCGCGAACGCGCGGCGCCATCCCTGGATCGAGAAGGGCGCGCTCGGCGCGCTCCTCGCCCTCATCGCCGCCGACGCCTTCGCGCGCACCGAGCTCGCCGCGGGGCTCGCGCTCGCGGCGGCCGCGCTGCACGCCGCGCGCCTCGCGCTGTGGTCGCCGCTGCGCACCCTGCGCCGGCCGATCCTCTGGATCCTGCACCTCTCCTACGCCTGGCTCGTCGTGCACCTGCTGCTGCGCGGTCTCGCGGGCTTCGGCCTCGCGCCCTACGCCTCGGCCACGCACGCGCTCACCGTGGGCGCCATCGGCGGCATGACGATCGGCATGATGACGCGCACCGCGCGCGGGCACACCGCGCGCCCCCTGTCGGTGGGCAGGCCCGAGCTCGCCGCCTACGTACTGGTGCAGCTCGCCGCCGTGGCGCGCGTGCTCGTGCCGCTCGCGCTGCCGGCGGCGCAGGTGGGCGCGATGCTCGTCTCCGCCGCTTTCTGGTTCGCGGCGTTCGCGCTCTTCTTCGTCACCTACGTGCCGATCCTCACGCGGCCGCGGCTGGACGGGCAGCCGGGCTAGGACCAGGGCGTCGGGTCGCGCGCGAGCGCGACCCAGACGATGTACCCCGCAGCGGCGAGCGCCGCCGCGAACGCGCCCGCCCGGATTCCCTTCGTCCTGCCTCTCTTCAGCGCCACGGTACCCAGCACGATGTAGGCGAGCAGCGCGAAGATCTTCGCCGTGATCCAGCCGTGCACCAAGGGGACCTGGCCGAGGAACCACGCGAGCCACACCGCGCTCGAGAGCAGCAGCGTATCCACCACGTGCGGCGCGACGCGCACGAAACGATGCTTCAGCCAGCGCGACTCGTTCAGCATGAGCAGCCCGCGAACGAAAAAGCCCGCAATGCTCACCGCGGCGCACGCGACGTGCACCGAGCGGATCCAGAGATAGGCCTCAGCCGCGCTCACGGCGGGCCATGAGCTTGAGCATGGTGTCCAGGGTCACCGAGCTGAAGGTGGCGCGGGCGGTGCTGTCGATCTCCGCGAGCACCTCCGCGACCGCGCCCTGCGCCCCGCGCCCCGGGCGGCGGCCGCGGCGCGGGCCGACCTCCTCGAACAGGCCGATGACGTCCATGAGCGTGGTGCGCCGCGGGTTGGCGGCGAAGCGGTAGCCGCCGCGCGCGCCGCGCACCGAGTCCACCAGCCCCGCCCGCCCGAGCGCGCGCAGCACCTTGGCGAGATGGTGCGGGGAGGCCTTCAGGCGGCCGGCGAGGTCGCCGACCGAGAACTGGCGCGCCGGCGTCCCGGCGAACTCGAGCATGCTGTAGAGCGCGAGCAGCGTGTTCTTCTGCAGCCTCACCCGATGTCCTTTTCCAGCGGGATCACCGGCGCGGCCATCATCCCCTGGCTGCGGAAGAATGAGAGCACCAGCCGGTTGTCGCGCGCGATGAGCGTGCGCACCTTGTCCACCCCCTGCCGGCGGAAGGCCGCGGTGATCGCCTCGAGCAGGCGCGTGGCGACGCCCGACTCGCGCGCCTCGGCCGGCACGCCGATGCCGAACACCCAGCCGCAGGGGGGCGAGCCGAACTCCCAGTCGCGCACCTCGCCGACGATGAAGCCGAGGATGCGCCCGCCCGACTCGGCGACGAGGAAGCGCGCGCGCACCCCGCGCCCGTAGCGGCGCAGGATACCCGCCCAGTACTCGGGCTTGGGCAGGCCCGTGGCGCGCGCGTCGATGGCGATCACCTGCCCCAGGTCCGCCGCGGTGGCGCGGCGCAGCGTCAGGTCCGGCATTTCTTAATGCACATCAAGTCAGGCTCTCCCGGAGCGCAAATACGCTTCACGGTACCGGATTGTGGATTTCCACGAAAGGAGGGAACCATGAAACTGCACACCTGGCTCGCGGCGGGCCTGCTCGCCGCCGCGACCGCCGTCCACGCGCAGGCGCCCATCCGCATCGGGTCGTTCCTCTCGGTCACCGGCCCCGCGGCCTTCCTCGGCGACCCCGAGCAGAAGACGCTCGAGCTCTACGTCGAGCGCATCAACGCCGCGGGCGGGGTGCTCGGGCGCAAGCTCGAGCTCGTCGCCTACGACTCGGGCGGCAACGCCGAGAAGGCTCGCGCCTTCGCCAAGCGCCTGATCGAGCAGGACCGGGTCGACGTCATCGTCGGCGGCTCGACCACCGGCGAGACCATGGCGGTGGTGCCGCTCGCCGAAGGCGCGGGCGTGCCCTTCATCTCGCTCGCCGGCGCGGTGGTGATCGTCGAGCCGGTGAAGAAGTGGGTCTTCAAGACGCCGCACACCGACCGCATGGCCTGCGACAAGATCTTCGTCGACATGAAGGCGCGGGGCTTCTCGAAGGCCGCGCTCGTCTCGGGCAGCGGCGGCTTCGACAAGTCCATGCGCGCGGAGTGCCTGGGCGTGGCGAAGAACCACGGCATCGCCATCGTCGCCGACGAGACCTACGGCGCGGGCGACACCGACATGACCGCGCAGCTCACCAAGATCCGCAACACCGCGGGGGTGCAGGCGGTGCTGAACGCGGGCTTCGGCCAGGGGCCGGCGATCGTCACCAAGAACTATCGCCAGCTCGGCATCGCGCAGCCGCTCTACCAGTCGCACGGCGTGGCCTCCAAGCAGTTCATCCAGCTCGCCGGCGACGCCGCCGAGGGCGTGCGCCTGCCGGCGGCCGCGCTGCTCGTGGCCGAGACCTTGCCCGACAACGACGCGCAGAAGAAGGTGGTGGTGGACTACAAGCGCGCCTACGAGGCCCGCTTCAAGCAGGACGTCTCCACCTTCGGCGGACACGCCTACGACGGGCTCATGCTGGCGGTCGAGGCGATGAAGAAGGCCGGCGGCACCGACAAGGCCAGGGTGCGCGACGCGCTCGAGTCGATCCGCGGCTACATGGGCACGGCGGGCGTCGTGAACATGTCCGCGCAGGACCACATGGGGCTGGACCTCACCGCCTTCCGCATGCTGGAAGTGCGCAAGGGCGACTGGGCGCTGGTGCCGTAAGCCGGTGAGCGGCGAGCTCGCCCAGTTCCTGCTCTCCGGCCTCACGGTCGGGTCGATCTACGCGCTGGTGGCGCTCGGCTTCGCGATCATCTACAACGCGAGCCACGTCATCAACTTCGCGCAGGGCGAGTTCGTGATGATCGGCGGCATGGCCACGGTGTCGCTCCTCGGCGCCGGCCTGCCGCTCGCCCCGGCCGCGGCCCTCGCCGTGGCGCTCGCCGCGCTGATCGGCCTGCTGCTTGCGCGCTTCGCGGTGCAGCCCGCGCGCGGGGCCTCGGTGGTGACGCTGATCATCATCACCATCGGCGCGGCGATCCTGCTGCGCGGCATCGCCGCCCTCGTCTGGGACAAGCGCATCCACGCCCTGCCCGCCTTCTCGGGCGAGGCGCCGATCGCGCTCGCCGGCGCGACCATCGCCCCGCAGAGCCTGTGGGTGATCGGCGTCACCGCGCTCATCGTCTGCGCGCTGTGGGCGTTCTTCAACCGCACGCTCACCGGCAAGGCGATCCTCGCGGTGTCGCACAACCGCCTCGCCGCGCAGCTGATGGGCATCAGCGTGCGGCGCGTGCTGCTCGTGTCGTTCGCGCTCTCGGCCGCGCTCGGCGCGCTCGCCGGGATCCTCGTCGCGCCGATCACCTTCACCTCCTGGGACGTCGGCGTGATGCTCGGCCTCAAGGGCTTCGCCGCGGCGATCCTCGGCGGCATGGGCAGCGGGCCCGGCGCGGTGGCGGGCGGGCTCGCGCTCGGGCTGCTCGAGTCGCTCGGCGCGGGCTACGTGTCCTCGGCCTACAAGGACGCGATTGCCTTCATCGTCATGCTCGCCGTGCTCATGCTCATGCCCGGCGGGCTGCTCGGCCGCCGCGCCGCCGAGCGCGTCTAGGGCCATGCCATGCGCGGCCTGCTCGCCCTCGCCGCGGTGGTGCTCCTCGCGCCGCTCGCGCTCGCCAACAACTACCACTACGAAATCGCGATCCTCGTCGGCCTGAACGCGATCGTCTGCGTCGGGCTGAACCTGCTCGTCGGCTACGCGGGCCAGGTGAGCCTCGGGCACGCGGGCTTCTTCGGCCTGGGCGCCTACGGCTCGGCGATCCTCAGCGCGCGCTACGGCTGGCCGCCGCTCGCGGCGCTCGCCGCTGCGACCGCGGGCGCGGCGCTCCTCGCCTGGATCGTCGGCCGCCCCATCCTGCGGCTTCGCGGCCACTACCTCGCCATGGCGACGCTGGGCCTGGGCATCATCATCTCCATCGTCCTCACGACGGAAGACGCCTGGACGGGCGGCCCGGACGGCATGAGCGTGCCGCCGCTCGCGCTCGCCGGCGTCACGCTCGCCGGCGAGCGCGCCTGGTACTGGGTGGTCGGGGCGCTGCTCGTGGCGACGGTGTGGCTCTCGCTCAACCTGATCGACTCGCCGGTGGGGCGCGCGCTGCGCGCGCTGCACGGCTCGGAGGTTGCCGCCGAGGTGGCGGGCATCGACAGCGCGCGCCACAAGCTGCTCGCCTTCGTCCTCTCGGCGGCGATCGCGGGACTCGCCGGCGCGCTCACCGCCCACTACGCGGGCTTCATCACGCCGGGCAAGGCCGACTTCCTGCACTCGATCGAGCTCGTCGTCATGGTGGTGTTCGGCGGCATGGCCTCGACCTTCGGCGCGGTGGTGGGCGCGGCGGTGCTCACGGCGCTGCCGCAGCTGCTCACGGTGTTCAAGGAATACGAGATGGTGGTGTTCGGCGGCGTGATGATGCTCACCATGATCTTCATGCCGAAAGGGCTCGTGCCCACGCTCGCCGCGCTCGCGCGGAGGCGCGCGTGAGCCTGCTGCGCGCGGAGGGGCTCGCCAAGGAGTTCGGCGGCGTGCGCGCGGTCGAGGGCCTGGACTTCGAGATCCGCGAGGGCCAGGTGTTCTCTGTGATCGGGCCGAACGGCGCGGGCAAGACGACGCTCCTGAACCTCCTCACCGGCATCTACCGCCCGAGCGCCGGAAGGCTGTGGCTCGGCGGGCGCGCGCTGGCGGCGCGCGCGCCGCACCAGTTCGCCGCCGCCGGCATCGGGCGCACGTTCCAGAACCTGCAGATCTTCTTCAACATGAGCGCGCTCGAGAACGTGATGGCCGGCCGCCACCTGCACGAGCGCTGCAGCCTCGCCGCGGCGCTCGTGCGCACGCCGCGCCTCGCGCGCGCCGAGCGCGAGTGCCGGCGCCTCGCGCAGGAGCTGCTCGAGTTCGTGGGCCTCGGCGCCTGCGCCGCGGCGGGCGCCGAGAGCCTGCCCTACGGCGCGTTGAAGCGCCTGGAGATCGCACGCGCGCTCGCCGCCGAGCCGCGGCTGCTCTTGCTCGACGAGCCGGCGGCGGGCCTCAACCCGTCCGAGATCCGCGGCATCGACGAGCTGATCCAGTCGCTCGCGAAGCGCGGCATCACCGTGGTGCTCGTGGAGCACAACATGAAGCTCGTCATGGGCGTCTCGGACCACGTGCTCGTGCTCGACTACGGGCGCAAGCTCGCCGAAGGCCCGCCCGCCCAGGTGCGCGCGGATCCGCGCGTCATCGAGGCCTATCTCGGCGCGGCGGAGCACTGACATGCTGCGCGTGGAAAAGCTCGAAAGCCGCTACGGGCGCATTCCCGCGCTGAAAGGCGTGAGCCTGCGCGTGGAAGCGGGCGAGCTGGTGGCGCTCGTCGGCGCGAACGGCGCGGGCAAGTCCACGCTGCTGCGCGCGCTCTCGGGCGTGCAGCCCGTCGCGGGCGGGCGCGTCGCGTTCTGCGGCGAGGACCTAACCGCCGCGCGGCCCGAGGCGCGCGTCGCGCTGGGCATCGTGCAGGTGCCCGAGGGACGCCAGGTGTTCGGGCCGCTCTCGGTCGAGGACAACCTGCGCCTGGGCGCCTACCGGCGCGGCCGCGCCGAGACCGAAGCCTCGCTCGAGCGCGTGTACGCGCTCTTTCCCGACCTCGTGGAGCGGCGCGCGCAGCCCGCGGGCAACCTCTCGGGCGGCCAGCAGCAGATGCTCGCCATGGGGCGAGCGCTCATGGCGAAGCCCCGCCTGCTGCTCCTCGACGAGCCGAGCATGGGCCTCGCGCCGCGCCTCGTCGCCGGCATCTTCGACTGCGTGGCGAAGCTCAAGGCCGCCGACACCGCCATTTTCCTCGTCGACCAGAACGCGCGCGCCGCGCTCGCCATCGCCGACCGCGGCTACGTGCTCGAGACCGGCAACATCGTGCTGGAAGGCACGGGGGCCGAGCTCCTCGCCGACGAGGGCGTGCGCAGCGCCTACCTCGGTTTTTAACCTGGATCAAACCAAGCCCTCCCGCATCGGAGAAGGATGAACCCATGAAAGCGAGCCTCCAGCCCGGCCTCACCGTCACGCGCGCGTTCCCCGTCGATCGCGAGCGCACCATCGACTTCATGGGCGAGGACGCGCGCGTCTACGCCACCCCGATGCTCGTGCGCGACATCGAGGTCACCTGCCGCGAGCTGCTGCTCGAGCACCTCGACGCGGGCGAGGACTCGGTGGGCACGCGCGTGGAGATCGACCACCTCGCGGCCACGCTCCTCGGCATGACGGCGTCGATCCAGGCCACCCTCGCCGAGCTGAAGGGCCGCGCCGCCGTGTTCGACATCGTGGCCACCGACGGCGTGGACACCATCTGCCGCGGGCGCCACGCGCGCTTCATCGCCAACGTCGAGCAGGTGAAGCAGCGCCTCGCGCAGAAGAAGGCCAAGGCCGGCGCGCCCGCATGAAGCGCGTTTCCACCTACTGCTACCAGTGCGTCGCGGGCCCGGACCTGCTCACGGTCTCGGTGCGCGACGGCAAAGCCTGCACGGTCGAGCCGAACTTCGGCGCGGCCTCGGTGCACCCCGGCGGCGGCAAGGTGTGCGTCAAGGCCTACGGCCTCGTGCAGAAGACCTATCACCCGGACCGCATCCTGCGGCCGATGAAGCGCACCAACCCGAAAAAGGGCCACGACGAGGACCCGGGCTTCGTGCCGATCTCCTGGGACGAGGCGCTCGCGCTCATCGCGGCGAAGCTCGGCGAGGTGAAGGCGAGGGGCCTGCTCGACGACTCGGGCTACCCGCGCGTCGCGGCGAGCTTCGGGGGCGGCGGCACGCCGCAGTCCTACATGGGGAGCTTCCCCGCCTTCCTCGCCGCCTGGGGCCCGGTGGACATGGGCTTCGGCTCGGGCCAGGGCGTGAAGTGCTACCACTCCGAGCACCTCTACGGCGAGCTCTGGCATCGCGGCTTCACCGTGTCGCCGGATACGCCCTACACCAACTACCTCATCTCCTGCGGCGCAAACGTGGAGGCCTCGGGCGGCGTCGCGGGCGTCTGGCGCCACGCGAACGCGCGCGAGCGGGGCCTGAAGCGCGTGCAGGTCGAGCCGCACCTCTCGGTCACCGGCGCGTGCTCGGCCGAGTGGGTGCCGATCAAGCCAAAGACCGACGCGGCGTTCCTCTACGCGCTCATCCACGTGCTGCTGCACGAGGCGCCGCGCGAGAAGCTCGACACGGCGTTCCTCCTAGAGCACACCTCTTCCCCCTACCTCGTAGGCGCGCACGGCTTCTACCTGCGCGAGCCCGCGACCGGCGCCCCGATCGTCGGCTCCAAGCTCGAGGGCAGGGAGACGCACGTCGCGCTCGAGATCGGGGCGGACGGCGAGGCGCTCGCCGAAGGGCGGCTGGAAGGCGAGACGGCGTTCGCGAAGCTCCTCGCGCACATGAAGCCCTACACGCCCGAATGGGCCGAAACGGTGTGCGACGTGAAGGCCGCGCGCATCCGGCGCATCGCGAACGAGTACCTGGCGGCGGCCTGCGTAGGACAGACGATCGAGATCGAGGGGCAGACGCTGCCCTATCGCCCGGTCGCGGTAAGCCTCGGCAAGACCGTGACCAACGGCTGGGGCGGCTTCGAGTGCTGCTGGGCGCGCACGCTCCTTGCCGCGCTTGTCGGCGCGCTGGAGGTGCCCGGCGGCATCCTCGGCACCACCGTGCGCCTGAACAGCCCGCTGTCGCAGCGCCACCGCAGCGTGCGCGCGGGGCCGGACGGCCTCATGGCCTATCCGTTCAATCCGACCGACAAGGCGCACTGGAGCGCGCAGCCCAACATCCGCAACGCCTATCGCACGATGGTGCCGCTCGCGGGCGACAACGCCTGGAGCCAGGCGCTCGGGCCCACGCACTTCTCCTGGATGTTCCTCGAGGCGACGCCCCCGGGACTGCCGCGCGTCACGCTGCCGGAAGTGTGGTTCCTCTACCGCACCAATCCCGCGATCTCGTTCTGGGACACCGAGGGACTGGAAGCGCGCATGGCGCGCTTCCCGTTCGTGGTCGCGTTCGCCTTCACGCGCGACGAGACCAACCACTTCGCCGACGTGCTGCTGCCGGACGCGACCGACCTCGAGAGCCTGCAGCTCATCCGCATCGGCGGCTCCAAGTACATCGAGCAGTTCTGGGAGCACGAGGGCTTCGCGCTGCGCCAGCCCGCGGTCGCGCCGCAGGGCGAAGCGCGCGACTTCACCGACATCGCCACCGCGCTCGCCGAGCGCACGGGGCTGCTGGAGCCGTACAACGCGGCGATCAACCGCGGCACGCTCGGCGTTCGCCTGGGCGACTACGCCCTCGCCCCCGACAGGGCCTATCGCGCCGAGGAGATCTGGGACGCGGTGTGCCGCGCCGCGAGCCGCGAGCTCACCGACGGCAAGGAGTCGCACGGGCTCGCGTGGTGGAAGGACAAAGGCCTCGCCACCCGGCCCTTCCCGCGCACGGCGTGGTATCTCTTTCCCACGCTCGCGGCCAAGGGGCTGCGCTTCGAGATGCCCTACCAGGAGCGGCTCCTGCGCGTCGGCACCGAGCTCGGCCGGCGCCTGCACGAGCGCGGCATGACCTGGTGGGACAAGCAGCTCACGGAGTACCAGGCGCTGCCCGCCTGGAAGGATTTCCCGGGCATGTGGGACGCGGGCGAGCGCTACCCCTTCTGGCTGCTGACCTCGCGCTCGATGCAGTACGCCTGGGGCGGCAACGTCGGCATGCAGCTGATCAAGGAGGTTGCCGACAACATCGCCGGACACACCGGCGTGATCGTCAACCGCTCGAAGGCGCAGGAGATGGGCGTTGCCGAGGGCGACTGGCTGGAGATCGCCACCTCGGGCCGCAGCGTGCGCGCGCGCGCCGTGCTGCGCGAGGGCATCCGGCCGGACACGCTGCTGCTCCTCGGGCAATTCGGCCACTGGGCGACGCCGGTGGCGAAGGACTTCGGCATGCCCTCGATGAACAAGCTCGTGCCGATGTCGCTCGAGCTCACCGACGCGACCGGCTCGGGCGCGGACCTCGTGCGCGTGTCGCTGGCGAGGGCAACATGACGCGCTGGGCCATGGTCGCGGACCTGCGGCGCTGCGTCGGCTGCCAGACCTGCACCGCCTCCTGCAAGCAGACGAACGAGACGCCCCCGGGCGTGCAGTGGCGGCGCGTGCTCGACATGGAGGTGGGCGAGTTCCCCGACGTGCGCCGCGCCTTCGTGCC
>JBFWWT010000030.1:0-25227 GCA_050246035.1 Burkholderiales bacterium
CGCCGCACGAACTCGACCGCGCGCTCGCTGATCAGGTCGGTCATGTAGCCGTCGCGCTCGATCTCGCGCTCGCCGTCCCACAGGTCGTGGATGCCCGCGGTATCGCGGTGCGTGAAGTAGTCGAAGCCGCCCGAGAGCGAGCCGAAGAATTGCTGGTAGCCGCTCTTCAGCGGGTGGAACTGCGGCGGGTAGCCCAGGTGCCACTTGCCCACGAGCGCCGTCGCGTAGCCCGCGTCGCGCAGGAGCGAGGCGAGCGTCGGGTGCTCCGGCGGCAGCCCGAGCAGGGGGTTGCCGCGCACGCGCCCCGAGATCGGCTCGTCGGCGCCGCCGCGCAGGCGGTGCTGCCAGCGCCCGGTGGCGAGCGCGAAGCGCGTCGGCGAGCACACCGAGGAGTTGGCATAGCCCTCGGTGAAGCGCAGGCCCGCGGCCGCCAGGCGATCGAGCACCGGCGAGCAGCCGCCGCGGCCGCCGTAGCAGCCGAGGTCCGCGTAGCCGAGATCGTCGGCGAGGATGAAGACGAAGCTCGGGCGCATGGGCCGCAGTGTATCCGGCCCGCCGCGGGCAGCGCGAGCAGGACTATGATCCAGGGAAGAATCGCCGCTTTCATGCGTTTGCCCGACATGGCCCGCCTTCTAGCCCTTGCCGCCGCGCTCGCGCTCACACTGGCCGCGGGCGGCGCATTCCCCGCGCCGCCGCAAAGCCGCGACGAGGCGCTCGACGCGCTCGAGGACCTGGCGACCGAGCGCCGCGCGGAAGGCATCGTGTGGCTCGCGAACCACGGCGGCATGGACGATGCGGACCTGCTGCACGCGCGGCTGCGCGACCCGAGCCCGTTCGTGCGCGCGTTCGCCGAGCGCGGCCTGTGGCTGCTGTGGGGCCGCTCGGGCGACGAGGAGATCGACCGCCTGATGGCGAAGGGCACCGAGGAGATGGAAGGCGGCCGCTACGACGCTTCGGCCGCCACGTTCGGCGAGGTGATCCGCCGGCGGCCCGACTTCGCCGAGGGCTGGAACCGGCGCGCCACCGTGTACTTCATGGCCGGGGACTACCGCCGCTCGCTCGAGGACTGCGACCAGGTGCTACGGCGCAACCCGCGCCACTTCGGCGCGCTCTCCGGCTGCGCGCAGAACCACCTCCGCCTGGAAGACTACGAGCGCGCCATCGAGGGCTTCGAGCGCGCGCTCGAGGTGAACCCGAACCTGGTGGGCGTCGAGATCTTCATCGAAGCCGCCCGCCGGAAGCTGCGCGAGCGGCGCGGCCGCAGCACCTAGGCGCGCGCGGCGAGCGTCTCCAGCATCTGCGCGATCGCCGCGGCCGCCTCGCGCGGGTGCTCGAACGGAAAAAGGTGGCCGCCGGGCACGCGCAGCTTCACGAAGCGCGGGCCGCGCATCGCGCCCAGCCGCACGCGGCGCAGGACGTCCGAGTCCACGCCGCCGATGAAGCCCGCGGGTACCGCGAGCGCGCGCAAGTGCCGGCGCATGTCGTGCGGGATCGTGCGATAGATGCGGTACTCGATCTCGGGATCGATGCGCAGGCGGTAGTGCCCCGGCGCGCCCGCGAGGCCGTGGCGCACGTAGTCCTCGAGGCACTCCCCGGCGAAGTGCCGGAAGAGCCGCCGCGTGCGAAAGTGGGCCGCGGCCTCCTCGCGGCTCGACCACTCGCGGCGCCGCTCGCGCGTCATGCCGGCCGGCGTCACGCGATCGACGATGCCCAGGCGCTTGGCGGCGCCCAGCCCCCTGCCCTGCAGCGCGCCGAGAATCGGCGCGTCCAGCAGGACGATGGCGCGAAACAGCGCCGGCCGGCGCGCCGCGGCGAGGAAGCCGAGGTAGCCGCCGAGCGAGTGGCCGACGTGGAACACGGGCTCGCCGCCGTAGTCGCGCTCGAGCGCCTCGAGCAGCTGCTCGACGAGGTGCGGCCAGCCTTCGGTCGGCGGATAGCGCGGGTCGGTGCCGATCGCCTCGATCCAGCCGACGCGGTAGCGCGCGGCGAGCGGCGCCAGCATCGCCGCGTAGCAGGGCGCGGGGAAGCCGTTCGCGTGCGAAAAGTGCAGGACGGGCCGCGACACCGCGCGCCGGCGGCCTAGACGTAACCCTCGGAGGCCGCGTCGCCGTCCGCGGGATGCCCGATCAGGTAGCCCTGCGCGAGGTCGCAGCCCAGACGCGCGACGCAGTCACGCTGCGCCTCGGTCTCCACGCCCTCGGCGATTACCGTGAGGCCGAGCGCGTGCGCGAGCCCCACGATGCCGCCGATCAGCGACTCGGCGTTGCGGTCGCCGGGCACGTCGGCGACGAACGAGCGGTCGATCTTCAGCCGGTCCACCGGGAAGCGGCGCAGGTAGGCGAGGCTCGAGTAGCCGGTGCCGAAGTCGTCGATGACGAGCGACACGCCGAGCTCCTTCAGCTTCTTCAGCGTGCTCGCGGTGACGTCGGTCTGCTGCATGGCCGTGGTCTCGGTGATCTCGAGCGCGAGCAGCCGGGGCGGCAGGCCGCTCCCGGCGAGCACGCGCCGCACGAGCTCGATCAGCTTCGGGTCGTTGAACTGGCGCGCCGAGAGATTCACCGCGATCTCCACGCCGTGCTCGACGCCGATGAAGGTGCCCCAGCGGCAGGCCTCGCGCAGCGCCCACTCGCCGATGGCGAGGATGAGGCCGGTCTCCTCGGCGAGCGGCACGAACTCGGCCGGCGGCACGAGGCCGCGCTGCGGGTGCTGCCAGCGCAGCAGCGCCTCCTGCGCCACGACCGCCCCGTCCTTCAGCGACACGATCGGCTGGTAGTGCAGCACGAGCTCGCCCTTTTGCGCCGCGCCGCGCAGGTCGGCCTCCAGCGCGAGGCGGCGCGAAGCCGCCTGGTTCATCTGCTCGGTGAAGAACTGGTAGTTTGCGCGCCCCGATTCCTTGGCGTGGTACATCGCGGCGTCGGCGTTGCGGATGAGCGTCGCCGCGTCGCGGCCGTCCTCGGGGAACACGGCGATGCCGATCGACGGGGTCACCGCGAGCTCGCGGTCGGCGACCTGCACCGGCTGCGACAGCGTCTCGAGGATCTTGGCCGCGACGTTCGCCGCGTCGGTGGAGCGCTTCGACTCGGGCAGCACGACCACGAACTCGTCGCCGCCGATGCGGCACACGGTGTCGCCCACGCGCAGCTGCTTCACCAGGCGGCTCGCCACCTCCTTCAGCACCGCGTCGCCCACCGTGTGGCCGAGCGAGTCGTTGATCGCCTTGAAGCGGTCGAGGTCGACGAACATCACCGCGGTCTGCTTGCGGTTGCGCTGGCTGAGGGCGAGCGCCTGCGTGAGGCGGTCCTCGAGCAGCCGCCGGTTCGGCAGCCCGGTGAGCGGGTCGTGGTCGGCGAGGTGCTGCGCGTGCTCGCGCGCCTCGCGCAGCTCGGCGGTGCGCTCGCCCACCATGCGCTCGAGCTCCTCGCGCGCGGCGCGCTCGGCGGAGATGTCCTCGAACAGCCAGACCGCGCCGCGCGCCGGATCGCCGGGCTGCAGCGCGCGGCCCGACAGCCGGCACCAGAAGCCCGAGCCGTCCCGGCGCCGCAGCCACTGCTCGCGCCGGTGCGTGCCGCCGCGGTCGAGCTCCGCGTAGTTCGCCGCCGCCTGCTCGAACTCCTCGTCGGTGAAGTAGACCTGGCGCGCCGAGGCGCCGTTCGCGCCGCCCGGCTCGTAGCCGAAGAGCTCCTCGAAGCGCCGGTTGCAGCGCATCAGCTTGCGCTCGCGCGTGAAGGCGATGCCGACGACCACGTTGTCGAGCAGCGCCTCCTGCTCGGCGAGCAGCCGCTGCAGCTCGGATTCCGCGCGGCGCTGCTCGGTGATGTCCTCGGTGATCCACACCACGCCGCGCTTGGGGTCCGCCGGGTCGATCGCGCGGCCCACGGTGCGCACGGTGAACGCGCTTCCGTCCTTGCGCACGCGCGCCGCCACCTCCTCGACCTGCTCGCCGCGGCGCAGCCGCGCGTAGACCTCGGGCATGTGCGCCCGGTCCGCCTCCGACGCGAAGAAGATCGAGGTCGGGCGGCCGATCAGCTCGTTCGGCGCGTAGCCGTGCATCTGCTCGAAGCGCCGGTTGCAGCGCGCCACGCGATGGTCGCGCACGAACACGATGCCGATCGAGGCGGTCTCGAAGATCGCCTCCTGCTCGCGCAGCAGCCGCGCCACCTGCTCGCCGTGGCGGCGCGCGTCGGTGACGTCGTCCACGATCCAGACCGTGCCGCGGCGCGGGTCGCTCTCGCTGATCGCCTTGGCGATGATGCGCGCGAGGAAGGTCGAGCCGTCCTTGCGGCGCACCTCCCAGTCGAGGTCGAGCTGCTTGCCCGCCGAGAGCACCGGCACCGCGATGCGCCCGAGCGCCTCGTAGCTCTCGCGCGAGGGATAGACGACCTCGCCGGGCTGGCCGATCAGCTCCTCGGGCTTCCAGCCCAGCATCTCGGCGAACCGGGGGTTGCACAGGAAGAACTTGCGGTCGCGCGTGAAGGCGATGCCGATCCAGGCGTTGGCGAGCACCGCCTCGTACTCGAGCTGCGTGAAGCGCGTGCGGCCGGCGTAGCTCGCCGGCGGCTGCTCGAGCGCGGCCTGCGGGGCGGTGCGGTCGTTCATCGCGCCTCGGCGAGCACCTGGAAGCCGCGCGCATAGTCGCGCAGCCGGGCGGTGACGCGCTCGCGCTGGGCCTCGCTCAGGCCGCGCGACAGGTCGGCGAGCATCGCGAGGAACGCGCGCGTGGTCTCGCGGCTCGCCTCGGCGAGCGCGGCGTCGCGGCCCGCATCCCAGGCCGACAGCCACTCGCCCAGGCGGCGCTCTCCCTCGCGCGCGCGCAGCAGCGCGAGGAACTCCGCCTGCAGCCGGCGCCGGTCGCGGTCGCGCAGCGCCGCGTTGTAGGGCGCCTCGTCGTTGAACGCGCGCACGCGCGCGAGCTGCCCCTCGTCCAGCGGCCCGAGCCAGTCGCCCAGGCGCTCGACCACGCGCTCGAGCCGCCTGGCGCGCCGCTCGTCCGGCGTGCCGCTCAGCCACTGCTCGGCGAACTTGCGGTTATCCTCGGCGAAGCGCCGCTCGATCGAGGCGAGTTGCGCGTCGTTCAGTCCATCGCCGAACCCGCCCAGCTCCTCGCCCGCCCGGCGCAGCTCCGCGCGCATGCGCCGGCGAAGGGCGTCGTAGCCCCAGGCCATGTCCTCGAGCGTCGCGCCGCGCTCCAGGCGCGCGGCCGCTTCCTCCGCGAGCCGCGCGTAGTGCGGCAGCGCGCGGGTGCGATGCCAGCCGTGGAAGGCGGCGACGCGCGCCTCGAATTCCCGGGACTGATCGCCCTCGAGGTCGACGTAGGCCGCGGCCTTCCAGCGCAGCCAGACGTCGGCATGCTTGTAGGCGAATTCGAGCTGGCTGCAGCCCGCGGCCAGCGCTGCAAGGAGCGCTGCGGCGAGCCGCGCGATCACCAGTAGGTCTCCACCGTGATGTGCCCGGGCGCGCGCCGCCGATGCTTGGCCATGCCGCGCTCGGCGAGCGCCGCGGTCGCGTCGGCCACCATCGCGGGGTTGCCGCACAGCATCACGTGCGAGCGCGCCGCCGAGAGCTCGGCCCCCGCGGCGGCCTCGAGCCGCCCGTCGCGGATCGCCGCGGGCACGCGCCCCGCGAGCGCGCCGGGCGCCGCCTCGCGGCTGACGAAGGGAACGAAGCCGAAGCGGCCGGCGTGATCGCGCGCCATGCCGTCGATTATCTCCCGGTAGGCCTGGTCCGCGACGGTGCGCGTAGCGTAGACGAGCGTGACCCGGGAAAAGCGCCGCCAGGGCGCCTCGGTGCGCAGGATGGACAGGAACGGCCCCAGGCCGGTGCCGGTGGCGACGAGCCACAGGTTCTCGGCGTCCGGCACCTCGCGCAGCACGAGGAACCCGGCGGGATTGGGCGCGACGAGCACCGTGTCGCCGGGCACGAGCGCCGCGAGCCGCGGCGTGAGCGGCCCCTCGGCCACCACGTTGTAGAAGACTTCGAGCGGCCGGGCCTCGGGCGGATTGACGAGCGAGTACGGCCGGGCGATGCGCTCGCCGTTCACGTCGAGCGCGAGCTTCGCGAACTGGCCGGCCTCGAACGGCCCGAAGTCCGCCTCGAACCGCAGGCTCAGCAGGCGCTCGTTCCAGCGCGTCTGGCCGGCGACGCGGCCTTCGAGCCATTTGCTCATGCGAGGCTTGGATTATATTCGGCCCATGAGCACACTCCGCGCGCTGGCCGACGGCGGCTACGACTTCCTCGAGGGCGTATTTCCCTACTCGCAGGGCGTGATCGCGCGCGAAGGCTACGAGCTCGAGCGCGTGCAGTTCGCGCGCGTGCTGCCGCTCGCCGAGGGCTTCGCGGCGATCGCCGCGCACCTCGAGGCGCTCGGGCGCCCGAAGACGGCCCTGTGCGCGGCGGAGCTGCGCTCGCCCAGGCCGTTCAGCTTCGACGGCTTCGGTGCGTTCAACCGGGTCTACGTCGACGTGCTCGCGGCGTGGGGGCTCGTGCGCGGCGGGCTCAACCCGGTGGCGCGCTCCAACGTCGCGCCCGAGGTCTCGCCGCCCGCGGAGCCGGGCTTCCACGCCTTCTGCTGCACCGTGCCCTCGACGGCGCGCGCGCCGCGCGACTACGTCGTCGCCGGCAGCGGCGAGTGGCCCGAGGGCGCGCGCTTTCCCGAGGACATCGTCGCGCGCGGCGACGCCACGGACGACGGGCTGCGGCGCAAGGTCGAGTACGTGCTCGGCGTGATGCAGGCGCGCCTCGCGGGCCTGGGCGCGCGCTGGGCGGAGGCGAGCGCGACGCAGGTGTACACCGTGCGCGACTTCCACGCCTGCGTGCCGGCGATCGCCGCGCGCGCCGGGTCGGGCCTCGCCTGGAACTACTGCCGGCCGCCGATCGAGGGACTGGAGTTCGAGATGGACCTGCGCCGCGTCACGACGGAGCGGTGGCTCGCCCCGTAGGCGCGCGGCGCTTCTCCCAGGCCTCCTGCGCGGCGCCCAGGATGCCCTTCGGCATGAAGATGATGAACAGCACGAGCATCAGGCCGTAGATCGTCGTATCGAGGCCGTGGATGTCGTGGCCGAAGGCAAGACGCAGCGCCTCGGCCAGGAGCAGCGTGAAGGCCGCGCCCACGGTCGGCCCGAAGCGCACGAACATGCCGCCCGCGATCGCGCCGAACACCATCTGCAGGCTGATGCCGATGCCCGAGACGGTCTCGGGATTCACGTACTGCTGGTACTGCGCGTAGAGCACGCCGGCGGCGCAGGTGACGAGCGCCGAGACCATCGTCACGCCGAGCTTGAGGCGCGTCACGCTCATGCCGACCGAGGCGGCCGCGTCCTCCTCCTGGCTGATCGCCTCCAGCGCGAGGCGCGCCATCGAGCGGTCGACCTTCGTCCAGATCCACAGGCCCGCCAGCCAGCAGGCGAAGACCACGTAGAACCACAGGACCTTGGAGGGAAACTGCAGGGCCCACACCGAGTAGTCGGACTGCTGCAGCGCGGTGACGGGCGTGGCGCCGAGCGACCCGCCGGTCTGGTCGCGCAGCGCGACGATGATGAGGCGCGCCACCTCCGACAGCGCGAGCGTGACGAGCGCGAAGTAGTGGCCGACGATCTTGAAGCGAAAGCACGGGTAGCCGATGAGGAAGGCGACCAGCGCGGCCACCGCGAGGGAAAGCGGCAGGCCGAGCCAGGGCGACAGCCCCCAGTGGTTCCAGGCCATGACCACGACGTAGGCGCCGATGCCGAAGAAGGCGCCGTGGCCGAGGCTCACCAGCCCGAGCCGCCCCATGATCGCCCAGCCGGTGTAGGCGAAGCCCCAGAGCAGCGACATGATGAGCAGGTGCAGGGGATAGTTGCCCATGCCGCTGAGCGGCGCGACGGCGAGCAGCCCGATCACGATCCAGCGCAGGCCCGCCACGTCACTTCCCTCCCAGGATGCCCTGGGGCCGCCAGAACATCACGACGATGAAGAACAGGAACGCGAGCACGTAGCCCCACTCGATGTGCAGGAAGAATCCGCCCACCGAGATGAACTGGGCGAAGATGAACGCGGCGATGAAGCCGCCCACCATGTTGCCCAGGCCGCCGAGCACGCAGACCATGAAGGTGATGGGACCGAAGGAAAGGCCGATCGCCGGGTGGATGTCGTACTGCAGCACGAGCAGGCAGGCCGCCAGCCCGGCGAGCGCGCCGCCGAGCGCCGAGGTGATGACGAAGATGCGGTCCGGGTTCACGCCCATGAGCGGCATGATGGCGCGGTCCTGCGAGATCGCGCGGATCGCGGTGCCGAGGTAGCTGCGCTTCAGGAACAGGTAGACGCCGATCATGCCGGCGAGCGCGACGAGGAAGGCGATGAGGCGCGCGAAGCTGAAGTACATCTCGCCGAGCTGCAGCTGCGGCAGGCGCACGCCGAGGTTGCGGAACTCCACGCCGAAGGCGAGCGTGGCCGCCGCCTGCAGGAAGAAGAGCACGCCGCCCGTGACCAGCAGCTGGTTGATCGGCTCGGCGGCGAGCACCGGGCGGATGACGAACTGGTGCAGTACGACGCCCATCGCCGCGACCAGCACCACCGCGGCGGCGAAGGCGAGCGGCAGCGGCCAGCCGAAGACGCTGTGCAGGTAGAACACCGCGTACATGCCGATCATGATCATCTCGGCGTAGCAGATCCACACCACGTCGATCACGCCGAAGATGAGGTTGAGGCCGAGCGCGAGCAGCGCGAGGATCCCCCCGAGCAGCAGCCCGTTGATCACGGCCTCGAGGAGGAATATGTCGAAGATCTGCATCGTCAGAGTCCCAGGTAGGCCTTCTTGATCTCGTCGCTCTCGAGGAGCATCGCGCTCGCGCCGGCGAGCTTGATGCGGCCGGTCTCCAGCAGGTAGGCGCGGCTCGCCACCTTCAGCACCTGGCGGATGTTCTGCTCGACGATGAGCACCGTGTAGCCCTCGGCGCTCATGCGCCGCACCACGTCGAAGATGGACTGCACCACCACGGGCGCGAGCCCCGCCGAGGGCTCGTCCAGCAGCAGCAGCTTCGGCCCGGACATGAGCGCGCGGCCGATGGCGCACATCTGCTGCTCGCCGCCGGAGAGGGTGCCCGCGAGCTGCCGGCGCCGCTCCTGCATGCGCGGGAAGAGCGCGTACACGCGCGCCAGGCGCTCCGCGAAGTGCGCGCGCGCCGTCGCCGGGAACGCGCCCATCCTCAGGTTCTCCTCCACGGTGAGCCGCGGGAACAGGCGCCGGTTCTCGGGCACGTGCGCGATGCCGTAGTCGATCACCCGGTGCGCGGGCACGTCGTTGAGGCGCGCGCCCTCCATGCGCATCTCCCCCTTCGTCGCGCCGATGAGCTTCGAGATCACGCGCAGCAGCGTCGTCTTGCCCGCGCCGTTGGGGCCGATCACCGCCACGGTCTCGCCCGCCTTCACCTCCAGCGACACGTCGAACAGCGCCTGGAAGCTGCCGTAGCCGGCGCAGACGCCCTCGAGCGCGAGCATCGGCCTAGCGCGCCGCGACCGCCGCCTGCACCTCGGCGGCGTCGGTGCCCAGGTACACCTCGATCACGCGGCGGTCGTGCGCCACCTCCCCGGGCCGCCCGGCGGCGATGACCTCGCCGTGGTCGAGCACGACGCAGCGGTCCACGACGCGCATCAGCACGCCCATGATGTGCTCGACCCAGATGATGGTGATGCCGCGCTCGGCGCGGATCGCGGCCAGCATGTCGGCGGCCTGCTCCATCTCGTGCTCGTCGAGGCCGCCGAGCGACTCGTCGGCGAGCAGCAGCTTCGGCCGGGTGGCGATCGCGCGCGCGAGCTCGAGCTTCTTCAGGCCCGCCGCGCCGAGGCCGTCGACCCGGGCCGCCGCATCATGCGGCAGCCGCACGAGCCCGAGCGCCTCCCGCGCCTGCGCGAACGCGCTTTCGCGCGAGGGCCGGTCCGCCTGCCCGTAGTAGGCGGCGAGCGCGACGTTCTCCACGAGCGAGAGCTTGCGGAACGGCCGCGGAATCTGGAAGGTGCGCGCGATGCCGTGGTGCGCCACCTTGTTCGCCGGCTCGCCCGCGATCTCCCGGCCCTGGAAGCGGATCGAGCCGCGCGTGGGCGCGAGCGCCCCGGCGATCAGGTTGAAGGTCGTGCTCTTGCCCGAGCCGTTGGGGCCGATGAGCCCGAGGATCTCTCCCTCGGCGAGCTCGAAGTCGACCGCGTTGACGGCGGTGAACCCGCCGAAACGCTTGGTCAGGCCGCTGACGCTGAGCATCGGGCGCGCGTGCCGGCGCGCCCGCTATTTCGCGTAAGCCGAGCTCTTCGGGAGCGGCAGCAGGGGATCCGCGGTCTTCAGCGCGGTCGGCCAGACGATCTTCGTCTCGCCGCCCAGGTACTGCATGACCACGGGCGAGGAGCGCTCGTTCTGCCCGGACATCTTGTGCCCCGGCGGGAAGAACTTCACGCCGTAGCCCTGCATCGTGCCGCCCACCGGGATGTCGGTGTCGAGCGCGGCCTTCCTCAGCGCCTCGGGATCCTTGCCGCCGTACTTCTTGATCGCGCGCGGCAGCACGTCGGTGAAGAAGATCCAGGCCTGGTTGAAGCCCATCGAGGCGTGCGGGGGGATCTCGTCGGCCTTGGTCTCGGCGCGGTAGCGCTTGACCATCTCCTTGGTCAGGTCGCCGAGGCCCGGCTTCAGCGTCTTCGGGTCGAGCAGCTGCGCCGCCACCGGATCCACGTTGAAGATGTACTCGGCTTCCTTGCCGAAGGCCTGCTTCAGCTTGTCGAACTGGCCGTAGCCCGCGCCGTGGCCGATGAGCGCCGACCACTTCAGGCCCTGCTCGCGCGCCTGGCGCCAGAACAGCGTGATGTCCGGGTTGTAGCCGGTGTGCAGGATGACGTCGGGGCGCGCGCGGCGCAGCTTGGTGACGAGCGAGGAGAGGTCGGGCGCGGTGGCCGAGTAGCCCTCCTTCAGCACGATGTCCATGCCGTAGCCCTTGCACACCTCCTCGTTGCCCGCGGCCACGCCCGCGCCGTACGGGCCGTCCTCGTAGATGATCGCCACGCGCAGGCTCTTCGGGTCCTTCTTCAGCTTCGCCTTCGAGCTCTCGTTGAGGAACGTGCAGGAGGCCGCGCCGAACTGGTCGGAGTGCACCTGGGCGCGGAACACGTACTGCAGGTTCTTGTCCTTGAACACCGCCGAGGCCACGCACACGTTCGCCCACATGAACTTCTTCGCGGCGTCGACGCGCTGCGCCATCGGCACGCAGTGCGCGCTCGAGAACACGCCCATGATGAGGTCCACCTTCTCCTGCTCGAGCAGGCGCGTCGCCTCGTTGATGGCGACCTCCCCCTTGGACTGGGCGTCGGCGTAGATGGCGTTCACCTTGTAGCCCTCGACGCCGCCGCGCTCGTTCACCATGTCGACGGCGATCTTGGTGGCGATCGCCGCGGCCTGCGAGCCGCCGGCCGCGAACGGTCCGGTGTAGTCGTAGATCACGCCGACCTTCAGCTCCTTGCCCTGGGCGAGGGCGAGCGAAGAGAACGCGGCGAGCGCGATGGCGATGGCTTTCATGGGTCCCTCCTCCTTGTGCGCGGCAGTCTTTCGCAGACCGCCCCGCCGTGTCAAGCGGGTCCGGCGTCCGCGCGCACCAGGTCGGCGCCCTTCTCGGCGAGCGCGAAGACGGCGGCGTTGGTGTTGCCCGAGACCACCGCCGGCAGGATCGAGGCGTCGATCACCCGCAGGGCCTCGAGGCCCCGCACCCGCAGGCGCGTGTCGACCACCGCGCGCGCGTCCTCGCCCATGCGGCAGGTCGAAGTCGGGTGGAACACCGTATCGCCGTTGTCGCGGCAATAGCCGAGCCAATCCTCGTCGCTCTGCACGCGCGGGCCGGGCTGGAATTCCGCGGCGACATAGCCGGCGAGGGGCGGCGTGCCCGCCAGGCGCCGCACGAGCTTGAGGCCCTCGACCATGGTGCGGCGCTCGCTCTCGGCGGACAGGTAGTTGTAGTGGATCGCCGGCGGCGCCGCCGGGTCGGCCGAGCGGATGCGCACCCAGCCGCGCGACTCGGCCTGGAGCTGCGAGAGCGACAGGGTGAAGCCGGGAAAGGGATGCAGCACGCCGCCGCGCTTCGCCGTGGAGAAGTTGATGAAGTAGATCTGGCCGTCGGGCCGCGCCAGCTCGGGCCGCGTGCGCACGAACGCGGCCGCGTAGCCGGCGCTGATCGTGAGCGGCCCGCGCCGCGCCAGCAGGTACTGCAGGCCGATCTTCAGCCGCCGCCAGGGGCTCGCGAGGTCGTCGTTCAGCGTGATCGGCCTGGTGCAGCGCCAGAAGGTGCGCACGTAGAAGTGGTCCTGCAGGTCCTCGCCCACGCCCGGTGCATCCAGCACCAACGGGATGCCGTGGCGCTCGAGGAGCGCGCGCGGCCCCACGCCCGAGAGCTGCAGGAGCTGCGGCGAGTTGAACGAGCCGCCCGCGAGGATCACCTCGCGCGCGGCGTGCGCGAGGCGCGTGCGGCCGCCCTGCCGGAACTCGACGCCGGCGGCGCGCGCGCCTTCGAACAGCACCTTCGTCGCGAGCGCCTCGACCTCCACGCGCAGGTTGGGCCGCTTCATCGCCGGGCGCAGGTAGCCGGTCGCGGCGCTCGCGCGCCGCCCGTTCTTCGTCGTCGCCTGGTAGTAGCCCGCGCCTTCCTGCCGCGCGCCGTTGAAATCCGGGTTGCGCGGCACCCCGGCGCCTTCCGCCGCCGCAATGAAGGCCTCGGCGAGCTCGTGTCCCTGCGGCAGGTCGTTCACGCCGATGGGGCCACCCGTGCCGTGGAATGCATCCGCCCCGCGCCCCTGGTCCTCCGACTTCTTGAAGTAGGGCAGCAGATCCTCGTAGCCCCAGCCGGGTATCCCCCAGCCGTCGTAGTCCTCGCGCTGCCCGCGGATGTAGACGAGGCCGTTGATGCTGGATGAGCCCCCCAGCACCTTGCCGCGCGGCGTGAACACGCGCCGGCCGTTCAGGAACGGCTCGGGCTCGGACTCGTAGGCCCAGTTGACGTCGGTGCGGCTGAAGAGCTTGCCGTAGCCGAGCGGGACGTGGATCCAGAGGTTCGTGTCGCGCGGGCCCGCCTCGAGCAGCAGCACGCGGTGGCGCCCGTCCTCGGTGAGGCGGTTGGCGAGCACGCAGCCCGCCGTGCCCGCGCCGACGACGACGTAGTCCCAGCGCTCAGCCACGCTCGACGTGCAGGAAGCAGCAGCCCTCGGCGCCGGGTTTCCAGGTGCGGTTGGCGAACTTGAAGCCGGCGCCTTCAAAGAGGCCCTTGTCCACCGCGCCCGCGATGCGGCACAGCGTCTCCACCTTCTTCTCCGGCAGCCCCGCTTCGCGCCAGGCGTCCTTCAGCGGGCAGCCGTGCAGCTGGATCTCGAGCTCCGCGCCGCCGCTCTTCAGCACCTCCGGCTTGAAGATGCCCTCGCCGCCCGGCACCGAGGCGAGGAAGGCCTTCTTCAGCCCTTCGAGGTCGGCCGGCCCGTACTGCGCGAAGCCCTTGCCCATGGCGCAGCCGCGGCGGTAGATCGCGCGCGTGAGCAGCTCCTCGGCCTTCTGCTCGCCCAGCTCCTGCGCGAGCACGTCGTACATCTCCAGGTAGACGAGCGCGCGGTTCTTCATCTGCGCGACGAGGTCGCGCCGGTCGTTGTCGGCCATGGGGTCTCCTCGGTTAGACGGTTGCCACCGCGACGGCCGGCGAGCCGACCGCCCCCGGGAGCCGCAGCGGCGGCGCGGTGAGCAGGAAGCGGCTCCTCCGGTTCTCGCGCAGCCACCGGGCGAGCTCGCTCAGGTACCACAGCTCGCCCAGGTGGATGCCGTTCTTGAACAGGCAGTGCTCGTGCAACGGCATGAGCGCGTGCGGCTGCGGCTTGAACGGGCTCGCCGGGATGATCTCCACCGCGTAGTTGTCGGCGATGAGCGCGGCGCAGCCGCAGTCGGTCACCCACTTGAGGAGCTTGTCGTCGCGTCCCTCCAGCCCCGTGCAGGTGCCGTGCAGGAGCTTCGGATCCGGGCTCTTGTTCAGCTCCAGGATCAAGTCGGCGAAGCCCGTGTAGAAGCAGACGAAGTCGCCCTTCTCCACCTCGACCTTGTCCTTCTCGAGCACGCGCATCAGCTCGTCGTAGCCGATGGCCTTGCGCTCGCGGCCGAAGTGCGCGTGCAGGTCCACCAGGACGCCGCGCCCCTGCGCGCCGTGCGCGGCGAGGTTGTCGATGCCGAGCGGCCCGCCGCTCGAGCTCTCGGCGGTCGCGCTCACGTGCTCCCCGGCGCGATAACCGTTGTAGAACACCATCTCGCTCTTGCCGTCGCCGTCGGCATCGAACCGGGCGCCGACGTGCGCGAACGAGTCCCACTGTGTCGAGTACTGCAGCGTGAGGAGCACCACGTCGTCGCACACCACGTCGGTGAGCACGGGATCTTCGTTCGCGAACGGGTAGCAGAAGTTCAGCTTGCCGGCGCGTACCGTAGGAGAGAGCCGCGGCGGGTTTCGCCGCGGGTTGAGCGCGTTTCCGCCGGGATAGTCGAGCGGCAGGGACAGGCAGAAGACGAGACCTTCCTTCACCTCCGCGACGCCCTGCAGGACCTTCTCGCGCGTCACGTAGTTCATGCGCCCGCGCACGTCGTCCGGCCCGAACTCGCCCCAGTTGGAGCCGGGGGGCTTGTGCTTCCAGCGTTGCGTCATGGCGCGTCCCTAGAAATAGTGCCGGCTGATGGTCTCGGCGACCATGGCGGGCTTGTCGCCGCCCTCGCGCTCCACCGTCACCTGCCAGGTGGTCTGCACGCCGCCGTCCTCGAGCTTTTCGTACTTCGAGAGCCTGAAGCGGCCGCGGATACGCGCGCCCGCGGGCACCGGCGCGGTGAAGCGCACGCGGTTCAGCCCGTAGTTCACGCCCATCCTGCGGTCGGCGAACTCGAAGGTGGACTCGGTCAGCTTCGGCAGCATGGACAGCGTGAGGAAGCCGTGCGCGATGGTCGTGCCGAAGGGCGAGGTCTTCGCGCGCTCGCGATCAACGTGGATCCACTGGAAGTCCTCGGTGGCCTTCGCGAACAGGTCGATGCGCTCCTGCGGCACCTCCACCCAGGGCGAGACGGCGATCTCCTCGCCGACGCGGGATTCCAGCTCGCGGATGCCGAGCGCCGTCTTCATGCGGCGATTGTAAACGCCTCGATCTCGCGGATGACCGCGGCGGTCTCCTCGCGCGCGATCCAGTGCGTGGCCTCGGGAAAGCGCACGAGCTTCAGGTCCGGCACCACCGATGCCAGCCCCTCGAGGCAGCCGGGCAGCAGCGCCGCGTCGCGCATCCCCCAGAGCACGAGCGTCGGCACGCGCACCACGAAGTCTTCCGGCCTGAGCGCGAGCTTCCTCGCGCCCGCGTCCTCGGGCGTCGACGGATACAGGGGCGAGGCGCGGTAGTAGTTGAGTCCGCCGGTGAGCGCGCCCGGCTGCGACCAGGCCTCGGCGAGGCCCTCGAGGTACGCCGCGTCCGCGCCGGGAAACCACGCGCGCAGCCGCGCGTAGCCGTTTTCCGCGAGCACGCGCTCGGCCTTCGGCAGGCGGAAGAAGTTCATGTACGCGCTCGCCTCCTGCTGCGCGGGGTTCCCGCACAGCTCGCGCCAGAAGACGTACGGGTGCGGCGAGTTGAGCATCACGAGCTTCGAGAGCCGCTCGGGGTGCGCGATAGCCGCCGCCCAGGCGACCGCGCCGCCCCAGTCGTGCCCGACGAGCACGAATTTCTCCTGCGTATGGTGCGCGGCGAGCGCGAGCACGTCGGCGACGAGGTGCTTCGCGCGGTAGGCCTCGACCGCCGCCGGCTTGCCGGACAGGTTGTAACCGCGCAGGTCGGGCGCGGCGGCGCAGCGGCCGCGCGCGCCGAAGTGCTCGAGCAGCGGCCGCCACATCGCCCAGTACTCCGGAAAGCCGTGCAGGAAGAGCATGAGCGGCCCGTCGCCCGCGCGCGCGACGTGGAACGCAAGACCGTTCGCCTCGATCGTCTCGTGCCGGATGCCGCTCAAGCGCGCACCACCACGCGGTTGCGGCCCGCGCGCTTGGCCTCGTACAGCGCGCCGTCGGCGCGGCTGAGGAGCTGCGACACCGTCTCGCCCGGCTGGAACCCGGCCACGCCCGCCGAGACGGTGACGCGCAAGTCGCCGGCGATGCCGCTCCAGTCGCGCTGCGCGAACGCGGCGCACAGCCGCTCCACCGGCGTGCGCGCCGCCTCGGGCGCGGTTCCGCCGAGGATCAGCATGAACTCCTCCCCGCCCAGCCGCCCGAAGGCGTCGCTCTCGCGCATCTGCGCGTGCGCGGTCTTGGCGAACAGGCGCAGCACGTCGTCGCCCACCACGTGCCCGTAGGTGTCGTTCACGCGCTTGAACTCGTCCAGGTCGAGGAGCGCCACGCTGAAGCGCTCGCCGCCGCGCTCGGCGCGCGCGCGATCCTCCTCGAGCCGCGCCACCAGCGAGCGGCGGTTGAAAGAGAGCGTCAGCTCGTCGTGGCTGGCGAGCTGGCGCATCTGCTCGAGCGACTCCGCGAGGCGGTGGCGGCTTTCGCCGAGCCGCCGGCGCAGGCCGCTCGCGTGCACGCTGAGCACGACGCAGCGCCCGAGGATCAGCGAGAAGTAGAGCCAGGTGAGCGCGCGCTCGACGGTCGAGGCGACCGGTACCGAGAAGCTCTCGCCCGCGTGCCAGAAGAGCGCTGCGAGCGCCGCGACGCCCAGGGTCCACACCGCCAGCGACTGACGCGGATTGAGCCACAGCATGCCGAAGGCGAATACCGTGAACACGTTGGCGAGGTAGGGGAAGGCGAGCTGCGGCGCGAGCGCCACCACGCCCACCTGCAGCAGCGCCGCGAGCGCGATGAGGGGCGAGGTCATGTTGGGGTCGCGCAGGCGCAGGTTGGCGCCGGTTGCCGTCAGCAGCCAGCTCGCGCCGAGGATCGCCGCGGCCGCCGCGCCGTAGGCGACCGGCACGAGCGCGCCCACGGTGCCCGCGGCCGCGAAGAGCGCGAGGAACAGCGTATCCACGCCGTAGCTCGCCGCGATGGCCGCGTTCCAGCGCAGGCGCTCGCGCTGGTCGCGCGCGCGCGTTTGCGCGCCGCGCATGGCCTTCTCCTCCGTTCGCTCAGCCGCCTGCACCCTGCGTGCTCAGCCGGGCAGCCGGTAGTCCTTGAACTTCTCCCGCAGCGTGAGCTTCGAGAGCTTGCCGGTCGCCGTGTGCGGCAGCTCCTCGACGAACACCACGTCGTCGGGCATCCACCACTTGGCGATCTTGCCTTCGTAGAACTTGAGCAGCTCCTCCTTCGTGACGCTCTGGCCCGGCTTCTTCACCGCGACCACGAGCGGGCGCTCGTCCCACTTCGGGTGGCGGATGCCGATCACCGCCGCCTCGGCCACCGCGGGGTGCGCCACCGCGATGTTCTCCAGGTCGATCGAGCTGATCCACTCGCCGCCGGACTTGATCACGTCCTTGGAGCGGTCGGTGATCTGCATGTAGCCGTCGGGGTCGATGGTGGCCACGTCGCCGGTCGGGAACCAGCCGTCCTTGAGGATCTGGCCGCCCTCGCCCTTCATGTAGCTGGAGGCGATCCACGGCCCCTTCACGAGCAGGTTGCCGAAGCGCTTGCCGTCCCAGGGGAGCTCCCGGCCCTCTTCGTCCACGATCTTCATCTCGACGCCGAAGATGCCGCGGCCCTGCTTGGCCTGCACGGCGCGCTGCTCTTCCTTCGACAGCGACGCCTGCTTCGCCTTCAGCGAGCCGACCGTGCCCAGGGGGCTCATCTCGGTCATGCCCCAGGCGTGGAACACCTGCACGCCATAGTCTTCCTGGAACGTGCGGATCATCGCCGGCGGGCAGGCCGAGCCGCCGATCACGGTGCGGTTCAGGCTGGTGAACTTCAGCTTGCCGGCCGCCACGTGCTGCAGCAGCATCAGCCACACCGTCGGCACCCCGGCCGAGAGCGTCACCTTTTCCTGCTCGATCAGCTCGTAGACGCTCTTGCCGTCGAGGTGCGGGCCCGGGAACACCATCTTCGCGCCCACCATGGTGCAGGCGTAGGGCAGGCTCCAGGCGTTGGCGTGGAACATGGGCACGACCGGCAGCACCGAGTCGCGCGCGGAGAGGTCCAGCGCGTCGGGCAGCGCCGCGCCGTAGGCGTGCAGGACGGTCGAGCGGTGGTGGTAGAGCACGCCCTTCGGGTTGCCCGTGGTGCCCGAGGTGTAGCACAGGGCCGCGGCGGTGCGCTCGTCGAAGCTCGGCCACTCGAACCGGTCGTCCTGCTGGTCCATCAGGTCCTCGTAGCACAGCAGGTTCGGGATCGACGCCTTCGCCGGCATGTGCGCGCGATCGGTCATCAGCACGTAGTGCTTCACCGTCTTCAGCTGGGGCGCGAGCTTCTCCACCAGCGGCACGAAGGTGAGGTCGAAGAAGAGGGCCGTGTTCTCTGCGTGGTTGGAGATGTAGACGATCTGGTCCGGGAACAGGCGCGGGTTGATCGTGTTGATCACCGCCCCGATGCCCGAGATGGCGTAGTACAGCTCGTAGTGCCGGTAGCCGTTCCAGGCGAGCGTGCCGACGCGCTCGGGCGCCTTCACGCCGAGCCCCTGCAGCACCTTTGCCAGGCGGCGCGCGCGCGCGTGGGCCTCGCGGTAGGTATACCGGTGAATGCCGCCCTCCGCGGTCTTCGAGACGATCTCGGTATCGCCGTGGTTGCGGTCCGCGAAGCGGATCAGGTCCGTGATCAGCAGCGGCGTGTCCATCATCAGGCCATGCATGTTCTCCCCTCCTCGGCGCAGACTTCCCCTGCGGGAACCGGCCAAGTTTAGCCGTTCCGACCCTACCCGGCAGGACAAACGGAGAGGTAGAATCGGCGCGATCCCCCTTCTTCCGGAGCTTGCGCGAAATGAGCGACGTGGCAGCCTATTCCGTGCGCGACGGCATCGCCGTCATCACCATGAAGAACCCGCCCGTGAACGGGCTCGGCAACGCGCTGCGCGCCGGGATCGCCCAGCACCTCGAGCACGCCGACTCCGACCCCGACGTGAAGGCCGTGGTGCTGATCGGCTCCGCCAAGGCCTTCTCCGGCGGCGCGGACATCCGCGAGTTCAACAAGCCGGTGACCAAGCCGAACCTGCCGGAGGTGAACGACCTGCAGGACTCTATGCAAAAGCCGCTCGTCGCCGCGATCGGCGGCTTCGCGCTCGGCGGCGGCCTCGAGCTCGCGCTCGCCTGCCACTACCGCGTCGCGCTGGAGAAGTCCGTGCTCGGACTGCCCGAGGTGAAGCTGGGGATCCTTCCCGGCTCGGGCGGCACGCAGCGCCTGCCGCGCATCGTCCCCGTGCACGAGGCCGCGCGCATGATGATCCTCGGCGACCCGATCCCGGCGAGGAAGGCGCTCGAGTTCGGGCTGGTCGACGAGATCGTGGAAGGCGACCTGCTGGAGGCCGCGATCGCCTACGCGCAGAAACTGGTGGCCGAGGGCAAGCCCCTGCGCCGCGTGCGCGACCTGCCGCCCAAGGTCGAGGGCGACCAGAAGGCGCTGCTCGCGGCGGTGCCGGATCAGGCCGCGAAGAGCGCCGGCGGCAACCCGGCGCCCGCGGAGATCGCCAAGTGCATTCACGCCGCGGTGACGCTGCCCTTCGACGAGGGCCGCAAGGTGGAGCGCGATCGCTTCGAGTACCTCGTGAACACGACGGAATCGAAAGCGCTGCGCCACATGTTCTTCGCGGAGCGGCAGACCTCCAAGATCCCCGACGTGCCCGAGGACACCCCGACGCGCGAGGTGAAGAAGGCCGCGGTGGTTGGCGCCGGCACCATGGGCGGCGGCATCGCCATGAGCTTCGCCAACGCCGGCATCCCCGTGGTCATCACCGACGTCTCGCAGGAAGCGCTCGACAAGGGCATGCAGCGCATCCGCGCCAACTACGAGGCCTCCGTCAAGCGCGGGCGGCTCGCCGCCGAGGAGATGGAGAAGCGCTTCGCGCTCATCCAGCCGAGCACCGACCTCGCCGCCGCCAAGCCCGCCGACATCGTGATCGAGGCGGTGTTCGAGCGGATGGAGGTCAAGCAGGAGATGTTCAAGAAGCTCGACGCGGTGATGAAGCCGGGCGCGATCCTCGCCACCAACACCTCCACGCTCGACGTGAACAAGATCGCAGCGGTCACCAAGCGGGCGCAGGACGTGATCGGCACGCACTTCTTCTCGCCCGCGAACGTCATGCGCCTGCTCGAGGTGGTGCGCGCCGAGAAGACGGGCAAGGACGTGCTCGCCACGGTGATGAAGCTCGGCAAGAAGATCCGCAAGCTGCCGATCGTCTCCGGCGTGTGCGACGGCTTCATCGGCAACCGCATGCTCGAGCGCTACACGCAGCAGGCGGGGTTGCTGCTCGACGAGGGCGCGAGCCCGCAGCAGGTGGACGCGGCGCTCGAGAAGTGGGGCATGGCGATGGGCCCGTTCACCATGTCGGACATGGCGGGCAACGACATCGGCTGGGACATCCGCAAGCGCCGCTACTACGAGAAACCCGACATGGCTTACTCGAAGTTCGCCGACAAGGTGTGCGAGCTCGGCCGCTACGGCCAGAAGACCGGCAAGGGCTTCTACCGCTACGAGCCGGGCAACCGCAAGCCGATCCCCGACGCCGAGATCGACCGGCTGCTCGAGGCGTACCGCCGCGAGCACGGCTTCGTGCCGCGCGAGATCACGGACGAGGAGATCGTCGAGCGCTGCATCTTCGCGCTCGCCAACGAGGGCGCGCGCATCCTCGAGGAGGGCATCGCGCTGCGCGCCTCCGACATCGACATGGTGTACCTCACGGGCTACGGCTTCCCCGCGCACCGCGGCGGGCCGATGTTCTACGCCGACACCGTCGGCCTGGACAAGGTGGTCGCCGCCATCGGGCGCTTCCAGCAGGGCTACCACGGCGAGCAGTGGCAACCCGCGCCGCTGCTTGCGAAGCTGGCGAAGGAAGGCAAACGCTTTAACGGATAGGAGAACGTGCCATGACCGACGCAGTGATCGTTTCCACGGCGCGCACGCCGCTTTGCAAGAGCTGGCGCGGCGCCCTCAACATGACGCACGGCGCGAAGATGGGCGGCCACGTGGTGCACGCCGCGCTCGAGCGCGCGAAGGTGGAGCCGCAGGAAGTCGAGGACGTGATCATGGGCTGCGCGACGCCCGAAGGCGCGACTGGCGGCAACATCGCGCGTCAGATCGCCGTGCGCGCCGGGCTGCCGGTGACGGTGTCGGGCGTGACGGTGAACCGCTTCTGCTCCTCCGGCCTGCAGACCGTGGCGATGGCCGCGCAGCGCGTGCTCGCGGGCGAGGCGAGCATCTACGTCGCGGGCGGCGTGGAGTCCATCTCGCTCGTGCAGAACGAGGCCAACAAGTTCCACGCGCAGGACGAGTGGCTGCACCGCCACAAGCCCGAGATTTACTGGCCGATGCTGCAGACCGCGGAGTACGTCTCGAAGAAGTACGGCATCAACCGCGAGGCGCAGGACCGCTACGGCGCGCGCAGCCAGCAGCGCGCGGCCAAGGCGCGCGAGGAAGGCAAGTTCAAGGACGAGATCGTGCCGATCACGACCAAGATGAAAGTGATCGACAAGAACACCAACGTCGAGACCCTGAAGGAAGTGACGGTGGAGCACGACGAGGGCATCCGTCCGGACACCACCTACGAGGGCGTCTCGCAGATCAAGCCGGCGATCGAGGGCGGGGTCATCGCCGCGGGCAACGCGAGCCAGTTCTCCGACGGCGCCTCCGCGCAGGTGGTGATGAGCGACAAGGAGGCGGCGAAGCGCGGCCTGAAGCCCCTCGGCATCTTCCGCGGCTTCGCGGTCGCGGGCTGCGAGCCCAACGAAATGGGCATCGGCCCGGTATTCGCGGTACCCAAGCTCCTGCAGCGCGCGGGGCTCAAGGTCTCCGACATCGACCTCTGGGAGCTGAACGAGGCTTTCGCGGTGCAGGTGCTCTACTGCCGCGACAAGCTCGGCATTCCCGACGACCGGCTGAACGTGAACGGCGGCGCGATCGCCGTGGGCCACCCCTACGGCGTCTCGGGGTCGCGGCTGGTGGGCCACGCGCTCATCGAAGGCAAGCGCCGCGGCGCGAAGCTCGTCGTGGTCACCATGTGCATCGGCGGCGGCATGGGCGCCGCCGGCCTCTTCGAAGTCGCGTGAAAATCGCCATTGTCGGCTGCGGGGCCATGGGCTCCGTCTACGCGGGCCTGTTCGCCTCCGCGGGGCACGAGGTCTGGGCCATCGACCGCTGGGCCGAGCACGTCGCGGCCATGAAGAAGAACGGCCTGCGGCTCGAGGGCAAGTCGGGCGACCGCACCGTGAAGGTGCACGCGACGACGGACGCGAAAGAGGCAGGACCGTGCGACCTCGTGGTGCTCGCCACCAAGGCGATGCACGTCGCGCCGGCGGCGGAGTCGGTGAAGTCGCTCCTTGGCAAGGACACGCCGGTGCTCTCCATCCAGAACGGCCTCGGCGGGCCCGACACCGCGGCGGACATCCTCGGGCGCGAGCGCGTGATGGTGGGCGTCGTGGGCGGGTTCGGCGCCTCGATGAAAGGCCCGGGGCACGCGCACCACAACGGCATGGAGCTCGTGCGCCTCGGCGAGTTCGGCGGGCCGATCACGCCGCGGCTGAAGAAGGTGGAGGAAACCTGGGCGGGCGCGGGCTTCAAGGTGAAGGTGTTCGACGACATCGACCAGCTCGTCTGGGAAAAGCTCATCTGCAACTGCGCCTACTCCGGCCCCTGCGGCCTGATGGAAGTGACGATCAAGCAGGTGATGGACGATCCCGACCTCTCGAAGGTCTCGGCGGCCTGCGCCTCCGAGGGCTACGCGGTGGCGATGAAGAAGGGCGTGAAGCTCGGCTTTTCCGACCCGGTCGCCTACGTGCGCGACTTCGGCTCGAAGATCCCGAACGCGCGTCCGTCGGTGCTGCTCGACCTGATGGCGGGGAGGCGCTCGGAGATCGACGTCATCAACGGCTCGATACCGCGCGTGGGCAGGGAGGTCGGCGTGCCCGCGCCCGTGAACGAGACCATCACGGCGCTGGTCAAGGCGAAGGAAGCCAGGCTCGGCTGTAAATAGGGGACGGACCTCAATTGCGCAATGCGCAATTGAGGTCCGTCCCCTATTTGAGCTTCGTCACGCGGAACGCGGGGATCGGGGAGGTGAAGCCGCGGAGCTGGATCGGGCCGACGGGCTCGATCTCGACCACCTCGCCCACCTCGGCGCAGGTGGTCGCGTCGATCAGGATCTCGCCGCCGCGCGCCTGGCCGCACAGGCGCGCGGCGAGGTTCGGGATGGCGCCGATCGCCGAGTACTCCCAGCGCTGCTCGAAGCCGATGACGCCGAGGGTCGCCTCGCCCTGAGCGATGCCGACGCCGAGCGCGACCTTGTGGCCGCGCGCGAGCCAGGCGTCCTCGATCGGGCGGAAGGCCTGCTGCAGCTCGATCGCCATGCGCACGGCCTGCACCGCGGGCTGCTCTACGGGCATCGGGTCGTTGAAGAAGATCATCACGCCGTCGCCGGCGAAGTGCTCGAGCGTCCCGCCATAGCGGTCGACGAGCTTGCCCATCGCCTCGTGGTAGTCGGAGAGGAGGTGCATCACCTCGTCGGGATCGGCGCGGTCGGTGAAGGCGGTGAAGCCGCGCAGGTCGAGGAACACCGCGGTGATCTCGCGCCGGTGCGGCTCGAGCATGTCGACGCCGCCCGCGACGATGGCGTCGGCCACCGGCGGCGAGAAGAAGCGCTTCATCTGCGCGAGGCGCTCGATCGCCGCCACCTGCTCCTGCACGCGCGCTTCCAGCCGCTCGTTCCACTCGCGCAGCTCGGCGGCCTGCCGGCGCACCTCGTCCTGCAGCGACTTCACGCGCAAGAGCGACCTCACGCGCGCGAAGAGCTCGGCGTAGCGCACGGGCTTGGCGAGGAAGTCGTCGGCCCCCGCCTCGATGCCCTTCACGCGCTCGTCGTGACCGTCCTTGTCCTCCACGGAGGTGACCAGCACCACGGGCAGCAGCGCGGTGGCGTCCGCGGCGCGCAGCCGGCGCGTGAGCTCGTAGCCGTCCATGCCCGGCATGCGGATGTCGGAGATCACCAGGTCGAAAGGCTGCGCGGCGATGAGCCTGATTGCCGACTCGGCGTCGTAGGTCCCGGTCACCTCGTGGCCGCGCGCGCGCAGGAGCTCGGCGAGCATCTCCACGTTCGCGCGCTGGTCGTCGACGACCAGGACGCGGCCGCGCCCCGCGGCGGGTGCCGCGCCCATCAGAGGATGATGACGCCGCGGGCGTTGCGCCCGGACTCGAGGTCGGCGAAGGCCTGCGGCGCCTCGTCGATCGAGTAGCGGCGCGTGATGAGCTCGTCGAGCTTCAGCCGCCCCGCCATGTAGAGGCCCAGCATGCGCGGATAGTCGACGCGCGGCACGCAGGAGCCGAAGTAGCTGCCCTGCAGCGTCTTTTCCTCGAAGACGAGCGTCATCGGCTTCAACGAGGCGGAGTCGGTCGCGCGCGCCACGCCCACCACGATCGCCTTGCCGCCGCGCCGGATCGCGCGATACGCGGTCTCGGCGAGCGCGCCCGCGCCCACGCACTCGAAAGCGTAGTCCGGGCCGCCGCCGGTCAGCTTCTTCAGCGCCTTGGCGACATCCTCGCCCGGCTTGGCGAGGATCGCGTCGGTGGCGCCGAACTTCCTCGCCAGGTCGAGCTTCTCCTGCATGGTGTCGATGGCGATGATGCGCGCGGCGCCCGCGATCGCGGCGCCCTGCACGACGTTGAGCCCCACGCCGCCGCAGCCGAAGATCGCGACGCTCGAGCCCGCTTCCACCTGCGCCGTGTTGAACACCGCGCCCACGCCGGTGGTCACCGCGCAGCCGACGAGCGCCGCGCGATCGAGCGGCGCCTTGGAATCGATCTTCACGAGGTTGTCCACCGACATCGTCGCGTATTCGGCCATCACGCCGCAGCCCGAGAAGATGCCGAGCGGCTTGCCCGCCTTGTCGTGCACGCGCGGGGTGCCCGCGGGCGGCGTGGTGAGTGCCTTGCCCTGATCGATGCAAAGCACGGGCCGGCCGCTCGCGCAGAAGCGGCACTTGCCGCACATGTAGACGAAGGAAGCGACCACGTGATCACCCGCCGCGAGCTCGGTAACGCCCTCGCCCACCTCGATCACCTCGCCCGCGCCCTCGTGGCCGAGGACGAGCGGCGGCGGCAGCGCGATCGTGCCGTTGGTGGCCGAGAG
>JBFWWT010000031.1:0-24638 GCA_050246035.1 Burkholderiales bacterium
GACAAGCTCGAAGGCGCGCACTTCCACAACACGCGCGGCCTCGGCCTCGCCAACGCGCTTGCCGCCTGGGAGGAAGGCGTGCGCTCGTTCGACTCCTCGATGGGCGGCCTCGGCGGCTGCCCGTTCGCGCCCGGCGCGAGCGGCAACGTGATCACCGAGGACCTCGTCTTCATGTTCGAGAGCATGGGCATCGACACCGGCATCGACTTCGACAAGCTCCTCGGCGCCAGAAAGATCATGCACGCGGGCGTGCCCGACGAGCCGCTCTACGGCCACATGGCGCTCGCGGGACTGCCCAAAGGATTCCGTGCTGCCGCTTGAGGGGGTGCGCGTCGTAGAGCTCGCGCACATGGTGATGGGCCCCACCTGCGGGCTCGTGCTCGCGGACCTCGGGGCGGAGGTGATCAAGCTGGAGCCGCTCGAGGGCGACAACACGCGTCGCCTGATGGGCGCGGGCGCCGGGTTCTACGCGATGTTCAACCGAAACAAGAAAAGCCTCGCGGTGGACCTGAAGAAGCCCGAAGGGAAGGAAGTCGCGCTGCGGCTCATCGACAGCGCCGACGCGCTCACCGAGAACTTCCGCCCCGGCGCGCTGGACAAGCTCGGCTTCGGCTACGAGGACCTGACGAAGCGCAATCCGCGCCTCGTCTATTGCACGATGAAGGGCTTCCTCTCCGGCCCTTACGAGCATCGCCCTGCGCTCGACGAAGTGGTGCAGATGATGGGCGGGCTCGCCTACATGACGGGCCTTCCCGATCGCCCCTTGCGCGTCGGCTCGTCGGTGAACGACATCATGGGCGGCATGTTCGCCGCGATCGGCATCCTCGCCGCATTGCGCGAGCGCGAGCAGACCGGCCAGGGGCAACTGGTGCGCAGCGCGCTCTTCGAGAACACCGCCTTCCTCGTCGCGCAGCACATGGCGCAGCTCGCCATCACGGGCGAGGAGCCGCCGCCGATGGCGGTGAAGAAGCCCGCCTGGGGCGTCTACGACATCTTTCCTACGAAGGACGGCGACCGCCTCTTCGTCGGCGTGGTCACCGACACGCAGTGGGAGGTGTTCTGCCGCGAGTTCGGCGCGGCGGAGCTCGCGGCCGATGCCCGCCTGAAGACCAACGCCGGGCGCGTGCAATCGCGCGAGTGGCTGCTGCCGAAGCTCGAGGAGATCTTCAAGCGCCACGCGAAGGCCGAGCTCGCGGCCAAGCTCGAGGCGATCGGCCTGCCCTTCGCGCCGATCGCGCGCCCGCGCGACCTGATCGACGACCCGCACCTGAACGCGGGTGGCATGGTCGAGACGCAGGATCCGCGCGGCCACGCCTTCAAGGTCCCGGGGCTGCCGCTCGAGCTGGGAGGAAAGCGCCTGCCGCTGCGCAGCCAGCCGCCGACGGTTTCCGGGAACGCGCGCGAGCTGCTCGACTCGCTCGGCTACGCGGCGAAGGAGATCGAGGCGCTCTTCGCCGCCGGCGCGGTCGCCGCGCCCTAGCCCTTCACGACGGCTTCGATTCCGGCGCGGGCGACCTGCTCGTCCTCGTGCGACTGCACGCCCGAGACGCCGACGCCCCCGACGCAGGTCCCGTCCACGAGGATCGGCACGCCGCCCTGCACGGGCAGGATGCCCGGCATCTTCATGAGCTCGCGACGGGTCTGCACCCGCTCCTGCCAGCTGCCCGACGTCCGCCGCGACATGGCCGCGGTGCGCCCCTTCTCCACCGCGATCGCGGCGTTCGCCGGCGAGGCGCCGTCCATGCGCGAGAAATGCAGCAGGTGCCCGCCGTCGTCGAGGATCGCGACCGCCACCACCCACTTGTTGCGCTTCGCTTCGGCGAAGGCCGCCGCGGAGATCTTCTCGCAGTCGGCCAGCGTCAGCTCGGGTCTCGTCTTCACTTCAGGGCCTCCTTGATCTGCTCGAGCGCGCCGGGATCCTCGATGGTGGTGAGGTCGCCCGGGTCGCGCTTCTCGGCGAGCGCCTGGATCGAGCGCCGCAGCACCTTGCCCGAGCGCGTCTTGGGCAGGAGCGTCACGAAGAACACGCGCCCGGGCCGCCCGATGGCGCCGAGCTGCTTGTCCACCGTCTGCATCACCTCGCCCTCGAGCTTCATGCGCGCGTCCTTCGAGGCGATGGTCGCGGGGTCCTTCACCACGGCGAAGGCCATCGGAAGCTGGCCCTTGAGCTGATCCGCCACGCCCACCACCGCGCACTCGGCGATGCCCGGGTGCATGTTGACCGCCTCCTCGATCTCGCGCGTGCCGAGGCGATGCCCGGCGACGTTGATCACGTCGTCGGTGCGCCCGAGGATGAAGTAGTAGCCGTCCTTGTCGCGGATGCCCCAGTCGAAGGTCGAGTAGACGAGCTGGTCCTTGAAGTCCCGGAAGTAGGTGTTGACGAAGCGCTCGTCGTCGCCCCACACCGTGCTCATGCAGCCCGGCGGGAGCGGCGGCGCGATCGTCACCACGCCCTTCTCGCCGTCCGCGACCGGCTTGCCGGTGGACTCGTGCAGCAGGCGCACGTCGTAGCCGTACACCGGGAAGCTCGGCGAGCCCATCTTGAGCGGCGTCTGCTCCACGCCGGGGTGCGCCGAGAGGAGCGGCCAGCCCGTCTCGGTCTGCCAATAGTGGTCGATCACCGGCCGGCCGAGCGCCTCGGCCGCCCAGCGGTGTGTGGGCTCGTCGAGCGGCTCGCCCGCGAGGAAGAGGTGCTTGAGCGACGAGAGGTCGTGCTTGCGGATGAACGAGACGTCGTGCTTCTTCAGCACGCGGATCGCGGTGGGCGCGGAGAACATCACCGCCACCTTGTGGTCCTGCACGATCTTCCACCAGATCCCTGCGTCGGGGCGCACGGGCACGCCCTCGTACATGATGGTGGTCATGCCCGCGAGCAGCGGCCCGTAGATGATATAGGAGTGTCCCACCACCCAGCCGATGTCGGAGGTGGTGAACATCGTCTCGCCAGGCCCGCCGCGGAAGATGCGCTCCATGGACGAGGCGAGCGCCACCGCGTAGCCGCCCACGTCGCGCTGCACGCCCTTCGGCTTCCCGGTGGTGCCCGAGGTGTAGAGGATGTACGAGGGCTCGTTCGACTCGATCCAGGCGCAGGGCACCTGCGCGCCCGCGTGCTTCGCGGCGAGCTCGCTCCACTCGACGTCGCGGCCCGGCGTCACCGCCATGTTCGGGTCCACGCCGCGACGGAAGAGCAGCACCTTCGCCGGCGGGTGCCTGGCGAGCTTGAGCGACTCGTCCACCAGCGCCTTGTAGAGCACGGGCTTGCCCATGCGGCTGCCGCCGTCGGCGGTGATCATGAGCGCGGGCTTCGCGTCGTCGATGCGCGCGGCGAGGCTCGCGGCGGCGAAGCCGCCGAACACCACCGAGTGGATGGCGCCGATCCTCGCGCAGGCGAGGATGGCGAAGCAGGCCTCGGGGATCATCGGCATGTAGATGATGACGCGGTCGCCCTGCTTCACGCCGAGCGAGATCATCATCGCCGCCACGCGGTTCACCTCCGCGTGCAGCTCGCGGTAGGTGAAGTGCTGCTCCTTATCCACCTCCGTGGAAATCCATACGAGCGCCTTCTGATCCCCGCGCGCATCGAGGTGCCGGTCCACCGCGTTGTGGCAGAGGTTGGTCTCGCCGCCGACGAACCACTTCGCGAAAGGCGGGCGCGAATACTCGAGCACCTTGCCGAAGGGCTTGTGCCAGTGGATGCGCTTCGCCTCCTCGGCCCAGAAGGCTTCGCGCTGCTCGATCGAGCGCCGGTGGAACTCGCGGTACGAAGTCATGCGCTCAGGTCCACGACGACGCGCCGGGACACCTTGGCGTTGATGAAGTCGTCGAACACCTTCGGCAGCTCGGCGAACGGCACCGTGCGCGCCATGACCTTCAGCATCGGCGGGCGCATGTCGGTGGCGAGCCGCTCCCACACCTGCCGCTCCAGCTCGGGCGAGGGCGCGTCGGTCGAGTTGATGCCCAGCAGGCTCACGCCGCGCAGGATGAGCGGCATCACGGTGCCGGTGAGGCTCGGGCTCGCGGCGAGGCCCACGCAGCCGATGACACCGTTCACCTTCGTCGTGCTCGCCATCCAGGCGAGCACCTCGCCGCCGAGGTTGTCGATGCCGCCCGCCCACAGCGCCTTGTCGAGCGGGCGGATCTTCGAAAGGTCGAGGCTCTGGCGAAGCAGGATGTCCTTCGCCCCGAGCTGCTTCAGCCACGCCGACTCGCTTTCCTTGCCGGTGAGCGCGGTCACCTCGTAGCCGAGCTTCGCGAGCGCGGCGATAGCGATGGAGCCCACGCCGCCCGTGGCACCGTTCACCACCACCGGGCCGTTCGCGGGCGCGAGGCCATTGTGCTCCATCTTCACGATGGCGAGGCCCGCGGTGTAGCCCGCGGTGCCGAAAGCCATTGCGTCCCAGAGCGTCATGCCCTTGGGGAGCTTCACGGCCCAGTCCGCGGGGATGCGCGCGTACTCGGCGTACCCGCCGTGGTGCTTGACACCGATCAGGTGCCCGACCGCGAGCACCGCGTCGCCCTTCGCGAAGCGCGTATCGCTCGAGGACACGACCGTGCCCGCGAGGTCGATGCCGCCGATGCAGGAAGGCCGCAGCAGGATGCGCCCCTTGCCGGTGGCCGCGAGCGCGTCCTTGTAATTGACGTCCGAGTACGCGACGCGCACCACGAGCTCGCCCGGATCCAGGTCGTCGAGCGTGCACTCGACGAACTCGGCGCGCATCTCCTTATCGACTTGCGTCAACCGGTAGGCCTTGAACTTCTCCACTCGCCCTCCTTCGCTCGCTCTGCAGGTACTCGGCCGACTGCATCTCGTGCAAACGGCTCACGGTCCGCTGGAATTCCGCGCTGTGGTCGCCCTCGGTGAACAGCGCCTCGGGCGCGGCTTCCGCTCCCACCACCAGCTTCACCCGGTCATCGTAAAGCACATCCACCAGCCAGGTGAAGCGCCGCGCGGCGTCGGACTGCTTCGCCGCCATGCGCGGCACCCCTTCCAGGATCACAGTGTGAAACCGCCGGGCGAGGTCCACGTAGTCGGCGTACGAGCGCGGTCCGCCGCACAGCGTGGCGAAGTCGAACCAGACGAGTCCCCCCGCGCGCTTGCGGTAGGGGATGCGGCGCCCCTCCACGTCCAGGGGCTGCGACTCCTCCTCGACGTCCTTCAGCTCCTCGAAGATGCGCGCGAGCTCGGCCTGGGCTCCGGGTCCGGCGTGGTAGACGCGCACGCGCTCCATCTTCAGGCGCCGGTAATCGACGCCGTTGTCCACCTCGACCACGTCGAGGCGCTCGTTCAGCAGCTCGATCGCGGGCAGGAACCGCTCGCGCTGCAGGCCGTTCGGATAAAGGCCGTCGGGGGGGTAGTTGCTGGTCATCACGAACTGCACGCCGCGGTCCATCACCTGGCGCAGGTAGCGCCCGAGGATCATGGCGTCGGCGATGTCGGAGACGTGGAACTCGTCGAAGCACACGAGCCGCCAGCGCCGCGCCGTGCGCTCGGCGACCGCGGCGATCGGATCCTCGGTGCCTTTCAGCGCCTCCAGCTCGCGGTGGATCTCGCGCATGAAGTGGTGGAAGTGCACGCGGCGCTTGCGCACCAGCGGCACGCACAGGTAGAACGCGTCCATGAGGAAGCTCTTGCCGCGCCCGACCGCGCCCCACAGGTACACGCCCTTGGGCAGCGGCGGCTTGACGAGCAGGCGCTTCAACGCGGTGTTGCGCCGCGCCTTGTAGGCGCGCCACTCCTCGTAGAGGCGCTCGAGGCGCTCTACCGCGCGCCGCTGGGAGGGGTCGGCGACGAAGCCGCGGCGCGCGAGGCTCGCCTCGTACAGCGCGACGACGCCGCCCGGCGCCGCCACTACGGCAGCCTGGCGATCAGGTCCCGCGCGGTGCGCTCGAGCACGGTGCGCTGCATGATGGGCTCCTCGGACATCGTGTCGTGCGAGTGGCGCATTTCCTGCATGCCCTCCCACACGATGGTGCTGTCGCGGCAGTCCCAGATCTGCAGGAACAGCCGGATGTGCGCGTACTTCGTCTCGATGATGCGGATGCCGAGGATGCCGAAGCGGTCGCGCGAGCCCTGCTCGAAGGCCTGGAGCTTCAACTGCACCGCGTAGCGCGCGCCGGTCGCGCCGCCCACCTTGCGCAGCACCTCGCCCGAAAAGAGGCCCGTGTCGCGGTAATCGTTGTACATGCGCTTGTAGGCGTCGGCGAGCCCCGCGCGGTTGATCGCGCCGAGCGTTTCCGCGAGGGTGAGCACGCGCAGGCCGGGCCGCTCCTGCTTGAGGACGTCGGCGAAGGCAAGCGCCACGGCTTGCGTCTCCTGCTCCTGGCCGGTGACCGTGGAGGGCGTGATGAAGGCGACGCCCCCCGCCTGCAGCTCGCCCGGCGCGAGCGAGATGCGCTGCACCTGCGCCGTAGGGTAGATCTGGGTGCTGGCGCAGCCCGCGAGCGCCAGGCACAGTGCCGCCGCGAGCGCCCTCATAGGTTGAGGGCGCGCTTGTCGACGGCGAGGGCCGCCTCCTTCATCGCCTCCGAGAGCGTGGGATGCGCGTGGCAGATCCGTGCGAGGTCCTCGCTCGAGCCGCGGAACTCCATCGCCACCACCGCCTCGGCGATCAGCTCGCCCGCGAAGGGCCCCATGACATGCACGCCGAGGATCTGATCGGTCTTCGCATCCGCCAGCATCTTCACCAGGCCCGCGGACTCGCCGAGCGCGCGCGCGCGACCGTTCGCCGAGAAGGGGAAGGTCCCGGCACGGTACTCGACGCCTTCGGCCTTCAGCTGCCGCTCGGTCTTGCCCACCCAGGCGATCTCCGGCGCCGTGTAGATCACCCAGGGTACGGTGTTGAAGTCCACGTGCGGTTTCTGGCCGGCGATGCGCTCGGCCACCGCCGCGCCCTCTTCCTCCGCCTTGTGCGCGAGCATCGGCCCGCGCACCACGTCGCCGATCGCCCAGACGCTCGGCAGGTTCGTGCGGCACTCGCCGTCCACCTCGATGAAGCCGCGCTCGTCCGTCTTCAGCCCCACGCCGGCGCCATTCAGCCCCTCGGTGTTCGGCACCCGTCCGATCGAGACGATCAGCTTGTCACAGTCCAAGGTCTTACTTGAGCTATCCGAGGCAGTATATTGAATAGACACGCTTTTCTTTGACGCCGAAACCTTCGCGATCTTCACGCCAAGCTGGATATCGAGGTCCTGCTTGGCGAAGACCTTCGCGGCCTCCTTCGCGATCTGCTCGTCCGCCGCGCCGAGGAACTCGGGCAGCGCCTCGAGGATCGTGACCTGGGCGCCCAGGCGCCGCCAGACGCTGCCCAGCTCCAGCCCGATCACCCCCGCCCCGATCACGCCCAGGCGCCTGGGCACCTCGCCCAGGGCGAGCGCGCCCGTATTGCTGAGGACGATCTTCTCGTCGAATTCGGCGCCCGGCAGGGCGCGCGGCACCGAGCCGGTGGCCACGATGACATGCTTCGCCTGGAGCGTTTCCTTGCCCACCCGGACCTCGTTGGGTGCGTCACCGAAGCTGCCGCGCCCGTGGAAGAACGCCACCTTGTTTTTCTTGAAGAGATAGGCGATGCCGTCGTTGTTCTGCTTGACCACCCTGTCCTTGCGCCTGAGCATCTGCGCGAGGTCGAGCTCCAGGCCCTTCACCCTCACGCCGTGCTCGGCGAAGCCGTGCCCGGCCTGCTCGTAGTTCTCGGAGGACTGCAGCATCGCCTTCGAGGGGATGCAGCCCACGTTGGTGCAGGTGCCGCCGGGCGCGGGCTTGCCGTCCGCCCCCTTCCATTCGTCCACGCAGGCGACCGCCATGCCCAGTTGCGCGGCGCGGATCGCGGCGATGTAGCCGCCCGGCCCCGCGCCGATCACCACCACGTCGAACGATTGCGCCACCGCTCAGATCTCTAGCGCGAGCCGCGCCGGGTCTTCCAGCGCTTCCTTCATGGCGACGAGCGAGAGCACCGCCTCGCGACCGTCGATGATGCGGTGGTCGTAGGAGAGCGCGAGGTAGTTCATCGGCCGGATGACGACCTGGCCGTTCTCGGCCACGGGGCGCTCCTTGGTGGCGTGAATGCCGAGGATCGCCGACTGCGGCGGGTTGATGATCGGCGTGGAGAGCATCGAGCCGAACACCCCGCCGTTCGAGATGGAGAAGGTGCCCCCGGTGAGGTCCTCCAGGGAGAGCTTGCCGTCCTGCGCTTTCTGGCCGAACTCGGCGATTTTCTTCTCGATGGCGGCGAAGCTCATCTGGTCGGCGTCGCGCAGGATGGGCACGACGAGCCCGCGCGGGCTGCCCACCGCGACGCCGATGTCGTAGTAGCCGTGGTAGACGATGTCGTTGCCGTCCACCGAGGCGTTGACGATCGGGTACTTCTTCAGCGCGTGCACCGCCGCCTTGACGAAGAAGGACATGAAGCCCAGGCGCACGCCGTGCTCTTTTTCGAAGCGCTCCTGGTACTTCTTGCGCATGTCCATCACCGCCTGCATGTTCACCTCGTTGAAGGTGGTGAGGATGGCGGCGGTGGATTGCGATTGCACCAGCCGCTCGGCGATGCGCGCGCGCAGGCGCGACATCGGCACGCGCTGCTCGGGGCGGCCGGAGAGGACCTGGTCGACGCTGACGGGGGCGGGAGGTTGCGGGAGGGGGGCTTTGGCCGCGGGTGCGGGTTGAGCGGCTTGAAGCACATCCGCCTTCGTCACTCTCCCGTCCTTGCCGGTGCCCTGGATCGTCGTCAGATCAACGCCCTTTTCTGCGGCGGCCTTGCGGGCGGCAGGCGCAGCAGGTTTCGCCCCTTCGGCTGAAGGAACGCCCGCCGAAGGGGCGATCGATGGAACGGCATCCTTCTTCGGCGCGGCCGCGGCGGCAGCGACGGACGCCTTCGCCTCGGTGTCGATCTTCGCGATCACCTCGCCCGCCGTCACGGTGCCCTTGTCGCCCTTCAGGATGCTCACCAGCACGCCGTCGGCGGGGCTGGGCAGCTCGAGCACGACCTTGTCGGTCTCGATGTCGATGAGGTTCTCGTCGCGCTTCACCGCCTCGCCCTGCTTCTTGTGCCAGCTGAGCAGGGTCGCCTCCGAGACGGACTCGGAGAGCTGCGGCACCTTCACTTCAATAAGCATCCACGTTTCCTTTCGGGCGCGCGGTGCCCTGCACCGGCAGCACGAGGTTGTCGCCCACGGGCGCGAAGGCCATGTCGATCAGCTCCTTCTGCTGCGCGAGGTGCAGCGACAGATAGCCCGCCGCGGGCGAGGCGGAGGACTTGCGCATGGCGTAGGCGAGGATCTGGCTCTCGCGCATGTGGCGCAGCAGGTAGTGCTGGATGCGGTGCCATGCGCCCTGGTTGGCGGGCTCCTCCTGGCACCACACCACTTCCCGGGCGTTCGGATAGAGGTCGATCGCCGCCTGGAACTCGTCGTGCGGGAAGGGATAGAGCTGCGCGATGCGCGCGATGGCGACGTCGTCGCGCCCGAGCTCGCGGCGCCGGGCGGTGAGGTCGAAGAACACCTTGCCGCTGCAGAAGATGAGGCGCGTCGCGCTTTCCGGCCGGATGTCCTCGTTCCACTCCAGGTTCACGGGCTTGAAGCGGCTGCTCGAGAACTCCTCCAGCGGCGACACGGACTCCTTGTGGCGCAGCAGGCTCTTCGGCGTGAAGATGACGAGCGGCTTGCGGTAGGGGCGGATCATCTGGCGGCGCAGGAGGAAGAACAGCTGCACCGGCGTCGCCGGCATGCACACCTGGATGTTGTAATCCGCGCACAGCTGCAGGAAGCGCTCGATGCGGCCCGAGGAGTGCTCCGGGCCCTGCCCCTCGTAGCCGTGCGGCAGCATCAGCACCATGCCGCAGATGCGGCCCCACTTCACCTCGCCCGAGGCGATGAACTGGTCGATCACGACCTGCGCGCCGTTGGCGAAGTCGCCGAACTGCGCCTCCCAGATGACGAGCTCGTTCGGCTCGGAGGTCGAGTAGCCGTACTCGAAGCCGAGCACCGCCTCCTCCGAGAGCACCGAGTCGATGACCACGAAGTCGCCCTGGCTGGGCGCGACGTGCTGCAGCGGCACGTAGGTGCCGGCGTCGAACCGCTCGCGGTTCTGGTCGTGCAGCACCGCGTGGCGGTGGAAGAAGGTGCCGCGGCCGCTGTCCTGGCCCGAGATGCGCACCGCGTAGCCCTGCTTGAGGAGCGACGCGTAGGCGAGGTTCTCGGCCATGCCCCAGTCCACCGGCATCTTGCCCTGCCCCATCAGGCGCCGGTCGGCGATGATCTTCTCCACGCGCGGGTGCAGCTTGAAGTTCGGCGGGATCGCGGTGAGCCGCTCGGCGAGCGCCTGCAGCTCGGCGAGCGGCATCGTGGTGTCGTCGTTCTCGTTCCACTTCGTGCCGCGGTACTTCGACCAGTCGACCGCGAACGGCGGCTTGAAGTTGGAAAGGATCGTCTTGTTGGTGTGGTAGCCGCCCTCCAGGGCCTGGCGATAGGTGGCGACGAGCTTTTCGGGCTCGTCGGGCGCGCATACGCCCTGCGACACGAGGCGCTCGGCGTAGCGCTTGCGCGTGCCGGGGTGCGCGTTGATGATCTTGTACATCAGCGGCTGCGTGACCATCGGCTCGTCCTGCTCGTTGTGGCCGAGCTTGCGGAAGCACACCAGGTCCACCACCACGTCCTTCTTGAACTGCATGCGGAAGTCGAGCGCCAGCTCGATCGCCATGACCGCCGCCTCGGGATCGTCGGCGTTGACGTGGAAGATCGGCGCCTCGACCATCTTCATCACGTCGGTGCAGTAGAGCGTGCTGCGCACGTCGCGCGTGTCCGAGGTGGTGAAGCCGATCTGGTTGTTGATGACGATGTGCACGGTGCCGCCCGTGCCGTAGCCGCGCGTCTGCGAGAGGTTGAGCGTCTCCTGCACCACGCCCTGCCCCGAGACCGCCGCGTCGCCGTGGATGAGCACCGGCAGCACCTGCGAGCCGTCGCGGTCCTTGCGCCGGTGCTGGCGCGCGCGCACCGAGCCCTCGACCACGGGATTGACGATCTCGAGGTGCGAGGGGTTGAAGGCGAGCGTGAGGTGCATCGGCCCGCCCGGCGTGTTGATGTCCGAGGAAAAGCCCTGGTGGTACTTGACGTCGCCGGCGAGCGCCGAGGCGTCGTGCTCGCCTTCGAACTCCCTGAACAGGTTCTTGGGCATCTTGCCCAGCGTGTTGACGAGCACGTTCAGGCGCCCGCGATGCGCCATGCCGATCACCAGCTCCTGCACGCCCGCGGCCCCGGCGCGCTGCAGCAGGTTGTCGAGCACCGGGATCAGCGTCTCGCCGCCCTCGAGCGAGAAGCGCTTCTGGCCGACGTAGCGCGTGTGCAGGTAGCGCTCGAGGCCCTCGGCGGCCGTGAGCCGCTCGAGGATGTGCAGCTTGTAGTCCGGGGCGTACGACGGCTTCGAGCGGATCGGCTCGAGCCGCTCCTGGATCCAGCGCTTCTCGGCGCGGCTGGAGAGGTACATGTACTCCACGCCGAGCGTGCCGCAGTAGGTCTCGCGCAGGTGCTGGATGATCTCGCGCAGCGTCGCCTGCTCGGCGCCCATGGCGGTGCCGGTGTTGAACGCCGTGTCCATGTCGGCGTCGCCGAGATCGTAGTACCCGGGCTCGAGCTCGACGATGTGCGGCTTGGGCAGGCGCCTGAGCGGATCGAGGTCGGCCACCAGGCAGCCGCGGAAGCGGTACTCCGCCACGAGCTGGATCACCGACACCTGGCGCCGGTCGAGCGCCGGAGCGGCCGCCGCGCGCGCCGCGCCGAGCTTCGCGCGCTGCGCGAAAGCCTCGACCACCGGCGCGTGCGCCACGTCGCGCGCGCCCTTGCCGGCCGGCGCCGCGACGAGCTGCAGACGCTCGAAGTAGTCGCGCCACTGCGCGGGCACCGCCTGCGGGTCCTCGAGCCAGCGCTCGTAGAGGTCCTCGACGAACGGCGCGTTGCCGCCGAAGAGGTAGGAGCTGGCGAGGAATTCCTTCATCATGGCCTCACCTCCGCCCGATCGGCACGAAGTCGCGCCGCTGCGCTCCCTTGTAGAGCTGACGCGGGCGCCCGATCTTGTATTCGGGGTCGGCGATCATTTCCTGCCACTGCGCGATCCAGCCCACCGTGCGCGCGAGCGCGAAGATGCAGGTGAACATGGAGACCGGGATGCCGAGCGCGCGCTGCACGATGCCCGAGTAGAAGTCCACGTTGGGGTAGAGCTTGCGCTCGACGAAATATTCGTCCTCGAGCGCGATGCGCTCCAGCTCGATCGCCAGCTTGAACAGGCGGTCGTTGTGCAGCCCGAGCTCGTCCAGCACCTCGTGGCAGGTCTCGCGCATCAGCTTGGCGCGCGGGTCGTAGTTCTTGTACACGCGGTGCCCGAAGCCCATGAGGCGCACGCCCGAGTTCCTGTCCTTCGCCTTCCGGATGAACTCGCCCACCCTGGAGACGTCGCCGATTTCCTCCAGCATCTGCAGGCAGGCCTCGTTCGCGCCGCCGTGCGCCGGGCCCCACAGAGAGGCGATGCCCGCGGCGATGCAGGCGAACGGGTTCGCGCCGGATGAGCCGCACAGGCGCACCGTGGAGGTCGAGGCGTTCTGCTCGTGGTCCGCATGCAGGATGAAGATGCGGTCCAGGGCGCGCACCAGCACCGGATTCACCACGTAATCCTCGGCGGGCACCGCGAACATCATGCGCATGAAGTTCGCCGTGTACGACAGGTCGTTCCTCGGGTACATGAACGGCTGGCCCGCGTTGTACTTGTACGCCATGGCGACGATGGTCGGCAGCTTGGCGATCAGGCGGAACGCCGAGATCTCGCGGTGGCGCGCGTCGCTGATGTCCAGCGCGTCGTGATAGAAGGCCGACAGCGCCCCCACCACGCCCACCATCACCGCCATCGGGTGCGCGTCGCGCCGGAAGCCGGTGAAGAAGCGCGTGAGCTGGTCGTGCACCATGGTGTGGCGCGTGACGATGTCGTCGAACTCCTTCTTCTGCGCGGGCGCCGGCAGCTCGCCGTTCAGCAGCAGGTAGCAGACCTCGAGGAAATCGCAATGCTGCGCGAGCTGCTCGATCGGGTAGCCGCGGTACAGGAGCACGCCGGCGTCGCCGTCGATGTAGGTGATGGTCGAGCTGCAGCTCGCCGTGGACAGGAAGCCCGGGTCGTAGGTGAACATCCCCGACTTGCCGTACAGGCTGCGGATGTCGATGACCTCCGGGCCGATCGCCCCGGAGAGCACCGGAAACTCCAGGGTGCGGCCGTCGGGCAGGGTAAGGCTTGCCTTGTTCTCCATGCGGTCCTCTCGCTCAGCTGGCGCGCAGCCGCGCCACGGTTTCGCGGAACCTGGCATCGTAGACCTCGCTGCGGCCGCTGACGATGTCCCACAGGTCGTTGTCCGGCAGGTCGAGGAGCGCCGCGAGGCGCTCGTCGCCGGGGTGCCGGCGCAGGTAGCGCTCGAGCACCAGGTCGAGCTCCAGCATTCCCCGCCGGCATTTCCAGCGCAGCCGGTCGCGCGCCGCGCGGTCCATCAGCCCGTCCTCCTGCTCCGCATCAGACTGCCCTCTTCACCATGACGTCCTTGATCTTGCCGATGGCGCGGGTGGGGTTGAGCCCCTTCGGGCAGGCATCCACGCAGTTCATGATGCTGTGGCAGCGGAACAGCCGGTAGGGATCCTCGAGGTTGTCGAGGCGCTCGCTCGTGGCCTGATCGCGCGAGTCGGCGATGAAGCGGTAGGCCTGCAGCAGGCCCGCCGGGCCCACGAATTTGTCCGGGTTCCACCAGAACGACGGGCACGACGTCGAGCAGCAGGCGCACAGGATGCACTCGTACAGGCCGTTCAGCGCGTCGCGCTCGGCGGGCGACTGCAGCCGCTCGCGCTCCGGCGGCGGGTCGTTGTTGACCACGTAGGGCTTGATCGAGTGGTACTGCTTGAAGAACTGCGTCATGTCCACGATCAGGTCGCGGATCACGGGCAGCCCGGGCAGCGGGCGCAGCGTCACGTGCGCCGGCAGGTCGGCGACCTTCGTGATGCAGGCGAGCCCGTTCTTGCCGTTGATGTTGATCGCGTCCGAGCCGCACACGCCCTCGCGGCAGGAGCGCCGGAAGCTGAGCGAGTCGTCCTGCGCCTTCGCCTTCACCAGCGCGTCGAGCAGCATGCGGTCCGAGGGCTCGAGCGCGACCTCGTAGTCCTGCAGGTAGGGGCGCGCGTCCTTGTCCGGGTCGTAGCGGTAGATCGAGAGCTTCATCAGTAGGTTCGCACCTTGGGTTCGAACGACTCGACGGTCATCGGCTTGAGATGCACCGGCTTGTAGGCGAGCCGGTTGCCGTCCTGGTACCAGAGGGTGTGCTTCATCCAGTTCGCGTCGTCGCGCTCGGGATAGTCCGCCCGCGCCTGCGCCCCGCGGGACTCCTTGCGCGCCTCGGCCGACACCACGGTGGCGAGCGCCGTCTCGACCAGATTGTCGAGCTCCAGCGCCTCGACGCGCGCGGTGTTGAAGACCTTGGACCGGTCCTGGATGCCGACGCGCTGCGCGCGCGCCGCGATCGCCTTCACCTTCTCGACCCCCTGCACGAGGTCCTCCGGGAAGCGGAACACGCCGCAGTGCGCCTGCATCGTGCGGCGCAGCTCGCCCAGCACGTCGGCCACGCGCTCGCCGCCGCCCGCGTCCAGCCGCGCGACGCGCGCGCGGCTCGCCTCGCCCGCGTCCTTCGGCAGATTGCGGAACGGGCGCGGCTGCGAGGCGATGTCCTTGATCATCTGCTCGCCCGAGGCCTTGCCGAACACCAGCAGGTCGAGGAGCGAGTTCGTGCCGAGGCGGTTCGCGCCGTGCACCGAGACGCAGGCGCACTCGCCCGCCGCGTAGAGCCCCGGCACGATGGCTTCCATGCTCGAGCCCTCGGGCACCACCACCTGGCCGAGGTAGTTCGTCGGGATGCCGCCCATCTGGTAGTGCACCGTGGGCACCACGGGAATCGGCTCGCGGATCGGGTCGGCGTTCGCGAACTTGATCGAGATCTCGCGGATGCCCGGCAGCCGCTGCATGATCACCTCGGGCCCCAGGTGGTCCAGCTTGAGCAGCACGTGGTCGGCGTCGGGCCCGCAGCCGCGGCCCTCCTTGATCTCGGTGGTCATCGCGCGCGACACCACGTCGCGGCTGGCGAGGTCCTTGGCGTTGGGCGCGTAGCGCTCCATGAAGCGCTCGCCGTCCTTGTTGAGCAGGTACCCGCCCTCGCCGCGCACGCCCTCGGTGATCAGCACGCCCGCGCCGTGCACGCCGGTCGGGTGGAACTGCCAGAACTCCATGTCCTGCAGCGGCAGGCCGGCGCGCGCGGCCATGCCGAGGCCGTCGCCCGTGTTGATGAAGGCGTTGGTGCTCGCGGCGAAGATGCGCCCCGCGCCCCCCGTGGCGAACAGCGTCGCCTTGCCCTGGAAGAGCGAGATCTCGCCGGTTTCCATCTCCAGCGCGGCCACGCCCAGCACCGCCCCGTCCTGCGGGTCGCGGATCAGGTCGAGCGCCATCCACTCGACGAAGAACTGCGTGTTGGCCCGCACGTTCTGCTGATAGAGCGTGTGCAGCATCGCGTGGCCGGTGCGGTCGGCCGCGGCGCAGGCGCGCATCGCCATCTTGGCGCCGCCGTAGTCCTGCGTGTGCCCGCCGAAGGGCCGCTGGTAGATCTTGCCGTTCTCCAGGCGATCGAAGGGCATGCCCATGTGCTCGAGCTCCACCACCACCTCGGTCGCGCGCCGGCACATGTACTCGATCGCGTCCTGGTCGCCGAGGTAGTCGGAGCCCTTGACGGTGTCGTACATGTGCCAGTGCCAGTTGTCCTCGGTGGAGTTGGCGAGCGGCGCCGCGATGCCGCCCTGCGCGGCGACGGTATGCGAGCGCGTCGGGAACACCTTGGTGAGCACCGCCACCTTGAGGTTGGCGCGCGCGAGCTCCAGCGCCGCGCGCAGCCCCGAGCCGCCCGCGCCCACCACCACCGCGTCGAACCGCCGCACGGGAAGCGCCACGCTCATCTCCACAGGATCTGCACGGTCCAGCCGAGGTAGCCGGCGAGCGCGAGCACGACCACGATCTCCGCGGCGAGGCGCGCGCCCGCGGGCTTCAGGTAGTCCATGATGATGTCGCGCATGCCCACCCAGGCGTGCCAGGCGAGGCTCGCGGCGAACAGCAGCGTCGCCACGCGCATCCAGCCCTGCGCGAAGAGGTCCTTCCACACGGCATAGCTGATCGGCGCCCCCGTGAGCACCACCACCAGCGCGATGACCGAGTACACCGCCATGATCGCGGCGGTGATGCGCTGCGCGAGCCAGTCGCGCAGGCCGTAGTGCGCGCCCACCACGATGCGGTTCACCATAGCATCCACCCCAGCCAGGCCGTGAGCCCGAGGCTGACGGCGAACACGGCCACGCTCGTGCGGCGCGCCACCGGCAGGTCGCCGCCCTTGTCCAGGTCGAGGAAGAGGAACCGGATGCCGGCGCACAGATGGTGGCAGTAGGCCCAGACGATCACGAGCAGGGAGAGCTTGACCGGCCACAGATCCGCATAGCGGCGCATGGCCTCGAAGCCGGACTCGGAAGCGAGGCTGCGATCGAGCATGAACAGCAGCCAGACGCCCGAGAGGAAGAGCAGCAGCCCGCTCACGCGGTGCAGGATCGACACCCACCCCGGCAGCGGCAGCCGGATCTCGAACAGGATCGCGGTGAGGCTGAGGTACTTGGGCCGCGGTTTTCGGAGCGTTGCGTTGGCCATTTCGGGGACGAAAGAAGTGCCTGCGCTTTGGGGCGATCAATGTTGATTATAGCGCTCTAGCGCATTGATTGACTTCCCTTTGTGCACTGCGATTCGCGCGCGCGCCGTGCTGGCGCTGCGGTAGAATTGCAGCCCTCTTCCTGCCTCGCAACGGAGCCCCGTTCAATGTCCAAAGCGCCCGTCCGCGTCGCCGTTACCGGCGCCGCCGGCCAGATCGGCTACTCGCTGCTCTTTCGCATCGCCGCCGGCGACATGCTCGGCAAGGACCAGCCGGTGATCCTGCAGCTGCTCGAGATTCCGGACGAGAAGGCGCAGAAGGCGCTGAAGGGCGTGATGATGGAGCTGGACGACTGCGCGTTTCCCCTGCTGCAGGGGATGACCGCGGCCTCCGATCCCCAGGCCGCCTTCCGCGACGCCGACATCGCGCTGCTGGTAGGCGCGCGCCCGCGGGGGCCCGGCATGGAGCGCAAGGATCTGCTCGAGGCGAACGGCAAGATCTTCGCGCCGCAGGGCCAGGCGCTCGACAAGGTCGCCAAGCGCGACGTCAAGGTCCTGGTGGTGGGCAACCCGGCGAATACCAACTGCCTGATTGCCATGAAGAATGCGAAAAGCCTCAAGCCCGCGCAGTTCACGGCGATGATGCGCCTCGACCACAATCGAGCCGTCTCCCAGATTGCGCAGAGAATCGGCAAGCCGATCGCCGCGGTGAAGAAGGTCACCGTGTGGGGCAACCATTCCGCGACCCAGTACCCGGACCTGTTCCAGGCCGAATGCGAGGGAAGCCGCGTCTGGCCGATGATCAACGATCAGGCCTGGCTGGAGGGCGCGTTCATTCCCACGGTGCAGAAGCGCGGCGCGGCCATCATCGAGGCGCGCGGCCTGTCCTCCGCGGCGAGCGCGGCGAACGCGGCCATCGACCACGTGCGCAACTGGGTGCTGGGCACCCCGGCGGGCGACTGGGTGAGCATGGGCGTGCCGGCCGACGGCAGCTACGGCATCGGCGAAGGCGTGCTCTACGGCTACCCGGTGACCTGCAAGGACGGGCAATACCAGATCGTGAAAGGCATCGAGGTCTCGGAGTTCAGCCGCAAGCGCATGGACGCGACGCTCAAGGAGCTCCACGAAGAGCGCGAGGGCGTGAAGCACCTGCTCGGCGCATGAGCCCCGGGGCGAAATTCCGGCAGGTCCTGAAGGAGGAGCGCCCGCTCCAGGTGATCGGCGCCATCTGCGCCTATCACGCGCTGCTCGCGAAGCGCACCGGCTACAAGGCGCTGTACCTCTCCGGTGGCGGGGTGGCGGCCGGCTCGCTCGGGCTTCCGGACCTCGGCATCTCGAACCTGGACGACGTGCTGATCGACGTGCGGCGCATCACGGACGTGTGCGACCTGCCGCTGCTCGTCGATTGCGACACGGGCTTCGGCGCGAGCGCCTTCAACGTCGGCCGCACGGTGCGCTCGCTCATCAAGGCGGGCGCCGCGGCCACGCACATCGAGGACCAGGTGGGCGCCAAGCGCTGCGGCCACCGCCCCGGCAAGGAACTGGTCTCGGCCGAGGAGATGTGCGACCGGCTGAAGGCGGCGGCCGATGCGCGCACCGACGAAGACTTCGTCATCATGGCGCGCACCGACGCCGTGGCGGGCGAAGGCCTGGAGGCGGCCCTGGCGCGCGCCACGAAGTACGTCGCGGCCGGCGCCGACATGATCTTCGCCGAGGCGGTGACCGAGCTCGATCAGTACAGGCGCTTCGTGCAGGCGGTGAAGGTGCCGGTGCTCGCCAACATCACCGAGTTCGGCAAGACGCCGCTCTTCACGCTGGAGGAGCTGCGCGCGGCGGGCGTGTCGATCGCGCTCTATCCCCTGTCGGCTTTCCGCGCCATGAACCAGGCCGCCCTCGCCGTCTACGAGGCGGTGCGCCGCGACGGCACGCAGAAGGCAGTGCTCGGCGCCATGCAGACCCGGGACCAGCTGTACGACTTCCTCGATTACCACGCCTACGAGAGGAAACTGGATGAGCTCTTCGCCCGAAAGTAGCGCGGCTCCCAAGCCCAAGAAGTCGGTCGCCCTCTCGGGGGTGCCCGCCGGCAACACCGCGCTGTGCACCGTGGGCCGCACGGGCAATGACCTGCACTATCGCGGCTACGACATCCTCGACTTCGCCGACGAGGCCGAGTTCGAGGAGGTCGCCCACCTCCTCGTGCACGAGAAGCTGCCGACGGCCGCCGAGCTCGCCGCCTACAAGGCGAAGCTCAGGAAGCAGCGCGGGCTGCCCGCGCCGCTGAAGACGGCGCTCGAGCAGCTGCCGAAGAGCGCGCACCCCATGGACGTGCTGCGCACCGGCTGCTCGGTGCTCGGCACGCTCGAGCCCGAGGCCGAGGCGCACCCGGTCGAGGGCGCGCGCGCGATCGCCGACCGCCTGATGGCCTGCTTCGGCTCGATGCTCCTCTACTGGCACCACTTCGCGCACGGCGGCAAGCGCATCGAGACGGAAACCGACGACGACTCGATCGGCGGGCATTATCTCCACCTCCTCCACGGCAAGCCCCCTTCGGCCTCGCACGTGCGCGCCATGCACACCTCGCTCGTGCTCTACGCCGAGCACGAGTTCAACGCCAGCACCTTCACCTGCCGCGTGATCACCGGCACGGGCGCCGACATGTACTCGGCGATCACCGGCGGCATCGGCGCGCTGCGCGGCCCCAAGCACGGCGGCGCGAACGAGGTCTCCGACGAGATCCAGAAGCGCTACCGCAGCGCCGACGAGGCCGAGGCCGACATTCGCCGGCGCCTGGCCGCCAAGGAGGTGGTGATCGGCTTCGGGCATCCCGTGTACACGATCGCCGATCCGCGCAACAAGGTGATCAAGGCGGTCGCCGAGCGCCTGTCGAAGGAAAACGGCGACCTGACGCAATTCCAGATCGCCGACCGCATCGAGTCGGTGATGGCGGCCGAGAAGAAGATGTTCGCCAACCTCGACTGGTTCAGCGCGGTCTCCTACAGCAAGATGGGCGTGCCGACGCTGCACTTCACGCCGCTGTTCGTCATCTCGCGCACGAGCGGCTGGTCGGCGCACGTCATCGAGCAGAGGATCGACGGCAAGATCATCCGCCCGAGTGCCAACTACACCGGGCCCGAGAACAAGCGGTGGTCGCCGCTGAAGGAGCGGAAGTAATGTACGAGTCGGAGCTGACGCGCTTCATGCGCGGCTACCTCGAGGAGCATCCCGAGGAGCTCGAGTCGCAGAAGAAGGGCCGCGCCGCCTGGTGGGACAAGACACCCGAGTCGCGCACCCCGCCGCCGCCGGCGCGTCCCTCACCCCAGGCCGGCGGCAACGAGCACACCTTCGAACCCCTCGCCGAGAAGCCCTGATGTCCGCGCACATCTCCAACGTCCGCCCGAAGCCCGACAAGGTCCTCAAGCTCATCGCGGACTACGCGACGAAGTACACCGTGAAGAGCGCCCTCGCCTACGACACGGCGCGCTACTGCCTCATGGATACGCTCGGCTGCGGCTTCGAGGCGCTCGACTACCCGGCCTGCACGAAGCTCCTCGGCCCGATCGATCCCGAGACCGTCACGCCGCGCGGCGCCAAGGTCCCCGGCACGAGGTTCCAGCTCGACCCGGTGCAGGCGGCCTTCAACCTCGGCGCCATCATCCGCTGGCTCGACTTCAATGACACCTGGCTCGCCGCCGAGTGGGGGCATCCGTCCGACAACCTCGGCGGCATCCTCGCCACCGCCGACTGGCTGTCGCGCAACGGCCAGCCGATCACCATGAAGGACGTGCTCGCCGCGATGATCAAGGCGCACGAGATCCAGGGCGTGATCGCGCTGGAGAACTCCTTCAATCGCGTCGGCCTCGACCACGTGGTGCTGGTCAAGGTCGCCTCCACCGCGGTGGTCGCGCACATGCTGGGCTGCACCTACGACCAGGTGGTGAACGCGGTCTCGCAGGCCTGGGTGGACGGCCAGGCGCTGCGCACCTATCGCCACGCGCCGAACACGGGCTCCCGGAAGAGCTGGGCCGCGGGCGACGCCACCTCGCGCGCCGTGCGCCTCGCGCTGATCTCGAAGACCGGCGAGATGGGCTATCCGTCGGTGCTCACCGCGAAGACCTGGGGCTTCTACGACGTGCTCTTCAAGGGCAAGCCGTTCAAGTTCCAGAGGAAGTTCGGCAGCTACGTGATGGAGAACGTGCTGTTCAAGATTTCGTTCCCCGCGGAGTTCCACTCGCAGACCGCGGTCGAATGCGCCATGCAGCTGCATCCCCTGGTCAAGGACCGCATCCAGGACATCAAGCGCATCCGGATCCGCACGCACGAGGCGGCGATCCGCATCATCGACAAGAAGGGCCCGCTCGACAACCCGGCCGATCGCGACCACTGCATCCAGTACATGGTGGCGGTGCCCCTGCTCTTCGGCCGCCTCACCGCCGCCGACTACGAGGACGGCGTGGCGAAGGATCCGCGCATCGACGCGCTGCGCGCGAAGATCGTGTGCGTCGAGGACAAGCGCTTCACGCGCGACTACCACGACCCGCAGAAGCGCTCGATCGCCAACGCGCTCACCGTCGAGTTCAAGGACGGCACGAAGCTGAAGGAAGTGGTCTGCGAGTACCCGATCGGCCACAAGCGCCGGCGCAAGGAAGGCATGCCGGTGCTGGTGGAGAAGTTCCGGACCAATCTCGCGCGGCGCTTCGCGCCCGCGCAGCAGCGCGAGATCCTCGAGCTCTGCCTCGACGCGGAGCGCCTGCAGGCCATGCCGGTGCGCGAGTTCGTGGACCGGCTCGTGCCGCAATGAGGCTCGCCGCCGCGGCCGCGCTCGCGTTGCTCGCCGCCGGCTGCACGACGACCTACTCGCTCACCCTCATGCCGCGCACGAGCGGCGAGCTCTACTACGGCGAGGCGCGCGGCACGACCGGCGGCGAGACGCAGGTCACCGTCACCATCGGCGCGCGCACCTACCAGGGCACCTGGGTGGTGGCCACTCCGCCGCCCTCCACGGGCTTCGTGGTCGGCGGCGTGCTCGGCAGCCGGCGCTCGGGCGTGGGCACGACCGTGGTGCTCGACCAGAACGCCGGCAGCGAGGCGAAGGCGCTGCTGCGCGCCGCGGACGGCAGCGGCCTGCGCTGCGACTTCAAGGGCGTGACCGGTGCCTCGGGCAGCGGCACCTGCACCGACGACCGGGGCCTCATCTACGACGTACAGCTGAGAGCGAACTGAGAGGAACGACCATGCACAACCTGCACGACACCCTGCGCCCTTTCAAGCACGGCAAGCTCTACTCGCTGCCGCAACTCGGCAAGGCGCTCGGCATCGACGTGTCGCGGCTGCCGGTGTCGCTGCGCATCGTGCTCGAGTCGGTGCTGCGCAACTGCGACGGCAGGAAGGTCACCGAGGCGCACGTGCGCCAGCTCGCCGGCTGGCAGCCGAACGCCCCGCGCACCGAGGAGATTCCGTTCGTGCTGGCGCGCATCGTGCTGCAGGACTTCACCGGCGTGCCGCTGCTGTGCGACCTCGCGGCCATGCGCGGCGTGGCGAAGAAGATGGGCCGGGACCCCAAGGTGATCGAGCCCCTGGTGCCCGTCGACCTGGTCGTCGACCACAGCGTGCAGATCGACCACTACGGCACGAAGAACGCGCTCGACCTCAACATGCGCCTGGAGTTCAGGCGCAACGAGGAGCGCTACCAGTTCATGAAATGGGGCATGCAGGCCTTCGACACCTTCAAGGTGGTGCCGCCGGGCATCGGCATCGTCCACCAGGTGAACCTCGAGTACCTGGCGCGCGGCGTGCACCGGACGAAGGACGGCGTGTGCTACCCGGACACGCTGGTCGGCACCGACAGCCACACGACGATGATCAACGGCATCGGCGTGGTGGGCTGGGGCGTGGGCGGCATCGAGGCCGAGGCCGGCATGCTCGGCCAGCCGATGTACTTCCTCACGCCTGACGTGGTGGGCGTGAACCTGACGGGCAAGCTCCATCCCGCGGTCACCGCCACCGACCTCGTGCTCACGATCACCGAGATGCTGCGCAAGGCCAAGGTGGTGGGCAAGTTCGTCGAGTTCTTCGGCGAAGGCACGGCCTCGCTCGCCGTCACCGATCGCGCCACCATCGCCAACATGGCGCCCGAGTACGGCGCGACCATGGGCTTCTTCCCCGTCGACGCGAAGACCCTCGAGTACTTCCGCGGCACCGGCCGCACCGACGCCGAGATCGGCGCCTTCGAGGCGTACTTCAAGGCGCAGGGCCTGTTCGGCGTGCCGAAGCAGGGCGAGATCGGCTACAGCCAGACGCTGGCGCTCGACCTCGGCACGGTGATGCCCTCGCTCGCCGGGCCGAAGCGCCCCCAGGACCGCATCGAGCTCGACCGCGTGAAGTCGACCTTCACCTCGCTGTGGTCGAGGCCCGTCGCGGAGAACGGCTTCGCGCGCAAGCCCGAAGACCTCGCCCGGCCGCATCGCACCGCCGACGGCATCGAGCTGAGAAACGGCGACGTGCTGATCGCGGCGATCACCTCCTGCACCAACACCTCCAATCCGGGCGTGCTGCTCGCCGCGGGCCTGCTCGCGAAGAAGGCGGTCGAGCTGGGCCTTTCGGTGAAGCCGCACGTGAAGACCTCGCTCGCGCCGGGCTCGCGCGTGGTCACGGAGTACCTCACCAAGGCGGGCCTCCTGCCCTACCTGGAGAAGCTCGGCTTCAGCCTCGCCGCGTACGGGTGCACCACCTGCATCGGCAATGCGGGCCCGCTCGCGCCCATGATCGAGGAGACGATCGTCAAGAACGACCTCGTCGCCGCGGCGGTGCTCTCGGGCAACCGCAACTTCGAGGCGCGCATCCACCCCAATATCCGCGCCAACTTCCTCGCCAGCCCGCCGCTCGTGGTCGCCTACGCGATCGCCGGCACCATGCTGAAGGACTTGCGCACCGAGCCCCTGGGCAAGTCGAAGGACGGCCAGGACGTCTATATCGGGCACATCTGGCCGAGCGCCGGCGAGGTAAAGGCGCTGATGAAGCTCGCCATGGACGCCCCGACCTTCCGCCGGCTGTACGCGAACCTCGGCGACGCCAACCCCCTGTGGAAGAAGATCTCGGCGCCTTCCGGCCAGGTGTACAGCTGGCCGGCATCCACCTACATCGCCGAGCCGCCCTTCTTCCAGGAATTCGACATGCGGCCCGGCAGCACCGGCGACGTGACGGGCGCGCGGATCCTCGGCATCTTCGGCGACTCGGTGACCACCGACCACATCTCGCCCGCGGGCTCGATCAAGCCCACCTCGCCCGCCGGCATCTACCTGCAGGAGCACGACGTCGCGGTCGCCGACTTCAACAGCTACGGCGCGCGCCGCGGCAACCACGAGGTGATGATGCGCGGCACCTTCGCCAACGTGCGCATCAAGAACCTGATGATGGGCGGAAAGGAAGGCGGCCTGACGCGCTTCCAGGGGCAGGAGATGCCGATCTACGACGCGGCCATGCGCTACGTCGCCGAGGGCACGCCCACGGTGGTGTTCGGCGGCGAGGAGTACGGCACCGGCTCATCGCGCGACTGGGCGGCGAAAGGCACTCAGCTCCTCGGCGTGAAGGCGGTGATCGCGCGCAGCTTCGAGCGCATCCACCGCTCCAACCTCGTCGGCATGGGCGTGCTGCCGCTGCAGTTCACCGGCTCCGACTCCGCGCAGTCGCTCGGCCTGAAGGGCGACGAGACCATCGACGTCCTCGGCCTGGACGACATCCGCCCGCAGCAGACGCTCACGCTCGTGGTGACGCGCGCCGACGGCTCGAAACAGGAGCTGAAGGTGAAGTCGCGCATCGACACCGCGATCGAGGTCGACTACTACAAGCACGGGGGGATCCTCCCCTACGTGCTGCGCGAGCTGATCTCGAAGGCCGGCGCGGC
>JBFWWT010000032.1:0-11482 GCA_050246035.1 Burkholderiales bacterium
GACCGCTCCGGCTGGCGATCGCGCATGGACGCGGCCGCCACGCAGCGCCCGCAGCCCGAGGTGCACATCCGCGCCGACGGCGCGACCGCCTACCGGCGCGTGGCAGAAGTGATGTCCGATGCCGCCAAGGCGGGGCTCACGCGCATCGGCTTCGTTACGGATCCGCAGGAAACGAACTGATGCCGGCGCGGCTGCTGCTCGCGCTGTTCCTCGGCCTGCCGCTGGCCGCCTGCGCCCAGGACGCGCAGACCATCCTGCACCTCCTGGATTACATCGGCGTGGACTACCCCGGGGCGGTCGACAACGGCAAGGTCCGCAACACCGACGAGTACGCGGAGATGCAGGAGTTCACCGCGCAGGTCACGACGCGGCTGCGCGAGCTGCCGCGAAGCGAAGCGCTCGTGCGCGACGCGCAGGCGCTCGCGCAGCTCGTCGCCTACAAGGCGCCGCCCCCCGCGGTGGCCGCATCTTCGTCGAACCTGCGCCGGGCGATCGTCGAGGCCTACAAGCTGCGCCTCGCGCCGCGCGGCGCGCCACCGCTCGAGCGCGCGCCCGAGCTCTATGCGAAGAACTGCGCCGCCTGCCACGGCGCCGACGGGCGCGGCGACGGACCGGCGGCGAAAGGGCTCGAGCCCGCGCCGTCCGATTTCCATGATCTCGAGCGCATGGCGCAACGCAGCGCCTACGGCCTCTACAACACGATCACGCTGGGCGTCGCCGGCACCTCGATGGTGCCGTTCAAGCACCTGAGCGAGGACGAGCGCTGGGCGCTCGCCTTCCACGTCGCGAACGTCGGCGTCCCGGTCGAGCGCGTGCGCGAGGGAAGGAAACTCTGGGAAGGCGGCACGGCGCGCCGCGCGTTCCCCGACCTTGGCAACGTGGCTACCCTGTCGACGCGTGAAGTGGCGTCGCGCTTCGGCGACACGGCGGCGCTGGTGCAGGATTTCCTGCGCGCGCATCCGGAGGCGATCCGTCCCGCGCCGGTCGGCTACGCGCGGCGGCTGCTCGGCGAGTCCGTGGACGCGCTGCGCCGGGGCGACCGCACCGCCGCCCGCGACGCGGCGATGAAGAGCTACCTCGAGGGCTACGAGTTCGCCGAGGCGCCGCTCGCCAATCTCGACCCCGATCTGATGCGCGGCATCGAGCGCGAGATGCTCGATCTGCGGGGCGCGATCGAGCGCGGCGAGGCCGCCGACGCATACGCCGCGCGCGCGGCACGCATCGACGGCCTGCTGGCGAAGGCCGCGGACCGCCTGGGCGCCGGCGAGCTCTCCGGGGCGACCGCGTTCACGGCGTCCCTCGTCATCCTCCTGCGCGAAGGCTTGGAGGCCATCCTCGTCCTTGCCGCGATCGTCGCCTTCGTGCTGAAGACCGGCCGGCGCGACGCCCTGCCGTGGGTGCACGGCGGCTGGATCGCAGCCCTGTGGCTCGGCGCGGCGACCTGGGTCGCCGCCACCTACGTCATCGACATCTCGGGCGCCAACCGGGAGCTCACCGAGGGCGTCACCGCGCTCATTGCCGCCGGCATGCTGCTCTACGTCGGCTACTGGCTGCACGGCAAGTCCTACGCCCAGGCCTGGAGCCAGTTCCTCAAGGAGCACGTCGGGCGCGCCTTGGAGCGGCGCACGCTCTGGGCGATGGCGGGCGTGTCCTTCCTCGCCGTCTATCGCGAAATGTTCGAGGTCGTCCTGTTCTACCAGGCGCTCTGGGTCCAGGCGGGCCCGGGCGGCCACGCCGCCGTTCTCGGCGGCATCGGCGCCGCCGCGGTCGCGCTCGCCGCGATCGGCTTCGCGATCCTCAAGTACAGCGTGCGCCTGCCGATCGGCCCTTTCTTCGGCTGGACCTCGGGCCTGCTCGCGCTCCTCGCCGTCGTCTTCACCGGGCACGGCATCGCCGCCCTGCAGGAAGCGGGCGTCGTCGGCGTGCACGGTTTCGACTTCAGCGCGGTGCCGCTCCTCGGTATCTACCCGAGCGCCGAGGCGCTCGGCGCGCAGCTGCTCGCGCTGCTTCTCGTCGCGTACGCGTTCCTCGCGGCGCGTCCGGCCCGCGCGACTAGGGCTCCGACCACATCCTGAGCAGGTTGTGGTACACGCCGACCATTGACACGAGTCCCGGATGCTCGGGCAGGTCCTTGCCGAGGCGCATGATCGCCATGTCCATGTCGAAGAGCAGCGCGCGCTGCGTGTCGTCGCGCACCATGCTCTGGATCCAGAAGAAGGACGCCACGCGCGCACCGCGCGTGATCGCGTTGACGCGGTGCAGGCTGGTGGCGGGGTACAGCACGAGGTGCCCGGCCGGCAGCTTGGCGCTGTGCGTGCCATACGTGTCCTCGACCAGCAGCTCGCCGCCTTCGTACTCGCCCGGCTCCGACAGGAACAGCGTCGCCGAGAGGTCGGTACGCATACGAAGGCGCGAGGGCGCGTGCGTGCGGATCGCGCTGTCGACGTGGCTGCCGAAGGTCATGCCCTCGCGGTAGCGGTTGAAGAGCGGCGGAAACACCTGCTTGGGCAGCGCCGCCGAGAAGAACAGCGGGTTGCGCGAAAGCGCGGACAGGATCAGCTCGCCCAGCTCGCGCGCCACGGCGCTCTCTTCCGGCAACTGCTCGTTGTGCTTGGCGCGGGCCGATTGATGGCCCGAGGTGACGTTGCCGTCCACCCACGACGCGGCGTCCAGGCGCGCGCGGAATTCCCTCACCTGCTCCGCGCTCAGTACCTCGGGGACTTGCAGCAGCATCAGTCGAAGTTGTAGCGGAACGTGACCGCGCCGCTGAACGGCGCGCCCGGCAGGACCCGGTTCGGGCTGTTCTGGTAGCCCCCGTAGTAGTAGGTCTCGTCGGCGAGGTTGTAGAGGTTGAGTCGCACTTCGTACCGCTTCTGGACGTAGGCCACCGTCGCGTCGACGACGTGGTACGCGGGCACCTTGCCGGTGTTGGCATCGTTCAGCCAGTACGAGGAGGTCCCGCGCACGCCGCCGCCGACTTCCCAGCCGCCGCCGAGTCGGTACACGGTCCAGACGTTGCCGGCGACCTCGGCCACGCCGAGAGGCGTCCTTCCCTGCACGCTCGCAGGCCCGGAGACGATCCGGGCATCCATGAACGCGATGCCGCTGGTGATCTCCCAGTTGCGCGCGAGTCGACCGCTCAGCTGAAGCTCCACGCCGTCCACGCGCCGCTCGCCCGCGAGCACCGTGGTGCCCAGCACCGGGTCGGTCATGCGAGCGTTGATCTTCTCGTTGCGGAACAGCGCCCCCCGCAGCTGCAGGGCACCGACGTTCCAGTGCGTGCCGAGCTCATAGCCGCGGTTTTCCTCGGGGTCGAGGGGCTCGGTATTGGCGTTGAAGGCGGTGCCGGTGCCGCCGTACACGCCGAGCTCGCCCGAGGGGTTGTAGGAATTGCCGAACGAGAGGTAGTGCGACTGCTGCGGCGTAGGCTGCCATATCAACCCCGCGCGCCCGCTCACCATCGTGTCGGTGCGCTCGAACGGCCCGCTGGCGATCGCGCCGGTGAGGAAGTCGCGGGTGTGCGCCTGCGCTTCGTAGCGCTCCCAGCGCAGCCCGACGAGCGCCTTCCAGCGCTCGTTGAGCTCGATCTGGTCCTGAGCATACAGTGCGACAGTGTCGCCTTGCGCGTTGGCGCGCACGTTGGGCGTCTTCGTGTACGCGAGCTGCGTGTAGGGGTCCGGGTTGAGCAGCGGCGCGATGGACGCCGGCGCCTGGGTGCCCGCGGTCAGCGGATCGGCGTCGAGCACGTAGTTCCAGCGGTGCAGCTCCTCGCGCGCGAGCTCGAGGCCCCCGAGGACCGTGTGCCGCAAGCTGCCTGCGTCCAGGCGCCAGTTGAGCTCGGTCTGATTGATGAGAACCCTGTCGTCATTGTCGCGCGTGCGCCCGCCATCGTGCCGCCGGTTCACGGCGAGGAGTGCAAGCGGCGTCGCCGGCGTCACGGGGTTGCCCAGCAGGTCCGTGGCGTTCAGGGTGGCGATGCTCGCCTCGACCTGGCGCTCGTAGCTTGCCCAGCGCAGCGTGTTGCGCAGCCGCAGGTCCCGGTTGATCTGATGCTCGACGCGCAGCGTCGCCATCTGCGTCTCATGGTCGGTGAAGTCATGGCTGGCGAAACCGTAGTAGTTGCGCGGCGAGACCGGCGGCATGGCGAACTGCGTCGTGCCGGTGAAGGCCGGGGTCAGCGTGGGCTGGCCGTAGTCGGTCACGTCCTCGGTCCTCAGGTAGAAAAGCCCGAGCGCCACTTCCGTGCGGGCGCCGATTCCCCAGCGCCAGCTCGGCGCGATGCCCGCCTTCTTCACGTCCTGGGGATACCGGTACGACCCCGAGCTCTCGCCCATGGCGACCAGCCGGAAGGCGCTCGCATCCCCGGTGCGCACGTTCAGGTCGCCCTCGAGGCGCTTGAGGTCGAACGAGCCGACCGTGAGGCCGAGCTCCTTGCGCGGCAGCAGGTCCGCGCCCTTGCTCGTCTGGTGGATGACGCCCCCGGTCGAGCCGCGCCCGAACATCAGCGACGACGGTCCCTTCAACACTTCGACCGACTCGGTGGCGAACAGGTCGCGGTTGTACTCGCCGAGGTCGCGGATGCCGTCGAGGAAGAGGTCGCCCCCCGCCGGGAAGCCGCGCAGGTAGTACACCTGGTTGGCCTGCGTGCCGCCCTCGGGCGCGGCATAGCTGATACCCGGGACGTTGCGCAGCGCGTCGGAGAGCTGCGTCGCGCCCTGCGAGCGGAGTACCGCCTGCGGCACGGTGTTGATGATCTGCGGGATGTCGCGCAGCGGCGTCTCGGTGCGCGTCGCCGCGCCCGTGGACTCGACGCGAAAACCCGAATCCTGCTGGCCGCGCACCTGTACCTCCGGCAACACGACTTCGCTCTTCGACTGCGCCAGCGCGAACTGCGTGGAAGAAAACGCCATCAGGACGGCGGCTGCGAGCGGCCGGCGCTTGAAGTGATTCATTGAACCCTCCCGTGGGTCTGGTTGTGATCGCTGCAGGGCTGGGCTGGCTGCCGGGAGGGTCGCTGGCGCCGTCTGCGGTGCAGATGATAATGGTTATCGTTTACGGAAGCAAGCGCTTGTTTCGGTTCGGTCTCGGGAGGAGAAAATGAAAGCCAGGATGTCCCTGATCGCCCTTGCGGCGCGCGTGAGCGCGCCGCTTCTCCTCGTCGCCTGCGCAACCACCCCGCACCCCCTCGAGGGCCGCGTCTTCGACACCCGCAGCGGCGCGATCGTCGAGCGCGCGGCCCTCCTCGACGAAGCCGCGCGCATGCCCTACGTGCTCCTCGGCGAGCGCCACGACAATGCCGAGCACCACCGCCTGCAGCTCGAGGTGGTCGAAGGCATGCTCGCGCGCGGTGCGCGCCCCGCGCTCGCCTTCGAGCAGTTCGACCGTGAGCACCAGGATGCGCTCGCGCGCGCGCAGGCCGCGCCCGGGCGCGACGCCGAGTCGGTCGCGACCGCGGGCCGGCTCGACCGCGCCGCCTGGCGCTGGCCGGACTACAGGCCGCTCGTCGCGCTCGCCCTCGAGCGGAACCTGCCGATCGTGGCGGCGAACCTCTCGCGTACCGACGCTCGTGACGTCGTGCGCGAGCCGTCGCGCTCGGGACTCGCGCCTGCCCCGGACACCGTGCGCACGGCGCTCGAGCGCGACCTCGTCGAGGGCCATTGCGGCGAGCGACCCTCGTACCTCGCCGGCATGGTCGAGGCGCAGCGCGCGCGCGATGCGCAGCTCGCGCGCGCGCTCGCAGCCTACCCGTCGGCGGTGCTGATCACCGGCGCGGGCCACGCGCGGCGCGACCGCGGCGTGCCGCTCTACCTCCCCGCCGGCACGCGCGTCCTCAGCGTCGCTTTCGTCGAGGTCGAAGGCGAGTTGCGCGATGCCGCCGAATATCGCGACACCGACAGCTATCACTACGTCTGGTTTACGGCGCGAGCTCCGCGCAAGGACCCCTGCGCGCGCTAGCTCGACCCCGAAGGGCCTGTTGCGTTGCAGCACCGCCCTTCGTCCGAGTCGCGCTATCATCGAGCGGCAAAGCGACACCATTGTCGTTCCATCAGGAGGAGTCCATGAATTTCAGGTTGTCCCTGCTCGCCCTCGCGGCGGGCGCCATTGCCGCCGCGCCCGTCGCGGCCCAGGAAGTGACCTTCATGACCGGCCCGCAGGGCGGCTCGTGGATCCCGCTCGGCGGCGCGCTGAAGGGCATGTGGGAGAAGAACATCCCCGGCCTCGCCATCACGCAGACCCCGGGCGCGGGCATCGCCAACGTGCGCGGCATCGACGAAGGCAAGGCGCACATCGGCCTGTCCAACTCGAACACCGCCGTGCTCGGCATCCAGGGCGAGAAGCCCTACCCGAGGAAGGTCACCAAGGTCTGCCAGCTCGCGAACCTCTATCCGCAGTACTTCCAGGTCGTCGCGCTCGCCGACGCGGGCGTGAACTCTTTCAAGGACCTGAAGGGCAAGACGCTCGTGACCCAGCCCAAGGGCAACACGGGCGAGCTGCTCACCGATCAGGTGCTGAAGCTGAACGGCATGAGCTACCAGTCGCTCGCCAAGGCAAACTTCCAGGCCGGGTACACCGACGCCGTGGCGATGATGAAGGACGGCCACGCGCAGGTGTTCACGCTCGGCACGACGGCGCCCGCCTCGGCGGTGATGGACCTCGCCAGCGCGCGCAAGATCAACCTGGTGCCGGTGGACGACGCCACCTTCAACGCCGTGAAGAAGATGAACCCCGGCCACAACAAGCTCATCATCAAGGCGGGCACCTATCCCGGCCAGGACAAGGACGTGCCGGTGATCGGCTACTCGACGCACGTCGTGGTGGCCTGCGACCTGCCCGAGAACACCGTCTACCAGATGACGAAGACGATGGCCGCCAACGTCGACGCGATGTCCGCGGTGGTGAAGGCGATCGGTGGCTCGACGCCGAAAGACATGGCGCTCGACATCGGCGTGCCCTTCCACAAGGGCGCGGCGAAGTTCTACAAGGAAGTCGGCGCGATGTAGCGCCCTGCGGGGCGAAAGGCGCAAACGGGGCGGCGATGCCGCCCCGTTTCACATCGGGGAGGCAAACGGTCGATGGAGAAGACGGCGAGCTCGCCGGCGGCGACGGCCCTGCGCTGGACCGCGCTCGCCGTGGCCGTGGCGATGTCGCTCTATCACATGTACGTCGCGGGCTTCGGGCCGCCCGAGGCGCTCATCTTCCGCGGCACGCACCTGATGTTCGCGCTCGCGCTCGTCTACCTGCTGTTCCCGTTCCGCCGCGGCGGCTCGCCGGCCTGGCGCGCGCTCGACGCGCTGCTCCTCGCCGGGGGCCTGGGTGCCGTGCTGCACATCTTCCTCAACTACGAGTACTACACCAACCGCATCATCTACATCGACGAGCTCACCGCCTGGGACAGGTTCTACGCGGTGGTCGCCACGCTCGTCGTACTGGACGCCACGCGCCGCGTGATCGGCTGGGCGCTGCCGCTCACCGCGATCTGCTTCCTCGCCTACGCGCTCAACACGCAGGTGACGCTCCCGGTGCTCATGGAGCAGGTGTACCTCTCCACCGAGGGCATCTTCGGACAGACGCTGGGCGTGTCGGCCTCCTACGTGATGCTCTTCGTCCTCTTCGGCGCCTTCATGGAAAAGAGCGGCACCGGGCAGCTGTTCATGGATTTCGCCATGTCGATTACCGGCCGCTACGCGGGCGGCCCCGGCAAGGTGGCGGTGGTGAGCTCTTCGCTCTTCGGCACCGTGTCGGGGAGCGCGGTGGCGAACGTGATGGTGGACGGCCCGATCACCATCCCGCTCATGAAGCGCACGGGCTTCCGGCCGCCGTTCGCGGCCGCGGTCGAGTCGGTCGCCTCCACCGGCGGCCAGATCATGCCGCCCATCATGGGCGCGGCGGCCTTCGTCATGGCCGAGTTCCTCGCCGTGCCCTACGCGACGGTGGCGCTCTGGGCAGTGCTGCCCGCCGTGCTCTACTACACGGCCGTGTTCTTCGCCGTGCACTTCGAGGCGAAGCGCTACAGGCTCGCCGGGGTGCCGGCCTCGGAGCTGCCGCGCCTGGGACAGGTGATGCTCGCGCGCGGGCACCTCTTCATCCCGATCCTCATCATCCTCTTCGGCCTCATGGCCGGCTACTCGGCGCCGCTCTGCGCGCTGGTGGCGGCGATATCCTGCCTGCCGATCGCCCTCATGCGCGCCACGACGCGCGGCAGCATCCGCTGGAAGAGCGTGATCGAGGCGCTGGACGAGGGCGCGAGGAACGCCCTCTCGGTGGCCATGGCCTGCGCGTGCGCGGGCATCGTCATCGCCTGCGTCACCATCACGGGCCTGGGCATCGTCTTTACGCAGATGGTGGTCTCGCTCGCGCAGGACCAGCTCATCCTCGCGCTCATCCTCACCGCGATGGCGGGCATCATCCTCGGCATGGGCATGCCGACCACGCCCGCCTACATCATGATGGTGGCGCTGCTCGTGCCCGCGGTGGTGAAGCTCGCCACCAGCGGCTGCATCGACCCGGCCTCGGCCGAATGCCGCGCGATGATGACCCCGGCGGCGCACATGTTCGCGTTCTACTTCGCCATCCTCTCGGCGATCACGCCGCCCGTGGCGCTCGCGGTGTTCGCCGCCGCGGGGCTCGCCAAGGCGAACATGTGGGCCTCGGGCTTCGCCGCCATGCGCGCGGCGGCGCCCGCGTACATCGTGCCGTTCATGTTCGTCTACGAGCCGATGCTGCTGCTCATCGTGAAGGACTGGGCGACGCAGTGGTACCAGGTGCTGCTGGCAGCGACGAGCGCCATCGTGGGCGTCATCGCGCTCGCCGCGAGCCTGCACGGCTGGCTGCTCACGCTGCTGCCCGTGTGGCAGCGCGCGCTGCTCTTCGGCGGGGCGCTGCTCATGATCAAGCCGGGGCTGTATACCGACGGCGCGGGGGTGGCGCTGCTCGCCGTCGTGGTGGCGGCGCAGCTCGTCGCGAAGCGCGGCGCCGCCGAGAGCGCAGTGCGCGGCTAGCGCACGTCGTCGTCGAGCTGCTGCACCTCGCGCTCGACGCGGTACTCGCCCTCCACCACGGCGCCGCCGCGCTTCTCGGCTTCCTTGCGCAGCTTGCGCGTCTTCCACAGGAGCCAGGCCCACACGCCGAGCGCGACGCCGCCCGCCACGGCGAGCAGCACCGAGGCGAAAAGGAGCGCGAGGATGAAGAGGGCGACGCCGACGATCGCGCCGGCGATGCGCGCGAGGACGTTCAAGCCGGCGCCGGCTCCGCCGCGTCGAAGTCGATCTCGACCTTGGCCCCGTTCGGGTCGTGGAAGAAGAGCTGCCAGGTGCCGTACTCGGGCAGCCGGCGCAGCTCGTAGTCGATGCCTTTCGACTTCAGTTTCGCCACCGCCTGCGGCAGCCCCTCGCCGCTGAATGCCATGTGGTCGATCACGCCCTTCACCAGTCGCCCGCCCTCCACCCCGCCGATGACGTGCAGGATGGGATCCCTGCCCCTGCCGCCGTCGGCGTAGAGCCAGGCGCCGGGAAAGGTGAACGGCGGCCGCGCGCCGGGCTTCAGGTTCAGATGCTCCTCGTAGAAGGCGAGCGTCTCCGGCAGCTTGTCGGTGAGGATGGTGAAGTGGTTCATCGCGGTCACGGTCATGGCGGCGCCCTCTCGTGCGGGTTAATTTCGCACGCGCGACGCCGGGGCGCAACCGTCCCGAGGGTAGAATTTTCGCCATGAGCGACGCGACCGTGAAACAGGTCTCCGAGGAGCTGATCGAGCTCGCCGCGAGCGGGCACACCGCGGCCCCGTTCAGCGCGCGCTTCGAGAAGCTCGACGCCGAGCGCGGCTACCGCGCCATGCGCCGGCTGCACGATCACCGCCTCACCATCGGCTGGAAGCCGGTCGGGCGCAAGATCGGCTTCACCAACCGCACGATCTGGCCGCGCTATGGCGTCGAGCAGCCGATCTGGGGCTACGTCTACGAGCAGACGCTGATCCGCGCGAAGAAGGACAAGGCGGAGGTGCCGCTGGAAGGCCTCGCGCAGCCGAGGATCGAGCCCGAGATCTGCTTCGGCCTGAAGGCGCCGCCGCCGCGCTCGCACGACCCGCATGCCATCCTCGCCGCCGTCGAGTGGGTGGCGCACTCGATCGAGATCGTGCAGAGCTTCTACCCCGGCTGGAAGTTCGCCCTGCCCGACTGCACCGCCGCGAACGGCCTGCACGGCCGGCTCGTGCTCGGCACGCCGGTGCCCGCCGCCGACATCCCGGACCTGGAGGCGCTGCTGCCCGCGGCGCGCGTCGTGCTCAAGCGCGGCGCGAGAAAGGTGGACGAAGGCGCCGGCGCGAACGTGCTCGACAGTCCGGCGTTCGCGCTCGCGCACCTCGTGGAGGTGCTCGCGCTGCAGCCCGACTTCGATCAGCTGCACGCCGAGGAGCTCGTCTCCACGGGCACGCTCACCGACGCGCACCCGGTGAAACCGGGCGAGACCTGGAGCACGAAGATCGAGGGCCTGCCGCTGCCGGGACTCACGGTGACGTTCGCGTGAGGCGGCCGCTGGAGGGCGTCACGGTGGTGGCGCTCGAGCAGGTGATCGCAGGGCCCTTCTGCACGCGCCAGCTCGCCGAGCTCGGCGCGCGCGTGATCAAGATCGAGCGCCCCGGCACGGGCGACCAGGCGCGCGGCATGGACCGCACCGTGCAGGGCCTTTCCTCGCACTTCGTGTGGACCAACCGCTCCAAGGAGAGCCTCGCGCTCGACGTAAAGCACCCGGAGGCGAAGAAGGTCCTCGCGCGCCTGCTCGAGAAGGCCGATGTCTTCGTGCAGAACCTCGCGCCCGGCGCGGTCGAGCGACTCGGCCTCGGCGCGGCGGAGCTGCGCGCGCGCCATCCGCGCCTCGTCTGGTGCGGCATCTCCGGCTACGGCACCACGGGGCCCTACGCCGACAAGCGCGCCTACGACCTGCTCGTGCAGTGCGAGGCGGGCCTGCTGTCGGTCACCGGCACGCCCGAGGCGCCCGCGAAGGCCGGCATTCCGGTCGCGGACATCGCGGCCGGCATGTACGCGATGAGCTCGATCCTCGCCGCGCTGCTGCGCCGCAGCCGCGAGGGCGTGGGCGCCACGCTCGACATCACCATGTTCGAGTCGCTCGGCGAGTGGATGGGCTTTCCGATGTACTTCACGAACTACGGCGGCGCGCCACCGCCGCGCTCGGGGGCGTATCACGCCACCATCGTGCCCTACGGCCCGTTCGCGGCGGGCGACGGCAAGACCGTGTTCCTCTCCATCCAGAACGAGCGCGAGTTCGCGCGCTTCTGCGAGAAGGTGCTCGGCGAGGCCGACCTCCCGAAGGACCCGCGCTTTGCCTCCAGCCCCGCGCGCATGGCGAACCGCGAGGCGATGCACGCCGAGATCGAGCGCGTCTTCTCGAGGCTGACGGCCGAAGAGGTGACGGCGCGGCTCGAGGCCGCGGGCATCGCCAACGCGCGCCTCAATACCCTGCAGGAGTTCTGG
>JBFWWT010000032.1:11582-23898 GCA_050246035.1 Burkholderiales bacterium
GAACCGCGAGGCGATGCACGCCGAGATCGAGCGCGTCTTCTCGAGGCTGACGGCCGAAGAGGTGACGGCGCGGCTCGAGGCCGCGGGCATCGCCAACGCGCGCCTCAATACCCTGCAGGAGTTCTGGGACCACCCGCAGCTCGCCGCGCGCGACCGCTGGACCGAGGTCGGCACCGAAGCCGGCGCCGTGCGTGCGCCGAAGCCCCCCTTCAACCTCTCGGAGTTCGCGCCGCGCATGGACGCGATCCCCGCGCTCGGCGCGCACAGCCGGGCGATCCTCGCCGAGCTGGGCTACGGCGAGCGCGAGATCGGCCGGCTCGCGGCCGAGGGCGCGATCAGCCCTTCCTGAGCTCGATCCCCGCCGCGCGCGCGAGCTCCTTCTGCACGCGCGCCACGCGCTCCACCTCGCCCTTGGCGGCGAAGCGCTCGTAGAAGCCCTCCTCGCGGAACTCGCGTACCAGGTCGCCCCAGGGCAGGAGCCGCTCTTCCCAGCGGCTCTGGCGCCCGTCGGCGGGCTCGGCGTCCTCGCGCGCGAGCGCGGTGCACACGCGGATCATCGCCTTGAGGGTCACGGGCTTGGTGACCATGTAGTTGTCCTTGCCCCAGGTGTCGCCGAAGACGCTCTTCGCGGCCTTGAGAAAGTCGCGCAGCGCGCCGTAGTACTTGTCCACGTTCTTCGCGCTGCCGCCGGTCACCTGGATCCTGCGCCAGTCGGCGCGCACCCAGCGGTGCAGCTCGTTGAAGAGCTCGGCCTGCAGGATCCACTTGTCGCGCTGGCTGCGGCCGCCCAGGCGGTTGATGCGGTAGCGGAGCGGGCTGTCGCCGTCGCTGTAGAGCTTGTCCACGAGACGCGCGGCGAACTTGCGGTCCGGCGCCGCCCAGGACACCTTCTCGTAGAGGTCCACGAGGTGGCTCTTGTTGATGCGCGTGGGCGTGGAGTTGATGATGACGAACATCTCGGTGGAGAAGTCCTCGCTGCGCCCGTCGAAGATCATGCAGGGCACGCGGATGGTGGCCGCGTCGGCGGGCCGGTCCTGCAGGTAGAAGTGCAGCGCGGCAAGCCGGTGCTGGCCGTCGATGATGAGGAACTTCGAGCCCGGCTCCGAGAGGTGCCCCATGCCGTCGGCCACCGACTGGTAGCGCAGGGTTTCGGAGGTGAAGAGCAGCACCGTCCCGGGGATCGGCGGCTGCGTCACGGCGGTCTCGTAGAAGTTGCGCAGCTGGCGCACCTTGGCCTGGGAGAGCGCGCGCTGGAAGGCGTGGTCGGTGCGCTCGATGCGCGCGATGAACTGCGCGATGTCGTCGTCCTGGGCGATGCGCGAGGGGGCAATCTGCTCCCCGTCCCCGTAGAAGCGGCTGATGAACCGCACTCTCTGCAGCAGCTCCTTGGCCGGATAACTGGCGAAATAGAAAATTCCGTCCTTTTGCCGTATCTGCGTCGCGAGCACGGTGGTCGCCTCCCCGGGGTCGTCCCATCTATCGGGACCGCCGGAATGATACCGAAGGCCGCCAGGGCTCGCAGGGCGGGCCCCTGGGGGGCTTACCCGGGGCAGCCGGGCAGCATCAGGGCCTGCAGGACCTCGGCCGTGCGCCCACTCTGTACGAAAGCGGCGACCCCTGCCCGGCCCCGGTCGTCGCCAGGCGCAAGCTCGAAGGTGCGAGCCTCGGCGAGGCGGCCCGCCCTGAGGGGCAGGGGCCCCACCCAGACGCGGACCACGAAGTCGTGCTCGAGGCGCCGGCCCCGGTTCTCCCCCGCGGCAACGCTCGAGGAGAGCCCGCTCTGGTAGCGGGCGAGGTAGAGCATTGGCTCCGGGATGCCCGCCTCCAGCAGCTCCGCGCGGACCTCCACCTCCCATGTATCCCCGCGTCCGGTATCGAGCTGCAGGCGAATGGCGGCTTTCGGCGGGCGCGCGCTGATCGTCGCCAGCTCCCGCGAAAAGGCGCCCGAGTACCAGCCGCGGAAGTCGCGGCCCTGAAGGATCACTTGCGGGGTGTACACGACCCTGGAGCGGTGCACGCCGGCCAGGCGGCGCTGGCGGTCCGAGAAGCGCCGCTGCGCGAACGGATCCTTCCAGCCGATGTAGTCCCAGTAATCGACGTGCAGCGAAAGGGGCACCACGCGCCCGGGCGCCAGTGCCTTCTCCCCCAGATCGCGCAGCCACCGGTCGGCCGGCGGGCAGCTGTTGCAGCCCTCGGACGTATAGAGCTCCACCAGCGCCGCGGTGTGCGGCCCCGAGCGCGCCTCGCACTGTGCGGCCTCGAGGGGCATGGCGGCAACAACCAGCAGCAGGGCCAGGGCTCGCATGAGCCTGGGTCGAAACGCCCGTCCCGGGGCTTACGCCGGGCACGCGATAATGCCGGGTGCCCCTCAGGCTCTCGGTCCTCGACCAGTCTCCCGTCATCTCCGGCCACACGCCGGGCGAGGCCGTGCACGCGACGCTCGAGCTCGCGCGCCAGGCGGAAGCCCTTGGCTATCACCGCTACTGGCTCGCGGAGCACCACGCGATCGCCGCCCTCGCCGACCCCTGCCCCGAGGTGCTGCTCGCGCGGCTGGGGGCCGAGACCTCCCGCATCCGGGTCGGGACGGGCGGCGTGCTCCTGCCCTACTACAGCGCCTTCAAGGTGGCCGAGGTATTCCGGATGCTGGAGGCCCTCTACCCGGGGCGAGTGGACCTCGGCATCGGCCGTGCGCCCGGAGGCGATGCGCGCACCGCGCACGCCGTCGGCGGCAGCCACATGCCCACCGCGGAAGACTTCCCGCAGCGCGTCTGGGAGCTCGTCGGGCATCTCGACGGCACCCTCCCGGACGACCACCCGCACAAGCGCGTGCGCGTGCAGCCGGGCGGCGATACGGCCCCCGAGGTATGGCTGCTCGGCTCCTCGGACTACAGCGGCGCGCTCGCCGCGCAGCTCGGCGTGCGCTTCGCCTTCGCGCACTTCATCAACCCGCGCGGCGGCGACCTCGTGACGCGCGCCTACCGCGAGCGCTTCCAGGCTTCGGCGCGCGAGGCCGCGCCCGCGGCGATCGTGTGCGTGTTCGTCATCTGCGCGGAGGACGACGAGACGGCCGAGCGCCTCGCCGCGCCCATCGACCTGCGGCGCCTGCACATGGTCCTCGGCCGCGACACGCCGGTACCGACCCTCGCCGAGGCCGAGGGGCACGCCTACTCCGACGAGGAGCGCCGCTATGTGCAGGCGCAGCGCGAGCGGGCGGTGATCGGCGGTCCCGACAAGTGCGCGCGCGAGCTCACCGCGCTCGCCGAGCGATATGCCGCCGACGAGGTGATGGCGCTCACCATCACCGGCGACTACGGCTCGCGCCTGCGCTCCTACAAGCTCCTCGCGCAGGCGTTTGCGCTGGATCAATAGCCTCCTCGCGCCGGCCGTCGTAGCATCTAGGCTACACGCCCCCTCCCCTCAAAGGCCCCCCATGCGTATCTCCACCGCCATCGCCCATCTGGCCGCTCTCGCCCTTCTCGGCCTTTCGGGGCCGGCAGCCGCCCAAGCCACCGACGCCTACGCAACGGATAGCGCTGGCCGCATCGTGAAGAGCGGCTTCGGCCTTTGCTGGCGCACGAGCGCCTGGTCGCCCGAGAAGGCGATCGCCGAATGCGACCCGGACCTCGTGCGCAAGCCCGAGCCGGCGCCCACGCCCGCCCCGGCCCCCGCGGCGGCGCCGGCGCCCGCGCCCATCGTCGTGCCGCCGGCCACCGCGCCGGCCGCGCCGGCCCCGGTCGTGGACAGCGACGGCGACGGCGTGCCCGACACGCTGGACCGCTGCCCGAACACCGCGCGCGGCGCGCGCGTCGACGCGAGCGGCTGCGAGCTCGACAGCGACGGCGACGGCGTCGTGGATCGCCTCGACCGCTGCCCGGGCACCAAGGCCGGCGTGAAGGTCGACCCGAACGGCTGCGAGATCCCGGAGATCATCACCCTGAAGGGCGTGAACTTCGCCACCAACTCGGCGAACCTGACGCCGGCATCGGCCGCCATCCTCGACGAGGCCGCCGCCACGCTCGCCAGGCGCGGCAACGTGCGCGTGGAGGTCGCGGGCCACACCGACAGCCGCGGCAGCGCGGCGCGCAACCGCGTGCTCTCGCAGCAGCGGGCGGAATCCGTGATGCGCTACCTCGTCTCCAAGGGCGTGGATCCCGCGAACCTCACTGCGCGCGGCTACGGCCCGGACAGCCCGGTGGCGGACAACCGCACCGAGAGCGGACGCGCGGCCAACCGCCGCGTGGAGCTGCGCATCCTGCAGCAGTAGCGCTAGAAGAGCGCGGCCACGCCGTCGTGGCCGCGCTCGCGCGCGAGGTCTTGCGGCGCCTTGCCCTCGCGATTCCTCGCCGCCGGGTCGCGCGCGCGCGACAGCAGCAGGCGCACCACGGCGGCGTGCCCGCCCGCGGCGGCGCCGTGCAGCGGCGTGTTGCCGTCCAGATTGGCGACGTCAGCGTCGGCGCCGCGCTCCAGAAGCAGGCGCGCCACCGCTTCGTTTCCGCCGTAGGACGCCCAGTGCAGCGCCGACTCGCCGTGGTCGTTGCGCGCGCGCGGATCGGCGCCGGCGTCGAGCAGCAGCCGCGCGCAGGCCGGATCCTCGTTCAGCGCGGCGTGGTGCAGCGCCGTCTCGCCGGTCGCGGTGCGCGCGCGCACGCGCGCGCCCGCATCGAGCAGGAGCCGCGTGAGCGCAGCCATGCCCTTTTCCGCCGCGAGGTGCAGCGGCGTCTCGCGCGCGGCGTTGCGCGCCTCGAGATCGACTTTGCCGCCGAGCACCATCACGGCGGCGACCGGCTCCTTGCCCTCGGCAATCGCCTGGTGCAGCCGCGAGGCCTCGGGCTGCGCCTGCGCGAGCACAAGCGCTGCGAGGAGAGCGCTCACGCGAGCGGCGCCGCGAGCACCTCCGCGAGGTGCTGCGTGGCGCAACCGCCCAGCCCCTCGATCTGCTCGCGGCAGGAGAATCCATTGGCCACCACGATCGTGTCGGGCGGCTCGGCGCGCAGCCGCGGCAGGAGCGCGAGCTCGGCGATGCGGCGCGAGGCGGCCTCGGTCTCGGCGCGAAAGCCGAAGGAGCCCGCCATGCCGCAGCAGCCGGTGTCGGGCGCCTCCGCTTCCAGCCCCGCGGCCTTGAGGAGCTTCGCCTCCGCGCCTAGGCCCCAGAGCGACTTCTGGTGGCAGTGGCCCTGCACGAGCGCGCGGCCGAAGCTGCGCTTCGGCGCGTAGCCGCGCGCCTCCAGGAACTCGGCGAGCGAAGTCGCCTGCGCGCCGAGCGCGGCGGCGCGCGCGTCATTGGGAAAGAGCTGCGCAAGCTCGTCGCGGAACACCGACAGGCACGCGGGCTCGAGCACCACCAGCGGCACACCGGGCTCCATCGCGGCGAGGATGCGCCCGAGCGCCTTCTTCGCCTCGTCCAGCATGCCCGCGTCGTAGTAGGGACGCCCGCAGCACAGGTGCTCGCGCGGCAGCTCCACGCGGCAGCCGGCGTCTTCCAGCACGCGCGCCGCGGCGAGGCCCGTGGCCGGGCGGAAGTAGCCGTTGAAGGTGTCGTCGAAGAGGATCACGCGATCGCCCGCGCCGCGCGGGGCGAACTGCGCGCGCAGGCTCCTCGGCGCGAGGCGCGGCAGCTTGCGCTTGAGGGACAGCCCCGCCACGGGACGGCCGAGCGCGCCGAAGAGGTTGGCGAGGCCCGCGGCTTTCGAGGCGAGCGGCGCCCACTCCCCGATTCGCGCGAGCGCCTGCACGGCGGGCGGGCGCGCCTTCTTCTCGTAGTAGTGCGAGAGGAACTCCGCCTTGTACGCGGCCATGTCGGTGTGCGTCGGGCAGTCGCTGCGGCAGCCCTTGCAGGCGAGGCACCAGTCGAGCGCTTCCTTCACTTCCTCGCTCTGCCAGCCGTCCTTGATCACCTCGCCCTGCAGCATCTCCCACAGCAGGCGCGCGCGCCCGCGCGTGGAATAGCGCTCCTCACCCGTGGCGCGATAGCTCGGGCACATGGTGCCGCCGGATTTCGCGCGGCACTTGCCCATGCCCACGCAATGCTCGGCGGCGCGGCCGAAGCCGTCGCCGACCTCGGAGAGGAAGGCGAGCTTCGTCTTCACCGTGACCGGCTGGTACTGCGGCCCGAGGCGCAGGTTCTCGTCCACTTTGTAGGCATCGACCAGCTTGCCCGGGTTCATGCGGTTGGCCGGATCCCAGATGCGCTTGAACTCCCGGAACGCCTGCATGAGCTCGGGCCCGTACATCGCCGGCAGGAACTCCGCGCGCGCCTGGCCGTCGCCGTGCTCGCCGGAGAGCGAGCCGCCGTACTTCACCACCAGCTCGGCCGCCTGCGCGAGGAAGCCGCGCCACTGCACGAGGCCTTCGGGCGTCCTCAGGTCGAAGGTGATGCGCGCGTGGATGCAGCCGTCGCCGAAGTGCCCGTAGAGCGAGGTGCGGTAGCCGTAGCGGTCCACGAGCGCCTGGAACTCGCGCAGGTAGTCGCCGAGGCGCAAGGGATCCACCGCCGCGTCCTCCCAGCCCACCACCGGGTCGGGCCCGGGCGTGCCCTTGAGGTTCAGCGCGGTGGCCGAGGCCCCCGTCTCGCGGATCGCCCACAGGCGCGCGATCTCGCCCGCGTCGGTGACCAGGCGCCCGTTGAGCGCGCTCGCGCGGTCGATCGCCTCCTCGCGCGTGTCGCCGCCGAACTCGATCATCAGCCAGGCCTTGCCCTCGGGCAGCAGCGCGAGGTCGCCGAGCTTGAGCTTCCTTTCGCGCAAGCCCCCCACGATCGGCTCGTCGAGTCCCTCGCAGGCGATCGGGCCTGCGGCGAGGATCCCCGGCACCGCATCGCCCGCGGCATAGACGTCCGGATAGCCCTGCACGACGAGCACGCGGTGGCGCGGGCTTTTCACCAGCGTCGTCTTCGCCTGCAGCGTGAGCGCGCAGGTGCCCTCCGAGCCCACGAGCGCGCGCGCCACGTTGAAGCCATTCTCCGGGAGGAGCTGGTCGAGGTTGTAGCCCGAGACGCGGCGCTTGATCCTGGGGAAGCCCTTGCGGATGAGCTCGGCGTAGCGCTCGGCGAGGATCTTCAGGCTCCGGTAGATCTCCGCCTGGCGGTCGTTCCTCGCGAGGATGCGGTCGAACTCCGCTTCGCTCGTCGGCCCGCACCAGAAGCGCGCGCCGTCGTAGGTGAGCACGTCGAGCGCCTCGATGTTCTCCACGGTCTTGCCGGCCATCACCGAGTGCGCGCCGCAGGAGTTGTTGCCGATCATGCCGCCCAGCGTGCAGCGCGAGTGCGTGGCCGGGTCGGGGCCGAAGGTGAGGCCGTGGACCTCGGCGGCCGCGCGCAGCGTGTCGCAGACCACGCCGGGCTCGACGAGCGCCGTGCGCGCGGCCGGGTCCACCGCGAGCACGCGGTCCATGTACTTGGAGAAATCGAACACCACCGCGACGTTCACGCTCTGCCCGCACATCGAGGTGCCGCCGCCGCGCGCGAGCACCGGCGCGGCCTGCTGGCGGCACTCGGCGAGCGCACGCACGACGTCCTCGGCCGAGCGCGGCAGCACCACGCCGATCGGGACCTGGCGGTAGTTGGAGGCCTCGGAAGCGTAGGCGGCGCGCGCGCCCGCGTCGAAGCGCACCTCGCCCGCGACCGCGGCCGCGAGCGCGGCTTGCAGGGGATTCATGCCGCGAGTGTAGCCGGGTCGAGCGCGCCGATCACGGGCGGCAGCGGGCAGTCGAGCGTCGCGGCCACCGCGCGCACGAGCTCCATTTCCGCCAGGCGAAACTTTCCGTCGGCGGCCGCGGCCTCGACGCAGGCCTTCAGCACGCGCGGCTTCTGGAACGGCTGCAGGTGTCGCAGGCGCTCGAGCGCCTCGCCGAGGCGCGGCACGGAGAGCTCCGCCATCGCGAGCGGCGCGGGCAGGTCGAGACCGAGGATCGCCCGCCCCTTCGCGTGCGCGGCCTGCGTGTCGCCTTGCGAGGCGTGCGCAATGAGCGAAAGCACGGCCTGCGCATCCTCGGCCACCTCCTCCACCTTCCTGAACTGAGTGGGGATGGGCCTGCCCGCGCCTTCGCGCAGGTGCTGCCGGAGCAGCGTCGCCTGCACGAACTCCGAGAGCGTCACCTTGCGGTCGGCCTCGACCACGCGGTTCACTTCGGCGAGGAAAGTGTCGCGCGCCTTCTGCGGCAGTTGCTTCAGTGCAGGCAGCGCGAGCTCGATGAGGAGGAGGTAGTGGTGCCGACCCACGCCCTCCAGCCCCGCCTGGTCCATGAGGAGCTCGAGGATCGCCTGCTGCGCGCCCTCGGGGCTGGCAAGGCGCCGGCGCAGGTCCTGCGGCAGGCGCTCGAGCAGCCGGCGCGCGTAGTCCACGTGCTCGGGGCGCGGCGCCTCCACGATCGCCGCCGCGGTGGCGAGGCCGCCCATGACCTTCACGACGTTGCCCGCGCCGTCGAGCACGGCGACGCGGCCGTCGCGGTAGGTCTGCGCGTGGCGCGTGCGCCGGTAGTCCTCCTGCATGAAGCGCGGGTGCGCGCGGCGGATGCGCTCCTCGATCGGCGGGTGCGACGGCCAGCTCCACCAGCGCACGGCCGCGGGCGCGAAGAACATGTGCGAGAGCTCCGCGGTGTAGGCCGAGGCGAGCGTCGTGCCCGCCTTCAGGTAGCGGATCGAGTCGAGCGCCCCCGCAATGCCGTCGGGGTTGCGCGTGAACTGCACGCTTGCCGCATCCGCCAGCAGCTCGCGCTGGCGCGAGATCGCCGCCTTGATCCACTCCGCCGCGAACAGCCCCGGGAAGCCGATGAACGCGATCGCCGCGCCGAAGAGCGCGGCAAGCGCCTCGCCCCCCACCTCCTCGCGCGCCTTGCCGCGCGCTTCGCGCGCCCCCGCGTGCACCATCGCCTCGCCCCATTCGCCGAAGCAGGCCACCCCGGCAAGCAGGCTCGCGAGGCGCAGGTTCAACGCCATGTCGCCGTTCAGGATGTGGCTGAACTCGTGCCCCATCACCCCCTGCAGCTCGTCGCGCGAGAGCTTCTGCACGGCGCCGCGCGTGACGATGATCACCGCCTCGCTCGGCGAGTGGCCGGCGACCAGCGCGTTCACCGCGTCTTCGTGGTTGAGCAGGTACACGGGCGGCACCGCGATGCCCGAGGCGATCGCCATCTCCTCGACCACGTTGAGGAGCTTCGCTTCTGCGGGCGTCACCCGGCTGCGATCCAGGTAGTGCGCATTGAGGAGCGCCGCCACGGCCGTGCCGCCCTCGGCGTAGCGCCACAGGCGCTGCGCGGTCACCGCGAGGATGATCAGAGCGACCGAGCCGGACACGGCGAGGTGCCCGGCGAGCGGCATCCACTGGCCCCAGGAAAACACCGCGTAGAGGAGCGTCGCCGCGAGGTCGAAGCAGGCGACGACGAAGACGACCGCAAGGAGATACCACAGCACGAGCCGGCGCGAAGCGCGCCGCGCCGCCTCCTGCTGCGCGAAGAAGTCCATCAGTCGAGCAGCGGCGGCAGCGGGCAGTCGAGCACCGCGCCCGCGAGGCGCAGGAGCTCGCTTTCAGCCACCTGCACGGTGCCGTCGGCGCTGGCGGCGACGAACATCGCTTTCACGAGCAGCGCCTTGGCGAGCGGCGCGAGCGCGCGAAGCCGGTCGAGCGCGGCGTCCGCCGCCTCCGGGGTGAGCGCCTCGCGCCCGAGAAGCTCGACGTCACGCAGCCCGATGGTCTGCGCAGCGGCTCCGAATCCGACAGCCGCCTCGCCGCGCCCGGCGTGCGCGATGAGCGAGAGCAGCGCCTGCGCTTCCGAGCGCAGGTCTTCCAGCCGCCGGCCCTGCGCGACGGGCGGCGGCGGCGCGAGCTGGTGGCGAAGGAGCGAGAGCAGCACGAACTCCCGAAGCGACACGCGCTGATCGGCGCGGGCCGCGGCCTGCGCCTCGGCGAGGAACGCGCGGCGCGCCGGCTCGTCGAGCGACTTGAGCGCGGGCAGCGCGAGGTCCACGAGCGGCAGGTGCAGCTTCGCTGCCAGCCGCGCGCTCTCGCTGCCGGGCGCGAGCAGCCCCAGCACGGCCGCCTTCGCGCCCGCGCTCTCGCGCACTGCCTCGCGCAAGCTCCAGGGCAGCGCTTCGATCAGCCTCTGCGCCCGCCCGAGCTTCTCGTCATCGAGCGCGCCCACCTGCTCGGCCCCCGCCTGCGCCGTGATCACCGCGGCGGCGAGCAGGCCCTCGGCGGCCGCGCGCCGGCGCGCCTCGTCTTCGCGCGCCGCGATCGCCGCGGCGCGTCGCTCGCGGTATGGCTGGCGCTCGAATCCCGGGTGCACGCGCCGGATGCGCTCGTCGAGCGGCGGGTGCGTGGCGAACAGTCCCTGCAGGCGCAGCTTCACGCTCTCGCCGAAGTACATGTGGCTCATGTCCTCGGCGTAGCGGTTGCCGATCAGGGCCCCGCGCGTCGAGGCCGCGATCTGGTCGAGCGCCCCGGCGATGCCTTCGGGATTGCGCGTGTACTGCACGGCGGAGGCATCCGCCAGGAACTCGCGCTGGCGCGCGACCGCCGCCTTGATGAGGCGCGCGAAGAAGAGGCCCGTGTAGCCGATGACGAGAAGCGCGAGCCCCGCGAGGACCACCGCCGCCGCGCCCTCGCGCCGGCCGCCCGCGCGCCCTGCGCTGCGCATGGCGAACTCGCCGATCGCGCCGATGAACACGATGCCCGCGAGCACGCCCATCATGCGCAGGTTGAGGCGCATGTCGCCGTGCAGGATGTGGCTGAACTCGTGCCCGATCACGCCCTGCAGCTCGTCGCGCGTGAGCGTCTCCAGGGCCCCGCGCGTCACCGCCACCACCGCGTTGGAAACGTCGGTGCCGGCGGCGAAGGCGTTGATCGCGGACTCGCCGGGCATCAGGTAGGCCTTCGGCACGCGCGTGCCGGCGGCGATCGCCATCTCCTCGACGACGTTGAGGTAGCGCCGCTCCAGGGGATCGCGCGTCTCGGGGTGCACGGCGCGCGCGCCGGCGAGCTCGGCGACCTTCTCGCCGCTCGCGCCGAGGCGCAGCGTCTGCACGAGCGTGACGAGGAGAATGACGCCGAGCGTGCCGAGCGCGGCGCTCCACAGCAGTCCCGGCGGCACGACGCGCGCCTCCAGCGGCCCGCGGCTGTAGAGCCAGGCGCCGGCCGCCGCCGCCGTCACGGCGGCGACCACCCCGGCCACCGCGAGCGCGTAGAGCAGCACGAGGACGCGCGTGTTGCGGCGCGCCTGCTCCTGGTGCTCGAAAAAATTCAAGGGACCGCTAGAACTTCACCTTCGGCGCCTGCCGCTCTTCCTTCGACTCGGTCGCCTCGAGCAGCATCGCCTCCTTGAAGCCGAAGGGGCCCGCGACCAGGTTGTCGGGGAAGGACTCTCGCTTGGTGTTGTAGGCCATCACCGCGTCGTTGTAGCCCTGGCGCGCGAAGGCCACCTTGTTCTCGGTGCTGGTGAGCTCTTCCTGCACCTGCAGGACGTTCTGGTTGGCTTTCAGGTCCGGGTAGGCCTCGAACACCGCGAGCAGCCGGCCGAGCGCGCCGCCGAGCACCCCTTCGGCCTGCGCGAGACCCGCCATCGCCGCGGGGTCGCCCGGCGAGGCCGCCGCGCGGCCCGCCGCGCTCACCGCCGCACCGCGCGCGGCGACCACCGCCTCGAGCGTCTGGCGCTCGTGCGTGAGATAGCCCTTCGCCGCCTCGACGAGGTTCGGGATGAGGTCGTAGCGGCGCTTGAGCTGCACGTCGATCTGCGCGTACGCGTTCTTGAAGCGGTTGCGCAGCGTGACCAGCCCGTTGTAGATGGAGACGACGTAGGCCGCGAGCGCGACCACCACCGCGAGAAAGATCCAGCCACCGATGCTCATCGTCCGTACCTCCCAGGCGACCGCGCGCCGCGGCTACTATAGCGCATGGACGCGCGACGACGCGCACTGATCGCCGCCCTCGCCGGCCTCGCGCTGGCGCCGGGCGCGCGGGGAGCGGAACGAATGCACACACGAGCGATTCCCTCGAGCGGCGAGGCGCTGCCCGTCATCGGGCTGGGCACCTGGCAGACCTTCGACGTCGGCGGCGATGCCGCGGCGCGCGCCCCCCTCAGGGAAGTGCTGCAGGCGCTCCATGGAGCCGGCGGGCGCCTGGTGGACTCCTCGCCGATGTACGGCTCGAGCGAGTCGGTGGTGGGCGATCTGTGCGCCGGGCTCGGCCTCTGCGAGCCGCTCTTCATGGCAACCAAGGTCTGGACGCAGGGTCGCGACGAGGGCATCCGCCAGATGCAGCGCTCCATCGAGCGCATGCGCGCGGGCCGCATGGACCTCATGCAGATCCACAACCTCGTGGACGTCGAG
>JBFWWT010000033.1:0-21866 GCA_050246035.1 Burkholderiales bacterium
TGGCGATCGCGGTGCGCGGCTCGGTGAGCGCGGCGATGTGCGGCGTGAGCGCGACGCCGGAGTGCGCCCAGAGCGGCGAGTCCGCGGGCAGGGGCTCCTCGCCGAAGACGTCGAGGTAGGCGCGCGCCAGGTGGCCCGAGTCGAGCGCGGCGAGCAGGTCGGCCTCGACGAGGTGCGCGCCGCGCGCGAGGTTGATCACGCAGCCGCCCTTCCTGATCCTCGCGAACGCGTCCTTGTTCAGCACGCCCTTCGTCTGCGCGGTGAGCGGCAGCAGGCAGACCACCGCGTCGCTCATCGAAAGCACTTCGCCGAGGTCGGTCGAGCAGCGCACGCCCTCGATCGCCTTCGGCCGCCGGCTCCAGCCGCAGACGTTGAAGCCGAGCGCGGCGAGCTTCTTTGCCGCGTCGGTGCCGAGCTCGCCCAGGCCGAGGATGCCGACGGTGCGGTCCTGCGCCATGAACTGGCGGCGCTGCTTCCATGTGCGCTCGTCCTGCCAGCGCCGGTAGAGCCAGAAGTGCCGGTGCCAGTCGAGCACGTGCGCGAGCACGGTCTCGGACATCGCGGCGACCATGCCCGGATCCACCATGCGCGCGATGGGCACCTCGCGCGGCAGCTCGGGATCGGCGAGGAGCTTCTCCACGCCCATCCACAGCGACTGCACGAGCCTGAGCCGCGGCAGGCGGCCGAAGACGCCCGGCGGCGGCGCGCCGACCAGCGCGACCTCGATGTCCTCGCGCGGCTCGAGGTGGACGCGGTCGCGCGGCAGCGCGCGCTCGAGAAGGGGGAGCCAGCGCTCGGCCGGCTCCACCGTCGAGGCGAAGAAGAGATTCAACTGCCGGGCTTGAACCCCGAGGCCTTGATCACCGGGCCCCACAGGTCGTAATCGCGCTTGTGGATCTGGGCGAGGCCGGTCGGGCCGTAGCCGGTGGGCTCGAGGCCGTAGTTGTCCAGCTTCTCGCGTACGTCGGGCGCATTGAGCGCGGCGATGATGGCGTTCGACAGGCGCGTGACGGTGGCCGCCGGCGTGCCCTTCGGCGCGTAGGCCGCGTACCAGCCGCCGCCCTCGATCTTGTAGCCGAGCTCGCGGAAGGTGGGCACGTCGGGCAGGTGCTTGGAGCGCGACGCGCCCGAGGTCGCGACCGCGACGATCTTGCCCGCCTTGTGCTGCGGCCCGACGTCGGCGACCGTGCCCATGAAGGCGGCGATCTCGTTGCCGAGCAAACCCGCCATCGCCTTCGCGGTGCCGCGGTAGCCGACGTGATTGAGCTTCACGCCCGCCCGTTCGGCCATGAGCAGCGAGAAGAAGTGCGGCAGGCTGCCGGTCGCGGCCGAGGCGTAGTTGGCGTACTTCGCGTCCTTCTTCACCAGCGCGACGTACTCCTTCAGCGTCTTCGCGGGCGTGCCCGGGCCCATGGCGAAGGAAAAGAGGAAGTTCGCGGCGTGCGCCACCGGCACGAAGTCCTTGAACGGGTCGTAGGGCAGCTTCTGGATGTGCGGCGCGGTGACCACGGTGACGAGCGGCGTCATCACCAGCACCGAGCCGTCGGCGGGCGAGTTCTTCAGCGCGGTCATGGCGATCTGCCCGGCGGCGCCGGTGCGGTTCTCGACGATGACGTTCTGCCCGAGCGAGGCCTGCATCTTGTCGGCCACGAGGCGCGTCATGGTGTCGAGGCTCGCGCCGGCCGGGAAGCCGACCAGGAACTTGATGGTGCCCTGCTGGGCGTGGACGCCGCCGGCGAAGAGCGCGGCGGCGAGTGCGACGGCGAGTCTTGTCATGGGGTCTCCTCCTCTGCGGCCGATGTTAGCATTGCGCGCCCAAGGAGGAAGCCCATGGCGATCCGCAATTTCAACGAGAAGACCCTCACCGCCGAGGTCCTGAAGCGCGTGGGCCGTGCCCCGGACAAGCGTACCCGCGAGGTGATGCGCAGCCTCGTCAAGCACCTGCACGCTTTCGTGCGCGAGGTGCGCCCCACGCAGGAGGAATGGTTCAAGGGCATCCAGTTCCTCACGAAGACCGGGCACATGTGCGACGACAAGCGCCAGGAGTTCATCCTCATGTCGGACACGCTCGGCGTGTCCATGCTCGTGGACTTCATCAACTACGGCAAGACGGGCAAGGCCACCGAGTCCACCGTGCTCGGGCCCTTCTTCGTCGAGAACGCGCCCGAGCTGCCGCTCGGCGCCGACATCGCGAAGCCCGGGACGCCGGGCGAGCCCTGCGTCGTGCGCGGCACCGTGAAGGACCTCAAGGGCCGTCCGCTCGCGGGCGCGGTGATCGACGTGTGGGAGGCGGGCGGCGACGGCTTCTACGACGTGCAGAAGCCCGAGGGCGTGAACCTGCGCGCGCGCTTCCGCGCGGACGGCGAGGGGCGCTTCCACTTCCGCTGCGTGAAGCCCTCCAGCTACCCCGTGCCGCACGACGGGCCCGTGGGCAAGATGCTCGCCGCGAGCGGCCGCCACCCCATGCGCCCGGGCCACCTGCACTTCATGATCGAGGCCCGCGGCTGCGAGAAGCTCGTCACCCACCTCTTCGTGAAGGGCGACAAGTTCCTCGATTCCGACGCCGTGTTCGGCGTGAAGAAGTCGCTCATCGTCGACTTCCGCAAGAACAAGGATGGCGTCGCCGAATGCCGCTACGACTTCGTGCTCAAAAGGGGACGGACCTCAATTTCCGCAAAGCGGAAATTGAGGTCCGTCCCCAATTAGCCCCAGACCTCGCGCGCGACTTCGACGACGAGCTCGAGCTTGCGCCACTGGTCGTCCTGCGAGAGCGCGTTGCCGTGGTGCGTGCTGGAGAAGCCGCACTGGGGCGACAGGCACAGGTTCTCGAGCGGCACGAACTTCGCCGCTTCCGCGATGCGCCGCTTGAGCATGTCCTTGTCTTCGATTTCGCCCACCTTGGTGGTGACGAGGCCGAGCACCGCCTTCTTTCCCTTCGGCAGCGCCCCGAGCGGCTCGAAGCCGCCGGCGCGCGCCGAGTCGAACTCCATGAAGAAGCCGTCCACGTCCGCGGAGAACATCGCCTCGGCGACCGGGTCGTAGCCGCCCTCGGCGACCCAGGCGCTCTTGAAGTTGCCGCGGCAGGTGTGCATCGTGACTGTCATGCCCGCGGGCCGGCCCCGCAGCGCCGCGTTGATGGTGTCCGCGTAGCGCCGCGGCAACGCCGCCGGGTCGTCGCCGTTCTTCCGGCAGTTGTCCCGGATGTTCGGGTCGCAGAGATACGCGAAGGCGGTGTCGTCGAGCTGCAGGTAGGTGCAGCCGGCCGCGGCAAGGTAACCGATCGCCTTGCGATAGGCGGCGGCCACGTCGTCCCAGAACTCGTCGAGGGACGGATACGCCTCCTTCGAGATCGCGCTCCTCCCGCCCCGCAGGTGCAGCATGGAGGGCGAGGGGATCGTGAGCTTCGGCGTCGCCTTCGCCACGCGCTCGAGGTAGGCGAAGTGCCCGGCCATGATCGGCCTCGAGCAGCCCACCTTCCCGGTCACCACCGCGATCGGCGGCTGCTCCTCGGTGCCGCCGAACTTCGGCCCGGGGTTCGCCTGCGTCGCCACGCCGTCGAGCTGCGAAAGGAAGTCCAGGTGCCACCAGTCGCGGCGGAACTCGCCGTCGGTGACCGCGCGCAAGCCGATCGCCTCCTGCCGCCTCACGGCCTCGAGGATCGCGCGATCCTCCACTTCGGCGAGGGCCTCGGCGGAAATCTCGCCCGCCTTCCACGCGCGGCGCGCGGCTGCGAGTTCCGCAGGGCGAAGCAGGCTGCCGACGTGGTCGGCGCGACAGGGCGGCTGCATGGGGCCGCATGATAGGCTCGCGGCGGAGGGAAGAACATGGCCGATGCGAAAGAAATCCTCGCGCTGGAGGAGCGGCGTTACGCGGCGATGCTCGCCGCCGACATGGGGGCGCTCGAGCCCCTCGTGCACGAAGACCTCGTCTACACGCACTCCTCGGGCGTGGTGGACGGCAAGGCGAGCTGGCTCGAGTCGATGCGCTCGGGCAGGACGCGCTACAGGAGCGTGCAGCGGGCCGACGAGAAGGTGCGCGTCCACGGGGACGCGGCGCTGGTCACCGGGCGCGCGACGCTCGAAGTGGAGATCGGCGGGCAGCCGAAGACGTTGCAGCTGCGCTACCTGAACGTGTGGTTGAAGTCCGGCGGCGGCTGGAAGTTCGCCGCCTGGCAATCGGGGGCGCTGCCTGCCTAGGACGGTCGGCGTCGTCGGTCTGGGCATCATGGGCTCGGCGATCGCCGCGAACCTCGTGCGCGCGGGCTTCGCGGTGTGCGGCACCGACGTGGTGCCGGCGCGGCGTGCGCGCCTCGCGCGCGCGGGCGGCCGGCCCCTGCGCTCGGCCGCGGAGGTGGCCGCCTCGGCGCGCATCCTCCTAACGTCGCTGCCGGGCGCCGCGGCGCTGCGCGCCGTGGCGGCCGAGCTCGCGCGCAGCGCGCGCCCGGGCACCGTGGTGATCGAGACGAGCACGCTCGCGCTCGAGGACAAGCGGCGCGCCGAGCGCGCGCTCGAGGCGCGCGGGATCACGCTGCTCGATTGCCCGCTCTCGGGCACCGGCGCGCAGGCGCGCGCAAGAGACCTCTCGGTGTACGCGAGCGGCCCGCGCGCGGCGATCCGCCGCGCCGCGCCGGTGTTCCGCGGCTTCGCGCGCGCGCACCACGACCTCGGCGCCTTCGGCAACGGCAGCCGCATGAAGTTCGTCGCCAACCTGCTGGTCGCCATCCACAACATTTCCGCGGCGGAGGCGTTCCTCGTCGGCCGGCGCGCGGGGCTCGACGCGCGCACGCTGTACCGCGTGATCGGCGAGGGCGCGGGCGGCTCGCGCATGTTCCAGGTGCGCGGGCCGATGATGGTCGCGCGGCGCTACCGCCCCGCGACCATGACGGTGGCGATGTGGCAGAAGGACATGCGCATCATCGGCGAGTTCGCGCGGCGCCTCGGCGCCGCGACGCCGCTGTTTCGCGCGAGCGCGCCGCTGTACCGCGAGGCGCTCGCGCAGGGTCTGGGGAGCGCGGACACCGCGTCGGTGCTGCGCGTGCTCGAGCGCCGCTCGCGAAGGACAAGGAGGAAGGCATGAGCGACTGGAAGAAAATCCGCCCGCTGTCGAAAAAGGCCATGGCCAAGCGCATCGCGCGCTTTGCGAAGCTGAAGGGCTCCGACGGCGGGCTGCCCGACAGCCCGCTGCCGGAGTGCCGGCGCAAGCTCTACGCGGTGATCGGCTTCTCGCCGCCGAAGAAGGCGAGCAAGGCGACGACCTCGCCCGTGGGCGACGACGCGTCGTCCATGCCCGCGATCGCCGTCGCGGAAGGGTTCAACCTCGGCTACTGCAGGGCGAAGCCCGGCAAGGGCCCGCTCATGCACAACCACGACACGAACGAGACCTTCATCCCGATGACCGGGCGCTGGCGCTGCGAGTGGAACGAGGGCCGCCGCAAGCTGCACGCGGACCTCGGACCCTACGACGTGATCTCCTTCCCGCCGGGGGTGGCGCGCCGCTTCATGAACGTCACGTACCGCGAGCCGGACAAGGAGCACCTGCTCATGTTCGTGATCGGCGGCAACCAGCCGCGCGCCGAGTTCACGCCGGCGGCGATGCGCCGCTGCGAGGCATGGGCGGCGGAAAATAGGCGCCCGCGCGCAGGGCGGCGAGCGTCCGCGCTCCGACCAGCAGCACGGCGCCGGTAGCGAGCGCGAGCGCCGCCCAGGCGAGTCCGCGCCACAGCGGCGCCGGGTGCGCCTGCGCGTAGCGCAGCGAGGCCACCGCCACGGCATCCAGCGGGAAGGTGAACGACCACCACCCGGGCGAGAACGGCCAGCGCCAGAAGCGCCGCGCGTAGACGAGCAGCCCCAGCGCGAGCAGCAGGCCGCCGAAGTACGCCGCGTCGAGCCACGCGCCCGGCCCCCAGACGTCGGGGCCATTGATGTAGAGCAGCATCGGCGGCGCGAGCAGCACGAACCAGGTCGGGCTCGCGGCGGCGGGCAGGGGCGGCGGGCTCCACGCGCGCCACGCCGACAGGCCCATGAGGATGGGCGCGAGCGCGACGCTGGCGGCGAACAGCCAGCGCGCCGCGTCCGGGTAGCCGAGCGGCAGCCCGCCCACCGGCACGACGATGCCGCCCACCATGAGGATGATCCAGCCGGTGTTGAACTCGGCGAGCTTCATGCCGGCGAGCCAGCGCGCGAGGCCGCCCGCCATGAAGGCGAGGTGCAGGCCGTAGGCGATCCACCAGAGCGCGGCGGCGCGCCCCGCCGCGTGCGGCGCGAGCCCCGCGGCGACGAGCGACAGGCTCACCGGCAGCGTGGCGCAGAAGCCGAGGAGCGCCGCGCTGGCGAGCTCGGCGCGCACCGCGTCCGCGTGGCGCAGGAGCTTCGCGAGGTGAAAGAGCGCGAGCAGCGCGAAGAGCGCCGCCCCGAGCGCGATCCAGGGCTCCGAGGCCCAGGCGGGCGCACCCGCGGCGCGCCAGGCGAGCCCGAGGCCCGTGACGCCCATCACCATGCCGTACAGGCCGAGCGGCAGCCCGCGCAGGCTCGCGCGCGCCACGCTCAGGTCCCGAGGTAGTAGCGCTTCACCAGGTCGTTTTCCTCGAGCGCGGCGACCGAGCGGCCGTCGAACACGATCTCGCCGTGCACGATGATGTAGCCGCGGTCGGCGATGCGGATCGCCTGGTGGAAGTTCTGCTCGGCCATGAGCACCGTGAGGCCGTAGCGCGCCTTCAGCTCCTTGATCTGCGTGATGGTGTGCGACACGAGGATCGGCGCGAGGCCGACCGAGGGCTCGTCCACCAGCAGCAGCCGCGGCGCCGACATGAGCGCGCGGCCGATGGCGAGCATCTGCTGCTGGCCGCCGGACATCGAGCCGGCGAGCTGCCGGCGGCGCTCCTTGAGCACGGGGAAGGCCTCGTAGCAGAAGGCGAGGTTCTTCGCGATCTCGGCGCGCGCCGCGGGGCGGAAGGCGCCGAGGAGCAGGTTCTCCTCCACCGTGAGCTTGGGGAAGAGGCGGCGGCCTTCCGGCACCAGCGCGACGCCGAGGTTGACGATCTGCTCGGTGGACAGGCGCGTGAGGTCGTGCGTCGCGCCGTCGAGCTCGAGCGTCACGCGCCCGGCGGTCGGGCGCACCATGCCCATGACGCACTTGATGAGCGTGCTCTTGCCGTTGCCGTTCGTGCCGAGCAGGGCCACGGTCTCGCCCTGCGCGATGTCCATGGTCACGCCGTGCAGGGCGCGCACCGCGCCGTAGCCGGCGGAGACGCCCTCGATGGCGAGCCTAAGCGCCAAGGTAGGCCCTCTGCACGTCGGGGTTCTGCACGATGGACTCGGGCGTGCCCTCGCAGATGATGCGCCCGGCGTCCAGGCACACGACGCGCTGCGAGAAGCGCATCACCGCCTGCATGATGTGCTCGATCATGATGATGGTGATGCCCTGCGCGTTCAGCTTCATCAGGATCTCGAGCACCTCGTCCACCTCGCCGCCGGCGAGGCCGGCCATGGCCTCGTCGGAGATGAGCAGCCGCGGCCGCGCGGCCATGGCGCGCGCGAGCTCCATCTTGCGCAGCTCCACCTGCGAGAGCTGGCTCGCGCGCGTGTCCGCCTTGGCCGCGAGCCCCATGTGCTCGAGCAGCGCCATCGCCTCGGCGCGCGTGTCGGCGGTGTGCAGCGAGCCGCGGTGCACGACGTACTCGAGCGGCACGACGAGGTTCTCCAGCACCGTCATGCTGGTGAAGGGGCGCGGGATCTGGAAGGAGCGCGCGATGCCGCGCCGCGTGCGCCGGTACGCCGGCAGCTTCGACAGGTCCTCGCCGTCGAACACGATCGAGCCGCCGTCGTTGCGGAGCGACCCGGCGACGCAGTTGATGAGCGTGGTCTTGCCCGAGCCGTTCGGGCCGATGAGGCCGAAGCGCTCGCCCGGGGCGATCGCCAGGCTCACGCCGTCGAGGGCCGTGAAGCCGCCGAAGCGCTTGGATACCGCGCTTACTTCGAGGAGCGGCCGAGCCATTTGCGCACGAGTCCGACGATGCCTTCCGGCGCGAGCACTACGAACGCGACGAGCAGCACGCCGACGATGAGCACGTTCATCTCGCTGGAGACGGTCACCGTGACCACCTGCTGCAGCGAGCTGAGCAGCAGCGCGCCGACCACCGGGCCGAGGAAGTGCCCGGTGCCGCCGATCATCGGGCTCGCCAGCGCGCCGATGGCGTAGTTCAGGTTGAAGGTCGAGGCCGGCTCGATGAAGGAGAGGTACATGGGCATGGGCGCGCCCGCCGCGCCCATCAGCGCCCCCGAGAGCACGCAGGCGAACACCTTGAGCCGCAGCGTCGGCACGCCGCTGCACTCGGCCGCCTCCTCGCTGTCGCGGATCGCGCGCAGGCCCCGCCCGATCCACGCGCGCTCGATCCAGCGCGCGAGCGCCACCGCGCCGATCGCCATCGCCGCCATGAGCACGAACAGCATCTTGATGTAGGACTCGAAGGGCGGCAGCGGCGCCGGGCGCAGCAGCTGCAGGCCGGTGGCGCCGCCGGCGTAGCGCCAGTTGATGAACAGCGTCTCCATGATGATGACCAGCGCGATGGTGGCGATGGCGAAGAAGATGCCGCGCAGGCGCATGGTGAGCAGGCCCGCGACCAGCCCGAGCAGCCCGCCCATCACGGCCGCCGCCGCGATCTGCAGGGCGAGGGGCAGGGCGAAGGCCTTGAACAGCACCGCCCCGGTGTAGGCGCCCAGGCCGAAGAAGGCGGGCGTGCCGAAGTTCACGTAGCCGGCGTAGCCGCCGAGGATGTTCCAGGCCGTGGCGAGCACGACGAAGGTGAGCACCGTGTAGGCGGCGAAGAAGTAGTACTCGTTCTCCACGACGAGCGCCGCGCCGAAGGCGGCGGCGAGCAGCAGCGCGGCGGGGATCCAGAACTTCATCGGCCGCTCATCGCCCGAACAGGCCCTGCGGGCGCACCGCGAGCACGAGGAGCAGCAGCCCGAAGGACACGGCCGGCGCCCAGGAGGCGCCGAACATCATGAGCACGATGGACTCGGAGATGCCGAGGATGAGGCCCGCCGCCATCGTGCCGGTCATGCTGCCCAGGCCCGCGAGCACCACCACGCTGAAGGTGCGGCCGATGTAGACCCGGTCCATGGTCGGCTCGACCGGCCCGATGATGATGAGCAGCGCGCCGGCGAGCGCGGCGGCCGCCGTGGCGATGCCGAAGGCCCACTGCTTGATGCGCACCGGGTCGGCGCCCATCAGGCGCAGCGCCGGCTCGTCCTGCGCCACCGCCTTGATGGCGCGGCCGGTGAAGGTCCTGGAGAGGTACACCGTGAGCACGGCCATCAGCGCCACCGCGACGCCGCCGGCGACCAGGAAGCGCTGCGGGATGCGCATCTCGCCGAAGTCCACGCTCGAGCCGATGTAGCTCGCCTCGACGATGCGCTGGTCGACGCCGAAGACGAGGACCAGCGCCACCTCGATGATCAGCACGACGCCGAAGAAGAAGGCGATGCCGCGCACGCCCGCGTCCGCGCCGCGCTTCTCGAAGGCCTCGTAGTAGAAGCGGTACAGCCCCATGCCGAAGAGGAAGAAGACGGGCATGAGCAGGATGCCGGCGACGATCGGGTCGGCGCCGTAGCCGACCAGCGTCCAGGTGGCGTAGGCGGCGGCGATCATCACCGCCGGGTGCGCGACGTGCGGCACGTCGAGCAGCCCGAAGGCGACCGACAGGCCGATGCTCACGGCGGCATAGAAGCACCCCAGCAGGACGCCGAAGACCACCGCCTCGTACAGCAGGCCCCAGGTGAAGAACATGGATGCGGGTAAAAAAACGCGGCGCGGGGTCTCCGCGCCGCGAGTTCAGTGGGGGCGCGCGGCTACTTGCGCGCCTTCTCGAACGGCCAGATGAAGTCGCCCGTCTTGTAGGCGTCGGGGTAGAGAACCACCTGGTTGCCCGCCTTGCGGAACTGCTCCATGTCCTTGTCCTTCACGCCGCGGAACTGCGCCTGCACCACGCGCGGGTTCGCCCACTCGCCGTCCGGGCCGTAGCGGATCGGGCCGACGATGGTCTTCATCTCGTTCTTGCGCAGGTAGTCGGCGAGCTTCCTGTGGTCGAGGCTCTTGGTGGCGTTCACCGCCTGCTCGAGCATCTGGCCGATGGCGTAGTTGAACGGCGGCAGGTAGAAGCCGAGCGGATCCACCTTCTCCTCGGCGGCCTTCTTCGCGTAGCGCGCGAGGAATTCCTCGATCCCCGGGTATTTCATGCCGGGCACGTAGGAGTTGTAGTTGACGATGCCGTTCAGCAGCGAGCCGAGCGAGGTCATGATCGGCGTGAACTGCAGGCCGACCATGCCGCCGCCGAAGATCTTCACGCCCGAGCCCACGCCGATCTCGTTCACCGCGCGCACGATGGCCGCGGAGTCGTTCGGGTAGGAGGCGACGAAGACGGCGTCGGGCTTGGCCGCGCGGATGGCGCGGATGAGCGAGGAGAAGTCCGTGGTCGTCGGCGGGTAGTTCTGCTCGTAGATCGTCTTCAGCCCGCCTTCCGCGGCGAGCTTCTTCGCGCCGCGCGCGAGGTTCTGCGCGAACTCCTGGTCGGCGGCGAGGAAGGCGATGGTCTTCACGTTCGCCTTCTTCGCGGCGTTGAAGTAGCCCGTGAACCAGCTCGAGGCGTCGTTCCAGGGGGCGTTGTTGAACCACATGTCGTGCTTCACGGTGTGGTTCACCTGGAAGGAGAAGTTGCCCATCAGCAGCAGCCCGCGCTGCTTGACCAGCGGCATGATCGGCGCGGTCGGCACCGTGCCGTAGGGCGCGATCAGCAGGTCCACCTTGTCGACGTCGAGGAGCTTGGTGTAGATCGCCGGCGTGAGCGCCGGGTTGGTCTGGTCGTCGTAGGCGATCAGCTCGACCTTGCGCCCGAGCAGGCCGCCCTTGGCGTTCACGTCCTCGACCCACATGCGCAGCGCGACGAGCGCGGCCTTGCCGCCCGCGCCGAGCGTGCCGGTCTGCGGCATGCTCATGCCGACCTTGATCGGCTGGGCCGCGGCGGCGCCGGCGACGAGCAGCGCGGCGAGCGCGGCGAAAATCCTGGCGATTCTCATGATTCCTCCTCCTCCTCGATTGGAAGTCCCCGCGTCCATCGTGCCACGGCCATGCGCCGAGCGTCAACGCGCGCGGCGATTTACTTCACCTTGCCCAGCGCGCGCAGGATGCGCTCGGGCGTGAACGGCATGGCGAAGACGCGCGCGCCCAGGGGCGCGAGCGCGTCGTTGATCGCGTTCATCACCGCGCCGGGCGCGCCCGCGGTGCCGGCCTCGCCCACGCCCTTGGCGCCGAGCTGCGACTGCTTCGTCGGCGTCTCGACGTGCCCGCAGACGATGTCGGGCATCTCGCCCGCCATCGGCACGAGGTAGTCCGCCATGTTCGCGTTCAGCATCTGCCCGTCGGGCCCGTAGAGGCACTCCTCGAAGAGCGCCGCGCCGATGCCCTGCACGACGCCGCCGCGGATCTGCTCGTCCACCAGCATCGGGTTGATGATCGTGCCCGCGTCCTCCACGCACCAGTGCTTGAGCAGCTTGACGAATCCCGTGTCGGGATCGACCTCCACCCAGGAGGCCTGGATGCCGTTGGTGAAGGTGAAGCCGTACTGGCGCGGCGTGTAGTGGCGCGTCACCGTGAGCTCGGCCTGGAAGTCCATCGGCAGCGTGTCGGGGCGGAAGTAGCCGATGCGCCCGAGCTCGGCGAGCGGCAGCTTCGCCTCCTGCGTGAGCACGCTGACGACCGCGTTGTCGCGGATGTCGAGCTCGGCCTTGTCGGCCTTGAGGATGGCCGCGGCGAGCTCGAGCATGTTCGCGCGCAGCGCGCGGCCCGCCTGCAGCACCGCCTCGCCGCCGATGCCCGCGCCGCGCGAGGCCCAGGTGCCGCCGCCGTAGGGCGTCACGCCGGTGTCGCCGGTGATGACCTTCACCTTGTCCATGCTCACGCCGACCGCGCTCGCCGCGATCTGCGCGAAGATGCCTTCCGTGCCCTGGCCCTGCTCGGTGACGCTGCACAGCACCGTCAGCATGCCCGTGGGCTCCAGGCGCAGGGTGGCGCCGTCCTGCGCCGAGATGCGCGCCCCGCCCACGCCGTAGAAGGCGGGCGAGGGGTTGGTGACCTCGATCATCGCCGCGAGGCCGATGCCGCGATAGACCTTCTTCGCGCGCAAGGCGGCCTGCTCCTTGCGCAGCTCGTCGTACTTCATGAGCTGGAGGAGCTTGTCCAGCGTCTGGTGGTGCGAGAGCTGCTCGAACTTGATGCCCGAGGGGAAGGTGTAGGGATAGGCGTCGTCGGGGATCAGGTTCCTGCGCCGGAACTCGGCCGGGTCCATCTTCAGCTCGAGCGCCGCGCGGTCCACGATCGCTTCCGTCAGCGCCACCGCGATCGGGTGCCCCACCGCGCGGTACTGGCAGGTGACGTTCTTGTTGGTGAAGACGACGTTCATCTTCGCGCGGTACTTCTGGTGCTTGTACGGGCCGCCGGTGAGGTTCACCACCTGGTTGCCCTCGATGCCGCTCGTCCTCGGGTACACCGAGTAGGGACCGATCGCGGTGAGGTCGTCCAGGTCGAAGGCGAGGATCTCGCCCGCCTTAGTGCAGGCGAGCCGCACCTTCACCTTGTGCTCGCGCGCGTGGATGTCGGAAAGGAACGACTCCAGCCGGTCGGCGACGAACTTCACGGGGCGCCGGAGAATCACCGAGAGCGCGGCCGTGGCCATCTCGTCGGGATAGACGTGCACCTTGATGCCGAAGGAGCCGCCCACGTCCTTGGTGATCACGCGCACGTTCGCCTCGGGGATGCCCAGGTGCCGCGAGAAGATGTCCTGCATCATGTGCGGCGCCTGCGTGGCGTGGTACACGGTGAGCGTGTGCTCGCCGGCGTTGTAGTCGGCGAGGATCGCGCGGCCCTCGTTGCACACGCCGGTGTGCCGGCCGAAGCCGTAGGTCTCCTCGACCACCACGTCGGCGCTGGCGAAGGCCTCGTCCACGCCGCCCGTGTCGTGCTCGCGCTTGAAGCAGACGTTGTCGCCGAGGTCGGGATGGATCACCGTCTTCCCCGCGAGCGCCTCTTCCATGTCCACGACCGCAGGCAGCTCCTCCCACTCCGCCTCGATCAGGCCCACGGCGTCCTCGGCCTGGCTGCGGGATTCCGCGACCACGGCGGCGACCGCCTCGCCCTGCCAGCAGGCGCGCTCGATGGCGATGGCGTGCTGCGGCGGCGACTTGATGCCCTTCAGGTGCCCGAGCACCGCGACCCAGGGCGTGCAGTACTCGGCGACCGCGCGGCCGTCGAACACGCCGATCACGCCGGGCGCGCGCGCAGCGGCCTTGAGGTCGAGCTTCTTGACTCTCGCGTGGGCGTAGGGGCTGCGGAAGAAGGCGACGTGCGCGAGGCGCGGGAAGCGCAGGTCGTCGGTGAACGCGCCGCGCCCCTGCAGCAGGCGCTTCGCGTTCGCGCGCGGCACGCTCTCGCCGATGTAGCCCTTGTCGGTCTTGGTGCCCGGGGCGTGCAGCGGCAGCTCGGCCTTACCCATGCGAGACCTCTTCGATCGCGTCCACGATGGCCTGGTAGCCGGTGCAGCGGCAGTAGTTGCCCGAGATGTGCGCGCGGATCGCCTCCCGGTCGGGCTTCGGGTTCTTCTGCAGCAGGTCCTGCGCGGCGAGCAGCATCGCCGGCGTGCAGAAGCCGCACTGCAGCGCGTTCTTCTCGTGGAAGGCCTGCTGCAGCTTCTTCAGCTCGCCCGAGTCCGAGAGGCCCTCGATCGTGTCCACCGCGCAGCCGTCGGCCTGCACCGCGAGCATCAGGCACCCGCGCACGATCTCGCCGTTCACGCGCACCGTGCACGCGCCGCACACGCCGTGCTCGCAGCCGAGGTGCGAGCCGGTGAGCCCGAGCTCCTCGCGCAGGAAGTCCACGAGGTGCATGCGCGCCGGGATGCGGCGCGTCACCGCCTGGCCGTTCACCGTGATCGTCGTCTCTAGAGTCTGGTCCATGCGCGCTCCAGCAGCACCCTGGCGAGGTGCAGCTTCGTGGCGGAAGAGTGGTAGAGGTCGGCGGGGGGCTGCAGGTCCTTCTCCAGCGCCTGCTTCGCCGCTTCGAGGTCCCTGGCTTTCGCCGCGTTCTGCGCGAGCACCGCGCGGTCGCCCGCGCCGAAGTAGGCGAGGCGCTTCGTGCCGTTCGAGGCGAACGCGGCCAGCCCCACGATGGCGTAGTCGCCGTGGCGGCGGGCGAGCTCGAGGAACGCGGACTTCTCGCCCTTCTGCTGCGCCTTGAGCTCGACGGCCGCGAGGAGCTCGCCCGGTTTCAGGTCGGTCTCGAAGAGCCCCTTGAAGAAATCGGCGGCCTTGATGCGGCGCTCGCCTTTCCTGCCGGCGGCGATGAGCGTCGCGTCGAGGGCGAGCGCGCAGGCCGGGTACTCGGCGGCCGGGTCGGCGAGCGCGAGCGAGCCGCCGATCGTGCCGCGGTTGCGGATCGCCGGGTGCGCGATATGCGGGACGGCTTCGGCGAGGAGGGGGAGGTGCTTCTTCACGACGTCGGAAGCTTCCACCTCCGCGTGCGTGGCGAGCGCGCCGATGCGCACGACGTCCTTCGCGAGCTCGATGCCCTTCAGCTCCTGCAGCCCGCCGATGTCGACCAGGAGCTCGGGCGACGACAGCCGCATGTTGAGCGACGGGATCAGGCTCTGCCCGCCGGCAAGCGCCTTGGCGCCGGGGCGCGCGAGGAGCTCCAGCGCCTCGGCGAGCGCGCGCGGCTTGGCATAGGCAAACGAAGCGGCCTTCAACCGGGGTCCTCCTCCTCGGCGCTGATTCTATGTGCTCTTGTTATCTGGTGCTAGAGAGCGACTTCGAGCGGACTGTCCTGGAGGGCGCTGACCCGCATGACGGAAAAGCCGATCACGTTGCCGTGCTCGTCCACCTTCTCCATGACGTGAGGATTCGCCGTTTCACGGAAGGTGCCGGCCCGCTGCTCGAACATGACTTCGAGGAAGTCGCCTTCCTTGTCGTACCAGATCCTCAGCTTTCTCTCGGCCATAGTTGCCTTCCTCCTGTCCGTCTCGCCGTCAGATACGCCGTCAAGACGAAGGCGTCATTCTCCGCCACTCTGACGACGACGCATAGATGCTTGTTCCCGACCCGAGTGTTCATATAGAAGCAGTAGTAAAGGCGGGCGGCCGGGTCGCTCAGGGACTCCAGCACTCGCTCGGGGCGCCGGAGGGTTTCGGCGATTCTGTCCTCGAAGCCCTGCATCTCGGGATGCTCGCGGATGTGCGCCAGCCGCTCTTCGGTCAGCCGAACGGGTCGACCCTCGTAGTCCGTCAGACGTCTCACCCCTGCCTCCTTCGTCCTCAACGCATGGGCGGGCGAACCGGATGACAGGGGCGGGGTATCCCCGGCTAATATTCACGGATGTCCTACCTCGTCGGCATCGACATCGGCGGCACCTTCACCGACTGCGCGATCGTGGACCGCGCCGGAAAGCTCCTCACCACCAAGGTGCCCTCGACCCCGCAGGACTTCTCGCAGGGCATGATGGACGCGCTCGCCACCGGCGCGCGCGAGCTCGGCCTGTCGCTCGACCAGTTCTGCCGCGACATCGCGTTCCTCTCGCACGGCACCACGGTCGGCACGAACACCATCATCCAGAAGCGCGGCGCGAAGGTGGGCCTCATCACCACGAAGGGCCACGAGGACGCGATCCACATCATGCGCGGCTCGCGCGGCTACACCGGGCGCGACATCCGCAAGGTGGTGCACTTCCCCGAGACCGCGAAGCCCGCGCCCATCGTGCCCAAGCGCCTCATCAAGGGCGTCTCGGAGCGCGTGGACTGCTTCGGCGAGGTGGTCGCGCCGCTGAACGGGCAGGAGGCCGAGCAGGCGATCCGCGCGCTCGTCGCCGAAGGCGTGCAGGCGATCGCGATCTGCTTTCTCTGGTCGTTTCGCAATTCGAAACACGAGCTGCAGGTGCGCGAGATGGTGCAGCGCATCGCCCCCGACGTATTCGTCACCTGCTCGGTGGACATCGCGCCGAAGTGGGGCGAGTACGAGCGCGTCACCGCGACGGCGCTCAACGCCTATCTCGGGCCGGTGATGTCGGGCTACCTCGCGCGGCTCGACCGCACGCTCACGGAGCTCGGCTATCGCCACGGGCTGCAGATCGCGCAATGCGGCGGCGGCACGGTGCCGGTGGAGCGCGCGGGCGAGGCGCCGCTGCTCACGCTGGACTCGGGGCCGGTGGCGGGCGTGACGGCCTCGTCCTTCCTCGGCGCGGCGATGGGCGAGAAGAACATCATCACCACCGACATGGGCGGCACGTCCTTCGACGTGTCCATCATCCACGGCGGCAAGCCCGCCTACGCGTTCACGAGCAACACCGACCAGTACGAGTACTTCCTGCCCAAGGTGGACATCCAGGCGATCGGCGCGGGCGGCGGCAGCCTCGTGCGCGCGCACCCGGAGACGCGCACGCTCACGGTGGGCCCCGACAGCGCGGGCGCCTTCCCGGGGCCGGTGTGCTACGGGCGCGGCGGCACGGTGCCGACCGTGACCGACGCGCAGCTCGTGCTCGGCTACCTCGACCCCGAGAACTTCGCCGGCGGGCGCATGAAGCTCGATCGCGACGCCGCCTTCGCGGCGATCGAGAAGCTCGGCAGGTCCATCGGCATGGGCGCGGTGGAGTGCGCGGCGGGCGTGTGCCGCATCGTCGAGCTGCACATGGCCGACATCATCCGCAAGGTGACGGTGGAGAAGGGCTTCGATCCGCGCGAGTTCGTGCTCTTCGCCTTCGGCGGCGCGGGCCCGGCGCACGCGGGCGTGTTCGCCGCCGAGCTCGGCGTGAAGAAGGTGATCGTGCCGCAGAGGAAGGCCGCCTCCACCTGGTGCGCCTTCGGCGCGGCGGCCGCGGACGTGCTGCACATCTACGAGCACTCCGAGATCCTCGCCACGCCGGTGCCGGCCGCGCGCGTGAACGACGCGCTCGCCTCGATCGAGGAACGGGCGCGCGAGACGATGTCGGGCGAGGGCATCGCGCCCTCGCGCCAGCGCTTCGAGTTCTCGCTCGACGTGCGCCACCGCGGGCAGATCAACGAGGTCGAGGTGCTGATTCCCTGGACGCGCCTGCCGGGCGACTACGAGCCGAAGCTGCGCGCGCTCTTCGTCGGGCGCTACGAGCAGCTCTACGGGCGCGGCTCGGCGCTGCCGGGCGCGCAGCTCGAGATCGTGGTCTGCCGGCTGCGCGCGCGCGCGCTCACGCCGCGGCCGAAGCTCACGCGCGCGCGGCGCGCCGCGCGCGCGGTGCCGAAGGCGGCCCTGCTCAAGCCGCGCACCATCTGGTGGACGGGCCTGAGGAAGACGCCGGTCTTCGACGGCGGTAAGCTCCTCGCCGGCAACGTGGTCAGGGGCCCGGCGATCGTGGAGACCGCGGACACCACCGTCGTCGTGCATCCGGGCCGGACCCTGCGGCTCGACGCCCTCGGCAATTTCGAGATCACCTTCAACTAGACGTCGCGAGGCCCCATGGACACCTGCGTTGTCGAGACCGGACTCCTGAAGAAGAAGCCCTGCGGCCGCCCCGCGGTCACGCGCTGCCTGAACTGCGAGATCCCGCTGTGCGCCGAGCACGCGGTGGCCGAGACCTCCGCCTCCGGCGCGCGCACCGGCAAGTTCCTCTGCCAGGAGTGCAAGGTGGCGCTGAAGGAAAACGAGGCGCGCCTCGCGGCGCTGCCCAAGAAGCCGGCGGCGAAGCCCGCCGCGCCGGCGCCGGCCGCCGAGCCCAAGGCCCCCGCCGCCCCCGCCGACAAGAAGCCGGACTCCGGCGGCCTCGACTTCAAATAGGGACGGACCTCCATTAAATGAACGCGCCCCTCAGGAAGCTGAGCGACCTCACCGGCGTCGAGTTCGACGGCCGGCGCACGGGCTACGTGCCGCCGAAGCAGCTGCGCATCTCGCCGAAGCTCAAGCTCCACCGCAAGGCGAAGAAGGACATCGACCCGGTCACCTTCGAGGTCGTGCGCCACGCGCTGTGGAACGTGAACGAGGAGCACGGCGCGACCATCCAGCGCCTGTCGGGGTCACCCGTGGCGATGTACGCGCTCGACCTCAACCCTTCCATCCTCACCGAGGACGCGGAGTTCGTGTATTTCGGCCCGTACATGCAGTACATGTCCGGCGTCACCGACACGCAGGTGAAGTGGACGCTCGAGAACCGCAGCGACAACCCGGGCATCAAGGACGGCGACATGTTCCTCGCCAACGATCCCTGGGTGGGGGCGGCGCACCAGATGGACGTGATGCTGCTCTGCCCGGTGTTCTGGAAGGGCGAGCTCTTCTGCTGGGTGACGAACTGCCTGCACCAGTACGACATCGGCGGCATCACGCCGGGGAGCTTCTGCCCCTCGGCGCGCGACGCCTTCGACGAAGGCATCCTCATCCCGCCGGTGAAGATCGTCGAGGGCAACGAGATCCGCAAGGACGTGGAGGATATCTACCTGCGCTCCTCGCGCAAGCCCTCGGCCGTGGCGCTCGACCTCAGAGCCCAGTTCGCGGGCAACCTCACCGCGCGCGACCGCATCCTGCAGCTCATCTCGCGCTACGGCGCCGAGACGGTGAAGGGCGCGATGAAGAAGATCCTCGACGACGGCGAGCGCGCCTTCCTGAAGAAGCTCGGGCGCCTGCCCGACGGCGCCTGGCGCGACCGCACCTACGTCGAGTGCTGCCGGCCGGGCGATCGCGGCACGCACCGCGTGATGCTCACGCTCAGGAAGCAGGGGAGAAAGCTCGTCTTCGAGAACGAGGGCACCGACCCGCAGGCGGGCGGCATCAACGCCACCTACTCGGGCTGGCGCGGCGCGATCATGGTGGCGCTGAACGAGCTCATGTGCTGGGAGCAGTACTACGCGGTGGGCGGCGCGCTGCGCCACGTCGAGTTCAATCCCACGCCCGGCACGCTCAACTGCGCCGACTTCCCGGCCTCGGTCTCCACCGCGCCCGTGCAGTGCATGGAGATTTCGCTCTACCCGGCCTACAACGTGCTCTCGAAGATGATCTACCCGGACCCGGAGCTGCGCAAAGACGTCATGTGCATCGGCGGCACGAGCCAGTGGCCGGCGACCATCTTCCGCGGCGTGGACCAGTGGGGCGAGCGCTACGGCTACATCCTGGTGGATCCCATCGGCGGCGCGATCGGCGCCTTCTCGCACGCCGACGGCATCTCCACGGGCGGGCAGGCGAGGACGCCGATCTGCAAGCTGCCGAACGTCGAGCACACCGAGCAGAGCTTTCCGGTGCTGTTCCTGTACCGGAAGGAGATCGCCGACTCGGGCGGCGCGGGAAAGTACCGCGGCGGTCTCTCGGCGGAGTCCTGCTTCATTCCCCACGGCACCGACGTCATCACGCAGGACACGCTCTCCTCGGGCAACGCGATCCCGACCTCGACCGGCATGATGGGCGGCTACCCGGGCGCGGTGAACCGCTACCGCTTCAAGCGCGGCACCGACGTGCTCGAGCGTCTCGAGCAATCGAGGCTCGTGAACGACATCGACGAGCTGCGTGGCGAGCCGGAGACGCTCGGCCTGCGCCAGCAGGACTTCGCGCAGAACCCGGCCGACGTCTACGCGGTGCTGTGGTCGGCGGCCGGCGGCTTCGGCGATCCGCTCGAGCGCGATGCGGCGAAGGTGGAGGCCGACGTAGCGAACGGCGACGTGTCGGTCGAGGCGGCGAAGGCGATCTACGGCGTCGTCGTGGGCGATGCGCGCGCGACGGAAGAAGAGCGCCGGCGCCAGCGCCTGGCGCGCATCGGCGGCAAGCCCTCGGGCAGGAAGCTTTCGGGCGCGGCGGGCCTGCGGCCCACCGAGAGCCTCGCCGTGCGCGACGGGCACTGGTGCTGCGCGAAGTGCGCCACCGACCTCGGTCCGCTGTCGAGGAACTACAAGGAAGGCTGCGTGCGCGTGGACCGGCCGATCGAGGCCTCCAACCCGATCGTCGGCGATCCGGCGCGCTTCATCGATCCGCGGCCGCAGTTCCGCCAGTTCTGCTGCCCGGGATGCGGGCTGCTGGTCGAGAACGAGATCGCGGTCGAGAGCGAGCCGCTGCTCGCGGACGTGGAGTTGTGGAGCCGCGCCGCATCGCGATAGTCGGCGCGACGGGCCCCACCGGCCGGGCGCTCGCGGGCGAGCTGCATGCGCGCGGCCATGGCGTGCGCGTGGTTGCCCGGCGCGCCGACGCGCTGCGCGCTTGCTTCCCGCAGGAAGCCATCGAGAAGACGCCGGGGGATGCGCTCGAGCGCGCGTCCCTCTCGAAGGCGCTCGAGGGCTGCGACGTCGTCGTGGACTGCATCGGGCTGCCCGGCGACCGCATGGACGAGCACGCGGCCACCGCGCGCAACATCGCCCGCTTCGTCACGGAGGCGGGCGCGCGCTGCCTGCAGGTTTCGAGCTACTGGGCGTACATGCCGATCCGCGAATTGCCGGTCTCGGAGCGTCATCCGCGCGCGGGCGGCCCGCCGTGGGCGCAGGCGCGTCGCGAGGCCGAGGACATCCTGCGCGGCGCGGGAGCGGCCATCGTGCACTTGCCGGACTTCTTCGGGCCGCGCGTGCACACGAGCACCGTGCAGCTCGCGATCCAGTCCGCGCTGAAGGGCGGGCCGATGGACTGGATCGGGCCCGCGGACGTGGAGCGCGACTGCATCTACGTGCCCGACGCGATGAAGGTGGTCGCGCAGTTGCTGACGAAGGAAGCGGCCTACGGGGAGGATTGGGTGCTGCCGGGCTCGGGGCCGGTGTCGGCGAGGCGGCTGGCGGAGATTCTCTCCGGCGTCCTGCATCGCGAAATCGCGGTGCGCGCGGCGCCGCCGTGGCTGCTACGCTTGCTGAGCGTTTTCAAGAGGGACCTGAGGGGATTCATGCAGATCGTGCCGGAGTACGTGAAGCCGCTTTCGTTCGACGGCTCGAAGCTCGAGCGCCTGCTCGGGCCTGCGCCGCGCACGCCGTACGAGGAGGCGCTGCGGGAGACGGTCGACGCCATTCGGGCGGAGGCGCCGTGAGCACGGCAGGGGTCGGCACCCTCCCGCAATCCGAGCGCCGCGACTTCAGCGGCGTCGCCTACGACGAGGCCATGCGCCGCGCGCGCAGCTGCGTGCCCGCGCTCAAGGAGCGCGCGCAGGCCACCGAGGACGCGCGCGTGCTCCTGAGGGAGAACGAGCAGCTCCTGCACGAGCAAGGGCTCTTTCGCTACCACCAGCCCAGGCGCTTCGGCGGCATGGAGCTGCCGTTCCATGCGGTGGTGGATATCGTCGCGGAGCTCGCGCGCGGCTGCCCGTCCACGGCCTGGAACGCGGGCAACCTCGGCTGCCACCACTGGATCCTCGGCTACTACGAGCCCGAGACGCAGCACGAGGTATGGGATAAGAACCCCGACGCCTTGATCGCCTCCTCGATCGCGCTCGCGGCGGGCCGGGGAAAGAAGGTCGAGGGCGGCTTCGTGGTGAGCGGCCGCTGGCCGTTCTCCTCGGGCGTGGACAACTCCGACTGGAACATGCTCGCGGTGACCGTCTACGGCGACGACGGCAAGACGGCGATCGACTGGCGACTTTGCCTCGTGCCGAAGTCCGACTACGCGATCCACGACACCTGGTACGCGATGGGCATGGTGGGCACGGGCTCCAAGGACATCGAGGCGAAAGAGATCTTCGTCCCCGAGCGCCGCGCGCTCGAGATGGCGAAGTGCCGGGGCGGTTCCGGTCATCCCGGCGGGAAGTACAACCCCGGCACGCTGTTCCAGGCGCCGCTCGTCGCCGCCGCGGGGCATCCGCTCTCGGCCACCGCGCTCGGCGCGGCCGAGGGCGCGTACGAGCACGTGAAGGAG
>JBFWWT010000034.1:0-21150 GCA_050246035.1 Burkholderiales bacterium
GGCGACAAGGTGAAGGTGCGCCGCGCCTACCCGCTCGGCCACATCCGCACGCCTTTCTACATCCGCGGCCACTCAGGCGTCGTCGAGCGCATCTGCGGCGCCTTCGCCAACCCCGAGGAGCTCGCGCAGCAGCGCGACGGCCTGCCGAAGCAGCCGCTGTACCGCGTGCGCTTCCGGCAGAAGGACGTCTGGCGCGGCTACCGCGGCAGCGCCGCGGACGTGATCGAGCTGGAGATCTTCCAGCACTGGCTGGAGGGCGCGTGAAGCGGGCTGCGACGGACGCCGGGCCCTACCGCCCGCTCGACTACTTCCAGCTGATGGAAGTGAGCCTGCGCGAGCTGCTGGTGGAGAAGGGCATCGTCACCGAGGACGCGATCGCGGGCGCGATGCAGGCGATGCGCAGCCGCGGCCCCGAGCGCGGCGCGGCGATGGTGGCGCGCGCCTGGCTCGATCCCGCCTACAAGGCGCGCATGCTCGAGAACGGCAGCGCGGCCGCCGAGGCGCTCGGCTTCGAGGTGCCGGGGCTGAAGCTGATCGTCGTCGAGAACACGCCGGGCACGCACAACGTGATCGTGTGCACGCTGTGCTCCTGCTATCCGCGCATGCTCCTCGGCATCCCGCCGGAGTGGTACAAGTCGCGCCCCTACCGCAGCCGCGTGGTGCGAGAGCCGCGCAAGGTGCTCGCCGAGTTCGGCTTCAAGGTGCCGCCGAAGACGGCGATCCGCGTGCACGACTCCAACGCCGACATGCGCTACATGGTGCTGCCGATGCGTCCGCAAGGCACCGAGGGCTGGAGCGAGGACGCGCTCGCCGCCGTCGTCACGCGCGATTGCCTGATCGGCGTCGCCGCCCCGAAGGTTCCCAAGAAACCCAAGTCCAGGAAGTCCTGATGACCGCGAAGCTCTTCACGCCCATCCAGCTGGGCGGCATCACGCTGCCCAACCGCATCGTCGTCTCGCCCATGTGCCAGTACAGCGCCGCCGACGGCGCGATGACCGACTGGCACCTCGCGCACCTGGGAACCTATGCGAGCTCGGGCGCGGGCCTGTTCATCATCGAGGCGACGGGCGTGACGCGCGAGGGCCGCATCTCGAACTACTGCACAGGCCTCTATACCGACCTCAACGAGGCGGCCATGGCGCGCGCGGTCGCGCTCTACCGCGGCATCTCGAAGAACCCGATCGGCGTGCAGCTCGCGCATGCCGGCCGCAAAGGCTCCTCGCAGCAGCCCTGGCTCGGCGGCAAGGCGCTCGGGCCCGGCGAGTCGCCCTGGCAGACGCTCGCGCCGTCGGCGATCCCGTACGCCGAGGGCTGGCACACGCCGCGCGAGATGACGGCCGAGGACATCCGCGCGACGGCGGACGCCTTCGCGGCTGCCGCCCAGCGCGCGAAGCGCATCGGGCTCGACCTCGTAGAGATGCACGCCGCGCACGGCTACCTGCTGCACCAGTTCCTCTCGCCCAACTGCAACCGGCGCACCGACCGCTACGGCGGGAGCCTCGACAACCGCATGCGCGCGCCGCTCGAGTGCGCGCGCGCGCTGCGCGAAGCCTGGCCGAAGGAGCGCGCGCTCGGCGCGCGCATTACCGCGAGCGACTGGGCCGAGGGCGGATTCGAGGCGCAGGACGCCGTGGCGTTCGCGCGCGAGCTCAAGGCCATCGGCTTCGACTACGTGTGCGTCTCCAGCGGCGGCGCGGTGCCGCACCAGAGAATCAAGGTCGAGCCGGGCTACCAGGTCGGCTTCGCCGAGGCGGTGAAGCGGGGCGCCGGCCTGCCGGTGATGGCGGTGGGCATGATCGTGACCCCGCAGCAGGCCGAGGACACCCTCGCCGCAGGCCGCGCCGACATGGTCGCGCTCGCGCGCGGCTTCCTCGACAACCCGCGCTGGGTCTGGCACGCGGCCGAGCGCTTCGGCGTCGCGCACGAGTACCCGCCGCAGTACCGCCGCCTGCATCCGGACCAGTGGCCGGGGGCGCGGCTCGTGCGTCCGAAGCAGCCCGCCTAGGCGAACACCGCCTCGACCGCGTCCCGGTCGAAGCGGTATTCGTGGTTGCACATCTCGTTGCGCACGACCACCTCGCCCTTCTCGGCGAGGATGGACTCGACCTCGTCGCGCCCGAGGCTGCGCAGCACGCGCTCCACGCTCGCCGGGTTCCAGGGGCAGTGGTACTCGACGGGGTAGAGGCGGAACACGCGCAGCAGCTCCTCGGGGAAGAGCTTGACGAGCAGGTCGTAGGGCTGCGCGTCCACGGTTTCCTCGAGCGCGAGCGTCGAGGCGAGGTGCGTGACGCGGTTCCAGCCGTCGGCGTCCTTCGCATCCGCCCCCGGGAGCTTCTCCAACAGCAGGCCGCAGAGCGCCGCGCCGTCGGCCCGCAGGTGCAGGTACGACTCGATCTGCTCCGAGCGGCGCAGGTAGTTCTCGAAGATTTCCCCCATGCCGTCGCCCTCCAGCGGCACGAGGCTCTGGTAGAGCTGGCCGCTCGCGGCGTCCTCGTAGGTGACGGCGAGGCGCCCGTCGCCCAGGCCCGCGTCCGCGCCCTCGTATTGCGCCATGCCGCGCACCTTGAGGTCCGCCGTGCAGTCGGCGACCAGCAGCCGCACGGGCCCCGAGCCCTGCACCTGCAGCGTGACGCGGCCCGCGTCCTTGCGGTTCGCGCCGAGGAGCACCGCGAGCGCCGTGCCGTGGCCGAGGAGCTCCGCGACGCGCGGCGGATACTTGCGGCCCTCGAGCATGCGCCGCCACGCGTGCGTGAGGCACACGAGGCGCCCGCGGATCTCGAGGTTCTCGAAGAGAAAGCGCTGGACGTAATCGGTGCGCATCGCGCACCGATTCTACAGCCCGAGGTAGGCCTGCCTGACGCGGTCGTCGTGCAGCAGCGCCTCGCCCGGGCCGCTCATCGCCACGCGGCCGTTCTCCAGCACGTAGGCGTGCTTCGAGAGCTTGAGCGAGACCGCGACGTTCTGCTCCACCAGCAGCACCGTGAGCCCGCCGCGGTTGAGCTCGCGGATCGCGTGCAGCACCTCCTGCACTACGACCGGCGCGAGGCCGAGCGAGGGCTCGTCGAACATCACGAGCTCGGGCTGTCCCATGAGGCAGCGGCCGATGGCGAGCATCTGCTGCTCGCCGCCCGAGAGCGTGCCGGCGAGCTGCGCGCGGCGCTCGGCGAGCCTCGGGAACATCGCGTAGACGCGCGCCATCGCGTCGCGCGCCCCGGCGCGCGCGCGCGGCAGGAGCGCTCCCATCTGCAGGTTCTCCTCAACCGTGAGCGTGGGAAACACCTGGCGGCCTTCGGCCACCTGCCCGATGCCGAGGTTGCAGATGGCGTGCGAGGGCAGGCGGGTGATCTCGCGATCCTTGAACGTCACGCGCCCGGCGCGCGCGCGCTCGATGCCGGCGATCGCGCGGATGAGCGAGCTCTTGCCCGCGCCGTTCGCGCCGACGATGGCGACGATCTCGCCCTCGGGCACCTCGAGCGAGACGCCCTCGAGCGCCTGCGCGTCGCCGTAGTAGAGATCGAGGTTCTCGACGGCGAGCATCTAGAGCTCGGTCTCCTCGCCGAGGTAGCTCTCCAGCACCGCGGGATCGCGCACCACCTCGTCGGGCGCGCCGCGCGCGATCACCTCGCCGTGGTGCAGCACCACGATGTGCTGCGCGAGCGCCATCACCGCCCGCATCACGTGCTCGATGAGGAGGATCGTGAGCCCCTCGGCGCGGTTCAGCTCGCGGAACACCGCGACGATCTGGTCGCACTCGGTGGGCCGCAGGCCGGCCATCACCTCGTCGAGCAGCAGGAGCTTCGGGCGCGTGGCGAGCGCGCGCGCGACCTCGAGGCGCTTGCGGTCGGGCAGCGTCAACGATGAAGCCGGGAGCCCGCTTTTCGCGCCGAGCCCCAGCCTTTCTATGATCTCGGCGGCGTAGCTTTTCGCCGCCGAGACGTCTTTGGACCTTTGCAGCGCCCCGACCACGACATTCTCCAGCACCGTCAACCCCGCGAACGGCTTCACGATCTGGAACGTGCGCCCGATGCCCGCCGCGCAAACCTGATCGGGGCGCAGGCCCTGGATGGGGCGCCCATCGAAGCGGATCTCGCCCTCGTCGGGGGCGTAGACGCCGGCCACCACGTTGAAGATGGTGGTCTTGCCCGCGCCGTTCGGGCCGATGAGCGCGTGGATGCCGCCGGGGGCGACCTCGAACGAGGCGCCCGAGACCGCCTTCAGCCCGCGAAAGGACTTCGACACCCCGTTCAGCTCGAGCCGGCTCATCGGTGCAGCCCCAGCTTCTTCGCGAGCGGCGGCCACACGCCATCGGGCAGGAACAGGATCACGATCAGCAGGCAGATGCCGTAGAACACCTGCTTCACGCCCGGCACGTCGATGCCGAGCTGCAGCATGACCTCGCGCAGCCCCTCGGCGAGGCCCGTGAGCAGGAACGCGCCGATGATCGGGCCGACGAGGGTGCCGATGCCGCCGATGATCGGCCCCAGGATCAGCTCGATCGAGCGCGAGATGTGGAAGATCTGCTCGGGGAAGAGGTTGTTGTAATAGAAGGCGAACACCACGCCCGCGAGCGAGGTCATGGCCGCCGAGATGACCACCGCGTACATCTTGTAGCGGAACACGCTGACGCCGAGCGCCTCGGCGGCCTCGGGGCTCTCGCGGATCGCCTGCCAGTAATAGCCCATGCGGCTCCTGAGCAGCGCGTGGCACAGGACGAACGCGCCCGCCGTCAGGGCGAGCATCAGGTAGTAGAACATCTTCGGGCTGCCGCGCAGGTTCCACAGGTCGTTCTCGGTGTAGTTGGCGACCGGCAGAAAGAGGCCCGAGGAGCCGCGCACCCAGGCGAAATGGTCGAAGCCGATGCGCGCGAACTCCGCGAAAGCAATGGTGAGGATGGCGAAGTACACGCCCGCGACGCCGAAGCGGAAGGCGAGGAAGCCGATCGCCGCGCCGGCGAGCGCCGAGAGGGCGATCGCGGCGCCGAGCCCGATCCAGGGGCTCACGCCGTAGTGCACGTACAGCGCGGCCGCCGCATAGGCGCCGAGGCCCACGTAGAGCGAGTGCCCGAGCGAGAGCTGGCCCGCGAAGCCCATCATCACGTTCCAGGCCTGGCCGACGTAGGCGAAGTACAGGATCAGGAAGCCCACGGCGAGCAGGTAGCCGCTCGCGAAGAGGGGAAAGGCCGCGAGCAGCGCCAGCAGCGCCGCGAGCAGGACGAGGCCGCGGCGCGGCACGCCCTCGGTAAGGCGCCCGATCACGCCGCTTTCCTGCCGAGGATGCCCTGCGGGCGGAAAAGGAGCACGAGCACGAGCAGCCCGAAGGCGAACATGCTCTTCGCCGAAGGCGTGAACAGCACCCCGCCCAGCGCCTCGGTCAGGCCGATGAGCAGCCCGCCGAGCAGCGCGCCCGGCATCGAGCCGAGGCCCCCGGTGATGACGATGACGAAAGCGAGCAGGGTGTAGGCTGGCCCGATGGTCGGCGTGACGTCCGTGACCGCCATGAGCATGGCGCCGGCGGCGCCGACGCAGGCCGCGCCGATGCCGAAGGTCAGCGCGTAGAGCCGCTTCACGTTGAGGCCGACGACGAGCGCGCCCTGGTAGTTGTCGGCGCAGGCGCGGATCGACTTGCCGAGCAGGGTGAAGCGGAAGAACGCGAAGAGCGCCGCGGCCACCACGAGCGCCGCGCCCGCGGCGTACACCTTAGAGGCGTCCACGATCAGCGGGCCGATCTGGTAGCTGTCGAAGGAATAGGCGGTGCGGATGCCCTGCGCGTCGGGCCCGAAGATGATGAGCTGCACGTTGACGAGGATCAGCGCGATCGCCACCAGCAGCATGAACTGGCTATGCTCGGGCCGGTTGATGAACGGGTTGATGAGCCCGATCTGCAGCAGGTAGCCGAAGACGAAGAGCGCCGCCGCGATCGGCACGAGCAGTACGAGGGGGTCGAGCTTCAACGCCGAGAACAGCACCAGCGTCAGGTACATGGCGAGCGTCATCATCTCGCCATGCGCGAAGTTCACGACGCGCACGACGCCGAAGATGACCGACAGGCCGAGCGCCATCAGCCCGTAGACCAGACCGGTCAACAGGCCGCTGGCGGCGACGTTGAAGTAGATCTCGACCGGCACGAGCGGGCCGCCCGCGGCCCGCGCGTCAGCGCTGCTGGTAGGACTTCAGCGGCAGCTCGGGCTTGGCGTTGGCCGCGACCTTCGGGGCCACCGTGACCAGCTTGCCGCCGCGGTTCTGGATGGCGGAGTTCTTCAGCTTGTCGTTCTGGCCCTTGGCGTCGAACTGGATGCCGGGTCCCGGGCTGACGTTGTCCTTGATGCTCGTCGCGCGGATCGCGTCGGCGAGCGCCTTCGGGTCCGCGGTGCCCGCGCGCTTGAAGGCGTCGGCGGCGACCAGCATCGCCTCGAACGTGTACACGTGGTTGGTGTTGAGGCTGATTTCGGGGAAGGCCTTCGCGTGGGCCGCGAGCAGGCGCTGCGTGAGCTGCTTGTTCGGGTCGTACCAGGGCACGAAGCTGATCGGGCCGTCGGCCATCTTGCCCAGGGTCTTCAGGTACTGGTCCTCGTACCAGCCCGGCCCCATGCTGAGCACCGCCTTGGGCGTCCAGCGCTGCTTGATCAGCTCGCGCGTGATGAGGATGGCGTCGTTCAGCCGGCTCACCATGACGAGCGCCTCCGCGCCGGTGGCCTTCGCCTTCGCCACCTCGACCGAGAGGTCGCGCGCCGCCGGATCGTAGGCGATCGTCTCGACCACCGTGTACGGCATGGTGAACTTCTTCATCACGCCGGTGAAGCCCCGCTGCATCGCCACGCCGAAGGTGTCGTTCACGTGCATGAACACCGCCGTCTTCGGCGACACGCCGGTGGCTGCGAACACCTCGAGCTGGTTGGCGAAGCCGTCGCCGAGGATCATCGGCGCCGTGGGGAAGTTGCGGAACACGAACTTGTAGCCCTGCTCGGTGATCGGGGGCGCGGCGGCGATGTTGATGACGTAGGGCACGCCGCGCTGCTCGGCGACCTGCGCGATGGCGGTGGACTGCCCGGAGTCGAAGGCGCCGATGAGCAGTTGCGCGCCTTCGCCGATCAGGCGCTCGGCGCGCGCGCGCGCCACGTCCACGTTCGACTCGGTGTCGCCGTTCATGATCTCGAGGCCCGGCAGGCCGAGATCGCGCAGCAGGCGCGCGCCGACTTCCACGCCGCGATGGCAGTCCTGGCCGATGCCGGCCTGCACGCCGGAGCGCGGCAGGAGCACGCCGACCTTGAGCGTCTTCGATTGCGCGCGGGCGATGCCGAAAGGCGAAAGCGCGCTGAGCGCGCCCGCCGCGGCGAGCGCCTTGTTGAACTGGCGACGATTGGTGCGCTGCGTCATGGGGATGGCCTCCTCGTTGGTCGGACTGTTATAGACCATTACAATTTGCCGGTCAACGATGAAGCGCCCACCGGCCCCGCAGCGCCCGCGTACTCTCGCGCCCATTGCGCGCGTGCCGGGACTCGACTACGGGGTGCTCGAGGAGCTGCTCGGCTACTCGCTGCGCCGCGCGCAGGTGGCGATGTTCCTCGCCTTCCACGCCGCGACGCGCGGCCAGGAGATCACGCCACCGCGCTTCACGGCGCTGGTGGTGATCGGGGCGAATCCGGGCATCAACCAGAGCGTCCTCGGCCGGGTGCTGGGCATCGCGCGCTCCGGCGCCATGGCGCTGGCCAACTGGTTCGAGACGCGCGGCTGGGTGGAGCGCAGGCGGAGCCCGGGCGACGGTCGCGCCTGGGGCCTGCACCTGACCCGCCGGGGCGAGGCCCTGGTGGCGCGCCTGCGCCGCGTCGTGCTCGCCGAGGACCGGCGCCGCTCGTCGGTTCTCTCGCCCGGCGAGCGCCGCGAGCTGCTGCGCCTGCTGGACAAGCTCGCGGGATGAGCGCCGCGCCGCTACGCCGGGTGCCGCTGGGCGCCGCGGATGTCGAGGTCATGCACCGCGACGACGGCGTCGTGTACCTGCGCTCGCCGCACGCGCTCGGGCCCTGGCCGCGCAATCTCACCGAGCGGCTCGAGCGCTGGGCGCGCGAGCGGCCCGACCACGTGCTCGCGGCGCAGCGGGATCCCGAGGGCGGCTGGTGCCGGCTGAGCTACGCCGAGGCGTACCGTCGCGCGCGCCGCGCGGGCGCGGCGCTGCTTGCGCGCGGGCTTTCCGCCGAGCGTCCGCTCGCCATCCTGTCGGAGAACTCGCTCGAGCATCTGATCCTGATGCTGGGCGCGCTGCACGCGGGCGTGCCGTGCGCGCCCGTATCGCCGGCGTACTCGCTGCTCTCGGCCGACTACGGCCGGCTGCGCGACGTGCTCGCGCTCGCCACGCCGGGCCTCGTATGGGCGAGCGACGAGGCACGCTTCGCGAAAGCCGTCGCCGCGGCGGTGCCGAAGGGGACCGCGGTGCTCTACGGCAGCGTCCCGGAGTCGGAGCCCGGCGAGCGCGTGGACGCCGCGCACGCGAGGACCGGGCCCGACACGATCGCGAAGTTCCTCTTCACCTCGGGCTCCACCGGGCGGCCGAAGGCGGTGATCAACACGCAGGGCATGTGGTGCGCGAACCAGCAGATGCTCGCGCAGTCGCTGCCTTACCTCGCCGAGGTGCCGCCGGTGCTCGTCGACTGGCTGCCCTGGCACCACACCGCGGGCGGCAACCACAACATCGGCATCGTGCTCTACAACGGGGGCACGCTCTACATCGACGAGGGCAGGCCGGTGCCGGGCCTCATCGAGACCACCGTGCGCAACCTGCGCGAGGTGGCGCCGACGATCTACTTCAACGTGCCGCGCGGCTACGAGGCCCTGCTGCCCTATCTGCAGGGCGACGAAACGCTGCGGCGAACCTTCTTCTCGCGCCTCGGGATCCTGCAGTACGCCGCGGCGGTGCTGCCGCAGCCGGTGTGGAAGGCCTACGAGGAGCTTGCGGTGCAGACCTGCGGCGAGCGCATCCTGTGGATCACCGGCTACGGAGCGACCGAGACCGCGCCCTTCGTCATGTCCACCAACCGCGGCGCCCGGCGCGCGGGCCCCGTGGGCCTGCCGGTGGACGGCGTGGAGATGAAGCTCGCGCCGGTGAACGACAAGCTCGAGGCGCGCTTTCGCGGTGCGGCGATCACGCCGGGCTACTGGCGCGAGCCGGGGCTCACGCGCGCGGCCTTCGACGAGGAGGGCTACTTCCGCACGGGCGACGCCATGCGCTTCGCCGATCCGCGCGACCCGGCGCAGGGCCTGGAGTTCGACGGGCGCATCGCCGAGGACTTCAAGCTCACCACCGGGACCTGGGTGAGCGTGGGGGCGCTGCGCGCCCGCATCGTCGCCGCGGGCAATCCCTGGGTGCAGGACGCGGTGATCGCCGGCCACGACCGCGACGACGTGTGCGCGCTCGTGATCCCGCGCGCGGGCGTGAAGAATCCGGACCTGCAGGGGCTGCTCGATGCGCTCGCGGCACAGAGCACCGGCAGCAGCAACCGCGTCGCGCGCGCCGTCCTGCTCGAGGGGCCGCTGTCCATCGACGCCGGCGAGATCACGGACAAGGGCTCGGTCAACCAGCGCGCGGTGCTGCGCGCGCGCGCCGATCTGGTAGAAAGGCTGTACACGGAACCCCACGACCCGCGGGTCGTGAAGGCGAGGACATGAATCTCGACGAGCTGGTCGCCATCGACGTGCACACGCACGCCTGGAAGTCGGCGCTGCGCGTAAGCGACACGCCCACCGAGTCGCAGCAGGCGATGGGCAACTACTTTCGCTACACGCCGCAGCACCAGACGGTGCCCGAGATGGCGGAGATGTACCGCAAGCTCAGGATGGCCTTCGTCGTCTTCACCGTGGACGGCGAGAAGGGCGCGAGCCGCGGGCTGACCAACGAGGAGATCGCCGAGCTGGCCTACAAGAACGCGGACGTCGCGATCCCGTTCGCCAGCATCAACCCGCATCGCGGCGCGGAAGGCGTCGCGATGGCGAAGCGCCTGATCCGGGACTACAAGGTGCGCGGCTTCAAGTTCCACCCCTCGGTGCAGGAGTTCTATCCCAACGACCGCATGGCCTATCCGCTCTACGAGGTCATCGCGGAGGCGAAGCTGCCCGCGCTGTTCCATACAGGGCAGACGGGCGTCGGCGCGCAGACGCCGGGCGGCGGAGGGATCCGCCTCAAGTACTCGCATCCGATGCTGCTCGACGACGTGGCGGCGGACTTCCCCGGCATGCCGATCGTCCTCGCGCATCCGTCTTTTCCGTGGCAGGAGGAGGCGCTCTCGGTCGCCACGCACAAGCCGCAGGTCTACATCGACCTCTCGGGCTGGTCGCCGAAGTACTTCCCGCCGATCCTCGTCCAGTACGCCAACACGCTGCTCAAGGACAAGATCCTCTTCGGCTCGGACTATCCGGTGATCGACCCCGAGCGCTGGGTGGCGGAGTTCGAGAAGCTGCCCATCAAGCCCGAGGTGCGCCCGCTCATCATGAAGCGCAACGCCGCGCGCCTGCTCGGGCTCTAGAAGCGCCAGCCGAGCTTCAGGCTGTAGGAGGTCGCGTCCCCCGTGCGATCGGCCTGGAGATTGAGGTTGAGAACGGCGAGGTTCATGCCGATGCCGACGAAGACCTTGGTGAGCGAGAAATCCTCCTTCTGCAGCCCGGCGACGTTCGGCGTGCTCTCGATCCACACGCGGCCTACGCCCGCGTAGGGAGTGAAAACGGCGAGGCCCTTGGAGATGGAGAGGTCGATGCCGCGCGTCTCGAGCGAAAGCTGGTCGACGCCGCTCAGCTTGGTGAGGCTGCCGCGCACGGCGATCGCGGGCGAGGCCGCGCCGCCTTCGAGGATCGCGTAGCGCAGCTCGCCGCCCGTGTAGCGGATGTTGCTGCCCGGAATCGCGGCGTAGGTGAGTCCGATGTCGAAGCCCGCGGGCAGGCCCTTGTGCAGGCGTACCGTCGGCACGTAGAGGGTCGTTTCGGAGTCGTCCGAGGTTGCCTTCTGCAGGACCTGGGAGTTTTCCACGCGCGTCGCCGTCACGCCGACGCCGAGATCGAACCCGGTCAGGCCGAGCGGCTCGGCCGGAATCTGCGCGTGGTAGCTCAGCGCCGCGCCCAGGTCTTCCGACAGCAGGCGGAATTCGGCCTGCGCGAGGTTCTGCAGCTGGTCGATCTCCTGCGCCCAGGCGGGCGCGGCGGCAAGGAGCGGGGCGAGCATCGCGATTCTCAGGGCGCGCATGACGGACTCCTTTCGGCGGGAAGATAGAATGGCCGCCAGTATGAACCGCGACAGCCCGAGGCGTCCGTGAACGATCGCACCCAGGTCGGCATCGTCGGCGCGGGCCCCGCGGGCCTGCTGCTCGCGCACCTGTTGCGCCTGGACGACATCGAGTCCGTGGTCCTCGAGACGCGTACACGCGAGGAGATCGAGGCCACCATCCGCGCCGGCGTGCTCGAGCAGGGCACGGTGAACGTGCTGAACGAGTCCGGGGTCGGCGAGCGCATGATGCGCGAGGGGTTCGTGCACCAAGGCATCATCCTGCGCTTCGCCGGGCAGAGCCACCGCATCGACCTCACGGAGCTCTCGGGCGGTCGCTCGATCATGGTGTACGCGCAGCACGAGGTGATCAAGGATCTCGTCAAGGCGCGCCTCGACGCCGGCGCGCCCATCGAGTTCTCGGTGAAGGACGTGACGCTGCAGGACCTCGACACGGATGTCCCGCGGATCCGCTACCGCGACGCGCAAGGCGCGCTGCGCGAGCTCGCCTGCGACTACGTGGCCGGCTGCGACGGCTTCCACGGCGTCTCGCGCCCCGCGATCCCCTCGCGCCGGCGCACCGAGTTCACGCGCAACTATCCTTTCGGCTGGCTCGGCGTGCTGGTGGAGGCGCCGCCGGCGACCGACGAGCTGATCTACGCGCACCACGAGCAGGGCTTCGCGCTCGTCAGCACGCGCTCGCCGACCATCCAGCGCCTCTACCTGCAGTGCGACCCCGAGGACGACCTGAAGAACTGGCCCGACACGCGCATCTGGCGCGAGCTGCACGCGCGGCTGGAAACGAAGGACGGCTGGCGGCTCGCGGAAGGGCGCATCTTCCAGAAGGGCATCGTCGCCATGAGGAGCTTCGTCGTCGAGCCGATGCAGTACGGGCGGCTCTTTCTCGCCGGGGACGCCGCGCACATCGTGCCGCCGACGGGCGCGAAGGGGCTCAACCTCGCGGTCGCGGACGTGCGCGTGCTTTCGCGCGCGCTCGCCGCGAGGTACAAGGAAGGCCGGAGCGAGCCTCTCGAGCAGTATTCGGCGACCGCGCTGAGGCGCGTGTGGCGCGCCGAGCACTTCTCCTGGTGGATGACCTCGATGCTGCATCGCTTCCACGACGACACGCCCTTCCAGCACCGGCTGCAGCTCGCCGAGCTCGACTACGTGACGAGCTCGCGCGCCAAGGCGGTGACGCTCGCCGAGAACTACGTGGGGCTGCCGCTCGACTGACATGGCGAAGTGCTTCACCACCGAGCGCAAGATCCGCTTCTCGCACTGCGACCCGGCGGGCATCGTCTACTTCGTCAATTTCTTCGACATGGTGAGCGGGGCGGTGGAGGACTGGTTCAGCGAGGCGATCGGCTGGGGGTTCAATGAGATGCACATCGGCCAGCGCGTGGGGTTTCCGATCGTCAAGACCGGCTGCGAGTTCTTCCGCCCCTGCCACCTGGGCGATCGCCTCGAGCTGGAACTGTGCATCGCGAAGCTCGGTCGAAGCTCCATCGAGTTCGCGGTCACCGGACGCGTGGCGGGGGACGAGAAGTTCCGCGCACGGCACAAGGTGGCCCTGATGTCGCTCGATTCCCAGCGCGCGATGCCCATTCCCGAGATCGTGCGCGCGAAGATGCAGCCCTACGTGAAGGAGGAAGGATGAACAAGGCGCTCAACCCCGGTCACATCGCCCCGCCGTACAAGAACCGCTACTCGCACGCCATCGAGGTGAGCGCCGGCTCGCGGATGCTGTACATCTCCGGCACCGTGGGCGTGAAGCCCGACGGCAGCGTGCCCGCGGAGTTCGCCGCCCAGGTGGAGACCGTGATGCAAAGCCTCACCGAGATCCTCAAGGCGGGCGGCATGGACTGGAACGACGTGGTGAAGTTCCAGGGCTACCTCATGCCGCAGGGGGACCTCGCGACCTTCGCCGGGATCCGCCAGAAGTATTTCGGCGCGCAGAAGCCGGCGATGACCGTGGTGTGGGTCTCCGGGCTCGCCGACCCGCGCTGGATGGTCGAGGTGGACCTCGTGGCGGCCAGGACATGACCTCGCGCCTTCGCCGCCGCCTGCTCGCGGCCGCCGCGGCGCTGCCGCTCGCGCGCGCGGCGCGCGCGCAGGAGCTGCCCCTTACGCCCGCCTGCGGACCTCAGGCCGCGCTCACGCCGCGCCAGACCGAGGGACCCTTCTATACGCCGGACACCCCGAAGCGCTCGTCGCTCGTCGAGCCGGGCAGCAGCGCCGAACGGCTCGTCCTCGCCGGCCGCGTGGTCGACGCCCGCTGCCGCCCGGTGGCGAACGCGCTGCTCGACTTCTGGCACTGCGACGAGAACGGCGAATACGACAACGCGGGATTTCGCTACCGGGGCCACCAGCACGCCGACGCCGAGGGCCGCTTCCGGCTGGAAACTATCTTTCCTGCACTTTATCCCGGCCGTGCGCGCCACATCCACGTGAAGGTGCAGCCGCCGGGCGGGCGCATCCTGACGACACAGCTCTATTTCCCCGGCGACGCGAGGGACTTCCTCTGGCGCGCCGAGCTGGTCGTGGCGATGGAGCGGGACGCGCAGCGCCGGTTCGCGTCCTTCCAGTTCATCGTTGCGACCTGAGGTGAGATAATCGCGCCTCCCCAACCGGCCTCACCGAAATGACCTACGTCGTCACCGAAGACTGCATCAAGTGCAAGCACATGGACTGCGTCGAAGTCTGCCCCGTGGACTGCTTCTACGAGGGCGAGAACATGCTCGTCATCCATCCGGACGAGTGCATCGACTGCGGCGTATGCGAGCCGGAGTGCCCGCCCGCGGCCATCGTGCCCGACTCCGATGCGAAGGCCTCGAAGTGGCTGCCGCTCAACACCGAGTACGCCGCCAAGTGGCCCAACATCACGCGCAAGGGCACGCCGCCGCCGGACGCCGACAGCTGGAAGGGCGTGCCGGACAAGTTCGCGCAGTTCTTCTCGCCGGAGCCGGGCAAAGGGGAGTAGGCTCCTCGCCATGAGGATCCTCGCCGCCGCGCTCGCCTTGCTCCTCGCGGCGGGCTGCGCGTCCTTCGACGGGCGCGGCCTGAAGCCGGGCGAGGCGACCCTCGAGGACGTGCGCGACGTGATGGGCGCGCCGGCGCTCGCGCTCAAGGGGCCGGGGGACGAGACCCACCTTTACTACGAGCGCTACCAGACCGGACCGGCGATGTTCGTCGTGCGGCTGAGCGCCGAGGGCCGGCTGCGCGGCATCGAGCAGCGCCTGACCTACGCGAACATCCACGCGATCCGGGAGGGCATGCGTACGGAAGAGGTGCGGGCGCTGCTCGGGCCGCCCTTCGGCGTTTCCCGCTTCCCGCGGCTCCAGCACGACGTCTGGGAGTACCCGTGGCGCCACGCGGTGCGCGAGCTGCGCGTGCTGTTCGTGCATTTCGACGACGCCGGCGTGGCGCGCCGCATCGTCGAGCGGCACGACTACGAGCGCGATCCGGAGGACGGCCCGTTTCCTTGAAGTAGGGTGGGCCCTGGCCCACCCTGCAGCTGCCGCCGCAGCTCGGTCTTCAGCACCTTGCCGTAGTTGTTCTTCGGCAGGCTGTCCACGAAGCGATAGTCGCGCGGGCGCTTGAAGCGCGCGATGTGCTCGAGGCACAGGGCATCCAGCTCGCCGCCCGTGACCTCGCCCCGCCTGACCACGAACGCGACGACTTCCTCGCCCCACTCGGCGTGCGCGCGGCCCACGACCGAGCACTCGGCGACCGCCGGATGGCGCAGCAGCACCTCCTCGATCTCGCGCGGGTAGATGTTCGAGCCGCCCGAGATGATCATGTCCTTCGAGCGGTCGCGGATGGTGAGGTAGCCCGCGTCGTCGAGGCTGCCGAGATCGCCGGTGTGCAGCCAGCCGCCGCGCAGCGTCTTCGCGCTCGCCTCGGGGTTGCGCCAGTAGCCCGCCATCACGCAGTCGGAGCGCGTCACGATCTCGCCCACCTCGCCCGCGGGCAGGTCGCGGTCCTCGTCGTCCACCACGCGCACCTCCACCCCGGTGCGCGCGAAGCCGCAGGACTCGAGCTTGCGCCGGTCGGCGTGGTCCGCCTGCGGCAGCCCCGTGATGGTCATGGGGCTCTCGCCCTGGCCGAAGAGCTGGTACAGGCGCGGGCCGAACAGCTCGATCGCGCGCTCGCAGTCGGCGACGTACATGGGCGCGCCGCCGTAGCTGATGGTCTTCAGGCGGCGCAGGTCGGCATCGCCGGCCGCGCGGCTCGCGAGCAGCCGCACGATCATGGTCGGCGCGGCGAAGAAGGACACGCCGGTGTGGGCGGCGATCAGCCGGAAGATCTCCTCGGGCTCGAAGCCGCCGCTCTCGGGAATGACGTTCAGGGCCCCGGCCGCGACGTGCGGCACGCCGTACAGGCCAGAGCCGTGCGACATCGGCGCGGCGTGCAGGATCGAGTCGCCGGGAGCGAGGCGGTCGATGTCGGCGTAGTAGGCCTGGGTCGCGAAGAGCAGGTTGCGGTGCGTGAGCATCGCGCCCTTGGGCACGCCGGTGGTGCCGCTCGTATAGAAGAGCCAGGCGAGCCCGTCGGGCGTGACGTCCGCGCAGGGCGCCGGCTGCGCCGCGCCCAGCTTGCGGTAATCCGCACCCCCGACGGGGAGGGCGCCCGGAATGGCCTGCTCCAGGTCCGGGGTGACGAACGCCAGCCGCGCGCCCGAGTTCGCGACGATGTAGGCCAGCTCGCGCGGGTGCAGCTTGGCGTTCATCGGCACCGCGGCGAGCCCCGCGTGCCAGCAGGCGAACAGCACCTCGTAGTACTCGGGACAGTTCTTCATCGCCATGGCCACGCGCTCGCCGGGCGCGAGCCCGCGCGCGCGCAAACCCCCGGCGATTCGCGCGACGCGCGTAGAGAGCTCGCCGTAGCTCGCCACGATGCGCGCGCCCACGGCCAGCGCGGGGGCGTGCGGCAGGCGCCGGGCGGCAGCATGGAGGAGCTGCGCGAGGTTCATGCGAGCCCGAATAGCGTCCTGGCGTTGCGCGTGGTCGCCTCGGCGAGCGCCTCCGGCGCCTCGCCGCGCGCGCGCGCCACCGCGCGCAGGATGTGCGGCAGGAAGGCGGGCTCGTTGCGCCGCGCCTTCGGCTGCGGATGCAGGTCGCGCGGGGTGAGGTAAGGCGCGTCGGTCTCGACGAGCAACCGGTCGCCGGGAATCTCCTTCACCAGCTCGAGCAGGTGCGTGCCGCGGCGCTCGTCGCAGATCCAGCCGGTGATGCCCACGTACAGGCCCAGCTCGAGATAGGCGCGCAGCTCCTCGGCCTGCCCGGTGAAGCAGTGCGCGACAGCGCGCCGCACGCCGTGCGCGCGCAGGATCCCGGCGAAGCGCGGGTGCGCGTCGCGCGAGTGCAGGAACGCCGGCTTGCCGAGCTCGGCCGCGAGCTCGAGCTGCGCGACGAACCACTCTTCCTGGTCGGGGGGCGGCGAATAGTTGCGGTTGAAGTCGAGGCCGCATTCGCCCACCGCGACCACCCGGGGATGGCGCGCGATCTCGCGCAGCGCCGGGATCGTCGACGCGTCGCACTCTCGCGCATGGTGCGGGTGCACGCCCGCCGTGGCGTAGAGGCCGTGCGCCTCCGCGATCCCGGCGGCGCGCCGGCTCTCCGCGACCGACGTGCCGGTGACGACCATCGTGTGCACGCCGTGCCCGCGCGCGCGCGCGACGACCTCGGGCAGGTCCGCCTCGAACGAGGCGTGCGTGAGGTTGGCGCCGATGTCGACGAGCTGCACGGCTACTCGCGCAGGCGCAGGCCGACCCGCGTCACCCGGCCGCCTTCGATCTCGCGCGCCACCAGCTCGACGCCGCCGAGGGCGACGCGGTCGCCGACCACGACGCGCCCGTGCGAGGCCTCGTCGAGGAGCTGGGCGAGCGTCCTGCCCTCGGCGCCCGCAGGGATCGCGAAGCCGTAGACTGCGGCGAGCTCGCCCGCGACCGCGTCGCCGTTCAGCACGAAGTCGCCGAAGTAGCGGTGCTCCTCGAGCCGATCGGGCTCGACGTGCGGGTCGAACAGCGTGGAGAGCCGCGCAAGGCTCTCGGGTCGGGCGAGCACGTAGACGTAGTCGCCGGGGCGGAACGCCAGCCCGGGACGCAGCGGCTGCGGCATGCCGTCGCGCATCACCGCCATCACCTGCTTGTCCTCCGGCAGCTCCAGCTCGCCGAACGTGCGCTCGGCGATCAGGCTGCGCGGCTGGACCTCGTAGCACAGGATCTCGTGCTCGAAGTGCCCCGGGATGTCGAGCGTGACGCGCTGCAGCGGCTCCGTGGTCGGCGGCACTTCCAGGCGCAGCCAGCGCGCCGCAGGCGCGATCGTCCAGCCCTGCAGCAGCAGCGAGACAAGCACGATGAAGAAGGCGACGTTGAAGTACAGGTTCGCATGGTCCGCGCCGTAGATGAACGGGAACAGGGCCAGCACCACCGGCACCGCGCCGCGCAGCCCCACCCAGCTCACGAAGACCTGCTCGCGCCAGGGAAAGTGGAAGGGCACGAGGCTGAGCGCCACGGCGAGCGGGCGCGCGACCAGCATGAGGAAGGCGGCGATGGCGAGCGCCGGCGCCGCGACGTCGAAGAGCTCGCTCGGCGTGAGCAGCAGGCCGAGGATGAGGAACAGCGTGATCTGCGACAGCCAGGCGAGCCCGTCGTGCACGCGCTGGATATTCTGCGCCGACTGCACGCGCGAGTTGCCGAGCAGCAGACCGGCGAGGAACACGGCGAGGAAGCCGCTGCCGCCCAGCTCCGCGGTGACGGCGAAGAGCAGCACGGCGCCCGAGGCCGCGAGCAGCGGGTAGAGGCCGCTCGCCAGGCGAAGGCGGTTGATCAGCCAGACGAGCAGCCGGCCGCCCGCCAGGCCGAGCACCGCGCCGAGGCCGAACTGCTGCAGGAAGGTCGCGAGGACGGCGGGGTTGAACTCGCCGCGGCCGGTGGCCAGCAGCTCGAGCAGCGCGACGGTGAGAAAGATCGCCATGGGGTCGTTGCTCGCCGACTCGATCTCGAGCGTGGCCGAGACGCGCTCCTTCAGCCCGGTGCCGGCGTGGCGCAGCAGGGCGAAGACGGCGGCCGCGTCGGTCGAGCCGACGATCGCGCCGAGCAGCATGCCCTCCAGCCAGGTGAGGCCGAGCACCCAGGCCGCGAAGGCGCCGACCAGCCCTGCGGTCACCAGCACGCCCAGCGTGGCGAGGCTCGCCGCCGGCCACAGGGCCACGCGGAACGACTCGCGGCGCGTGCGCATGCCGCCGTCGAAGATGATCACCGCGAGGGCGAGCGTGCCGACCAGGTAGGTGACATCGAAATCGTCGAAGCGGATGCCGCCGGGGCCTTCCTCGCCGGCGAGCATGCCCAGGCCGAGGAAGACGAGCAGCAGCGGCGCGCCCATGCGCGACGAGATGTCGCTCGCGACGATGCTGACGAGCAGCAGCAGCGCGCCGACCAGAATGGCGAGGTTCCAGTACTCCACCCCGGGAAATTACCAGACGCTAGGCGGCGAGGGGCGCGCTTTCACCGATCTGCAGTCGAGCCAGTCGCCCGACCTCTCGCAACGCGGCTTCCGTGCGCCCGCTCCACGGGTGCCCGACGCTCACGCGCAGGCAGTTCCGGTAACGCTGCGAGGCCGAGAACATCGGCCCGGGCGCGATGGAGATGCCGCGCTCGAGCAGCCGCTCGAATAGGGCGATCGAGTCGCAGCCGCGGGGCAGCTCCACCCAGAGGATGAATCCGCCGGTGGGGCGCGTGACTTTCGTGCCGCGCGGAAAGCTCTCGGCGATCACGCCGCGCGCGGCGTCCACCTGCTGCTCGCAGCGCCGGCGCATCTGGCGCAGCGAGCGCTCGTAGCCGCCGGACTCCAGCATCTCGGCGAGCGTGAGCTCGACGATCTCGGAGTTGCCGCCGCTGGAGACGAACTTGAGCATGCGGATGGCATCGCGCCAGCGCCCGGGCTCGATGAAGCCGGCTTTCAGCCCGGGGGCGAGCGTCTTGGAGAACGAGCTGCACAGCATCACGTTGCCGGCGCGGTCGAAGCACTTGGCGGCGCGCCGCGCCGTCGTGTCGTAGGCGAGCTCGGAGTAGATGTGGTCCTCGATGAGCGGCACGCCGCGCGCGGCGAGCATCTCGACCAGGCGCTTCTTCGCCGCGTCGGCCATCGTCGCGCCGATCGGGTTGGAGACGTTCGGCATGACGAGCACCGCCTTCACCTCGTGCGCCTGCAGGGCGAGCTCCAGCGCCTCGAGCGAGATGCCGGTGCGCGGGTGCGTGGGGATCTCGAGGGCCTTCAGGCCGAGCGCCTGCAGGATCTGCAGGAACCCGTAGTAGGTGGGGGACTCCAGCGCCACCGTGTCGCCCGGGCGGGTGACCGCGCGCAGGCACAGGTTGAGCGCCTCCATGCAGCCGTTGGTGAGCACGAGGTTGCGATGGTCGAGGCGGCAGCCCCACTCCAGGGCGCGGCGCGCGATCGCGCGGCGCAGGGCCTCGGTGCCGGGCGGCAGGCCGTAGCGCCCGAGCGCGTTGCGGTCGCGCCGGGCGCGCGAGGACAGCACGCGCCGGATGCGCTCCAGCGGAAAGAATTCACCCGTGGGGCAGGCCGAGCCGAACGACACCATCTTCGGGTCCTGACCCGCGGCGAGCATGACGTCGGCGAGCGCGTTCACCTCGACGGCGAGCGCGCGCTGCGGCGGCCGGGACGCCGCGGGCTCCTCGACCGGGCGCAGGGCGCGCTTCACGTAGTAGCCGGATTGCGGCCGCGCCTCGATCACGCCGGAGTCCTCGAGGCGCTGGTAGGCCTGCAGCACCGTGGCCACGCTCACGCTTTGCTGGCGCGACAGGCGGCGCACCGAGGGCACGCGCTCGCCGGGGCGCAGCGTGCCCGCGCGGATGAGCGCGTGGATCTGCTCGGCGACCTGGTGGTAGAGGGGAGCGGACTCGGGCATGGCAGGATCCTCGCAAACGCGGCCGCGGGTGCACAGGCACAGTTTCCCCGGGGCCGGACCGGTACAGCGTGTTCCGCGGTCAACTGTTCAGGGCACAGTCTACGGCATGTGCATCTGTGCCGGGCGCCGCCGGCCGCGCAGACTGGGGGCCATGATCCTGAACCTGGATGCGAACGGCACCTTGCGGCTCGCGGGCGCCGAGAGACTGGCGATCGAGGTGCTCGACGGCCGCGTGTGGCTGACGCGCAAGGGGCGCCGCGAGGACGCGATCCTGGCGCGCGGTTCGCGCTGCGAGGTCGCGGGCGAGGACGTCGTGCTCGTGGGGCTGGAGCGGCGCGCGCGGCTCGAGCTGCGCGCGGCGGGCCGCGCCCCCTGGTGGCGTCACCTGCTGCGCACGTGGTCCCGCGCGATCGAGGAGCGCCGGGCGGCCGAGGCGCTCGCGCGGCTGCCCGACCGCATGCTGCGCGACATGGGCCTGAGCCGCGACCGCATCCGCGAGGTGGTCTAGAGCTTCTTCAGGCGGTACAGCAGCTCGAGCGCCGCGCGCGGCGAGAGCTCGTCGGGATTGACCTGCGCGAGCGCGTCGCGCAAGGGGTCGGCGGCCGGCTCGGGCTCGGGCGGCGCCGGTCGCGCGAAGAGGTCGGGCTGCGCGCCGCCTGCGCGGCTCGCGTCCTCCAGCTGCTGCAGGATGCGCCGCGCGCGCTGGATCACCGCCCTCGGCACGCCGGCGAGCGCCGCCACCTGCAGGCCGTAGCTCTGCGAGGCGGGGCCTTCCTCCACCGCGTGCAGGAACACGATCGTGTCCTTGTGCTCGACGGCGTCGAGGTGCACGTTCGCGGCTTCCTTGTACTCCTGCGCGATGCGCGTCATCTCGAAGTAGTGCGTGGCGAAGAGCGTGAGCGCCTTGTTGCGCTCCAGCAGCTGCCGCGCGATCGCCCAGGCGAGCGCGAGGCCGTCGAAGGTCGAGGTGCCGCGCCCGAC
>JBFWWT010000035.1:0-20658 GCA_050246035.1 Burkholderiales bacterium
CGGGGGACAACGTGAAGATGGTGGTGACGCTGATCACGCCGGTGGCCATGGAGCAGGGGCTGCGCTTTGCCATCCGCGAGGGCGGCAAGACCGTGGGCGCCGGCGTCGTCGCCAAGGTGATCGAGTAACGCGCACATGCAAAGCCAACGCATCCGTATCCGCCTGAAGGCGTTCGACTACCGGCTGATCGACCAGTCGGCGCTGGAGATCGTCGATACGGCGAAGCGCACGGGCGCCGTCGTGCGCGGCCCGGTTCCGCTGCCGACGCGCAAGCAGCGCTTCGACCTGCTGCGCTCGCCGCACATCGACAAGGCCTCGCGCGACCAGCTGGAGATCCGCACGCACCTGCGGCTGATGGACATCATCGACCCGACCGACAAGACGGTGGACGCGCTCATGAAGCTCGATCTGCCGGCGGGCGTGGACGTGGAGATCAAGGTTCAGTAACACGCGGTACGAGGTGAAGTGCCGGCCAATAGCAGCCGGCGCCCGGGACGCGCCGAGCGCGGAGCGGGTCAAACAGAAGAGGGTTTTATGACGATAGGACTGGTCGGCCGCAAGGTCGGCATGACGCGCATCTTCGCCGAGGACGGCAGCACGCTGCCGGTGACGGTGCTCGACGTCTCCGACAACCGCGTCACGCAGATCAAGACGCCGGAGAAGGACGGCTACGCCGCGGTGCAGGTGGCGTTCGGCAAGCGCCGCGCGAGCCGCGTGCGCAAGCCCCTCGCCGGGCACCTGGCCAAGGCCGGCGTGGAGGCCGGGCATGTGCTCAAGGAGTTCCGCACCTCCGCCGAGGACGTGGCCAATCTGAAGGTCGGCGGCAAGATCGGCGTCGACCTGTTCAAGGTCGGCCAGAAAGTGGACGTGCAGGGCGTGACCATCGGCAAGGGCTTCGCCGGCGTCATCAAGCGCCACCACTTTTCCTCGAACCGCGCGACGCACGGCAATTCCATCTCGCATAACCGGCCGGGCTCGACCGGCCAGAACCAGAGCCCCGGGCGTGTCTTTCCCGGCAAGCGCATGGCGGGGCACCTGGGCAACGTCAAGCGCACCGTGCCCAATCTCGTCGTCGTGCGCGTGGACACCGAGCGGCAGTTGCTGCTCGTGCGCGGCGCGGTTCCGGGCGCCCGGGGGCACGACGTCGTCGTGCGGCCCGCGGCGAAGGCTTGAGCGGAGGCACCATGGAACTCAAGCTGATCAACGACCAGGGCGCCGCGGGCACCACGAGCGCGGCCGATGCGATCTTCGGGCGCGAGTTCAACGAGTCGCTCGTCCACCAGATCGTGGTCGCCTACCAGGCGAACGCCCGGCGCGGCACGCGCAAGCAGAAGGAGCGCAGTGAGATCGCCAAGTCGACGCGCAAGCCCTGGCGCCAGAAGGGCACGGGCCGCGCGCGCGCGGGGATGGCCTCGAGCCCGCTGTGGCGCGGCGGCGGCAAGATCTTCGCCGCGAGCCCGGACGAGAACTTCACGCACAAGGTCAATCGCAAGATGATGCGCGCCGGCATGAGCTCCCTCCTGTCGCAACTCGCGCGCGAGGACCGCATTCGCGTGGTGGACGAATTCAAGCTGGAGGCGCCCAAGACGAAGCTCCTCGCGCAGAAGGTGAAGGCGATGGGGTTCGACGAGGTCCTGCTGATCACCGACGAGATCGACCAGAACCTGGAGCTGTCTTCGCGCAATCTGCCGAACGTCGCGGTGCTGACCGCTCGCCAGGCGAACCCGGTGGCGCTGGTGCGCTTTCCGCACGTGCTGCTCACGCGCAAGGCGCTTGCGCGCCTCGAGGAGATGCTCAAATGACCGCGACCCGGAAGTATCCCGCCGAGCGGCTCATGAATGTGGTGCTCGCGCCCGTCGTGTCGGAGAAGAGCACGCTGGTCGCCGACAAGAACCGCCAGTACGTCTTTCGCGTGGCCGACGACGCCTCCAAGCCCGAGGTGAAGGCGGCGGTCGAGCTGCTGTTCAAGACCAAGGTGCAGTCGGTGACGGTATCCAACGTGAAGGGCAAGTCGAAGCGCTTCGGCCGCTTCAACGGCCGGCGCCGCAACTGGAAGAAGGCCTACGTGCGGCTGGCAGCGGGCCAGGAAATCAACTTCGCGGCGACGGAGTAAGCGATGCCTCTGATCAAGGTCAAACCGACTTCCCCGGGACGCCGCGCGCTGGTCAAGGTGGTGACGCCGGGCCTGCACAAGGGCGCGCCGCACTGGGCGCTGACCGCGCCGCAGGGCAAGACCACGGGTCGCAACAACCAGGGGCGCATCACCATGCGCCACAAGGGCGGCGGCCACAAGCAGCACTACCGGATGATCGATTTCCGCCGCAACAAGGACGGGATTCCGGCGCGCGTGGAGCGGCTCGAGTACGATCCGAACCGCAGCGCGCACCTGGCGCTGCTCCTTTACTCGGACGGCGAGCGGCGCTACGTGCTCGCGCCCAAGGGCGTGACGGCGGGCGCGCAACTCGTCTCCGGCGTCGAGGCGCCGATCAAAGCTGGCAACGCGCTGCCGCTGCGCGCGATTCCCGTCGGTACCCTAGTGCACTGCATCGAGATGCTCCCCGGCAAGGGCGCGCAACTCGCCCGCTCGGCGGGCGCCTCGGCGCAGCTGCTGGCGCGCGAGGGCTCCTACGCGCAGCTGAGGCTGCGCTCGGGCGAGATCCGCAAGGTGCACGTGGACTGCCGCGCCACGATCGGCGAAGTCGGCAACGAGGAGCACAACCTGGAGTCGATCGGCAAGGCGGGCCGCAAGCGCTGGCGCGGCGTGCGGCCGACGGTACGCGGCGTGGCGATGAACCCCATCGACCACCCTCACGGCGGCGGCGAGGGGCGCACGGCCGCGGCGCAGCCGCCGGTTTCGCCCTGGGGCGTGCAGACCAAGGGCTACAAGACCCGGCGCAACAAGCGCACGCAGGTGATGATCGTGCGCGACCGGCGCAGGGCATAAGGAAGGCGACAAGATGGCACGTTCGATCAAGAAGGGTCCGTTCGTGGACCGGCACCTCATGGACAAGGTGGCAGCGGCGCGCGCGGCCAACGACAAGCGCCCGATCAAGACCTGGTCGCGCCGCTCCACCGTAATGCCGGAGTTCATCGGCCTCACCGTGGCCGTGCACAACGGCAAGCAGCACATCCCGGTTTACATCACCGAGAACATGGTCGGCCACAAGCTGGGCGAGTTCGCGCTGACGCGCACGTTCAAGAGCCACTCGGCCGTCGGCAAGAAGACCGCAGAGGCGGTCGGCGGCGGCCGTCCGGGCGGCGGCGCCGGCCCGGGCGCGGCGGCCCCGGCGGCGGCCCCGGCGGCGAAGAAGTAAGGAGACCCCATGGAAACCCGGGCAACCCTGCGCAGCGTTCGTCTCTCGGCCCAGAAGGGCCGGCTGGTGGCCGACATGATCCGCGGCCAGCCGGTGGACAAGGCGCTCAATATCCTCGCCTTTACCCCCAAGAAGGGCGCGACGATCATGAAGAAGCTGCTCGAGTCCGCGATCGCCAATGCCGAGCACAACGACGGCGCGGATATCGACACGCTGAAGGTGAAGCGCGTGCTCGTGGAGCGCGGCGCGTTCCTAAAGCGCTTTCATGCGCGCGCCAAGGGCCGGGGCACGCGCGTGTTCAAGCACACCTGCAACATCTACGTGACGGTCGGCGACTAGGAGCCACGCACATGGGACAGAAGATCAATCCGATCGGCTTCCGGCTGGCGGTCAACCGCAACTGGAGCTCTCGCTGGTACGCGAACAGCCGCCAGTTCCCCGCCATGCTCGCCGAGGACATCAAGGTGCGCGATTTCCTGAAGCGGAAGCTCGCGCACGCCTCGGTCGGCCGCGTGCTCATCGAGCGGCCGGCGAAGGACGCGCGCATCACCATCTTCTCGGCGCGGCCGGGCGTGGTGATCGGCAAGAAGGGCGAGGAAATCGAGGCGCTGAAGGCGGAGCTGCGGCGTCTGATGGGCGTGCAGCAGGTGCACGTCAACATCGAGGAGATCCGCAAGCCCGAGATCGACGCACAGCTGATCGCCGACTCCATCGCGCAGCAGCTGGAGAAGCGCATCATGTTCCGCCGCGCCATGAAGCGCGCCATGCAGAACGCCATGCGGCTGGGCGCGCAGGGCATCAAGATCATGAGCGCGGGCCGGCTGAACGGGATCGAGATCGCGCGCACCGAGTGGTACCGCGAGGGCCGCGTGCCCCTGCACACGCTGCGCGCCGAGATCGACTACGGCTTCGGCGAGGCGAAGACGACCTACGGCGTGATCGGCATCAAGGTGTGGGTGTACAAGGGCGAAGTCGTCGCCAAGGCCGAGGCGCAGGCGGCGCCCGCGGGGCAGCCGTCGGCGGTCCCGGCGGCTGCGCCGGCGGAGGCGCCCGCAGAGCCCAAGCGCGCCAAGAAGCCGGTACCGCGCCCTGCGGGACGGCGTGCCCCCGCCAAGGCAAAGCCCGATGGCGAGAAGAAGCCCAGGAAAACCGCATCCGCCGCCCCCAAGACCGCGGTCAAGCGCGCGAAGAAGGTCGTCAAGGACGACGGCGGGGAGAAGAAGGAGTAAAGCATGCTGCAACCCGCACGTACCAAGTATCGAAAGCAGCAGAAGGGCCGGAATACGGGCATAGCCACGCGCGGCAACAAGGTCTCGTTCGGCGAGTACGGCCTGAAGGCGGTCGGCCGCGGCCGGCTGACCGCGCGCCAGCTCGAGGCCGCGCGGCGCGCGCTGTCGCGTCACATCAAGCGGGGCGGGCGCATCTGGATCCGCGTGTTTCCCGACAAGCCGATCTCGCAGAAGCCGGCGGAGGTGCGCATGGGCAACGGCAAGGGCAACCCCGAGTACTTCGTCTGCGAGATCCAGCCGGGCAAGATCATCTACGAGATGGACGGCGTGGACGCGGCGATCGCCAAGGAGGCCTTCGCGCTCGCCTCGGCCAAGCTGCCGTTCAAGACCATCGTCGTGCACAGGATGCTGGGGTAGACGATGAAGGCAAACGAGCTTCGCGCGAAGAACGGTGACGAGCTGCAGAAGGAGCTGAACGATCTGCTGAAGGCGCAGTTCGGCCTGCGCATGCAGCACGCCACGCAACAGCTCAGCAACACGAGCCAGATCAAGAAGGTGCGCCGCGACATCGCGCGCGTGCGCACCGTGCTGAAGGAGAAGGCGGGCAAATGAACCAGCCGGCAACGCAGTCCCCGCAGGGCCCCCGCACGCGCACGCTCCTGGGGCGCGTGGTGAGCGATCGGATGCAGAAGACCGTCACCGTCCTGGTGCAGAGGCGGGTGAAGCATCCCGTGGTAGGCAAGACCATCACCCTGTCGAAGAAGTACCACGCGCACGTGGAAGGCGGCGGCGTGGGCATGGGCGACCTCGTGGAGATCGCCGAGTGCCGGCCGATTTCGCGCACCAAGTCCTGGAAGGTCACCCGCCTGGTGGAGAAATCGAAGGCCGTCTGACGTTGCCCCGGGCGCCGCTTTCGCGTTAGAATTCGCGCCTTTTCGCCCCGTACGGGGTCCAAAACTGCCCGCCGGCCGAGCCGGGCGGTGCAAGTTGGATGGAGAGTTACCGATGATTCAGATGCAGTCGCTGCTGGACGTCGCCGACAACACCGGCGCGCGCGCCGTCATGTGCATCAAGGTGCTGGGCGGCTCCAAGCGCCGCTACGCCAGCATCGGCGATGTGATCAAGGTGAGCGTCAAGGACGCTGCGCCGCGCGGCCGGGTGAAGAAGGGCGAGATCTACCACGCCGTCGTGGTGCGCACCGCCAAGGGCGTGCGGCGCGCCGACGGGTCGCTGATCCGCTTCGACTCCAACGCGGCGGTGCTGCTCACGCCGAAGTTCGAGCCGATCGGCACGCGCATCTTCGGACCCGTGACGCGCGAGCTGCGCACCGAGCGATTCATGAAGATCGTGTCGCTCGCCCCCGAGGTTCTCTGAGCGGTCCCACAGGAAGGCAGTCATGCAACGCATCCGCAAGGGCGACGAGGTGGTCGTCATCACCGGCCGGGACAAGGGCAAGCGCGGCACCGTGCTGCGCCGCGTAGGCGCCGAGCACCTGGTGGTCGAGGGCGTCAACCGCGTCAAGAAGCACCAGCGTCCCAACCCGATGAAGGGCGTGACCGGCGGCATCGTCGACAAGGACATGCCGATCCACGAGTCCAACATCGCGCTGTTCAACCCGGCCACGCAGAAGGCCGATCGCGTCGGCGTCAAGCGTCTGGAGGACGGCCGCAAGGTGCGCGTGTTCAAGTCCAACGGCGAGCAGGTCGACGTCTGAGGTGACAGGTATGGCGAAGGAAAAGACCCCGAAGACCGATAGGCCCGCGAAGGCCCAGGAAGGCACGGCCAAGGCCGAGGCGCGCGCGAAGCCGGCGAAGGCGCAAGCGGCGCCGGCCGAGAAGGCTGCCCGCGCCGCGACGCCCGCGCTGCCGGTGCCGCCGGCGCGCCTGGCGACCCACTATCGCGAGGCCGTGGTGCCGGAGCTGATGAAGAAGTTCGGCTACAAGACGAGCATGCAGGTGCCGCGCATCCGCAAGATTACGCTCAACATGGGCGTGGGCGAGACGGTGGGCGACCGCAAGGTCCTCGACAACGCCATGGCGGACATGGCGAAGATCGCCGGGCAGAAGCCGGTGATCACCAAGGCGCGCAAGTCGATCGCCAACTTCAAGCTGCGCGCGGGTTTTCCGATCGGCTGCATGGTGACCCTGCGGGGCGCGCGCATGTACGAGTTCCTCGACCGCCTGGTGAACATCGCCATGCCGCGCATCCGCGACTTCCGCGGCGTTTCCAACCGGGCGTTCGACGGCCGCGGCAACTACAGCCTGGGCGTCCGGGAGCAGATCATCTTCCCGGAGATCGAGTACGACAAGGTCGATGCGCTCCGGGGCATGAACATCGCCATTTCGACGACGGCGAAGACGGACGACGAGGCGAAAGCGCTGCTCGCCGCGTTCCGCTTCCCGTTCAAGCACTGAAGGGAACACACGCCATGGCCAAACTCGCCGTCAAACTCCGCGAACAGAAGCGCCGCCAGACCGTGGCCCGGTTCCAGGCCAAGCGGCAGGCGCTCCTCGAGGTGCTGCGCGACCCTCGGACGCCCGACGAGGAGCGCGACGCCGCGCGCGAGAAGCTGCAGAAGCTGCCGCGCGACGCCTCGCCGACGCGCCTGCGCAACCGCTGCGCGATCACCGGGCGGCCGCGCGGCGTGTACCGGAAGTTCGGCCTGGGACGCAACAAGCTGCGCGAGCTCGCGATGCGGGGCGAGGTGCCCGGCATCATCAAGGCGAGCTGGTAAGGAGAGCTGCCGATGAGCATGACCGACCCGATCGCAGACATGCTGACCCGCATCCGCAACGCCCAGACGGTCGGGCACGCGGAGGTGAGCATGCCGTGCTCCAAGCTCAAGATCGCCATCGCCAAGGTTCTGAAGGACGAGGGCTACATCGAGGACTTCGCGGTGCGCGAGGACCAGGCGATGCGGGAGCTGCACATCGGCCTGAAGTACTACGCCGGGCGCCCGGTGATCGAGCGCCTGGAGCGCATCTCCAAGCCAGGGCTGCGCGTGTACAAGGGCCGCAACGACATCCCGCGCGTGATGAACGGGCTGGGCGTGGCCATCCTGTCCACGTCGCGCGGCGTGATGACCGACCGCAAGGCGCGTGCCGACGGCGTCGGCGGCGAAGTGCTTTGCATCGTGGCCTGAGGAGCGCGCCATGTCCCGCATCGCCAAGTATCCGATTCCGCTGCCCAAGGGCGTCGAGGTGACGCTCGCCGCGGGCACCATCTCGGTGAAGGGGCCTCTGGGCACCATCGCACGGCCGCTCGACCCGAACGTGGGCATCGAGCGACAGGGCGAGACGCTGGTGTGCAAGGCGCTCGGCAACTCCCAGCACGCCAACGCCATGTCCGGCACGCTGCGCGCCCTGGTCGCGAACATGGTGACCGGCGTGTCCAAGGGCTTCGAGAAGCGCCTGGCGCTGGTCGGCGTCGGCTACCGGGCGCAGGCGCAGGGCGACAAGCTGAACCTGACGGTCGGCTTCTCGCACCCCGTGGTGCACCAGATGCCGAAGGGCGTGAAGGTGGCGACGCCGAGCCAGACCGAGGTGGTGGTGAGCGGCGTCGACAAGCAGCTCGTGGGCCAGATCGCGGCGGAGATCCGCGACACGAAGACGCCGGAGCCCTACAAGGGCAAGGGCGTGCGCTACGCCAACGAGCAGATCGTGATGAAAGAGACGAAGAAGAAGTAGCGGAGCGACGACATGCAAGACAAGAACCAGTCCCGTCTGCGCCGCGCGCGCCAGACGCGCCTCAAGATCCGCGAGCTGGGCGCCGCCAGGCTCACCGTGCATCGCACGAACAGCCACATCTACGCCCAGATCACCTCGGGCGCCGGCGATCGCGTGCTCGCGTCGGCCTCCACGGCGGAGAAGGAAGTGCGCGCGCAGCTCAAGAGCGGCGGCAATCGCGAGGCGGCCGAGATCATCGGCGCGCGCATCGCGCAGAAGGCCAGGCAGGCCGGGGTGGAAAGCGTCGCCTTCGACCGCGCCGGATACCGCTACCACGGGCGCGTGAAGGCGCTCGCCGAGGCCGCCCGCGCGGGCGGCCTCAAGTTCTAAGGACAGGCCATGGCGAAAATGCAGCCCAGGATGCAGCAGAGCGACGATCGCGCGGACGGCCTGCGCGAGAAGATGGTGTCGGTGAACCGCGTGACCAAGGTGGTCAAGGGCGGGCGCGTGCTCGGCTTCGCCGCGCTCACCGTGGTCGGCGACGGCGACGGCGGCATCGGCATGGGCAAGGGCAAGGCGCGCGAGGTGCCCGTCGCCGTGCAGAAGGCGATGGAGGAGGCGCGCCGCAAGCTCTTCAAGGTGAAGCTCAAGAACGGCACGCTGCACCACGCGGTCGTCGGCAGGCACGGCTCGGCCACGGTGCTCATGCAGCCGGCGTTCGAGGGCACGGGCATCATCGCCGGCGGGCCCATGCGCGCGGTGTTCGAGGTCATGGGCGTCACCAACGTGCTGGCCAAGTGCTTCGGCTCCACCAACCCCTACAACGTCGTGCGCGCGACGCTGAAGGGCCTGCAGTCCATGAATACGCCGGCCGAGATCGCCGCCAAGCGCGGCAAGAAGGTCGAAGAGATCTTTTCCTGAGGCAAACCATGGCGGACGCGATGATCAAGGTGAAGCTGGTGCGCAGCACGGCCGGCTGCAAGGCGGCGCACCGCGCGACCGTGCGCGGCCTGGGGCTGCGACGGCTGCACCAGACCGTGGCGCTGAAGGACACGCCGGCGGTGCGCGGCATGATCGAGAAGGTTGCTTACCTGGTACGGGTGGAAGGATAGACGCATGCGCTTGAACACTCTCAAACCGGCGCCGGGCGCGAAGAAGGCGCGGCACCGCGTCGGCCGCGGCGTCGGCTCGGGCTGGGGCAAGACCGCGGGGCGGGGCCACAAAGGTCAGCGCGCGCGCTCGGGCGGCTACCACAAGGTGGGGTTCGAGGGCGGGCAGATGCCGCTGCACCGGCGCCTGCCCAAGCGCGGCTTCACCTCGCCGACGCGCGAGCTGTACGCCGAGGTCAGGCTGTCCGAGCTGCAGGGCCTGCCGCAGGCGGAGATCGACCTTGCGGCGCTCAAGGCCGGCGGCATCGTGCCGCGCGCGGCGCTGGCGGCCAAGGTCATACTGTCGGGCAAGCTCACGCGCAGCGTGACGCTGAAGGGCGTAAAGGCCACCAAGGGCGCGCGCGCGGCCATCGAGGCTGCGGGCGGCAGGATCGAGGAGGCCGCGCCCGCGGTGCCGAAGGCCGGGGACTGACGCTTGGCGACCGCGCTTCCCGCTGCCGGCCGTTCGGGGCGCTACGGCGACCTCAAGCGGCGCCTGCTGTTCCTGCTGGGCGCGCTGGTCGTGTTCCGAATCGGCGCGCACATCCCGGTGCCGGGCATCGACCCGAGCGTGCTGGCGGACCTGTTCCAGAGCCAGCAGGGCGGCATCCTCGGCATGTTCAACATGTTCTCGGGCGGGGCGCTGTCGCGCTTCACCATCTTCGCCCTGGGCATCATGCCGTACATCTCCGCCTCGATCATCATGCAGCTGATGACGGCGGTGAGCCCCCATCTCGACCAGCTGCGCAAGGAGGGCGAGTCGGGGCGGCGCAAGATCACGCAGTACACGCGCTACGGCACCCTGGTGCTGGCCCTGTTCCAGGGAACCGGAATCTCGATCGCGCTCGAGTCTCAAGCCGGGCTGGTGCTGGATCCGGGCCTGATGTTCCGCATCACGACCGTGACCACGCTGGTCACCGGCACCATGTTCCTGATGTGGCTGGGCGAGCAGATCACCGAGCGCGGCCTCGGCAACGGCATCTCGCTCATCATCTTCGCGGGGATCGCGGCCGGCCTGCCGAACGCGATCGCCGGGACCCTGGAGCTCGTGCGGACCGGGGCGATGCACCCGCTGACCGCGCTGCTCATCGCCGCGGCCGTGCTGGTCGTGACGGCGTTCGTGGTGTTCGTCGAGCGCGGCCAGCGCAAGATCCTGGTCAACTACGCCAAGCGCCAGGTCGGCAACAAGGTGTATGGCGGGCAGAGCTCGCACCTGCCGTTCAAGCTCAATATGGCCGGCGTGATCCCGCCGATCTTCGCCTCGTCGCTCATCCTGTTCCCGGCGACGCTGCTCGGCTGGTTCGGGTCCGCCGAGGGCATGATCTGGCTGCGCGACATCGCGGCCACGCTGTCGCCGGGGCAGCCGATCTACGTGCTGCTGTACGCCGGCCTGATCATCTTCTTCTGCTTCTTCTACACGGCGCTGCAGTACAACCCGAAGGAAACCGCCGACAACCTGAAGAAGTCGGGAGCCTTCGTGCCCGGCATCCGGCCCGGCGAGCAGACCGCGCGCTACCTGGAGAAGATTCTCACGCGCCTGACCCTGGCCGGCGCCATCTACGTGACGCTGGTGTGCCTGCTGCCGGAGTTCCTGATCCTGCGCTGGAACGTGCCGTTCTACTTCGGCGGCACGTCGCTGCTGATCATCGTGGTGGTGACCATGGATTTCATGGCGCAGGTGCAGGCCTACGTGATGACGCACCAGTACGAGAGCCTGCTGAAGAAGGCGAGCTTCAAGGGCGGGCTGCCCGTGCGCTGAAAGAGCGGGCGTGCATGGCCAAGGAAGACCTGATCGAGATGCAGGGGGAAGTGGTGGAGAACCTGCCCAATGCGACGTTCAGGGTGAAGCTGGAGAACGGGCACCTGGTCCACGCCTTTATCTCCGGGAAGATGCGCATGAACTACATCCGCATCCTGCCCGGGGACAAGGTGACGGTGCAGCTGACGCCCTACGACCTGTCCAAGGGACGGATCGTCTTCCGGGCGAAGTAGGGCGATGGCGACGAGGAGTACGACATGAAAGTGATGGCATCGGTGAAGAAGATCTGCCGCAAGTGCAAGATCGTGCGGCGCAAGGGCGTGGTGCGGGTCATCTGTTCGGATCCGCGTCACAAGCAGCGTCAGGGTTGATAACGCCTTGACCGCACAGGTATAATTTCAGGTTTTTCCGGGGACGCCGCATGGCACGCATCGCAGGCATCAACATTCCGAACCACCAGCACGCGCAGATCGCGCTCACGGCGATCTACGGCATCGGGCGCGCGCGCGCCAAGGCGCTGTGCGCCGCGGCGGGCGTGGACGGCAGCCGCAAGATCAAGGACCTGAGTGACGCCGAGATGGAGCGCCTGCGCGATCAGGTGACGCGCCTGTCGCTCGAGGGCGACCTGCGCCGCGAGGTGTCGATGTCGATCAAGCGCCTCATGGACCTCGGCTGCTATCGCGGTGCGCGCCATCGCAAGGGGCTGCCGGTGCGCGGCCAGCGCACGCGCACCAACGCGCGCACGCGCAAGGGGCCGCGCAAGGCGGCGATCAAGCTCAACGTGCCGGCCGGCAAGGCCGCCTAACCCGGGATCGCGATCATGGCCAGCCGCAATACCCCCTCGCAACAGCAGCTGCAGCAGACGGCGTCCGCGCGCGCGCGCAAGAAGGCGAAAAAGAACGTGGCCGAGGGTATCGCCCACATTCACGCGTCCTTCAACAACACGATCGTCACCATCACCGACCGTCAGGGCAACGCCCTGTCGTGGGCGACCTCGGGCAACGCGGGCTTCAAGGGCTCGCGCAAGTCCACGCCGTTCGCGGCGCAGGTGGCCGCCGAGCGCGCGGGGCGCGCGGCGCAGGAGTGCGGGGTGAAGAACATCGAGGTGCGCATCAAGGGCCCCGGGCCCGGCCGGGAGTCGGCCGTGCGCGCGCTCAACGCGATCGGCCTGAAGATCGGAAGCATCGCGGACGTGACCCCCGTGCCGCATAACGGCTGCCGCGCGCCCAAGCGCCGGCGAGTCTGACAGGAAGGCGAGGAGAACGCATGGCCAGAGATACCGACGCCAAGTGCCGCCAGTGCCGCCGGGAGGGCGAGAAGCTCTTCCTGAAGGGCGAAAAGTGCTTTACCGACCGCTGCGCGGTCGAGCGGCGCGGCTACGCCCCCGGGCAGCACGGGCAGAAGAGCGGCAGCCGCATGTCCGATTTCGGCAAGCAGCTGCGCGAGAAGCAGAAGCTGCGCCGCACCTACGGCGTGCTCGAGCGGCAGTTCCGCCGCACCTACGCGGAGGCCTCGCGCTCCAAGGGTGTCACCGGCGAGCGGCTGCTGCAGCTGCTCGAGACGCGCCTGGACAACGTCGCCTACCGCATGGGCTTTGGCGCCTCCCGCACCGAGGCGCGCCAAGTCGTGCGCCACAACGGCATCCTGGTGAACGGCAAGCGCGTCAACATCCCTTCCTTCCAGGTGCGCCCGGGCGACGTCATCGAGGTTGCCGGCAAGGCCAAGGAGCAGCTGCGCGTCAAGGCGGCGAGCGAGTCGGCCGAGGGCCGCGGCATCCCCGAGTGGCTGGAGGTGGACACGAAGGCTCTCAAGGGCACCTTCAAGGCGCTGCCCGCGCGCGCCGACCTGCCGCCCACCATCAACGAAAGCCTGATCATCGAGTTGTATTCGAAGTAAGGAACGAAACCCAATGGCGCAATCCGGATTTCTCAAGCCGCGCATCGTCGACGTGCAGAACCTGTCACCCTCGCACGCCAAGGTCACCATGGAACCCTTCGAGCGCGGCTACGGCCATACGCTCGGCAACGCACTGCGGCGCGTGCTCCTGTCGTCCATGCCCGGCTACGCGCCCACCGAGGTGCAGATCGCCGGCGTGGTGCACGAGTACTCGACCATGGACGGCGTGCGCGAAGACGTGGTCGACATCCTGCTCAACCTCAAGGGCGTGGTGTTCCGCCTGCACAACCGCCAGGAGGCGATCCTCACGCTGAAGAAAGCGGGCGAGGGCCCGGTGACCGCGGGCGACATCGAGCCGTCGCACGACGTCGAAATCGTGAACCCCGAGCACGTGATCGCCCACCTCTCGGCGACCGGCAAGCTCGAGATGCAGGTCAAGGTGGAGGCGGGCCGCGGCTACGTGCCGGGCAACATGCGCTTCCTTCCGGAGGAGACGAAGGGCATCGGCCGCATCATCCTGGACGCCTCGTTCAGCCCGGTGCGCCGCGTGTCCTACGCGGTGGAGTCGGCGCGCGTGGAGCAGCGCACCGACCTCGACAAGCTGATCATGGACATCGAGACCAACGGCTCGATCGAGCCCGAGGAGGCGATCCGCTACGCGGCGCGCGTGCTCGTCGACCAGCTCTCGGTGTTCGCGCAGCTCGAGGGCACGGCGCTGCCCGCGGAGGCCCCCAAGTCGCCGAGCGTCGATCCGATCCTGCTGCGGCCCGTGGACGACCTCGAGCTCACGGTGCGCTCGGCGAACTGCCTGAAGGCCGAGAATATCTACTACATCGGCGACCTCATCCAGCGCAGCGAAACCGAGCTCCTGAAGACGCCGAACCTGGGCCGCAAGTCGCTCAACGAGATCAAGGAAGTGCTCGCCTCGCGCGGGCTCACCCTGGGCATGAAGCTGGAGAACTGGCCGCCGGCCAATCTCGAGCACCACCGCTAGGAGAAGCCGTCATGCGTCACGGACTGGGCCTGCGCAAGCTCAATCGCACCTCGAGCCACCGGCTCGCGATGCTGCGCAACATGATGGTGTCGCTGCTGCGCCACGAGGAGATCACGACCACGCTACCCAAGGCGAAAGAGCTGCGCCGGGTGGTGGAGCCGATGATCACGCTCGGCAAGTCGCCCTCGCTCGCCAACCGGCGCCTCGCCTTCGACCGGCTGCGCGACCGCGGCATCGTCGGCAAGCTCTTCGACGAGCTGGGCCCGCGCTACGCCAAGCGCAACGGCGGCTACCTGCGCATCCTGAAGAGCGGCCTGCGCAAGGGCGACAACGCGCCCATGGCGCTGGTCACGCTGATGGACCGCCCCGAGCTGCTGGCCGAGACCGCCAAGGGCGGCGGCGAGGAGAAGAAGGCGGCGTAGGCGCATGCGCGCCTCACGTCGCGAGCGAAGGCCGGGTCACGCCCGGCCTTTTTCTTTGAGGCGGCCGTGAGCTGGTTCTGGATCCTCGGCATCGCGCTCAACGTCGGCCTCACGGTGCTCGCGATCGTCTGGGTGATCCGCCAGGGCCGCCCGCGGCGCGATGCCGCGAAGGACGAGCGCGAGCCGCCCGCCTAGGCGAGCACGATCGCGCGGTAGTCGTTCACGTTGGTGCGCGTGGCGCCGGTGACGACGAGGTCGCCGAGCGCGCTGAAGAAGCCGTAGCTGTCGTTCGCCTCGAGCAGCGCGCGCGCGTCCAGGCCGGCGGCGCGCGCGCGGGCGAGCGTGTCGGGCAGCATCACGGCGCCCGCGTTGTCCTCCGAGCCGTCGATGCCGTCGGTATCCGCGGCGATCGCGTGCACGTTCGGCACGCCCTCGAGCGCGATGGCGAGCGCGAGCAGGAACTCCCCGCAGCGCCCGCCGCGGCCGCCCGACCCACGCACGGTCACCGTGCATTCCCCGCCGGAGATGAGCACCGACGGCCGCGAAGTCTCCCGGGCGCGCACGGCCATGTCGCGCGCGACCTCGCGCGCCTCTCCCGTGATGTCGTCGCCGAGAATCAGCGGCCGGAAGCCCTTCGCGGCGAACACCGCCGCCGCCGCCTCGAGCGAACGCCGCGCGGTCGCGACGACGCGGTTCTCGACGCGCGCGAACAGCGGATCGCCGGGCTTGGGCGTCTCGGAGAACTGCCCGGGCGCCTCGATCCCGTACTTCGCCAGCACTGCGCGCGCGTCCGCGACCGTCGTCGGGTCGGGCGCGCAGGGGCCCGAGGCGATGTGCGTCGGGTCGTCTCCGACGACGTCCGAGACGACGAGCGCGAGTACCGGCGCGCGGCAGGCGGCGGCCAGCCGCCCGCCCTGGATCGCCGAAAGGTGCTTGCGCACCGTATTGATCTCCTGGATCGGCGCGCCGCAGCGCAGGAGCGCGCGCGTCATCTGCTTTAATCCGTCCATGGGCACGCCCTCGGCGGGGAGCGCGAGCAGGCTCGAGCCGCCGCCGGAGACGAGCCCGAGCAGGAGGTCGTCCGGGCCGAGCGCGCGCACGGCCGCGAGCAGTTCGCGGGCGGCCGTCTCGCCCGCGGCGTCGGGCACCGGGTGCCCCGCCTCGACGACGCGGATGCGCTCCGTGGGCAGGCCATGGCCGTAACGCGTGATCGCGAGCCCGTCGAGGGGCGCCGCGCGCGGCCAGGCGCGCTCCACCGCGAGCGCCATCGACGCCGCGGCCTTGCCGGCGGCGGCGACATACGTACGGCCGCGCGGTGGCCGCGGCAGGTGCGGCGGCAGGATCAGCAGCGGGTCGGCTGCCGACACCGCGACGCGGTAGCTCGCTTCGAGGAGGTCGCGCATCAGCCGCAGTTTATTTGCGCTATGCTCGCGGCGCCATGACGAACCGAACCACGCCCCCGTTTCGTGCCGACCACGTCGGCAGCTTCCTGCGACCGAAGGCGCTGCTCGAGGCGCGCGAGCGGCACTTCAAGAAGGGCGAGATCACGCGCGCCCAGCTCCGGGAGGTCGAAGATCGCGCGATCCGCGACATCGTGAAGCGGCAGGAGGACTGGGGCCTGCGGGGCATCACCGACGGCGAGTTCCGCCGCACGTACTTCCACGTCGACTTCCTCGAGCAGCTGGAGGGCGTCGAGGTGAAGGGCGGCATCCCGGTGAAGTTCCATGGCGCCGCGGGCGACGTGGACTTCGCTCCGCCGGTGATGCACGTGACGCGGCGGCTCCGCCACGTGAAGCCGATCCAGCTCGAGGACCTCCGGTTCCTCGCATCGGCCACCACGCGCACCGCGAAGGTCACCATCCCTTCGCCCACCATGCTGCACTTCCGCGGCGGGCGCGGGGCCATCAGCCGCGAGGCCTATCCCGAACTGGAGGCCTTCTACGCGGACGTCGCCGCCTGCTATCGCGCGGAGATCGGCGCGCTCGCGCAGGCCGGCTGCCGCTACCTGCAGCTCGACGACACCAACCTCGCCTACCTGTGCGACGCGAAGATGCGCGAAGGCGCCCGGCAGCGCGGCGACGACCCGAACGAGCTGCCGCGGCGCTATGCGAAGCTCATCAATGCCGCGATCGCCGGCCGGCCGAAGGACATGACCGTCGGCATCCACCTGTGCCGCGGCAACTTCCAGAGCGCATGGGCCGCCGAGGGCGGCTACGAGCCGGTGGCCGAGGTGCTGTTCAACGACCTCGAGGTGGACGCCTACTTCCTCGAGTACGACGACGCGCGCTCGGGGGACTTCGGCCCGCTGCGCTTCGTGCCCAAGGGCAAGATCGTCGTGCTCGGGCTGGTGACCACCAAGCTGGGCGAGCTGGAATCGAAGGACGCGCTCAAGCGGCGCATCGATCAGGCCGCGAAGCTCGTGCCGCTCGAGCAGCTGTGCCTGTCGCCGCAGTGCGGCTTTTCCAGCACCGTGCACGGCAATCAGCTGGCGATGGAGGCGCAGGCGGCGAAGGTCCGCCTGGTCGTGGAGACGGCGCGCGAGGTCTGGGGCGCCGCCTAGGCGAAGGTTTCTCTCGCCGCGTCGCGGCCGAGGCCGTAGAGCTTCGGGTAGCACTCGCGAAACACGCGCTGGATCTCATCCACCGGCACGTCGGCGAAGCTGCCGCGGTCGCGCAGGTACTCCATGTGGCGCCGGTTGTCGGCGTCGAAGGGGTGGAAGATCGAGTCCTCGCGCCCGTCGAACTCGAGCGGCTTCACCCGGAACTTCTCGCACAGCGCCAGGTTGAACGCCGGGGTCGCCTTCACCCATTTCTCCTCCAGCCACAGCTCGGTATAGCCGTGGTAGACGAAGAGGTCGGTGCCCATGCGCTCGGCGAGCCGCGGCGTGGTCAAATGGTTCTTCACGTCGGCGAAGCCGACGCGCGCCGGGATGCCCGCGGCGCGCGCGCAGGCCGCGAGCAGCGCCGCCTTGCCGACGCAAAAGCCCTCGCCCGACTCCAGGCAGACGCTGCCCCGATAGGCCGTGTCGCGCGTGAAGTCGAGGAAGGGGTTGTAGCGCACGCCGTCGCGCACCGCGTAATAAAGCGACACGCCGCGCTCGAGGTCCGACCCCCCCTTCGCGTGCGCGCGCGCGTACGCGACCACCTCGGGGTGGTCGCTGTCGATGTAGCGCCCGGGCGCGAGGTACTCGTTCAACGGCCCAGTCCCATGACGCGCCGCGAGGCGGCGAAGAGCTTGCTGTGCGGCTCGGCGAGCTCGTCCACCACGGTGAAGTGGTCGCGTCCGGCGAGCGTGAGGCTGTCCTGCACGACCGGCTTCCAGCGCGCGGCGAGCAGGCCATTCTGGCGCCTGAACTCCGAGCTCTCCAGGCCGCCCACCGCGAGGGCGAGCGGCGCGCGCGTCGCCGGCGGCAGGAACGCGGGCGAAACCTTGAACGCCGCAGGCTCGTCCAGGCGCAGGTCGTTCTTCAGCCAGTCGATGCCGACGAGCGGGCGCAGGTCGTACACGCCGCTCACCGCGATGGCGCCCTTGTAGAGATTCTTCGGCAGCGAGGCGTCCACCACCGGCCAGAGCGCGGCGAGCATCATCGCGGCGAGGTGGCCGCCGGCCGAATGCCCGCTCACGAACAGGCGCTCCTCGTCCATGCCGTACTGCTCGGCGTGGCGGTACAGCCACACCGACGCCGCGAGCATCTGCTGCACGATGCGCTCGATGCTTACCTTCGGGCACAGGTCGTAATTCACGACCACGAGGGACACCCCTGCGTCCACCCAGGCGGGGGCGAGGAAGGAAAAATCGCGCTTGTCGAGCGAGCGCCAGTAGCCGCCGTGGATGAACATCAGCGCGCTGCCGTCGCCCTTGCGCGAGGGGAAGATGTCGAGCGTCTCGCCGGGGGAGTCGCCGTAGGTGCGGTCCAGATAGCAGGTCATGGACGAGCGCGCGCGCGCCGAGGACTCCGCCCAGCGCGCGAAGTGCTGCGCATGGTCCGGGAACAGCTCGCGGTTGTTGTACTCGCGGCTGAGGAAGGCGGCGTCGGCCATGAGCGCCGATTCTATCGGGCTTTCTCCGCGCGCAGCCACGTCACCGGGCGGCCGAGCGCGCCGGCGAGCGCCTTGTGCTCCGGGTCGGCGAGCGCGGCCTCGCGCGCGCGCCGGATGGCCGCGGCCTGCGCCGCGGGATCGCCGGTCGGGGGGTTCTCCACCAGCGCATCCAGGATGGCGAGGAAGCTCGCCCGGCCGCGCCGGTGCGTCTCGCCGTAGCCCTTGAGCAGCCCCGCGCAGGCGGCGATCTCCAGCGCGAGCGGCGTGCTGCGCGCGGCGGCCCCGCGCACCGCGGCGAGCCAGCGCTCGATCAGCGACTGCTCCTCGGCGTAGCGCAGGCTGCGCGGCCGCCAGGGCCGGAGGCCGGCGAGCGCGCGCACGAGCAGGTAGCCGAGGACGCCCGAGGTTTTCACCTTCATGCCGACGTTGTAGGCGTCGAGCTTGCCGCGTGCCTGCGCCCAGGCGATGAGGCGCCGGCCGAGCGCGGGCGGCAGGAGCGAGGCCGCCTCCTCGACGCCCGGTTTCAGATGATCGATCACGATCACCGGCTCCTGCGGCTTCGCGCCGACTTCCCGGCGCACGCGCGCGAAGCGATCGGCGCGGGTCTTCAGGTCGGCAACGCGAATGATGTCCTCGTAGCTCATCCAGAGCGCGAGCTCGCGGCCGACCTCGCCCACGAGCTTCGCGTCCGCCTCGCCCAGGCTCGCGACGCGCTCGCGGTAGAGCCGCGCGTAGGCCTCGCCCTGGTAGTCGCGCAGGCGCGCCTCGCCCAGCTCGAGGATCTCGCGTGTCTCCGGCGGCAGCGGGCGCGGCGCGGCGGCGGACGCCGGGCGCTCGCCCGCGGCGATGGCGTAGCCCGCGTCGAAGCCGCGCAGGCTCGCCTGCGCGCCCTTGCCGGAGGCGCGGATCGCGGCCTCGCAGGCCTCGCGCGCGAGGGGCAGCGCGCCCGTGCCGGCGAGCGCGCCGAAGAGCACCGCGTTGATCACCGTGCCGTTGTCCTCGGCGACGCGCCGCATGTCGAAGAGCACCGCGCGCCGCGCGAGCTCGCGCGCGGCCGCGAGCACGCGCTCCTCGGGGAAGCGCCCGTCGCCCATCTGCATCTTCTCGATCGTCGCGTAGATGCGGTGGCTCGAGGCGACGAGCGTCGTGCGCCCGGGCGTCACGTAGCCGTTCTGCATCGCGCGCCCGGCCTCGAGCAGCTCGGAGGCCACCATCACGTCCACGTTGCCGGGGCTCGGCGTGAGCGACATCACGGGCTCGCGGTCGCCGAGGTCGGCGCGCCTCGCCGGGAAGATCTCCAGATAGTAGGTGGTGGCGCCGGTCCGTTGCGCCACGCCCGGGATCGAGGTCGCCTGCGCGGGGAAGCCGCAGGCGGTCGCGGCCTGCACGAGCCAGTCGGCCATCATGCCGCCGCCTTCGCCGCCCAGCGCGGCGACGAGCACGGTGAGCGAGCGCTCGGGGAGCGTCGCGCTCATGCGGGCACGACGAGGCGGCGCAACGCGGCGAGCGCGCGGTCGACGAGCGTGGGGTTCTGGATCACCTCGGCGCGGTAGAACGAGGGGCAGAGCGTCGCCGCGTGCGCGTTCTCGCCGCACAGTCCGCAGCCCACGCAGCCGTCGATCACCGTCGCGACCGGGTCCTTGCGCAGGGGGTCGGGGTTGTCCTTGACGGTGAGCGTCGGGCAGCCCGAGAGCCGGATGCAGGAGTGATCGCCCGTGCAGGTGTCCTCGTCCACGCCGTACTTGACGCGCACGACGCGCTCGCCGTCGGCGAGCTTCCTCGCGGTGGCCGGCCGGATGCGCCGCTGGCGCTCGAGCTGACACTCGCCGTCGGCGACGATGACCTTGAGCGAGCGGTAGTCCGTGGTCATCGCGTCCTTGAGCGTCTTCCGCATCTCGCCCACGTGGTAGGTGTGCACGGTGCGCATCCAGCCCACGCCGAGGCCCTCGAGCGCGCGCTCGATCGACATGTCGGCCGCCTTGTGCTCGCTGTGCTGGGGGCTGGAGGGCAGCTCCTGCGTGCCGGTCGCGGAGCTGTAGCCGTTCTTCATGATGACGAGGATGCCGTCGTCCTTGTTGAAGACGGCGTTCGCCACGCCCGAGGTGAGGCCGTTGTGCCAGAAGCCGCCGTCGCCCATGATGGTCACCGTGCGCCGGCCGAACATCGGGTTCACCGCCGAGTTGGAGGCGAG
>JBFWWT010000036.1:0-19223 GCA_050246035.1 Burkholderiales bacterium
ATCAAGGGCCGCGCGGTCCCGGGCGCGCTCGTCTATTCGTTCGCCGAAGGGCTGCTGCTGCCCTCGATGCAGGACACGGGCCTCGCGTTCCTCAACGCGACCCTCGACGTCAAGGGCCCCACCGTGGTCGGCGACACCATCCACGTCGAGGTCGAGGTGACCGAGGCGCGCCTCACCTCGAAGGGCGACCGCGGCCTCGTGCGCTTCGCCAACAAGGTGGTCAACCAGCGCGGCGAGACGGTCCTCGAGTACAACCCGCTGCGCATGCTGAAGCGTAAATAGGGACGGACCTCAATTTGATCGCCAGCATCGACCACATCGTCCTCACCACCCGCGATCCCGCGGGCTGCGTCCGTTTCTACACCGAGGTGCTGGGGATGAAGCTGGAGTCGTTCAAGACCCCGACCGAGACGCGCCAGGCGCTCAAGTTCGGCCGCCAGAAGATCAACCTGCACGAGTGGGGCCGCGAGTTCACGCCGCGCGCGCACGTGGCGGCGCCGGGCACGCTCGACCTGTGCTTCATCGCCTCGGTGCCCCTCGAGCAGGTGGTCGCGAAGCTGAAATCCGCGGGCGTGCCGATCCTGGAGGGCCCGGTGATGAAGACCGGCGCCACCGGGCCGATCCGCTCGGTGTACGTCCGCGACCCGGACCTGAACCTCGTCGAGATCTCCGAGCCGGCCTGACGCCGGCAACAAGCCGGCTACAAACGCGCAACGGCGCCGCTACCTCGCGCCGGTAGGCTCGTCGCATGGACTTCATGGTCACCTCCGACGACGGCGCGGTGCACACGGCGAGGGTCTTGCCCTGCGCGCGCCGCGATGCCCCGATCCTGCTCTGCCTGCCCGCGATGGGCGCGGCGGCGGGCTACTACACTCCGTTCGCCCAGGCACTCGCCGCGCAGGGCCTCGGCATGGCGGCGCTGCTCGACCTGCGCGGCCAGGGCGCGAGCAGCGCTCGGGCGCGGCGCGACGAATTCGGCTACCGCGAGATCCTCGAGCTCGACCTCCCGGCGGCGATCGCGCGTCTGCGCAAGGTCTTCGGCGCGCGCCCGCTCTACGTGCTCGGCCACAGCCTGGGCGGGCAGCTCGCGCTGTTCAGCGCGGCGCGTCCCGGCCCGCGCCCCGACGGGCTCGTGCTCATCGCCGCCGGCACCGCCTACTGGCGCGACTGGCCCGCGCACCAGCAACGCGCGGCGCGGGCCGGATTTTTCGCCGTGCGCACCGCCGCGCGCCTGCTGCCGTTCTATCCGGGCACGCGCCTCGGATTCGGCGGCGACCAGCCGCGGCGCCTGATGCGCGACTGGGGACGCGTCACGCGCGAGGGCCGCTATGCGCCCGAGGGCAGCGACTTCGACTACGAGAGCGCGGCGCGCTTGCTCGCGCTGCCGGTGCTCTCCATCGGCATCGGCGAGGACCCGATCGCGCCCGAGAGCGCGCGCGAGGCGCTGCTCGCGCGCCTGCCGCGCAGCGCGGTGGCGCGTGTCGAGATCGAAGGCATTCGCGAGCACACCCCCTGGAAGCGGCACTTTTCCTGGGCGCGCCGGCCGGAGGAGGTCGTCGGCGCGATCGGGGGCTGGCTGCAGGGTAGCGCCGCGCGCGCGGCGGCTTAGGTCCGCGCCACCTTCGCCAGATCCTCTTCCGTATCTGCGTAACGCTGCGCGATGGCGTGGAACTCGCCGGCCACGGCGAGAAAGGCGTCCACCATGTCCGGATCGAAGTGCGAGCCGCGGCCCGCGAGGATGATCTTCACCGACTCCTCGTGCGTGAACGCCGGCTTGTACACGCGCTTGGAGATGAGCGCGTCGTAGACGTCGGCCACGGCCATCAGCCGGGCCGCCAGCGGGATCTCCTCGCCCTTCAGCCCCTCGGGGTAGCCCGAGCCGTCCCACTTCTCCTGGTGGTAGTGCGCGATCTCGCGCGCGGACTGCAGGAAGGAGGTCGGCTCGTCGAGGAGATTTTCGGCCGCGATGATGGCGTCGCGCCCGAGCGTGGTGTGCGTCTTCATCACCTCGAACTCCTCGGGCGTGAGCTTGCCGGGCTTGAGCAGGATGCGGTCGGGGATGCCGACCTTGCCGATGTCGTGCAGCGGCGCGGACTTGTACAGCACCTCGATCGCGGCGTCGTCCAGGATCTCCGCGTGCCGGCCGCGCCGGCGCAGCTCCAGGGCGAGCGCCTTCACGTAGTGCTGCGTGCGCCGGATGTGGTTGCCGGTCTCGTTGTCGCGCGTCTCGGCGAGCGAGGCCATCGCCATGATGGTCACGTCCTGGATGGTGGCGAGCTGGCGGATGCGCTTCTGCACCTCGGACTCGAGGAAGGCGTTCTGGTCCTTGAGGAAGTCGCGCGCCGCGCGCTCGTCGGTGACGTCCTCCAGCATCCACACCGCGCCGCGCTCGGGCGCCGCCGGGTCGATGGCGCGCCCGCTCAGGCGGCACCAGAAGCGGCTGCCGTCCTTGCGGCGCATGCGCTGCTCGCGCCGGTGCGTGCCGCCGCGCGCGAGGTCGGCCGCCACCGGCGCGCCGCCCGCCTCGTAGGCGGCGTCGTCCTCGTGCAGCAGGCGCGTCGGCTCGCCCAGCAGCTCGCCCGGCGCGTAGCCGAAGAGCTCCTCGAGCTTGCCGTTGCACTGCTCGATGACGCGGTTTCGCACCAGCGCGATGCCCGCGGTCGCCGACTCGAAGATCGCGTGCTGCTCCTTGGTGACCGAGCGCAGCGACTCCTGCACCTGGTGCAGGGGCTCGACGTCCACGATCACGCCCACCAGCCCGCCCGGCGAGCCGTCGGGCATGCGAAAGCCGCTCACCGAGTAGAGCGCGTGGTGCGCGCGGCCGTCGGCGAAGGGGATGACGATGTCCTTGCTGAGGGTCGAGCCCTCGGCGATCACGCGCTCGTTCTCCGCCTGGTGCGTGCGGCGCTCGTCCTCGGAGAGGAAGTGCAGGTCGAGCACGCGCTTGCCGAGGATCTCCTCGCGCGTCACGCCGAACATCGCCTCGTAGGCGCGGTTGCAGCCGAGGAAGCGCGCCTCGGCGTCCTTGTAGAACACGGCGTTGGCGATGCGGTCGATGAGCGCCTGGCGCACCGCGGCGGTCTCGGCGAGCTCGCGCGTGCGCGCGTCGATCTTCGCCTCCAGGCCGCGCGTCGCGTCGAGCAGCGCGCGGCGCATGCGCTCCTGCGCCTGGGCGAGCTGCGCGGTCTCGCGCGCGCCGGCGCGCAGCACCACCGGGCGGTCGAGGTCGAGGCTGCCGATGCGCTCGCTCTCGCTCGCGAGGCTGCCGAGCTCGCCCGCGAGGCGCCGCGCCCAGGCGAGCGAGATGACGACGGCGAAGGCGAGCGCGGCGAGGAAGATGCCGAGGATGGCCGCCGCGTGCCAGGGCTGGGCGATGGCGAAGTCACGGCGCGGGGCCGCCGCCATGACGACGATGCGCTGCGAGCCGAAGGGCACGGTGTCGAAAAGGGCGAACCACGGCTCGCCCGCGTGCCGGAACTCCTGCACCACGCCCGGGGGCTGCAGCGCGCCGGCCCACTGCGCGAACGCGGCCGCGACGACCGGCAGCCCCGCCTCGCTCGGCGTCTTGAGGAGCTGCGCGTCCATCTGCTGCGCGGGCCGCGCCTCGCCCGTGCGCGGCAGGCCGAGCAGCAGGCCGCCCTCGGTGAGCACCGCGACGCGCCCCGCTCGCCCGAGGCGGATCCCGGCGGTGAGCTCGGTGAGGTCGCGCAGCTCCACGTCGAAGCCGAGCACGTGGCGCAGGCCGGACTTCGGGTCGGTCCAGCGCGTCGAGGCGGTCACGCCCATGCGCTGGGTGGTGTAGAAGCGGTAGGGCTCGGTGACGAAGAGCTCGCCGTCGCGCTCGAGCGCCATGGCGCCGCGGAACCAGGGGCGCGTGCGCGTGTCGTAGTCGCTCGCGCGGCGCTCCTCGCGCGAGAAGCCGGTGTGCGCGTCCCACAGCAGCCAGCGCTGGCGCCCGCCGTCGCGCGCCGGGTCGGAGAGGCGATTCTGCCAGCCGCCCGCGGTGCGCAGCAGGAAGAGCTCGCGCCCGTCCTCGCGGGAGAAGATCACCGCGCTCAGCTGCTCGCGCCCCGAGAGCACCGGCAGCATGACCTGGTTGAAGCGCGCGGCGTCGTCGATCGAGAGCAGCCCGTTCTCGCCCCAGCGCGCGCCGTTCTCGGCGATGCGCTGCACCGCACGCGCCAGCGCCTCGATCGGCGCCGCGGCCTGCGCCGCCGCGAGGCGCATCTGCTGGCGCGCGGCGGCGTCCTCGGCGGGCCGCACCACGAGCAGCCACGCGGCGAGCGCGAACACGAGCACCGTCGCGAGCACGACGGCGAGCGAGGCCCAGGCGAGCTGGCGCCGCAGGCTGGGCAGGCGATTGCTCAAGGCTCGAGCCTCGCGGCGGCGCCGTGCGCGCCCAGATGCGCGACCAGCGCCTGGGTGTGCTCGCGGTCGCGCGTCTCCACCACGAACTCCACCTCGGGCGTGCGCACCGAGGCGCGCCCGAAGTAGCGCTGGTGCTCCACCTCGACGATGTTGCCGCCCGCCGCGCCGATGAGCGCGGCGACCTTGGCGAGGCTGCCGGAGACGTCGGGCATGCTCACGTGCAGCCGCACGAGGCGCCCGTCGCGCGCCAGCCCGCGCATGAGCACCGCGGCGAGCACGCGCGAGTCGATGTTGCCGCCGCAGAGCGGGATGCCGACGCGCTTGCCGGCGAAGCGCGCCGGCTCGGCGAGGATCGCGGCGAGGCCCGCGGCGCCCGCGCCCTCGGCCACCGTCTTCTCGATCTCGATCAGCGCGACGACCGCGCGCTCGATGGCTTCTTCCTCCACGAGCAGCACCTCGTCCACGAGGCGCCGGCAGGCCTCCAGCGTCAGCTCGCCCACGTCGCGCACGGCGATGCCCTCGGCGATGGTGTCGCCGCCCACCGCCACCGGCTGGCCGTGCAGCCTCTGGTGCATCGCGCACCACAGCCGCGACTCGACGCCGTAGACGCGGATGCCCGGCCGCAAGGCCTTCGCGGCGGTGGCGATGCCGGAAATGAGGCCGCCGCCGCCGATCGGCACGACGAGCGCGTCGAGCCCGGGCACCGCCTCGAGCATCTCGAGACCCGCGGTGCCCTGGCCGGCGATCACCGCCGGGTCGTCGTAGGGATGGATGAAGTGCAGCCCCTCCTTTTTCTCGAGCATACGCGCATGCGCGGAGGCTTCCGCCAGTGTTTCGCCCTCCAGAACGACCTCGGCGCCGTGCACCAGGGTGGCCTTCACCTTGTTGTTGGGCGTGCCGCGCGGCATGACGATGACCGCGCGCACCCCGAGGCGCGCCGCGTGGTAGGCGACGCCCTGCGCGTGGTTGCCGGCGCTCATGGCGATGACGCCGCGGCGCCGGTCGGCCTCGGGCATCGTCAGGAGCTTGTTCAGCGCCCCGCGCTCCTTGAACGAGGCGGTGAACTGCAGGTTCTCGAACTTCAGCCACAGCTCGCAGCCGGCCAGGCGGGAGAGGGTGCGGCTCTGCAGGAAAGGGGTCTTTTCGACGGCGCCCGCGATGCGCGCCGCCGCCGCGCGTATGTCCTCCAGCGTGACAGCGGCCATGCGCCCACTATAGCCCAGGCCCTAGAATCCCGGCATGCGCGACTCGGCCGCCCCGCGCGGGCCCCTGCCGGACCTGCGGCGGGTGGCGCAGGCGCTGGGCGCGCTCGCGCGCGCGAGCCTCGAGCCGCGGCTCGCGCGCCACGTCGAATGCGACGCGCTGCTCGAGCGCGCGCTCGCGGCGCTCAAAGGGGAGCTGGACGCGGCCGGCGCCAGCGTGCACGGTGGATCTCTGCCCGCGCTGCGCGCCGATGCGCGCCAGCTCGAGCGCGTGCTGCGCACCCTGATCCGCAACGCGCTGCGCCATCGCGGCGCCGAGCCGCCGGTGATCCACGTCTCGGCGCGGCCGGTGGGGCGCGAGTGGCAGTTCTCGGTGCGCGACAACGGCGCGGGCCTCGACCCGGCCTGGCACCACCTGGCGTTCAGCGCGCTCGCCGGCGCGCGCGAGCTGCCGGCGTGCCGGCGCATCGTGCGCCGGCACGGCGGGCGCCTCTGGGTAGAATCGGCGCGCGGGCAGGGCGCCACCTTCCATTTCACCCTGCCGGCCACGCGGAGGATGGGCCATGTCTGCTAGGACGATGCTGCTCGCGATGGCGTGGGCGCCGCTCGCCGTCGCGACCGAGCTGCCGATCTTCGACGCGCACCTGCACTACAGCCACGACGCCTGGGAGGTGCTCTCGCCGGCGGAAGCGGTGGCGATCCTGCGCAAGGCGGGCGTGAAGCGCGCGCTCGTCTCTTCCTCGGGCGACGAGGGCCAGCAGCGCATGAAGGCGCTCGCGCCCGACCTTGTCATCACGGAGCTGCGGCCCTACCGCTCGCGCGGCGAGATCGGCACCTGGGCGCGCGACGAAAGCGTGCCACGCTACCTCGAGGAGCGGCTCGCGAAGCACCCGTACAGCGGCCTCGGCGAGTTCCACCTCTACGGGGCGGACGCGGACCTGCCGGTGCCGCGGCGCCTCGTCGAGCTCGCGCGCCTGCACGGCCTGTACCTGCACGCGCACTCGGACGCCGACGCCGTGGAGCGGCTCTTCCGCCAGTGGCCGCAGGCGCGCATCCTCTGGGCGCATGCGGGCTTCGAGCGGCCGGAGAAAGTCGCGGAGATGCTGCGCAAGTACCCGAGCCTGTGGTGCGACCTCGCTTTCCGCACCGACCACGCCTCGGACGGCAAGGTGGATCCGGACTGGCGCCGCGTGTTCCTCGAGTTCCCCGAGCGCTTCATGGTCGGCACCGACTCCTTCACGCCCGAGCGCTGGCATTACGTCGAGCCGCACGCGCGCTGGTCGCGCGCGTGGCTCGCCGACCTGCCCGCCGAGGTGGCCGAGGCGATCGCGTGGAAGAACGGCGAGCGGCTGTTCGCGCCGAAGCGCTAGGCCTCGCGCTGGCGCTGGCCGCGGGCGGCGCGCTCGGCTGCGAGCTGCCGGGCGGCCCGGCCGAGCGCCTGCAGTCCAGCACTTATACGATCCTCTACCGGGCTTCGCCCGCCTTGCGCGTCGGCGAGCACTTCGCGCTCGAGCTGCAGGTGTGCCCCGCGCCTGCGCGGCTGGGCGTGGACGCCTGGATGCCGGAACACCGCCACGGCATGAACTACCGCCCGAGCCTCGAGGATCTCGGCGGCGGGCGCTATCGAGCGCAAGGGCTCCTGTTCCACATGCCGGGGCGCTGGGAGCTCCTGTTCGAGGTGCGCGGCGCGCCCGGCACGCAGCGCTTCGGGCACGCCGTGCGCGTCGAGTGAGGCTCGCGGCGCTCCTGCTCGTCGCGGCCGCGTCGCCGGCGCTCGCCTTCACGGACGCCGAGCGCGGCGCGATCCTCGCGCACGGCCCCTGGCCGCCCGCGTTCGCGCGCGATCCGTCCAACCGCGCCTCGGGCGATGCGGGGGCCATCGCGCTCGGCGAGCGGCTCTTCTTCGACCGGCGGCTGTCGGCGAACGGCGAGGTGTCCTGCGCGCGCTGCCACGTGCCCGAGCGCAACTGGACCGACGGCCTCGCGCGCGCGGCGGGGCTCGCGCGCGTCGATCGCAACACGATCGGGCTTGCCAACGTGCGCCTGCAGCGCTGGTTCGGCTGGGACGGCGCGAACGACAGCCTGTGGGCGCAGAGCCTTCGGCCCTTGCTCGATGCGCGCGAGATGGGTTTGTCCGCGGGGGAGGTGGCCGCCGTGGTGCGCGCCGACGCGGACCTCGCCTGCCGCTACCGCAAGGTGCTCGGCGAGGTGCCGGTAGAGGACGAGGCGGTGCTCGTCGGCGTGGCGAAGGCGCTCGCCGCGTTCCAGGAAACGATCGTCTCCGGGCGGACGCCGTTCGACGAGTTTCGCGACGCGCTCGAGCGGCGCGACGGCGCGGCGACGGCGAAGTACCCCGAGGCGGCGAGGCGCGGCCTCGCGATCTTCGTGGGCAAGGGGCGCTGCAACGCCTGCCATCTCGGGCCCGCGTTCACGAACGGCGAGTTCCACGACACCGGCGTTCCGTTCTTCATCGAGAAGGGGCGCGTGGACCCGGGCCGGCACGCGGGCATCGAGAAGCTGCGCGCGAGCCGCTTCAACCTCCTCGGGCCGCACAACGACGATGCCGCGCGCGCCACGGCGACCGGCACGCGGCACGTGCGCCTCGAGCACCGCAACTTCGGCGAGTTCCGCACGCCGTCGCTGCGCAACCTCGCGCTGACGGCGCCGTACATGCACAACGGGCGGCTGGCAACGCTGCGCGACGTGGTGAACCACTACTCGACGGTGAGCCCCGACCGGCTGCACGCGGACGGCGAGGCGATCCTGCGGGCGCTGAACCTGACGGCGCGCGAGGCGGGCGACCTGGTCGCGTTCCTGGAGTCGCTCTCGGACGGGGGCGCGAGCTATCGGCGCAGGCCGTTGCCGGCGGACTGCCGTTGATCGTCGGATGAAAGCTGGTGGGTCGTAGTGGGATCGAACCACTGGCCCCTGCCGTGTGAAGGCAGTGCTCTACCGCTGAGCTAACGACCCGTGCGGGGAGCGGCATTGTAACCGGGGACGGACCTCAATTTCAAAAGCGGAAATTGAGGTCCGTCCCCAATTAGAGGCCGGCGATGCCGTCGAGGCGGCCGGCGCGGGATTCGATGCGCGCGAGGACCGGGGCGAGCGCGGCGCCGCGGTGCTCGGGCGGCAGGGCGTCGAGCTGGGCGGCGAGCACGTCGAACAGGCGGTCGGCCGCGGGCTGCGGCGAGAGCGCCTCGCGCAGCTCGCGCGGCGCGCGGTAGGCGAGCACGTGCTCGATCGCGGCGCGCGCGAACGCGCCGTCGATGCCCGCGCAGCGCGCGAGCACGTGGCCGTCGGGGCGAAAGACGTAGGTCGCGCGGTCCTCCACCCCGTAGCGCGCGAAGAGCGCGTCGGCGCCGCGGCGCGGCACCGGCAGGACCTGCGCGTCGGCGACCGGCGGGCCCTCGCCGCCGAAGTAGGCGACGGTGAAGCCGTCGCCGAGGCGATCGGCGAGGAAGCCCTCGCCGATGCGCCCGTCGGGCGCCGCGGCCCCGGGCTGCGCGAGCGGCGCCTCCAGCCCCGCCGCCTCGAGGTTGAGCGGGCTCGAGGCGTAGGCGCTCGCCACCGAGAGCCGCCCGACGTTCACCATCGGCCGCGCCCACTCGTGCCGGCGCGCGAGCTCGAGCCAGGCGTCGCGCACGCGGCGCTGGCCGTCGGTCTCGGGCGCGATGAACACGGCGCTGCGCGAGGCGATCTCGACGTTCTCGCGCGCGGCGAAGCCGCGCTCGATCTCGTAGGTGTCGAGGAGCTCCGGCCGCGCGCGCCCCTGCAGCACGAGCGCGAGCTTCCAGGCGAGGTTGTTCGCGTCCTGCGCCGCGCGGTTGCCGCCGCGCGCGCCGAAGGGCGAGTGCTGCGCGGCGGCGTCGCCCATGAAGAAGACGCGCCCGTGCGCCATGCGCTCGAGCACGCGCCGCCGGAAGCGCCAGGGGCCCACCCAGACGAGCTCGAAGGGCGTCCCGGGCCCGAGGAGCTTCTTCAGGCGCTCTCTCGCGCGCGCGGGCGTCGCCTCGGCCTCCGGGTCGGGGTAGTGCGTGATCAGCCAGTCGGTGCGCCAGATGCCGTCGGCCATCTGGTGGTACCAGATCGCGCCGCCCTCGTTCTCGGGCGCGTCGAGGTAGGAGCGTCGCACCGCGCCGGGCGAGCCCGGCAGGCGCACGTCGGCGATGCACCAGAGGTTCTCGAAGAGCGCGGAGGCTTCGTCCTTCGCGCCCAGCGCCTCGCGCAGCGCGCTGTGCGCGCCGTCCGCGGCGATCACGTAGCCCGCGCGCAGCGTGTAGGCGCCGTCCGGCGTCTCCACCGCGAGCTCGACGTGGTCGGCGCGTTGTGCGGCGCCCGTCACGCGGTTCTTCCAGCGCAGCTCCGCGGCCGGATGCGCCGCGAGCGCCTCGACGAGGTACTGCTCGACGTAGAACTGCTGCAGGTTCACGAACGCCGGGAACTTCTGGTCGCGCTCGGGCTGCAGGTTGAAGGTGTAGATGCGCTCGCCGCGCACGTAGACGTCGCCCTCGTTCCAGGTGACGCCCTTCGCCATCACGCGCGCGGCGACGCCGAAGCGCTCGTAGATCTGCAGCGTGCGCTGCGCGTGGCAGATGGCACGGGAGGAAAGCCCCGCCGCGCCCACGGTGTCGTCGTCGTCGAGCAGCACGCAGCGCACGCCGCGCCGCGCGAGCTCGAGCGCCGCGACCAGCCCGGCGATCCCGCCGCCCGCGATCGCCACCGGGTAGCGCGCCTCGCCGCCGCCCGAGAGCTCGGGCGGGCGGCGGTACGCGTAGCGGGGCAGGACGTAGCCCGGCATGCGATCGGGCTGGAACGTCGCGGACATGGGAAAATCGTATCACCCATGACCGTGCGCACACGCTTCGCTCCCAGCCCCACGGGCTTTCTCCACATCGGCGGCGCGCGCACCGCGCTCTTTTCCTGGGCGTTCGCGCGCGCGCACCGCGGCAAGTTCGTGCTGAGGATCGAGGACACCGACGTCGAGCGCTCCACGCGCGAGTCGGAAGCCGCGATCCTGGAGAGCCTGAAATGGCTCGGCCTCGACTGGGACGAGGGGCCGTTCTTCCAGATGCAGCGGCTCGCGCGCTACAAGGAAGTGGCCGAGAAGCTGATCGCCGCCGGCCACGCCTACCGCTGCTGGGCGACGAAGGAGGAGCTCGAGGCGATGCGCGAGGCGCAGCGCGCGCGCGGCGAGAAGCCGCGCTACGACGGCCGCTGGCGACCCGAGCGCGCGCGGGCCGCGGGCCTCGCGCCGCCGCAGGACCGGCCGCCGGTCGTGCGCTTTCGCACGCCGGAGGAAGGCAGCGTGGGCTGGAAGGACCTGGTGAAGGGCCCGATCGAGTTCCCCAACGCCGAGCTCGACGACCTCGTCATCCTGCGCGGCGACGGCGTGCCCACCTACAACTTCGGCGTGGTGGTGGACGACCTCGACATGCAGATCACGCACGTGATCCGCGGCGACGACCACGTGAACAACACCCCGCGCCAGCTGCACATCTTCCACGCGCTCGGCGCGCAGCTGCCCGCGTTCGGGCACGTGCCCATGATCCTCGGCGCCGACGGCGAGCGCCTGTCCAAGCGCCACGGCGCGGTGAGCGTCACGCAGTACCGCGACGAGGGCTTTCTCCCCGAGGCGCTCGTCAACTACCTCGCGCGCCTGGGGTGGTCGCACGGCGACGAGGAGATCTTCTCCATGGCGCAGCTGGTCGAGTGGTTCGACCTCGCGCACGTGAGCCGCTCGCCGGCGAAATTCGATCCCGAGAAGCTCGCCTGGCTGAACCACGAGCACCTGAAGCGCGCGAGCGACGCGCGCCTCGCGGCGCTCCTGCCGCGGCGCGAGGGGCCGCCGGCCGAGCGCGTGGCGGCGCTCCTCAAGGAGCGCGCGGGCACGCTGAAGGAGCTCGCGGCGCAGGCCGAGATGTTCTATGCCGACCCGGGCGCGCAGCCCGCGCCCGGGGAAGCGAAAGCGGCGCTCGCCGCGCTCGCGCAGGCGCTCGCGCAGATCGAGTGGGAGCGCAAGGCGCTCGGCGCCGCGGTCTCGGGCGCGGCGAAGGCGCACGGGCTCAAGATGCCGCAGCTCGCGATGCCCCTGCGGCGCATCCTTACCGGGCGCGAGCAGACGCCCTCCATCGACGCGGTGCTGGAGCTCCTCGGGCGCGAGACGGTGATCGCGCGCATCGAGCGGGCGATCGGGTGAGGGCGGAAAAGGCCCTGCAAGCCCCGAGCGCTGTGGGCTATAATGCGCGCCCTGTGCTGGGGGTATAGCTCAGCTGGGAGAGCGCTTGCATGGCATGCAAGAGGTCACCGGTTCGATCCCGGTTACCTCCACCAGACCCGTCTTGTAGTCCGATCGCAAGACCCCATCGTCTAGAGGCCTAGGACATCGCCCTTTCACGGCGGTAACCGGGGTTCGAATCCCCGTGGGGTCGCCAATGCTGCAGGTGAAACTGGACCATCGCGCGCTCCCGCGCGATGATTCTCCCCCTGAAGGGAGAGCCATGAACAAGAACCTCGCCGTCGTCCTCCTCCTCGTGCTCGCGGCCGGCTGCACCACCGGCCCGAGGAACGCGGGCCCCGTGCCGCCGCTCGACGAGACGCGCAAGGTGAGCGAGCAGGATTGCACCCAGCCCATCGCCGACGACGGCGGCAACCTGATGTGCCGCCAGATCACCGAGGCCGAGCGCCGCGCCATGATCGAGGAAGCGGAGCGCCAGGCCCGGGCGCGCCGGGAAGCCGCCGAGCGCGCCGAGCGCGAGCGGCTCGAGCGCGAGCGCGCCGAGCAGCTCGCCCGCGAAGAGGCCGCGCGCAAGGCGCGGGAGGCCGAGGAGGCGCGGCTCGCCGCCGAGCGCCGGCGGCTGGAGGAAGAAGCCGCGCGCAAGGCGCAGGAAGAGCGCGAGCGCCGGGAGCGGGCGGAGGCCGAGGCCCGCGCGAAGCGCGAGGCCGCCGAGCGCGAATGCCGGCGGCTCGAGCAGGAGCGCAGCGAAGGCCGGGCGATGCTCGAGAGCTTCGTCGCCAGGTACGGCGAGGTCGACGAGTTCAAGGGGATCGCCGGGCAGATCGCCGCGTTCCTCGCCAAGCCCCGCAAGCCGAAGCCCTGCCCGCCGGCGTGAGGGCGCGGCGGGCGGCGGGCGCAGATTGAGCCTGCGCGGCCTCGTCTTCGGCACCGCCGCCCTCGCCAGCCTCGCGGGCGCGGCGGTGACGTTCCTGTGGCAGGGCGTCACGTACCTGCAGCGCGAGGCCTGGCCGCCGCTCAGCCTCGCGACCGCGCTGCGCTGGCTCGACGGGCGCGCCTGGGCGCTCCTTGCGCGCGACTGGCCCGAGGCCTACAGGCTGATCGACGGGATTCCGCTCTCGCTCGGGATGCTCGGCCTCGCCGCGCTCGGGTACCTGGTCGCGAAGTGGGGGTCGAACTAGCTCTCGCGCGGCCCGCGCATCTCGAGGAGCGCGTTCTCCACGCGGCGCCAGAACTTGGCCTGCTCGGCGTCGCCAGCCTTCTCGAAGGCGGCGGCCTTCTGCGCGGCTTCCGCGATGGCTTTCGCGCCGTGCGTATCGAACAGGTGGCGCGCGACCGTGGATACGTCCGAAGTGTTCATGCTGGCCTCCATGGCTATGGCATCAGTCTGTTCGACCGCGCGGCCGGCATATTGATTCACGTCAAATCCAGAGTCTCCAGCACCGCCGCGTTGAACACCTCGGGGAATTCGAGATGCGGCAGGTGGCCGCAATTCGGCACGTTCTGGAGCTTCGCGTGCGGCGCGGCCGCGGCGATCCTCCTCGCGTTCGCCTCGGGCGGCGTGCGCGTGTCTTTTTCCCCCGAGACGATGCGGATCGGGCACTTCACCGTGACGATCTCGGAAGGCACGTCCACCGCGGCGAGCATGCGCGCGGCCTGCGCGTAGCCTTCCACGTGCAGGCCTTCGGCGCTCGTGATCCACTCGATGACTTCCGCGCGCGTGCCGGGGGCCACGAGGTCGGACGAATCCTCCTCGCGCATTTTCTTCATGCCGAGCTCGCGCACGCGCGCGAGGCGCGCCGCGGTGCGCTGGTCGCGCGCTTCCTTCGGCAGCGAGCCGTAGCCCGCGGCGGGCCCGCCGAGCACGAGCGCGCGCACGCGCTTCGGGTTCAGGCGCGCGAACACCACGGCGGTCGGCGTGCCCCAGGAGTTCGTGCCGATGACGGCTTGCTCGATGCCGAGCGCGTCCAGCCAGCGCCCGAGCGCCTGCGCGTAGGCTTCCACGCTCGGCGAGTCTCCGGGCAGCGGCGTCGAGCCGCCGTAGCCGGGCGCGTCCCAGGCGACGACGTGGCAGCGCTTTCCCAGCGGCTCGTACTGCAGACGCCAGCCGGCGGAGGTCGAGCCGATGCCGTGCAGGAGAATGAGGGCGGGGGAATCCTTCTTTCCGGACTCGCGGTAGGTGATGCCGGCGGCGGTCTTGCGTTCGGGGAGCATGAAGGCCATCGTATCATTCGCGCATGAACGCCCCCGACCCCGTCGCTCTCACCCGACAGCTCCTGCGCTTCGACACCGTGAACCCCCCGGGGCGCGAGCGCGACTGCGCGCGCCTGGCGGGCGGGATGCTCGAGGAGTGGGGCTACAAGGTCGAGTACCACGAGTACGACGACGCGCGCACGAGCGTGATCGCGCGCGCGGGCGGCGCGGAGGCGAAGTCGCCGATCTGCTTCACCGGCCACCTCGACGTAGTGCCGCTCGGCAGCCGCGCGTGGGCGCACGACCCGTTCGCGGGCGAGGCCGACGGCGACCGCCTCTACGGGCGCGGATCCTCCGACATGAAGGCCGGGGTCGCGGCGATGCTGCTTGCCGCGAAGAGCTTCGCCGGAAAGCTCGCGGGCACGCCGGGCGTGGTGCTCGTGCTCACCGCGGGGGAGGAGAACGGCTGCATCGGCTCGCGCCACCTCGCGGCGCTGCCGAAGCTGATGGGGCGCGCGGGCGCGGTGGTGGTGGGCGAGCCGAGCTCGAACTACCCGCTCGTCGGGCACAAGGGGTCGCTCAAGTTCCACGCGCATTTCCGCGGCGTCTCGGCGCACGGCTCAATGCCCGAGCTCGGCGAGAACGCGATCTACAAGGCGGCGCGCGCCACCGCGCAGCTCGCGGAATTCGACTTCGGCGTCGCGCCGCACCCGGTGATGGGAGGACCCACGCTGAACGTGGGCACCTTCGAGGGCGGCAGCGGCGTGAACCTCGTGCCGGACTCGGCGGCGATCGGCGTGGACATCCGCACCGTGCCCGGCATGGACCACGCGGCGCTGCGCGCGCGCCTCGCCGGATTGCTCGGCAAGGACGCGCAATTGGACGTCTTTTCGGACCTCGAGGCGGTGTGGACCGAGCCGGACGAGGCGTGGATGCGGCGCGTGTTCGAGATCTGCCGCGAGACGACCGGCGTTGCGCCCGAGCCGCGCACCGCGCCCTACATGACCGACGCGGCGAACCTGAGGAAGGCCTGGCCCGGCGCGCCCACCGTGGTGCTCGGGCCCGGCGAGGCGGCGATGGCGCACCAGACCGACGAGTATTGCAGCATGGCGCGCATCGCCGAGGCGCGGGCGATCTACGAGGCGATCCTCTCCGACTGGTGCAAGGACCGGGCATGAAGCGCAGCCAGCTCCTCGTCGCGGGCCTCGCCGCGCTCGTCATCCTCGCCGCCGCCGGCGCGTATTTCTGGGGCGCGAAGAAGACGCAGGACCTCGAGTCGAGCGCGCAGGAAGGGATGGCCGCCGCCACGTCGGCCCTGCGCGCGGCGCTCGCGAAGGCGGGCGACGCCGCGGCGATCGAAGCGCAGGGCGCGATCGTGGCGCAGGCGCTGCAGGCGCTGCAGTCCGAGGACGCTTCGCGCAACAAGGCGCTCTACGAGGCGGCCGAGCTCTACCTCGTGGACGTGCAGGCGATGCTGCGCAACCAGGCGAGCGCGGCGCGCGCGGCCGCGGCCGCGCACGCGGCGAGCCGCGCGCTCGAGCGCCACCTCGACGCGGCGGCCGGCCGCGGCCCCGGATGGATCCAGGAGGCGCTCGCGCGCAAGTCGCGCGCGGAGCGCGCCTACTTCGACTGGCGCACGGCGCTCGGCGCGCTCGCCGGGCTGTACGACGCGCACCGCGAGACGCAGGCGAGGCTGCGCGCCGCAGCGCCGCAGGCGCCGATGCTCGGCGAGGAGGAGCGCCTCGCGCTCTTCCAGGGGGCGCAGGCCGCGGACGCGCAGGCCGCAGCCGAGCTCGAGCGCCTGCGCCGCCTGCCGATCGCCTGATGCCGCTCTGGAAGCGCTTCTGGCTGCTCGGCACCGTGATCTGGGTCGTGGTGTGCGTGCTGAACGCCGCCACCATCCTCGCCTTCAGCGAGGGCGAGGCGGAGAAAGCGCTGCAGCCGCTCGCGCTCGCCGTGGCCGTGCCGCTCGCGGCCTACGCCCTGATCCGCTTCTATCTCTTCCTGCGCCGCAAGTAGTCGCCGATCAGGCGCTCGGGCTCGCCGGTGGCGTAGGCCGCCTCGAAGGCGTCGATGCTATGCGCCACCGCCTGCGCAAAGGGCAGCTCCTCGTAGGCGCGGTTGAGCTGCTTTTGCGCGCGGATCGCCTGCGCGCCGCCCGCGAGGATGGCTTCGAGCGCCGCGTCCACCTCGGCGTCGAGCTGCGCCGCGGGCACCACGCGTTCGACCAGCCCCCAGCGCAGCGCCTCGGCCGCGTCGATCAGCTCGCCGGTGATGAGCAGCCAGCGCGCGCGCCCCGCGCCCATGAGGCGCGCAAGAAGCGCCGCCTCGATCACGGAGGGGATGCCGAGGCGCACTTCCGGCATGCCGAAGCGCGCGTGGTCGGCGGCGATCCTCAGGTCGCAGGCCGCGGCGAGCTCGAGCGCGCCGCCGATGCAGTAGCCGTTCACGCGCGCGATCACCGGCGCCGGGCATTCGCGCACCGCGGTGATCGCGCGGTGCAGCCGCGTGATCGCCTCGCGCGCCGTTCGCGGCGTGGTGGCGCCGAGCTCGTTCACGTTCACGCCGCCCGAGAAGGCCTTCGGCCCTTCGCCCGTGATCACCACGGCGCGCAGGCCGGGGTCGGCCGAGAGGCCGCGCACCGCGGCGCCGAGCGCCTCGATCGCCGCGCGGTCGAGCGCGTTCAGCTTCGCGGGGTTGGCAAGCGTGACCCGCGCGACGCCGCGCTCGAGCGCGACGCGCACCGCCTCAGGCGGCCGCGCGCCGGTCATGCACCACGCTGCGCACGAACTGCTCGAGCTTCCTCGCGTCGGCGTCGAAGCGGCGGATGCCGTCGGCGAGCTTCTCCACCGCCATCGCGTCCTCGTTGTGGCGCCAGCGGAAGGCTTTCTCGTCGAGCGCCGCGCGCTCGATCGGCTGCGCGGCCGCGGCCTCGGGAGAAAGGCGCTGCGGCACCTCGCCTGGCGCGGCGGCGAGCTTCTCCAGCAGGTCCGGCGCGATGGTGAGCAGGTCGCAGCCCGCGAGCGCGAGCACCTGCGCGGTCTTGCGGAAGCTCGCGCCCATCACCTCGGTGCGGTAGCCGAACTTCTTGTAGTAGGCGTAGATGCGCCCGACCGAGGCGACGCCGGGATCGTCCTCGATCGGGATGTCGTCCACCTTGCGCGCGGCCTTGTGCCAGTCGTAGATGCGTCCGACGAAGGGCGAGATGAGCGTCACGCCGGCGTCGGCGCAGGCCACCGCCTGCGCGAAGGAAAAGAGCAGCGTCAGGTTGCAGTGGATGCCCTCGCGCTCGAGCTTTTCCGCGGCGCGGATGCCTTCCCAGGTGGCGGCGAGCTTGATCAGCACGCGCGCGCGCGGCACGCCGGCGCTTTCGTAGAGCTCGATGAAGCGCCGCGCCTTGGCGATCGAGCCCTCGGCGTCGAACGACAGGTGCGCGTCCACCTCGGTCGAGACGCGGCCCGGGGCGTGCTTCAGGATCTCGCGCCCGAAGAGCACGGCGAGCCATTCCATCGTCGCCTGCGCCTCGCCCTTGCCGCGCTCTACGGCGTCCAGGACAAAGGTCCGGTAGCGCTCGTCCTGCGCGGCTGCCAGGAGAAGGGAGGGATTGGTGGTCGCGTCCTGCGGCTTCCAGCGCTCGATGGCGGCGATGTCGCCGGTGTCGGCGACCACCGTGGAGTGCTTGCGGAGGGACTCGAGCTGGGTGGGCATGGGGGATAGCTTAACCGGTGCGGGGCTCAATCCCGAGCGCGGCTTAAGGGTTTTCCCTCAACTCCAAAACGCAGGTTTTTGAATCCAAAGCCTTTCGGGCGGTCTTATCCGGGAGTAGACTATTTTTATAAAGGAGACGAGGCGTTGCAGCCGACCGACATCCGGAATCCCGACTACTTTCACAAAGTCGTTGATTGCCAGTGGGCCTGCCCGGCCCACACCCCCGTACCCGAGTACATCCGATTGATCGCCGCCGGGCGTTACGACGACGCCTTCATGGTCAATTGGAAGTCGAACGTCTTTCCCGGCATCCTCGGGCGCACCTGCGATCGCCCCTGCGAGCCCGCCTGCCGGCGCGGGCGCGTCGAGGAGGAAAACGCGGCGAAGCCCGAGCCGGTCGCCATCTGCCGCCTGAAGCGCGTCGCGGCCGACAACAAGGATTCCTCGGGCGTGAAGGCGAGGATGCCGAAGAAGGCGGCGAAGAAGAACGGCAAGCGGATCGCCTGCGTGGGCGCGGGGCCGGCCTCGCTCACCGTGGCGCGCGATCTCGCGCCGCTCGGCTACTCGGTCACCGTGTTCGACCAGGACCCGCGCGCGGGCGGAATGATCTGGTCGCAGATCCCGCGGTTCCGCCTGCCGCTCGAGGTCATCGACGAGGAGGTGGGCTACATCCTCGACCTCGGCGTGGAGTTCAAGGGCGGCCACAAGATCGAGTCCATGAAGCAGCTGATGGCCGGGGGCTTCGACGCGATCTTCGTAGGCTCGGGCGCGCCGCGCGGGCGCGACCTCGACATCCCGGGGCGCAAGGAAGCCGCGAAGAACATCCACATCGGCATCGACTGGCTGTCTTCCGTGTCCTTCGGGCACACCTCGAAGATCGGCAAGCGCGTGATCGTGCTCGGGGGCGGCAACACGGCGATGGACTGCTGCCGCACCTCCAAGCGCATCGGCGGCGAGGACGTGAAGGTCATCGTGCGCTCCGGGTTCGAGGAGATGAAGGCCTCGCCCTGGGAGAAGGAGGACGCGCAGCACGAGGGCATCCCGATCCTCAACTACCTCGTGCCCAAGGCCTTCCTGCACGAGGGCGGCAAGCTCAAGGGCATGACCTTCGAGAAGGTGAAGGCGGTGTACGACGCGAAGGGCAAAAGGAGCCTCGTGCCCACCGGCGAGCCGGACGAGACCTACGAATGCGACGACGTGCTGGTCGCCGTGGGCCAGGAGAACGCGTTTCCCTGGATCGAGCGCGACAGCGGCATCGAGTTCGACAAATGGGGCCTGCCGGTGCTGGACAAGGTCACCTTCCAGTCGAGCGTGAAGAACGTCTTCTTCGGCGGGGACTCCGCCTTCGGCCCGAAGAACATCATCTGGGCGGTCGCCCACGGGCACGACGCGGCGATCTCGATCGACAAGCTGCTCTGCGGCGAGGACCTCGCCGAGCGCCCGGCGCCGGGCGTCACCGTGATGTCGCAGAAGATGGGCATCCACGAGTGGAGCTACGACAGCGAGATCGCGCCGGACGC
>JBFWWT010000037.1:0-18884 GCA_050246035.1 Burkholderiales bacterium
TGCCCGCCACGACTTCTTCGCCCCCGCGGTGGCGAACTCGCGCGCCTTCTCCGCGAACCCGGTGAGCCGCGCCTCGACCCGCGCGTGGATGTCCGCGGCCGGCACGCCGGTCAGCAGCTCGATGCCTTCGTCCACGCTGGAGACCGCGTGCACGGAGAACTTCCCGTCCGCGACCGCCTGCACGACGTCCTCGCGCAGCATGAGGTTCTGCACGTTCGCCCGCGGAATGACGACGCCCTGGCTCCCCGAAAGCCCGCGCTCGCGGCACAGGTCGAAGAAGCCCTCGATCTTTTCGTTCACGCCGCCGATCGCCTGCACGTCGCCGTGCTGGTTCACCGAGCCGGTGACGGCGAGCGACTGGCTCAGGGGCGCATCGGAGAGCGCGGACAGCAACGCGTAGAGCTCCGCGGAAGATGCGCTGTCGCCTTCCACGCCGCCGTAGCTCTGCTCGAACACCAGGCTCGCCGAGAGCGCGAGCGGCTTGTTGAGCGCGTAGCGCCCCGACAGGTACCCCGACAGGATGAGCACGCCCTTGGAGTGGATCGGCCCGCCCGTCTCGGACTCGCGCTCGATGTCCACCACGCCGCGCGAGCCCAGGCGCACGCGCGCGGTAATGCGATGCGGGGAGCCGAAGGCGAAGTCGCCGAGCTGCATCACGGCGAGGCCGTTCGCCTGCGCGACGCGCGCGCCCGACGTGTCGATGAGGATGCTGCCGCGCACGATGTGCTCGCGCAGACGCTCGCGCAGCCGGTCGGCGCGCGCGATCTGCGCATCCAGCGCCTTCTGCACGTCCGCCACGCCCACCACCTTGCGCGCCGCGGTCCCCGCCCAGTAGTCCGCTTCGCGCAGCAGGTCGGTGAGCGATTGCATGCGCACCGAGAGCCTGTGCGCGTCCCCCGCGTCGCGCGCCTGCTGCTCGATGACGCGCGCCACCGCCGCGGCGTCGAGCGGCCGCAGCTTCTCGCGCTGCGCGCAGCCCGCGACGAGGCGCGCGTAGAGCGCGTCGTCGGCCTCGCCCCTCGGCATGTCCTCCTCGAAGTCCACGGCCACCTTGAACAGTTCCGCGAACTCCGGGTCCCAGGCGTGCAGCAGGTAGTAGAGCATCCGCTCGCCCACCAGCACCACCTTGACGTCGAGCGGGATCGGCTCGGGCTCGAGGGACACCGTGGACAGGATGCCCAGCTCCTGGCCCAGCGTGCGCACGTCCACGGTGCGCGAGCGCAGCGCGCGCTTGAGCGCCTCCCAGGCGTAGGGCTGGGTGAGCACCTTCATCGCGTCGAGGACGAGGTAGCCGCCGTTCGCGCGGTGCAGCGCGCCCGCGCGGATCAGCGTGAAGTCGGTGACCAGCGCGCCCATCTGCGCGACGTGCTCGATGCGCCCGAGGACCGAGGCGTGGCTCGGGCGGTCCTCGTACACCACCGGCGCGCCGGCCGCGCCCTCGTGCGCGATGAGCACGTTCACCGCGTAGCGCTTGAACGGCGCCTCGGTGCCCTCGGGCCGCGGCAGCGGGATGCCGAAGAGCGTCGGCGCCTCGCCTTCCTTCGCCTGGCGGAAGGCGGCCGCGTTCTCCAGCGTGTCGGCCTTCACCCGCTGCAGGTATTCCTGCACGCGCGGCAGGTCGGCGTAGCCCGCCTGCAGCTCGTCGATGAGGCTGTTCACCGCGGCGCGCGTCACCGAGCGGTCGAGCTCGCGCATCCGGTCGAGCGCCTCGCGCCGCCACTTCGGCATCTGGTGCAGCAGGTCGCCGAGCTCCTTCTGCAGAGCGGCGATCGCCTCCTGGTAGCGCGCCTGCGCCTTCTCCGTGAGCTTGCCGAACTCGTCCGGCTCCATCACGCCCTCGCCCGTCTTGCTGAAGGGCGCGAAGCCGAAGCCGCTCGGCGTGCGCACGAGCGCGATGCCCTCGCCGCGCGCGCGCTCGCCGAGATCGTTCAGCGCGTGCTCCTGGCGCTCGGCGAGGTCGGCTTCGATCTCGCGGTGGCGGTTGCGGTACTCGTCGGTCTCGAAGGCCGCGCTGATCGCCGCCGAGAGGTCCTCGACGAGGCGCGCCATCGCGTCGCGGAAGGCGAGCGCGCGGCCCGCCGGCAGCTTGAGCGCGCGCGGCCGGTGCGGCGCGTCGAAGTTGAAGACATAGCACCAGTCGGCCGGCGCTTCGCGCCGCCGCGCCCCGTCCTCCAGCCGCGCGCGCACCAGGCTGTGCCGGCCGTAGCCTTCGGGCCCCATGGCGAAGAGGTGGTAGCCCTCGCGCCGCATGCCCACGCCGAAGCCGAGCGCGGCCTCGGCGCGCGCCTGGCCCGGCGCGCCCGGCAGGGGCTCGAGCTCGTCGGTGGTGGCGAAGGCGAGTCGCGCCGGGTCGCAGCGCCGGCGCAGCGTCTCGGCGGACAGGGGGGCGTTCATCCCGGGCAGTCTGCCGCGACGCGGCCGGGGGCCGTTGACCTGCGTCAAACGCGCGGCGGTCGCAGGCCGTAAGGTGGGCGCATGGACCCGCTGAGGAGCCCGCTGCTCACCGACCTGTACCAGCTCACCATGCTGCAGGCCTACTACGAGCGCGACATGACGCACACGGCGGTGTTCGAGCTCTTCGTGAGGAAGCTCCCGCCGGGACGCGAGTTCCTGGTGGCCGCCGGCCTCGCGCAGGCGCTCGAGTTCGTCGAGGTCGCGCGCTTCGGCCCCGAGGAGCTCGAGTGGATCGAGGCGAGCGGCCTCTTTGCCCCGGGCTTCGCCGCGCGCCTCGAGCAGTGGCGCTTCACCGGCGACATCCACGCCATGCCCGAGGGCACGCTGTTCTTTCCCGACGAGCCGGTGCTGCGCGTCGCGGCGCCGATGCCCGAGGCGCAGCTCCTGGAGACGCGGCTTCTCAACCTAGTGCACTTCGAGACGCTGATCGCGAGCAAGGCCGCGCACGTGCGCCGCGCGGCGCCGGGCAAGAAGCTCATCGACTTCGGCCTGCGCCGCGCGCACGGCGCCGAAGCGGGCTTGCTCGCGGCGCGCGCGGCCTGGATCGCGGGCTTCGACGGCACGGCCACCGCGCTCGCCGCGCCGCGCTTCGGCATTCCCGTGTTCGGCACCATGGCGCACTCCTTCGTGCAGGCGCACGACAGCGAATCCGAGGCCTTCGCGCACTTCGCCGCCGCGTTCCCGCAGAACGCGGTGCTGCTCGTCGACACCTACGACAGCGTCGAGGGCACGCGCCGCGCGGCCGCGACGCCGGGGCGGCTGAAGGGCGTGCGCCTGGACAGCGGCGACCTCGCGGACCTCGCGCGCAAGGCGCGGCGCATCCTCGACGAGGCGGGCCACCGCGAGGCGACGATCTTCGCGAGCGGCAACCTGGACGAAGCGCGCATCGCCGCGCTCGAGGCGGCGGGGGCGCCCATCGACAGCTACGGCGTGGGCACGAGCCTCACCACCTCGGCGGATGCGCCCTATCTCGACGCGGTGTACAAGCTCGAGGCCTACGGCGGGCGGCCGCGGCGCAAGCGCTCCACCGGCAAGGCGACCTGGCCGGGCGCGAAGCAGGTCTGGCGCGAGGTGGACGCCGCGGGCCGCTTCGAGCGCGACACGATCTCGGTGGAGGGCGACGCGCACCCGGGCGAGCCGCTGCTCGTGCCGGCGATGCTCGCGGGCCGGCGCCTCGAGCAGCCCGCGCTCGCCGAGTCGCGCAGCCGCTGCCTCGCCGACCTCGCGCGGCTGCCGGCGCCGAAGGTGGTGATCGCGCCGGCGCTGCGCCGCCTGGCGGACGAGGTCGACCGCACGGCCTTTTGACGAAGGTCAAGCGCGGCGCCCGCGTCCGCCTTAGATTGATTTCATGAAATCCCCCCGCAAGCACGTTCCCGGCCGCCGGCAGGAGCAGCTCCTGCAGGAGTTCGTCCACGACACTTACAAATCGAAGCGGAAGCTCCCCGAGCCCACGCGCTGCAAGGAGTGCGGCGCGCTATGGCGCCGCGGGCGCTGGAGCTGGGGCGCGGCGCCGGCGGGCGCGCATCAGGCGCTGTGCCCCGCGTGCAAGCGCGTGCGCGACCGCTATCCCGCGGGCTACGTCTCGGTGCAGGGCGAGTACTTCGACGCGCATCGCGAGGAGGTGCTCGGCCGCGTGCGCCGCACGGAGGCCGCCGAGAAGCGCGGCCACCCGCTCGAGCGCATCATGGCGATCGAGGCCGACGGCCGCGGCGTCGTGATCACCACGACCGGCCCGCACCTCGCGCGCCGGATCGGCGACGCGCTCCTGCACGCCTTCAAGGGCGAGCTCGACTACCGCTACAACAAGGCCGACAACCTGCTGCGCGTGGCCTGGAAGCGCGCGCGATGAGAGTGCGCGAGATCGCGAGCCCGCGCGTGGTGCTCGCCGAGCCGGAGCAGTCGCTGCGCGAAGCCGCCGCGACCATGCGCAACCAGCACGTCGGCGCGCTCGTGGTCGTGGAGAGAAAGGACGGCGTCGCGCGGCCGGTCGGCATCCTCACCGACCGCGACATCGTCGTCGCCGTGGTCGCGGTGCCCGGCGCGCGTCCCGAGGGCATCCGCGTGGCCGACGCCATGTCGAGGGACATCGCCGTGGCGCGCGAGGACGATGGCCTGTTCGAGGCGGTGGCGCGCATGTCCGAGCGCGCCGTGCGCCGGCTGCCGGTGGTGGGCGCGGACGGCGGCCTGAAGGGGATCGTGTCGCTGGACGACGTGCTGCGCGTCGTGGCCGCCGAGCTCGGCCAGCTCGCCGAGGCGCTGCGCTGGGGGCGCATGCGCGAGCGAGAGAAGCGCCCGCGCATGTGACGGCGTCGGATTGACGCAGTCCGCCTGCCGAAGTTCCGGGTGGGGCGGCTACTGGTTCGATATGCAGTATTCCGCCGCGGCGCCACGATTGCATGTTGCGCCACAACATGATCTTCCAAAATCCGTCAGCAACCTATTGTTGCAAGAAGAAAATCGATACGGACGCGGTGCAGCGAGAACATCCAGACTCGTGCGACGAGGAACCAGCGCCGGCCCATCGAGTTTCGTTATCCGCGGATTACAAAAGCGCGCCGTTGCCTTAATGTATGCACTTGACTGTATTCACTTGCCGCAATCGTGCGGCAGGCGGGCAGTACGCGAACCTGGCCGGAGCGCCGGGCGCGGAACTGATCGCAGACGGAGGGAAGGTTGGTGGTATCGGAACGGTCGCGTGTCGACGGCGTAGGCATTGCATGTGCGGCGGTCTCGCTCGCCCTGGCGGGTTGCGCCGGCTCGAGCGTCGGCGGAAGGCCCCTGATCTACAAGCAGGGCAAGGGTGACGCGCCCTCGGCCATCAACTCGCAAGCCGGTGTCGTGGTCAAGCGCGAGACGCAGGAGCCTGCGTCGGTCGCCACGGAGCCCGTGCCCGCGGCGGCCGCACCCGCAGCCGCACCGGCACCCTCTCCCGCGCCTGTAGCAGTCGCGCCCGCGGCCAGCCCCGCGGCGCAGTCGCCCCGGGCCGCGACGGAATCCGCGGGCTACACCCAGGCCACGCGCTACGGCGACCTGCTGTTCGTATCGGGCCAGATCGCCGTCGATCCGGCAAGCGGCGACTTCGACGCGACGCAGGGCATCGAGGCGCAGACGCGCCAGGTCATGGAGAACATCCGGTCGATTCTCGAGAGCAACCGCCTGACGATGGCGAACGTGGTCTACGCCACGGTCTATCTCTCGTGGATCGGCAATCTGTCCGGCATGAACCGTGTCTACCACGGCTATTTCAAGGGCACGCCGCCGGCGCGCGTCGTCTTGCAGGCGGGGCAGTTGCCGCGCGGCGCGCTGGTGCAGATCGCGGTGATCGCCGGCCGATGACGCGGCGTCGAGTCGATAGTGGCAAGAGCGCGCGGGGAGAACGCCGCGCGCAGGGAGCAGGCGGGAAACAGCAGGTTTTCGACAATAAAGGAGGATCAACGTGAAGGCGAAACTGAGCCTGATAACTCTGGGAGTCTTCTTGGCGGCCAGCGGCGGCGCCTTGGCACAGCAGGAGGTCTACCCGTCGCACCAGGTGGGCGGTGTCGACAAGAACACGGCCAACGTATACCGGTTGCGCTGCGCTTCGTGTCACGGCGCGAAGGGCGAGGGAACCGACCACGAGTGGCCGCGCCTCGCGCCGGCCCTGAAGGGAAATCCCTTCGTCAGGAATGCGCCCGCCGCCGCGGTGATCGACGTGATCCGGCTGGGCCGTAACGGCAGGGAGCGGCTCTACAAGGAGTCGTATCCGAACATGCCCGCGTTCGGCGCCGAGGCGGTCCCCGACGTCGAGGCTTTGGTGCACTACATGAAGACCGAGCTGCAAAAGTAACCAACCTGTACAGCCCTAAGCCTACTTACTTGGGAGGAGCATCATGAAGTTGCATGCAAGAGGCATAACCAAATTGGCTGCGGCGGCGCTGGTTTTCGCGATGCCGTTCCTGGCCACCGAGTCGCAAGCCATGCCCAGCTTTGCCCGACAGACCGGCATGGTCTGCAACTCCTGTCATATCGGCACCGACAGCGTTCCGAACTTCACGCGTACCGGCCGCATCTTCGCGATGCGCGGCTACACGCGGCCCGTGGTTCGGGAGAAGCTGCGCGCCGACGGCCAGACGGTCGAGGGCGAGCCTCAGTACGGCGGGGATTACATCTCGCTGAACTGGACCGACTTCTTCTCGGCACGGCTGCGCTCCGAGTTCTTCTCGCGGTCCAAGTCCACCAATACCGCGGGCGTGACCACGCAGAGCGACCTGACGTCGAGGCCCCTGGCGCGCATGGCGCTGTTCTATACCGGTCCGATCACGGACTGGATGGGCCTGTGGACGGAGATCGGCTACATCGGCAACAACCAGCTGTCGTCCGTGACCACGGGGCAGACAGGCCCCACGGGAATCAACTTCTTCGGCTACGACGAGTACCGGCTGTCGACCTCGCGCAACGTCGGCGAGAACAGCTTCATCGGCATGTCGATCGGCAACGAGCCGGCATGGGTCGTGAGCCAGTTCGTGTTCCCGGTGGGCCTGCCGAACTTCATGAGCCTCGGTCAGGGCGGCGTGGGCAAGGCCAAGGAGATGATGGCCTACAGCTTCCACGGCCTGTTCGACGATCGCTGGTGGGTGCAGTTCGCGCCGCAGACCGGCGTGACGAACAACAGCTGGTCGGACGGCAAGGAGTACTACTACGCCGTGGCCTACAACGCGTTCCGCAAGACGGACAACGACCTGTGGCTGGCGTTCGAGGGCGTGAACAGCAAGGACAGCACCTCGATGCTGACGCCGTACAAGTCGAGCTTCATCTGCCCGGGCGCCTGCCCGGCGGGTGTGACCGACTCGAGCCTGTCGTTCACCAACACGCTCGGCGGCTACTCGATCAGCGGCGCGCCGGTGGAGGTGGTCGACAAGAGCAACGTCTGGGGCCTGCGGGCGGAGTGGGACGTGGCCGACCGCGGCTCGCACTCCTGGGTCGCGATGGCGAAGTACTCGGGCATCAAGCAGGACTACGTGAGCGGCGCCTCCGCGGAGCGCGCGTTCATCGGGGCCACGTTCCGCTACTTCTACCAGCGGACCTACGGCTTCGAGGTGGCGGTGTATCGTGACACCAAGTACGAGTACACGAGCCCGGCGGGCGTGACGACCGACTTCGGCAACAAGGTCGGCAAGCGCGTCACGCTCCTGTGGAACCCGGCGATGAACGTCAGCTTCCACTTCGACTTCAACCTGAAGTCGAAGAACCGTACCTTCGCCGGCCTGGAAAGCAGCTCGTCGAGCTGGCAGGTCGGAATGGAGTACAGCTTCTAGCGATCCATCGAAGGGCATTGGGCAATTGGACTTCCCGGGCAGCACCGCGCTTAGCGGTGCCAGCCCGGGAGTTTTTTTGCCTGCTGGAGCCCGGAAACGCCTTCGAGACCCGAATTCGACGATGCTGCCATGGCCGACGACCACCGTCGCGTACGCGTCTGGGATGCGCCCACACGGGTCTTTCACTGGCTGCTCGTGGCAAGTTTCGCGGGCGCCTGGTTCACGCGCGATGCGCGCTATCTCGATGTACATGAATTCTTCGGCTATGCCATGGCGGGGCTCGTCGCCTTCCGCCTGGTGTGGGGATTCACGGGAACGCGCTGGGCGCGCTTCTCGAGCTTCCGCTATCCCGTCTCGGCCGCCTGGCGATATCTCGCGGCGCTGGCGCGGCGGCGGCAGGCGCACTACCTCGGGCACAATCCCGCCGGCACCTGGTCGATCTACGGCCTGCTCGCACTGGCCGCGCTGGAAGTCGTCACGGGCCTGGTCGCGCTCGGTGCCGAGAAGCGCCTCGGCGTGCTGGCCGGGTGGTTCGGCTACCGCGTGGGCGATATCGCGCACGCGCTGCACCTCTGGCTCGCCTACGCGATGCTCGCCCTGGCGGCTGTCCACGTTCTCGGGGTCCTGGCGGGCTCCCTCGCCGACCGCGAGAACCTCGTCGCCTCGATGCTCACCGGCGTCAAGCGCGCCGGCGGCGCGACCGCGGGCGTCGACGCGAAGCGCGGCGTTGCCGTCATGATCGTGCTGGTCGTGGCGCTCGGCGCCTTTGCCTACTTTCGCGCGTATCCTCAGACGGGGGATGCGGCGCGCCCCCCGGCGCGCGCGGCCCTGGCGCTTGACCCGGCCTGGCGCGAGGAGTGCGGCGACTGCCACCTCGCCTACCATCCTTCCCTGCTGCCGGCGCGCTCCTGGTCGAGAATGTTCGACGAGCAGGCGTCGCATTTCGAGGAGGATCTGGCCCTGGGCGAGGAAACTCTTCAACACCTGCGGGCCTACGCCGCGCGCAACGCCGCCGAGCAGCTGGCCTCCCCCGTGGCGTGGAAGATGGCCACCACCATCCCCGCGGATGCGGCCCCCTTGCGCATCAGCGCGACCGCCTACATCGAGGAACGCCATGCGCGCCTCGAGGCGGCGACCTGGGAGCGCGTGCGGCCGTCGGACTGCGCGAGGTGCCACCGCGACGCCGAGGCCGGCACCTTCGCGCCCGGCCCCATGATCCACGTCGACCTGGAGAATTCCGCTGGCCCCGATGAGAAAAAATAGCCGCTGCACCGCATGGCGCGGGCTGACGCTCGCGGCAGGACTCGCTCTGCACGCCGCCGCGTCGGCCAGCCCGGTGGACGATCTGCTGCAGCAGTTCCGGTCGCAGGGCGCCGGCAACTTCACGGTCGCCGCCGGCGAGAAGGTGTGGCGGCGCGTGGCCGTCGACGCGAAGACCGGCCAGGCGCGGCACTGCGCGCTGTGCCACACGGAAGACCTCTCGAAGATGGGCAAGCACGCGACCACCGGCAAGCTGATCGAGCCGCTCGCGCCCTCGGCCAATCCGGAGCGGCTGACGGACCGGGAGAAGATCGAGAAGTGGCTGGTGCGCAACTGCAAGTGGACGTTCGGCCGCGAGTGCACGCCGCAGGAAAAGGGCGACGTGCTGACGATGATCCGAAGCCGATAGCACGGCACGAGGAAAGGGAGACACGATGAAATCGCAGACAAGGGCGCTGGCCGCCGCGCTCGGGCTGGCGGCGGCCCTGGCGGGCGGCTGGGCGACGCTGGGCAGGCCGGCCTTCGCCGCCCTGCTGGTGCCCGCCGACGGCGCGTACGTCAAGGAGTGCGGCACCTGCCACACCGCGTTCTCGCCCGAGCTGCTGCCGGCGGAGTCCTGGCGCAGGGTGATGCAGCGGCTGGACGACCACTTCGGCGAGCCGGCCAGGGTGGATGCCGCGACGCAGCGCGCGATCACCGATTACCTGGTGGCGCACGCGGCCGACCGGGCGACGAACCTGCAGTCCCGCGCGATCATGGCGTCGCTGCCCGCCAACGAGGCGCCGCTGCGCATCACGCAGGTGCCGTACATCGCGAAACTTCACGCCACGGTGCTCGATCCAATCTGGAATGGCAATCCCCGGCCCAGGACCCTCACCGAATGCGGCGTGTGCCACGATCGAATCGGCTCGGGAGACTTCAAGAGCAGGGTCTTCCACGTAAACGACCATCTGTTCAGGGGGGAGAATCCGCGCTCGCGATAAGCGGATCCGCGTTTCATGCTCGGGAACTTCCATTCTTCCATTGATCAAGCAAGGAGCCACGCGATGCCGAAGATTCTGAAGAGAGCAGCGATTTCGTCCGCGGTCTTCACCATGCTCGGTGCCGGCTCGGCCGCCGCCATTGACGACCGCTTCAACCCCCGTTCGTACGAGAAGGGCGGCTTCGCGCCCGTCACCAACGCCGCCTACAAGAAGGAATGCAGCGACTGCCACTTCCTCTATCTCCCGGCGATGCTGCCCGCGCGCTCGTGGAGCGCGCTGATGGCCAAGGCCGACCAGCACTTCGGCGAGGCGCTTTCGCTGGCGCCGGCGGTGTCGCGGGAGATCGAGCAGTACCTGGTGGCCAACGCCGCGGACAAGACCGACTATCTGGGCGGCAGCGCGATCCTCTACCGGCTGCGGGACGACCGCACGCCGCTGCGCATCACCGACCTGCCGGTGTTCCGGGGACGGCACTTCATGGCGGCGTACGTGAAGGGAACGACCCCGCGGGTCAATACCTCGAGGCCCTTTCCCCCGGAGGCGCTCAAGGTGCTGATCCACTGCGGCGAGTGCCACGAGAAGGCCGAGACGGGCTCTTTCGCCTACAACGAGATCGTGATCCAGGACGTCACCAAGGTGATCGGGCCGAAGGGCCTTTTCTGACCGGATCGCCGAAAGTTTTATCAACCCTGTGTGAGGTGCATGCGATGAACGACGAATCGAAGCTGAAGCGACGCGGGTTCTTCAAGGGCGCCGCCACGCTGGCCGGCGCCGCGCTGGTCGGCGCGGTGATACCCATCCGCGACGCGAGCGCGAAGAAGCTCGCCAAGGAAGTCTTCAAGTACCAGGACACGCCCAAGGGCGACGAGGATTGCGACGATTGCGTGTACTGGCAGCCGCCGAACGCCTGCGGCATCGTCGAGGGCGTGATCTCGCCTCACGGCTGGTGCACCGCCTACAACAAGAAGAAGTAAGCTGAGCGCCGGCGGCCCGGCGGGGTGGGCCCATGGCCCGCCCTACGCGAGCTGCGCGAGGAACTCGCGCACCGCCGCCGGGTCGCGCAGCGCGTAGCGCGCGGCGCTGGGCTGCGGCGCCTCCTGCACGGCGATGCCGACGCCGCGCTCGGCGAGCGCGCGGAAGGCGTCCTCGTCGGTGACGTCGTCGCCGATGTACACCGGCAGCGCCCCGGCGAGTCCCAGCGACTCGATCAGCCAGAGCACGGCGCGGCCCTTGTCCCAGTCCACGGCCGGCTGCAGCTCGTAGACCATCTTGCCGCTCGTGCGCCGCAATCCCGGGTGGCGCGCGAGCGCGTGCTCGACCGCGTCGGCGACCGCGGGGCGGTCGGCCTCGCGCGCGCGCCGGTAGTGCACGGCGAGCGTGTAGCGCTTGCGCTCGAGCTGCACGCCGGGCAGCCCCGCGGTGTCGCGCGCCACCTCGTCGGCGGCCGCGGCGAGCTGCGGCGCGGCGGCCGCGGCGGCCTCGTGCGCCCTGCGGCCCCCGGGCCCGTCGATGTCGAACCCGTGGCAGCCGGCGTAGGCGAGGCCCTCCAGCCCGACGCGCGCGCGCACGTCCTCGAGGTCGCGGCCGCTCACCACGGCCACCGGGTGGCGCGCGGCGAGGCGCCGCAGCACCTCGCGCGTGGCGTCATCGAGCACGGCGGCCTCGGGCCGCTCGACGATCGGCGTGAGCGTGCCGTCGAAGTCGAGGAAGAAGGCGAGCCGCCGGCCGGCCGCGCGGGCGAGGATCGCCTCGGGGTCCGGGCGCCTCATCGCCCGCCCGCCACGATCTCGACGCGCGCGCCGTCATGCAGCGCATCGGACGGATAGACGATCACGCGCTCGCCCGGCTTCAGCCCGTCCGCCACCATCGCTTCGACGCCGTTGCGCCGCGGCACGTTCACCGCGCGCTTCGCCGCCGCGTCGCCCTGCACGACGAACACCGCCCAGCCCTCGCCCTCGCGAAACAGCGCGCCCACCGGCACCTTGACCGCGTCCTCGACCCGGTGCGTGACGATGTGCGCCTCCACGCGGAAGGCGTCGCCGATCGTCCATACCTGGTCGAGCGGGCCGTCGAAGTCGAGGATCACGTTGACGCGCTGCTCCTCGACGCCGAGCGCCGAGACCTTGGTGAAGGCGGCGGGCTCGACCAGGCGCACGACCGCGCGCAGCGGCGGCACGCCGATGCCCACCTCCATGCGCGCCGCCATGCCGGGGCGGATGGCCACCGCTTCCTGCGACAGGACGTCCACGACCGCCTCCAGGCTGCGCGCATCGGCGACCTCCAGCAGCGGCGCGCCGAGCGCGACCGCGCCCTCGCTCTTCTGCACCACCTTCAGCACCGAGCCATTGACCGGCGAGGTGACCTCCCACTTCACGCCGGGCGCGCCGCTCTTGTAGCGCGTGAGCGCCGCGCGCGCCTGCGCGAGCTCGTGGCGCGCCGCCTCCTCGGCGAAGCGCGCGGCATCCACCGAGCGCTCGGCGGTGCGCAGCGCGAGCTCGGCCTGCTCGCGCACGGTCGGCGAGACGAAGCCGCCCTCGGCGAGCTTCGCCTGGCGGTTGACGTCGGCGCGCGCCTGGTCGCGCTGCGCGAGCACCTTCTGCGTCTCGGCGCGCGCGCGCGCGGCCTGCGCATCGGCGGCGCCGATCCTCTCGCGCAGCTCGCGCTCGGTGCGCGCGTCGAGGAACGCGGGCGCGGTGGGCGTGAGCAGCGCTACCACCTGCCCCTGGCGCACCGTGTCGCCGGCGTCGAGGGCGATGCGCTGCACGCGACCGGCGAGCGGCGCCGACACCACGTAGCGGTCGCGCACGCGCGTCCTGCCGTCGTCCGTCACGGTCTGCTCGAAGGGCCCGCGCGCCACCTGGGCGACCTCCACCGCGACCGGCTGCGGCCGCAGCGACCAGGCGACGAGCGCCGCGACGACGAGTCCGGCGAGGACGAGGGCGATCTTGTTGCGGGTTCTCATTCTCGGGTCTTCAGCACGCCGACGAGGTCCAGATTATCGATCCGATTGCGCACGATGAGGGCGCTCAGCACGCCGGCGGCGGCGACCACCGCGCCCGCGAGCAGGTAGGTGCTCGGGTAGATGACGAGCGGGAAGTCGATCACGTCGTGCGGCATGAGCGCGAGCAGCAGCGCGGCGAGCCAGAAGCCGGCGACGAAGCCGAGCGGAATGGCGAGCGCGATCTCCAGGCCGAGCTCGCCCAGCAGCAGCACCGAGACCTCGGCGCGCGTGAAGCCGAGCACACGCAGGCTCGCCAGCTCCCAGGCGCGCTCGGCGAGCTGGATGCGCGCGTTGTTGTAGACCACGCCGACGGCGATGGTGGCGGCGAACAGCGAGAGCACCGCGGTGAAGAAGAGGACGTTCCTCGCGCTCGTCTCGCGGAAGGTGTCCACCAGCGTGCGCGTGACGATGACCACCGCGGCCGCGGGGATCTGCTTCAGCCGCTCGAGCAGGGCCTGCTCGCTCTCGCGATCGACGAGCAGCCCGGCGCCGGAGACCACCGGGCCCTCGCGCGCGAGCGCGTTCAGGTCCTGCAGGCGCATGTAGGCGTTCGAGCCCACCATCTCGTCCACGGTGCCGCCGACGCGCACCGGCGCCTTGATGCGCTCGCCCTCGAGCAGCTCCGCCATGACCGTGTCCCCGGGGCGTACGCCCAGCGTCTCGGCGAGGCGCGTGCTGAGGAGGACGGCGCCGGGCACGAGCGGTGTCGCGCGCAGCTCGGCGTCGAGGATGCGCTGCAGCTGCGCGTCCTCGGCGAGGCCGGTGAGCGCGGTGCGATAGCTGCGGTGCCCCGCGCGCAGGCGCACGGGGATCGCGCGCGTCACCTCGACCTGCTTCACTCCCGGCAGGCGCTCGAGTGCCCAGCGCGCGTCGCGCGGCACGGCCTCCGGAAAGCCGACGCTCACCTGCGCGCGCTGCACGCGGTTGAACTGCACGTCCATGAACCACTCGATCGCGTCGGCCCAGAACACGCCGGCGATCAGGATCGCCACCGACGCCGCCACCCCGGCCACGGTGGTCGCCGCACGCAGGGGCTTCCTTTCCAGGTTGCGCATGATCATGCGCTGCGCGGGCGTGAGCAGGTGCGCGTAGCCCGCGCGCTCGACGAGCAGCGGCCGGAAGGCTGCGGGCGCGGGCGGGCGCAGCGCCTCGGCGGCGCGCAGCCGCACCACGCCGCGGATCGCGGCGAGCGCGCCGCCGGCGGCGGCGGCGAGCGCTGCGCCGGCGCCCGTGAGCACGAGCCAGGCCTCGAGCCGGTAGTGGAACTCCGGGAAGTGGAATACCTCCGTGTACAGGCCGGTCATCGCCTCGCCGAGCCAGTGCCCGAGCCAGGTGCCGAGCCCCGCGCCGAGCAGCACGATGACCGAGGCGAACTTGAGGTAATGCAGCGCGATGTCGGCGTCGGGGTAGCCGAGCGCCTTCAGCGCCGCGATCTCGCCGCGCTGCGCGTTCACCTGCCGGTGCAGCACCACGTTGAGGATGAAGGCCGCCACCGCGAGGAAGATCGCCGGCAGCACCGTGCCGAAGATCCTCTGCTGGTTGATCTCCTGGGTGACGATCTTGTCCGAGAGCTGGTCGGCGCGCCCAACCGCGCCGAACCCGCCGTAAGGCTCCAGCAGACGGTCGAGCGCGGCGATCGCGGCCTCGCTCGAGGCTCCGTGCTGCAGCCGCAGCAGCACCGAGTTGAAGGCGCCCTCCATGTTGAAGGCGGCAGCCAGCGCCTGCGCGTCGATCCACAGCACCGCGAACCACTCGTCGTCGGGCATGCCCCCGCCGCGCGTGGCATAGATGTACTCGGGCGTGAGCGCGGTGCCGGTGAGCGTCAGGCGCTCGAGCTTACCGTTCAGCAGCACCGTCATCGGCTGGCCGAGCTTCAGGCCGCGCGCTTCCAGGAAGCGCTGGTTGACCACCACCTCGCTGCGGCTGCCCGGCGACGGCCAGCGGCCGGAGGTCAGCGTGAGGCGGTTCATGCCGGGCGGGTGCACGAAGTCGAAGCCGATCAGGCGCGCGATCATCGGCGGCACCACCCCGGGGAGCGAGAGCTGCGCGTCGCGCACCACGCGCGTCTCGGCCTCGGCGACGCCCGGAATCTCGCGCAGCTTCGCCGCCAGCGAGGCCGGCGCGCGCTTGGCGGTGGCGAACACGTGGGCGAAGCGCGCCGTGTCGTAGTAGTGCTGGCGCGACCAGAGGAGCGAGCTGTGCGTCGAGAGCGAGCCGATGAAGCCGCCGATGCCGCAGGCGATCACCAGGGCGATGGAGACTACCTGCGTCTTCATGGACCAGAGGTCTCTGAGAAGCTTGCGATCCAGCGCCTTCACCAGGAGATCTCCGCCGGCGTGAGCTTGCGCTCGGGTCTTTGCTCACCCACGATCCTGCCGTTGCCGAGGCGCAGCACGCGGTCGGCCATGCCCGAGATCGCGGCGTTGTGCGTGATCACCATCGCCGTGGTGCCGAGCTCCTGGTTGATCTTCGCGATCACCTCGAGCACGAGCTTGCCGGTCTCGTAGTCCAGCGCCCCGGTCGGCTCGTCGCACAGCAGCACCTGCGGGCGCTTGGCGATGGCGCGCGCGATCGCCACGCGCTGCTGCTCGCCGCCCGAGAGCTGCGAGGGGAAGTGGTCGAGCCGCGCGCCGAGGCCGACCCAGGAAAGCGCCTCGTGCGCGGGCATGGGATCGAGGGCGATGTCGGTCACCAGCGCGACGTTCTCGCGCGCCGTGAGGCTCGGGATCAGGTTGTAGAACTGGAAGACGAACCCCACGTGCTCGCGCCGGTAGCGCGTGAGCGCGGCCTCGTCGGCGCCCGTGAGCTGGTGCTCGAGAAAGCGCACGTCGCCGCTCGTCGGCGTGTCCAGTCCCCCCAGGATGTTGAGCAGCGTGCTCTTGCCGCTGCCCGAGGGCCCGAGCAGCACGATGAACTCGCCCGCGCGGATCTCGAGGTCCACCCCGCGAAGGGCGTGCACCTCGGCTTCGCCCGTGCCGTAGGTCTTGGTGAGCGCGCGCGCCGTGAAGACTGGCGCGCTCAAAGCTTCTTCACCGCTCGCATGAGGGTGGACTCTACCGGATCGGGCGCCGCTTCGAAGCCGAGCGCGCGCACGAAGCGCAGCATATCGCGGTTCTCGCGCAGCACGAGCCCCTCCATGCTCTCCAGGCGGTTGGCGCGCGCGGCGCGGATGAGCGCCTCCATCAGCAGCCCGGCGATGCCGGTCTTGTGCCAGTCGTCGGCGATCACCACGCCGAACTCGCAGCTGCGGCCGTCGGCGTTCGCCACGTAGCGCGCTTCGCCCACGAGCGCGGGCTTGCCGTCCACCTCGGCCTCGCACACGAAAGCCATGTGCTTCGCGTAGTCGATGTGCGTGAAGAAGTGGATCAGCTTGTCGGAAAGCGCCTTCACGTACTTCATGAAGCGCATCTGGCGCGACTCCTGCGACAGTTGGTCGAAGAACTCGCGCGTCGGCGTCTCGTCCTCGGGGCGGATCGGGCGGATGGTGACGCTGCGGCCGTCGGCGAGCGTGCGCTTGCGCACCAGGTGCAGCGGATACTCGGCCATGCGGCATTGTCGCGGGCGCTTCGGCCGCACGCTTGACGCAGGTCAAGCCGGAGCCCGTCCGCTGCGCCAAGCTTGCGGCGGCATGAGCGCGCAGAGCGAGAGCTGGTCGGGACGCGCGGGGTTCATCCTCGCTGCGATCGGCGCCGCGGTCGGGCTGGGCAGCATCTGGAAGTTCCCGTACGAGGTCGGCGCGAACGGCGGCGGCGCCTTCGTGCTGTGCTACCTCCTCGGCCTCGCGCTGGTGGTCGCGCCGCTCATGCTCGCCGAGTTCGCGCTCGGCCGGCGCGGCGGCGCGGACGCCGCCACGAGCCTCGAGCGCGTGGCCGCTGCGCACGGCGCGCGCCGGCGCTGGTCGGCGCTCGGCCTGTTCGGCATCGCCGCGGGCCTGCTCATCCTCAGCTTCTACTCGGTGATCGGCGGCTGGACGCTCGCCTACGTCGCGGACACGGCGCGCCACGGGCTGCCGGGCGCCGATCCCGCCGCGGTGCAGGCGCGCTTCGACGCGCTGCTCGCCTCGCCGCTCGTCATGGCGAGCTATCACGCGCTCTTTCTCGCGCTCACCGCGGCGGTGGTCGGGCGCGGCGTGCGCGCCGGCATCGAGACGGCTTGCACGGTGCTGATGCCGGCGCTCGTCCTGCTCATGGCGGGGCTCGCCGCCTACGGGGTGCTGGAAGGCGACCTGCGCGCGACGCTCGCATTCCTGTTCCGATTCTCCGCCGACGATCTCACCCCGCGCGTGGCGCTGGAAGCGCTGGGGCTGGGCTTTTTCTCCATCGGCGTGGGCATCGGCCTCATGCTCACCTACGCCGCCTACGCGGGCGCCGCGATCGACCTGCGCCAGGCGGCGATCGTCTCGCTGCTCGGCGATACCGCGATCTCGTTCCTCGCCGGCTTCGCGGTGTTCCCGCTCGTCTTCGCGCACGGGCTGGACCCGGCGGGCGGCGCGGGACTGGTGTTCGTCACGCTGCCGATCGCGTTCGCGGGCCTCCCGTTCGGCACGCTCGCGGCGTTCGCCTTCTTCGTGCTGCTGTTCGTCGCCGCGTTCGCCTCGGCGATCTCGCTGCTCGAGCTGGCGGTGGCGCTGCTCGTGCGCCGCTACGGCTGGCGCCGCGCGACGGCCACCGCCGTGCTCGCGCCGGCGAGCTTCGCGGGCGGGCTCGCCACGGTCTTCTCGTTCAACCTCTGGTCGGACTGGTATCCGCTCGCCGCGCTGCCCGGCTTCGCGCAGGCCACCGTCTTCGACCTGATCGATCACCTGACCTCGAACCTGATGCTGCCGCTCGGCGGGTTCCTGCTCTCGGTGTTCGCGGGCTGGGTGCTGCCCGCAAAGCTGCTCGCCGAGGAGCTGGGGCTGGGCGCCTCCGGCGCGCGGCGCCTGCGATTTGCGCTGCGCTATGTCGCGCCGGCGGGGATCGCGGCGGCGGCGCTCGCGCCGCTGCTCGCGTGAGTTGACCTACGTCAAGCCCGCGCGGGCGCGCTGCCGCACCATGAGGGTATGGAGCGCCCGAGCGTCATCCGCAAGGATTCGGCGAGCTTTCGCGTCGCGCCGAACGCGCCGCTCGGCTGGGACGAGGCGCGCGCGCGTCTCGACGGGCTGCCCGGCGGCGGCCTCAACATCGCGCACGAGGCGGTGGACCGGCACGCCGCCGGCCCGCGCGCCGGGCGCGTCGCGCTGCGCTGGCTGGGCGCCGACGACACTCGCCGCGACTTGACCTATGCCGAGCTCGCCGCGCTCTCCAGCCGCTTCGCCAGCGTCTACCGCTCGCTCGGCGTGGCGAAGGGCGACGCGGTGTTCGTGCTGTGCGGGCGCATTCCGGAGCTCTACGCGGCGGTGCTCGGGGGGCTGAAGTGCGGCGCCGTGGTCTCGCCGCTGTTCGCCGCGTTCGGCCCCGAGCCGCTGAAGACGCGCATCAACCTCGGCCGCGGCAAGGTGCTCGTCACCACCGAAGCGCTCTACGAGCGCAAGGTGAGGAGAATCGACGGCGAGATGCCGACGCTCGTGCACGTGCTGAAGGTGGACACGGAAGCGGAGCGCGCGAGGCTCGCGGCGGCGTCCGACCGCTTCGAGATCGAGAGAACGAGCGCCGAGGACGCCTCGTTCCTGCACTTCACGAGCGGCACCACGGGCATGCCGAAGGGCGCGCAGCACGTGCACGGGGCGGCGGTGATGCACTACGCGACCGGCGAAGTCGCGCTCGACCTGCACGACGACGACGTCTTCTGGTGCACGGCCGATCCCGGCTGGATCACGGGCACCTCCTACGGCATCGTGGCGCCGCTGCTGCACGGCGTCACCAGCGTGGTGGACGAGGCCGAGTTCGACGCCGAGCGCTGGTACGGCATCCT
>JBFWWT010000038.1:0-17645 GCA_050246035.1 Burkholderiales bacterium
TCTACGGGCCTTTCAAGCGCAACGGGCGGCACACGGCGCTCAGCAACGAGGCGTTCGATGCGTCGCTGCGCGAGAACGATCCGGAATGGGGCGTGCGGGATCTCGAGGCGGTCGCGGCGCTCGCCGCGGCAGCCGGCTTCGGCCTCGAGGAGGTCGTCGAGATGCCGGCGAACAATCTGAGCATAATCCTGCGCATGACAACGTCCGGCCGGCACGCGCCTGACTGGGACCCCCGGTCCGAAGAGGTGCTGCGCGACCAGGTCGCGGCCTACGACGGGATGCGCGAGCGCTGTCCCGTCGCCTACAGCGAGCTCATGCAGTGGTCGGTGTTCCGCCACGAGGACGTCGTCCGCGTGCTCCACGATCCCGAAACGTTCAGCAGCGCGGTGTCCCGGCACGTCGCCATCCCGGCGGGCATGGATCCGCCGGAGCACACGGAATTCCGCCGCCTCATCGACCCGTACTTCGCGCCCGCGCGCATGGACGCCCTCGCGCCGGCCTGCCGGGCGATCGCGCTCGAGCTGGTACGACGCGGCGATACGGAGCTGATGGCCGAGGTCGCGCTGCCCTTCTCGGTGCGCGCCCAGTGCGCGTTCCTGGGCTGGCCGGCCGAGATGGAGCAGCCGCTCGGCGCCTGGACGCGCCGGAACTACGAGGCGACGCTCGCGCAGGACCGCGCGGCCATGGCGGACATCGCGCGCGAGTTCGAGGGCTTCGTCGGCAGCATGCTCGAGGCGCGCCGGCGCTCGGGCGCGCGGCCGCAGGACGACGCGACCGCCTCGCTCATGCACGAGACCGTGCACGGACGGCCCGTGCGCGACAAGGAGATCGTCAACATCCTGCGCACCTGGACGGTCGGCGAGATCGGCTCCATCGCGTCCGCGGCCGGCATCCTGGCCTACTTCCTGGCCGCGCATCCGGAGCTTCAGGCACGGTTGCGCGCCGAGCCTTCGCGGCTCGGGCCGGCGATCGACGAGATCCTGCGCATCCACGGCCCGCTGGTCGCCAGCCGGCGCGTGGCGACGCGCCCGGTGGAGATCGCCGGCCGCCGCATCGGGGCCGGTGAGGGACTCTCGCTCAACTGGGTCGCCGCCAATCGCGACGCACGCGCCTTCGAGGCGCCGGATACCTTTCGCCCGGACCGCGACCCGGAGCGCAATCTCCTCTACGGCGCGGGCATCCACGCCTGCCCCGGCGCGCCGCTCGCGCGCATGCAGCTGCGCGCGTTCGTGGACGCGCTATTCGAGCGCTCGTCGCTCATCGCGCTCCTGCCGGACAGGCCGCCGGCTCGCGCCCGCTACCCGGCGAGCGGCTTCGCGACCCTGCCCCTGAGGATCAGCTAGCGCTAGCCGTGCAGCGACTGGTACTTGGCGAGCAGCTCTTCCTGGCTCTCCTGGAAGTCCGGATTCGGCACGATGCAGTCGTCCACCGGGCAGACCTTGCGGCACTGCGGCTCGTCGTGCGCGCCGACGCACTCGCTGCACTTCAGCGCGTCGATCACATAGATGGGGTTGCCCGCGGTGATCGCCTCGTTCGGGCATTCCGGGAGGCACGCGTCGCAGGCGGTGCAGTTGTCGTTGATCATCAGGGCCATGCGATCTCTCCTTTTACGCGGCGATGCGCGACTGCAGTTCCTTCAGCTTGCCGTGCCGGTACTCGCCCCACAGGGCGGCGCCGATTGCACCGGCGTAGATGGAGTCGGGATGGCTCACCGCCTCGAGGCCCGACACCTTTTCGTTCACCAGCTCCTCCTGCAGCGCGGCGAGCAGGCCGGCGTCGAGCGCCAAGCCCCCGGTCAGGAGCACGCGCCCCTTGGTGATGCCGGTGACTTTCAGCAGCTTCACCAGCCGCGAGGCCATGGAGAGGTGGATGCCCTTCAGGATGTCCTGGGTCGGGATGCCGCGCGAGACCATGTTGATGACGTCGGTCTCGGCGAGCACCGCGCAGATCGAGCTCACCTTCTCCGGGTTCTGCGAGGTTTTCGACAGCGGCCCGATCTCCTCCACCGCGACGCCGAGGTAGCGCGCGATGTTCTCGAGGAACTGACCCGATCCCGAGGCGCACTGGCTGGTCATCTTGTAGGCGAGCACCTTGCCGCGCTCGTCGATGTAGATGGCGCGCCCGTTGAGGGCCCCGATGTCCACGACCGCGCGCGCCTCGGGCTCGAGGTACACGCCGCCGCGCGCGTGCGTGGTCATGGAGTAGAAGTGGCCGGTGGCGAACTTCACGTTCTCGCCCTCGCCCGTGGTGGCGACGTAGTCCACCTGCTTCGGCGCGAGCTTCGCCTCTTCCAGCACCTCGTCGTAGCCCTGCTTGGCGAGGTCCATGGGATCGCGCCGGCGGATGCGCTCGACGCGCTTCGCGGTCCACGCCCCGTCCTTGAAGAGCACCGTCTTCACGCAGCCCGAGCCGACGTCGATGCCGATGGTGGTGGTCATGCCCTCGCCTCCGCCGTTTTCCCCTCCTCCATCACCGCCCGCCAGGCGAAAGTCGCGCCGCCGAGCGCCCCGGTGTAGATGGAGTCGGGATTGATGTTCAGGGTCACCTCGCCGTAGTTCTCCCGGACGAGGGACATGAGCGCCTTCACCGCGGCCTCGTTCTTCGCCACGCCGCCCGTGAAGGTGAACTCGTTGCGGATGCCGCCCGAGCGCGCGAGGATGGACATGGCGCGCAGGATGATCGCGCGGTGCAGCCCCGCCATGATGTCCTCGCGCTTCTCGCCGAGCGCGAGGCGGTCGCGCAGCTCCGCGCCCGCGAACACCGTGCAGGTCGAGTTGATGCGCACGGTCTTCGTCGCCTTCATGGCGAGCGGCCCCAGCTCGTGCAGGCCCATGTTCATCTCGTCGGCGATGTAGCCGAGGTAGCGCCCGCAGCCCGCCGCGCAGCGGTCGTTCATCTGGAACGACTCGACGATGCCGTGCGGGTCCACCTGGATCGCCTTGGTGTCCTGGCCGCCGATGTCGAGCACGGTCGCGGTGCCCGGGTACATGACGTGCGCGCCGAGGCCGTGGCACAGGATCTCGGAGCGGATGTGCTCCTTGGAGAACGGCAGGCGCGCGCGGCCGTAGCCGGTGCCCACCACGTAGGTCTCCTCGAGCTCGGTGTCGAGCACGCCCTTGATCGGCGCGGCGATGCCTGCCTTCTTCGCGAGCGTGTCGGGCATCGCCGCGTAGGTGCGCTCGAGCGCCGCGAGCAGGTGCCTCGAGATCGACGCGTCGTAGACGCGGTTCTCCACCTCGATGATCGAGCGGTCGAAGGCGTTCAGCAGCTGGTCGTAGCGGATGCCGGCGTCCTTCGCCACCGATTCGCCCAGCGCCAGGTAGCGGCTGCCCGCGATGTCGCGGAAGAAGTCGCTCTTGCGGTTCGCGCCGGGGGCGAAGAGCTGGGGCGCCTCGGCCTTCAGCAGCCCGAAGAGCGTGCCGAGCGCCGCGACGACTTCCTTCGAGGACGCCGCGTTGCGCGCGCACACTTCCTCGAGGTCGGCGAGCTGCTCGAGGAACTGCTCGAGGCGGAAGTCGCGCTCGAGCTGCCCGATGAACGCCTCCAGCCCGCCGTTCAGCGCGCCGCTCTTCGACAGCGCCGCGCGGAAGAGCTGGAAGCGCGCCGCCACCAGCGCCTCCTGCTTGGCCACCGCGGCGGCCGTGTCGTAGTTGGAGCGCGAGTTGGTGATGCCGCGCCCGAGGACGTTGCGGCGCTCGTCGACCACCACCGCCTTGGTGGTGGTCGAGCCCAGGTCGATGCCGATGAAGGTCTTCATGGCTAGTGCACCGCGGTGGCGGCCGCCGAGCGCTTCTGCTTGATCATCTGGAAGTAGCTCTCCAGCCGGTTCTTGATGTTGGCCGCCGAGAAGTAGCGCGGATCCACGAGGTCCGACTCGATGAAGGCCGCGGGCTTGCCGGTGCGCTTCTCCACCTCGCGCAGGATGAGGAGCTGCCCCGCCGAGAAGCTGTTGCAGCTCTTGATCGAGTTGATGAGCAGGCCGTCGGCCTGGTACTCCTCGATGTACTTGCAGATCATGTCGATGCGCTGCGGGAAGTTGAGGTTCGTGTAGCAGCCCAGGCAGTACTCCGCGAGCGATTCGAGCGGCCGCGAGGGATCGTGGCGGAAGCCGAAGTCGTACACCCCGCCGACTTTCGCGTAGGTGCTCGCCACCACCACCGCGCCCTCGTCGTAGAACATCTTCCAGAAGTCGCGGAAGCTGGTCCAGTTGGGCGGGCCCTCCACCACGAGGCGGTACTTCTCCTCGGCGAGCTCGCCCTCGGGCGTGACCGGGCCCTTGCCCTGCCGGATGCGCTCCTCGATCTCGCCCCACAGCGTCGCGTAGTAGCGCGTCGCCTCGGGCGAGCCGCGGAAGGCCGTGAACATCGGCCCGATGTAGTAGACGCCCCCGAAGTAGCCGTCGATCGGCGAGGGGCGCTGCTTGGCCGACTGCAGCACGCGCACGAGGTCTTCCTCGGCCTTCTGCGACTCCTTCATGTACTCGCGCAGCCGGTCGATGTCGAACCTGACCCCCGAGACGCGCTCGAGGCCCGGGATGATCTTCTCCTTGAGCTGCTGCACGACGTAGTCGCGCATCGCCGGGTTGATCCGGCCGTCGCCCTGGTAGGGCACGTGCAGCATGAGCGTCTCGCAGCCGTACTTCTGGCGCACGAGCTCGAACCACTTCATGAAGGTGAAGCAGCCGGTGTAGGAGAGCAGCAGCACGTCCGGATGCGGCATCGGCTCGCCGGTGGGCCCGACCTCCCCTTGCAGCATCATGCCGAGGTCGGATTTCACGTAGGTGCACACGTCCTCGGAGTGCCCGTCGCGCTCGGCGTCCATGATCATCTTGCCGGACTTCTTGCGCATGCCGTTTTGCAGCGCGTCGGTCTCGGGCAGGCGCCGCACGAAGTCGAAGCACATGAGGAGCTCGTTCAGGTTGCCCGGCACGAAGGTGGCGGAGATCTTCCGGCCCTCCGCCTTCGCGTGCGCCAGGCGGTGGTAGTTCTCCGCGATCATCTCCTTCTGCAGGTTCATCGCGTCGTCCTTGACGACGGCCTTCTTCGCGGCTTGCGGGGTGCTCATGCGGCGCTCCACAGTTTGATCGAGTCGGCGAACGTGCCCGCCTGCTCGCGGATCGGGGCCATCTGCCCCGTGTTCTCCGCGTACTTGAAGGCGGTGTAGGGAACCTTGTGCCTGGCGAGCACCTCCTGCAGCATCGGCCGCTCGAGGAGCGCCGGGTCGCAGAACGAGGGCGCGGCGAACACCACGCCCTCGGCGCCGCGCGTCTTCACCTGGTGCAGCAGGTACTTGCCCTTGTCTTCCTTCTTGTCGTCGTACTTGGACGAGGTCTGCGCCGAGTGGTGCAGGAAGGCCTTCGACAGCGCCTCGAGCGGATCGCCCGCGGCCGAGACGTCCTCGATGAGGTAGCTCTGCACGAGCTGGAAGTCGTCGTCCACCACGTAGCAGCCCGCCATCTCGATGGACTTGATGAGCCCGAGCGGCGGCTGCTCGCAGAAGGCGCCGGTGAGCACCACGCGCGCGTTGTCGCGCTGCGCCCGCTTTTCCTGCTCGGCGGCCGCGAGGTAGGCGCGCACCAGCTTCGTGTGCTCCTCGACCGGCAGCACGCAGCCCGCGCGCAGCAGCAGGTAGACCTCGGAGGTCGGCGCCTGCCAGGGCTTCTTCGCGCGGTAGGCGTAGAGCTCGCGCACCGCGCGCCGGTTGTCGTTGTACACGGCGATCGAGGCGCGCAGCGCGTCGTCCGTGATCGGCCGGCCGCCCAGCTTCTCCAGGTCCTCGCGCAACGTCTTCATCTCGTGCACGTAGAAGGACCCGCCCACGGCGTCGTCGTAGTTCTGCGGCAGGTCGAAGTACTTCACGTACTTGTCCTTGAACAGGATCTGCCACATGCCCGAGAGGTTGCGGATCACGTCGCAGATCGACGGGAAGAGCATCCCGTCCAGGCAGTCCAGGCGCCCGGTGAGGCCGAGCTCGAGCGTCGAGCGCGGGATGCGGCAGATGTAGCTCTGGTAGTAGGCGTCGCCCTGGATGACCTCCAATTGGTCGCCGCCGCCGAACACGCCCACCGGCAGCATGCCGGCCGCGTGCATGATCTCGCGCGGCACGTAGATGGGCATGTAGCCGATCGCCTTGCGGCCCGGCGCCGCGGCCTTCCACGCCTTGACCGCGTTGAAATCGAGGTCCTCGAACAGCTGCTCGCAACGCGAGACGATGTCTTTCGTGCTCATCGGTGCTCCCATTTCGGCGGGCGCTTCTCGAGGAAGGCTTCCAGCCCCTCCCTCGCGTCGCGCGTCGCCATGAGTTTCTCCAGGTACAGCGCCTCCACGTCCTCGAGCCGCGCGCGCGCGAGCTCGGCGAAGGACTCGCGCGCCGCGCGCACCGCGTGCGCGAGCGAGGCGGCGCTCTTGCCGGCGAGGTGCTTGTCGAAGTACGCCGCGGCCGCGGCGACCGGATCCTCGGCGACCTCGTTCGCCAGGCCCCAGGCGAGCGCGGCCGGCGCGTCGATCGAGCGGCCCGAGTAGAGCAGGTCCTCGGCGCGCGCCTGCCCGATGCGCAAGGGCAGCAGCACCGAGGCCGCCGGCGCGAACACGCCGAGCTTCATCTCGGGCTGCCCGAACTGCGCGTCCGGCGCGGCGAAGAGCAGGTTGCCGGCGAGCGCGAACTCCAGCCCGCCGCCCAGGCACTGGCCGCGCACCGCCATGAGGATCGGCCGCGGCCACTCCAGCATGGCGCCGATGAGCGCGTGCAGGCTCTCCAGCATCTGCTCGCAGGCCCCCGGCAGGTGCTCCTCGACGCTCGCGCCGAAGGAGAAGTGCGGTCCCTCGTGGTCCACGAGCGCGGCGAGGAGCCCCGCGTTGTCGCGGTGCGCGCCGAAGGCCTGCCTGAGCGCGGCGATCATCGCCGCGTCCACGAGGTTCGCCTTGGGCCGCGCGAGGCGCAGGCGCAGCAGCGCGCCGTCGCGCTCGAGCCAGACCTTGAGCGGCGACTCGCTCACGCCGCTTTCCCCTTCGGCTGGATGGCGTCGTGCAGCGGCCCGACCCAGCCTTCGCCCGCGGCGAGCTTCTGCCGCAGGAGCACGAAGTCCACCTCGCGGTCGTCCTTCGAGCCCGCGTTGAACGCGGTGAAGCCCGCGCGCGCCTCGGTGACCATGTTGAGCGCGAGCCAGGCGCGCGCGTCTTCCTTGTTGCGGTTCCAGGCCTCGAGCTTGGGCTTCCTCAGCTCCTCCAGCGTCTTCGTCGTGCAGTCGGGGAAGGTGAGCAGGATCTTGGCGCACAGCTCCTCGACCTTCGCGTCCAGCATCGCGAGGTCCACCGCGCCCTTCTTCATGAGTTCCTTGCCCGCCTTCAGCGCGTCGCCCGTCTTCGGCCTGCCGAAGGCGATGCGGCCGAACTCGTCGTACGCGCGCTGCGTCTCCACGAGGGGATTGGCGACGAACTTCCCGTCCACCTTCAGCGCCGGCACGATGTCGGTGAGCATGCCCATCTGGTAGGCCTCGTGCGCCGAGAACGGCTCGCACAGCACGCAGGCGGCCATGGCGCGCTCGGCGCCCACGATCACCGGCAGGAAGTCGGTGGCGCCGCCGATCGGCGCCGAGCCGTGCTTGGGGCCCGCCTGGCCGAAGCGCGCGAGGTCCTGGGCGACGGAGAAGTCGCAGGCCATGCCGATCTCCTGGCCGCCGCCGATCCTCATGCCGTTCACGCGGCAGATCACCGGCTTGTCGCAGGCGAGGATCGCCGAGACCATGTCGTTGAACAGGCGCATGTACTGCCGGTACTCCTGCGGGTGCCCCGCGTAGTACTCGGCGTACTCCTTGGTGTTGCCGCCGGTGCAGAAGGCCTTGTCGCCCGCGCCGGTGAAGACGACGCTCGAGACGTCGCGCGCGTCCGAGGCCGCGCGGAAGGCGAGGATCACCGCCTTCACCATCTCGGTGGTGTAGGAGTTGTACTGGGAGGGGTTGTCGAGCCAGATCCAGGCGTTGAACAGGCCCGGCACCTCCTTTCCGTCCGGCGTGCGCGCGGGGCGCTTGTCGTAGCGGACCCCGCTGCACGATATCGCCGGCAGGTCGTGGTCCTTGAGGAATCTCGCGTCGGCCATGCCCATATGCGAACCTTTCTCGTCAAATCGGTATACCGATACCGAATTAGGCGCATGAATACGCCCGGGTCCGGCGCCGCGGTTTGATCCATCTCAAGGTTTGCGCACGCGCTTGGCGTCTGAATAGCGCCCATGGACGCCAACCCTTCCGTTTCCGTCGCGCTCGCGGGCTCGGGCGGCGCGGGCGTGATGACCGCCGGCAATATGTTGCTGGAGGCCGCCGCCGCCGCCGGCTACTACGCCCTGATGACGCGCACGAGCGGCCCGCAGATCCGCGGCGGCGAGGCCGCCGCCATGATCCGCGCGGCCACCTTTCCCGGCGACGCCCAGGACGACCGCTTCCAGGTGCTCGCCGCCATCGACTGGCAGAACGTGCAGCGCTTCGCCGCCGAGCTGCCGCTCGGGCCCGGGAGCCTGCTCGTCGGCGACCCGTCGCAGGGCGAGCCGCCGCCCGTCTTCGCGCAGAGCGGCGCGCGCTACGCGCCGGTGCCATGGAAGGCGCTCGCCGCGGAGATTCCCGGCGCCTGGCCGAACATGATCGCGCTCGGTGTGCTCGCGCGCCTCATGGGCCTGCCCGCCGGCGCGCTCGAGAAGGCGATCCGCAAGGCGATGAAGAAGGGCCTGGAGGCGGGACTCGCCGCCGCGCAGAAGGGCTACGCGCTCGGCGCGGACATTCCCGGCTATCCGCTCGCGCCGGCGCCCGCGAGCACCGCGCGCTGGCTCGTCACCGGCAACGAGGCGGCGGGCTACGGCGCGCTGCGCGGCGGGGTGCGCTTCGTCGCCGCCTACCCGATCACGCCGGCGACCGAGCTGCTCGAGTACCTCGCGCCGGCGCTCGCGAAAGTCGGGGGCACGCTGGTGCAGGCCGAGGACGAGCTCGCCTCGATCAACATGGCGCTCGGCGCCTCCTTCGGCGGCGTGCCCTCGCTCACCGCCACCTCGGGCCCGGGCCTGTCGCTCATGATCGAGTCGCTCGGCCTGGGCGTCGCGGCCGAAGTCCCGGTGGTGGTCGTGGACGTGATGCGCACGGGCCCTTCCACCGGCATCGCGACCAAGACCGAGCAGGCCGACCTCGGCACCGCGCTCTACGGGCTGCACGGCGACGCGCCGCACGTGGTGGTGGCGCCGAACTCGCTCGCCGACTGCCTCGGCGCGACCGAGTGGGCGGTGCAGCTCGCCGAGACGCTGCAGGTGCCGGCGATCGTGCTCTCCGACCAGTACCTCGGGCAGGCGCGCGGCGTGGTGGACGCGCCGCCGGCGGCGGACGGCGCGGCGTCGCGGCTGACGGCCGAGGGCGCCCAGGGCTACCAGCGCTACGCAATCACGGAATCCGGCGTCTCGCCGATGGCGATCCCCGGCACGCCGGGCGCCACCTACACCGCCGACGGCCTCGAGCACAACGAGCGCGGCACGCCGTCCTCGCAGTCCTCCGACCACCTCGCGCAGATGGACAAGCGCGCGCGCAAGCTCGAGCGGCTCGATCCGGGCGAGGCCTGGGCGAGCGTGGAAGGCGCGGGCGACACCGCGGTGCTCACCTTCGGCTCGTGCACGGGCGCCGTGCGCGAGGCGCTGCGGCGCAACGGCGGCGGCGTGCGGCTCGTCTCGCTGCGCCTGCTCGCGCCCGCGCAGCAGGCGCGGCTCGCCAAGACGCTCGAGGGCGTGAAGCGCGTGCTCGTGGTGGAGCAGAACCACAGCGGACAGTTCCTCAGGTACCTGCGCGCCGAGTACGAGCTGCCCGGCGAGGTGAGGAGCCTGCGCCGCCCGGGCCCGCTGCCCTTCCGGCCCGCGGAGATCCAGGCCGCGCTCGACGAATGGAGGCCCGCATGAACGCGCCCGGCGCGCCGCTCGTCGCGGCGAAGGACTTCAAGTCCGACTACAAGCCCGTGTGGTGCCCGGGCTGCGGCGACTACTCGGTGCTCTCCGCGGTCACCAAGGCGCTCGCGAGCCTCGCGCTGCGGCCCGAGAACGTCGCCGTGGTCTCGGGCATCGGCTGTTCCTCGCGCATCCCGGCGTACACGAGCTGCTACGGCTTCCACGGCGTGCACGGGCGCTCGCTGCCGGTGGCCACGGGCCTCAAGGCCGCGCGCCCCGACCTCACGGTGCTGGTGGCGAGCGGCGACGGCGACGGCTACTCGATCGGCGGCAACCACTTCCTGCACGCCTGCCGCCGCAACGTGGACCTCACCTACATCGTGATGGACAACCACGTCTACGGCATGACCAAGGGCCAGCCCTCGCCCACCACCGAGCCCGACTGGTCCTCGAAGCTCGCGCCCGGCGGCACGGGGCTGAAGGAGTTCCATCCGCTCGTCATCGCGCTCGCCTCGGGGGCGAACTTCATCGCGCGCGCCTTCTCGGGCGACCCGAACGGCTGCGCGGCGCTGATCGCGGAAGGCGTGCGCCATCCGGGCTTTTCCTTCATCGAGGTGCTCTCGCCCTGCGTCACCTTCCGCCCCGAGCAGCGCGAGTGGAAGACGCAGGTGCACCCCGCGCCGGTGCAGGCGACCGACGACCCGGGGCGCGCCGCGCGGCGCCTCATGACCGACGACGGCTTCAACATCGGCGTGCTCTACAAGGGCACGCGCCCGCCCTATCGCCCCGCGCACGGCGGCACGCAATCCGTGGAGGACCTCGCATGCCCGTTCCGACTCTAGAAGACTTCATGGCGCGCGCCTACGCCATGGAGCTCGAGGCGCACGAGCGCTACGCGCAGTTTGCCGAGCAGCTCGACACGCACAACAACCGCGAGGTGGCCGAGCTCTTCCGCAAGCTCTCGCACATCGAGTCGCTGCACGCGCAGCGCATCCTCGAGGAGATGCAGTGGCCCTCGATGCCGGCGCTGCCGCCGGCCTACGCCTGGGAGAGCCCCGAGGGCCCGGAAACCGCGCCCTTCGACGCCGTGCACTACCTGATGCAGCCCTGGCACGCGCTGCAGATCGCGCTCGAGTGCGAGCAGCGCGCGCAGAAGTACTTCGAGGACATCGCCGCCGCCGACGTGCCGCCCGCGGTGAAGACCGCCGCGCTCGAGATGGCGGGCGAGGAGCGCGAGCACGTGCAGCTCATCCGCGACTGGATGAAGCGCGTGCCGCCGCCGCCCCGGGGCTGGGACGAGGATCCCGATCCGCCGCGGATGACCGAATGAGGGTGCTGCACCCGCAGGGCTGGGCGAAGCCCGTCGGCTACGCGAACGGCATCGAGGCGCGAGGCCGCCTCGTGTTCGTCGCGGGCCAGGTGGGCTGGGACGCGCAGCAGCAGTTCCACAGCACGGAGATCGCGCCGCAGTTCGAGCAGGCGCTGAAGAACGTGCTCGCCGTGCTCGCGGAAGCCGGCGGCCGGCCCGAGCACGTCTGCCGCATGACCGCCTACTGCTGCGACAAGCCGGCGTACCTCGCCGCGCGGCGCGAGCTGGGGCGCATCTGGAAAGCGCTCATGGGCGCGCACTACCCCGTCATGAGCATGATCTTCGTCTCGGACCTGCTCGACCACCCGGGTAAGATCGAGCTCGAGGCCACCGCCGTCATACCGGAGGAAACGCAATGAGAGGACTGAAGGGCAAGACCGCGATCGTCACCGGGGGCGCCGCCGGCATCGGCGCGGCGATCGTCGAGCGCTTCCAGGCCGAGGGCACGAAAGTCGTGAACTTCGACCTGAAGGCCAATCCGCCGGTGGACATCACCGACTACGAGGCCGTGAAGAAGGCGGTCGCGGCCGCGGGACCCGTGGACATCCTGGTCAACAACGCCGGGTGGGACATGTTCAAGCCGTTCCTGAAGACCGATCCCCAGTTCTGGCAGAAGATCATCTCGATCAACCTCGTAGGGCCCATGAACCTCCTGCACTGCGTGCTGCCGGGCATGGTCGAGCGCGGCGGCGGCAAGGTGGTGAACATCGCCTCCGACGCGGGTCGCGTGGGCTCCTCGGGCGAAGCGCCCTACTCCGCGTGCAAGGGCGGGATCATCGCCATGACGAAGACGATCGCGCGCGAGCTCGCCTCCAAGGGCGTGCGCCTGAACACCGTGTGCCCGGGGCTCACAGAGACTTCGATGCTCGAATCGTTCATGCAAGGCGCCGGCAACCCCGACAAGCTGCGCGAGGCCTATCGCCGCGCGGTGCCGATCGGGCGCCTGGGCAAGCCCGAGGACATCGCCGGGGCGGTGCTCTTTCTCGCCAGCGACGACGCGGAGTTCATCACCGGGCAGACGATCAGCGTCTCGGGCGGGCTGACGATGCACGGCTGAGCGCCAGCGCCGCCGCGGTCGCGATGAACAGCGCGATCGCCGCCGCGTTTCCCCAGGCCCCCGCCGGTATCGAGACGAAGATGCGCACGGCGAGGCTCAGGTGCAGCAGCACGAGCGGCGCATACAGCGCCGGGTGGTAGGGCAGCTTCACGCGCAGCACCGCCGGCAGGATCACCGGCGCGTGGCCGAACACCATCGAGATGACGAAGCCCACGAAGATCGCGTGCAGCGCGGCGTCGTAGGCGGTCTCGAGCGCCAGTAGCGCCCCGCCCAGCGCGAGCCACGCATAGCCCGCAAGCAGGCACCACGCCACGTAGCGCGGCAGCGCCTTCTGCCGCACGGTGACGCGCGCGAGGTCGCAGGCGAGCAGCCACGCCGCGAGCAGCACGAGCACCGCGCCGAGCGCGCGCGGCTGCAGCGGCGCAGCCAGGAGCGCCGCCGCGAGCACGATGAAGGCGTTGCGCGCGAACGGGCCGCGCTTGAGGTAGCGGGAAAGCTCCAGCCGCTCGCCGCCGATGGTGAGCGCGAAGAACGCGATCCACCAGGGCACCGCGGGCGCGCCGGCGTAGAGCGACAGGTTTCCGATCAGCCAGGCAACCGCGCCCGCGGCGAGCGTCGCCATCTCGAGCGAGGCCTGCCGCGCGAGCACGGCGAGGCTCGCCGCGACGAGCACGACCGCGGCGAGCGCGAGTAGCGCGAAGCCCGCGCTCGCGTAGCCGAGGACGAGGCACAGCCCCCCGAGCCCGCTCGCGAGCGGCGCGCCGTAGCCCCACGCGTGCCCGAGCGCGACGGCGCGCTCGAGCGCGATGACGGTCCCGAGAAAGCCGCTCACCATGAGCGGGCCGTGCAGCGCGATCGCGCCCATGGGCGCGGCGATCTCCGCGCCGAGGCGCACGAGCCCGCCGGCGATGCCCAGCGCCAGGCTGACGAAGCCCAGCACGAGCAGCGGAAAGCGGTAAATGGGGACGGACCCCATTTACTTCCAGCCGAACTTCTCTTGCGCCTCGTCGCTCATGCGCTCGGGCGTCCAGGGCGGCTCCCAGACGAGCTCGACCGAGACGTCGGTGCCGTCGGGCGCGATCGCGCGGATCGCGGCGGCCGCCTCGTCGACGATGTAGGGCGCGGCCGGGCACGCGGGCGAGGTCATGGTCATCTCGACGCGCACGCGCCCGGGCTCGCTGCGCACGCCGTAGACGAGGCCGAGGTCCACGATGCTCATGCCCGCCTCGGGATCCTCGACCGAGCGCAGCGCGCCGAGCAACATGTCCTCGGGCAATGCTTCGGAATCCATGGTCCTATTCAGCCCGCCAGACGCCGCACGCCCTTGATATGCATCAAAGATCCTCCTCGCCGAGACGCTAGAGTGTATTCGATGGAGGTATCCCGATGATCACTTCCGCGGAATTCCTGCTCTTCCTCCTCGCGGCCTTCACGCTCGGCGCGATCGCCTACGCGTTCGCCGTCACCTGCTGGCGCATGCTGCACGACGACGGCCGCCTGCGCCTGCGCCGCCTGCTCGCGCGCGCGGGCACGAGCCTCGACGCCGCGCCCGCCAGCGATTGCGAGAAGGCGCGCGCCGCGCGCACCTGCGTCGCCTGCGGCGAGAAAGCGCGCTGCGACGCCTGGCTCGCCTCTCACCGGCGCGAGGGCTATGCCGCGTTCTGCCCGAACGCGCTGCGCATCGCATCCTGGTCGAGGAGCTGACGCCGTGCATTTCATGGTGCTCATACTCGTCTTTCTCCTCGGCGCCGTGCTGTGGGGATTCTTTCACGCCAATCCCGGCGGCGTGCCGCGCGGGCGGCTGCTCGCCGTGAACTTCGCCGTGCTCGCCGCGGGCGTCGCGGTCGCGGTCCTCGTGGGCCCGCTGCTGCTCGCCGACGGCCTGCAGCGCCGTCCGGACGAGGCCGCCATGGCGTGGTTCCTCGCGCTGATGGGCGGCGGCACTGCGTTCATGATCGTGGTAGCCACGGGCGGGCTGCTCCGGAATCTCGTCCTCTTCCCGATCTCGCGGCGGGCGCGAGAATAGTTGACCGGAGTCAACGCCACGCCTTGGCGCGGCGCGCGGGACGCTTAGCATCCCCCGATGCGACTCCTGCTCATCAACCCGGCGCTGCCGGAGAGCTTCTGGAGCTTCCGCTGGGCGCTGGAATCCGTGCTCGGCGACAAGCGCTCGCTCAACCCCCCGCTCGGCCTCGCCACGCTCGCGGCGCTCTGCCCGCCCGGCTGGGAGGTGACGATCGTGGACGAGAACGTCGAGGCCCTGCCGCTCAGGCCCGAGGCGGACATCGTCGGCATCGGCGGCATGGGCGTGCAGGCCCCGCGCCAGAAGCAGCTGCTGCGCTACTACCGCGAGGCGGGCTACCGCACGGTCGCGGGCGGCAGCTACGCCTCGCTCTGCCCCGAGGACTACCTGGATCTCGCCGACCACGTGGTCGCGGGCGAGTCCGAGTACATCTGGCCGCGCTTTTGCGCCGACCTCGCCGCCGGCGCGCCGGAGAAGCTCTATCGCGAGACCGGCAACGTGCGCCTGGAGGATTCGCCCACGCCGCGCTTCGACCTGCTCAAGCTCGAGCGCTACGCCACGGCCACGATCCAGCTCTCGCGCGGCTGCCCGTACCGGTGCGACTTCTGCGACATCATCGTCATGTTCGGCCGCAAGCCCCGCTACAAGTCGCCAGCGCAGGTCGAGCGCGAGCTCGACGCGCTGCGCGCGCAGGGCTCCCGCAAGGTGTTCTTCGTGGACGACAACTTCATCGGCAACAAGGCAAAAGCGAAGGAGACGCTGCGCGCGGTCGCCGATTACCAGGACCGCCACGGCCGGCGCATGCGCTTCGGCACCGAAGCCTCGCTCAACCTCGCCGACGACCCCGAGCTGATGGCGCTCTTCCGCGAGGCGGGCTTCGAGTGGGCCTTCCTCGGCCTGGAGACGCCGGACGCGGACACCCTGCGCGAGGCAGCGAAGACGCAGAACACCTCCGGCGACATGCTCTCCGCGGTGCGGCGCATCCACGGCGCGGGCATCGACATCCTCGCCGGCTTCATCGTCGGCTTCGATCGCGACACGCCGAAGGCCTTCGACGTCCAGCGCCGCTTCATCCTGGAGAGCGGCATCATGGTGTCGATGGTGGGCCTGCTCACGGCGCTCCCCAAGACGCCGCTCTACGAGCGCCTGCAGCGCGAAGGCCGGCTGGTGGAAGGCGCCGCGCACGGCGACAACACCAACGCGCGCACCAACATCGTGCCGAAGTCCATGACGGTCGAGGAGATGACCGCGGGCTACAAGCGCCTCTACGCCGAATTGCTTTCCGACCGCGGCATCGCCGATCGCATCCGCGCGAAGCTCGCGCACTTCGGGCCGCAGTCGAACCTCGTGCGCGAGCGGCCGCTCGAGGCCGCGCGCATCGTCTGGAACCTCCTTGCGCGCGGCATCGCGCGCGGCGGCGCGGCGCGCTTCTGGCACTTCCTGCGCAGCCTGCCGCTCTCGCGCCCGGGCCAGCTGCCGCTCGCCATCAACGACTGGATCTCCGGGCTCGCCATGCGCGACTACGCCGAGCGCCACTTCGGCCTGCCGGCGCCGCGCTCGGCGATGAGCCCCGAGCACGCGCTCGCGCGACTGCGCGCCGCGCTTTCGCGCTGGGGGCACGCGGTGCACCTCGACTTGCGGCCCGGGGCGCAGATCGCCGTGCGCGTCACGGGCCTGCTCGACCGCGCGCTCGCGCGGCGCCTCGCGCGCCAGCTGCGCGCGGTGCTCGCGCGCTCGCGCACGCGCGTGGTCCTCGCCCTGGAGTCGCTGGAGGGGCACCACGAGCTCGAGCGCCTCATGCGCGCCCTCGGCCGCCACGGCGACCGGGTGCTCATCGTCGTCGGCGAGGGGCTGCGGGACCTGCTGCGCTGCGAGCTGGCGGCGAGCCCGATCTAGCTATCTCATTTCGCGATCACTGACGCCCGCGCATTTGCGGGCGGGCGTCCACGCGAGTACCGTATCGCGGCAACGGGGGTCGCGCCGTGTTGCGGGATCGGGAATGTCATTGAACAGGGTTAGGCGATGCCGGCGAGCCGCGGCAAGTGGCGGATTTGGCTCGTCAAGTTGGCGGTTGGCCGGCGGAAGGGCGGAATGCGTTCCGCCTTTTAGGGTCCCTACTTCACGTTAGGCCGCAACCAAATGGGAGGTCATATGAACGAGTCCTGTTGGCATGTGTTGAAATGGCTGCCCGTTGTTCTAGTTGTCGCTTGGCTGTCGGGCTGTGCCGGTACGACGTCAGTTCAACAGAGCCATCCGCTGATGGCTTCTGCGGGTACGCCGGATGGAGCAAAAGTGTATTTTCTCCGACCAGACCCCGGCTTTCGAGGCGTGATGGACAAACCATTGACGATTAGCCTTGGGGGATCTGAGATCCTCGCCCTGGCCAAAGGGCAGTACACGCTCCTGCTCTTGAAGCCAGGCACATCCCAGATGAAGCTCGACTTTCACACGGTTGCTGGTCCCTCGAACACTATGACTCCTGTTTCCGCAACGTTCCCGCTGACACTTTCTCCAGGGGGAACGCAGTACCTAGTATTTGATCTCGTGCCCCGCGGTCTTGGCGCGGGATCGACGTTCATTCCGCGGCAAGTGCCCCGCGATCGTGCCATTGAGCTAGCCAAAGGATTGAGTGCGGTAGGCGCGGCTGTCGGTGAACCGCTCTAGTTGCCTGTCAGCAGCAATTGCCGCTTGCGGCCTAACCCGTAGCTGGTGCGGACCGGCCACGAGCGTCTCGCGGGATCAACTGACTGTGCCGGCCGGCCGCACAGCACCACGTTAGAGCGCATATGTCAGCTCTGCGGAGATTGCAGGCCGTTGTCCAGGACCCGCTGTTCTGGCGGGTCGCAGTGTGCGTCTTTGCCTTGCCGTTTGTTTACATCGCGGTGGACGGCGTCATTGCGCTGAGTCCGCCGGAAGGGTGGTGGTGGCTTGGTGTGTTGTTGCTCGGCCTCTTGGGGTTCTACGGTGGGTTCCTCATTTATGCCGCCTGCTTTGGAAGCAACAGTTTGATGGACCGCGCGACCCGATTCATCCACGAAGGGGGCGATCTAATCGGCCTGCTATTCGTCGTTGCAGTTGCTCTCGTCGCCATTCCGGTAACCGTGTTGCTGCGGCTCGCATTTCGGCGGGCGTCATGATGCGCTCTAACAACGCGTTGGTGACCGACGCCAAGCTTCCCCCGATTTAGTTGACACCTCGGCCTAACAGGCTGGAGGTATGTTGTGCCGAAGGCAGGACCCAGGAGGATCGCCAACTACGGCGATCGGTTCAAGGCAACTGCGGTGAAGCTG
>JBFWWT010000039.1:0-17220 GCA_050246035.1 Burkholderiales bacterium
TCTTCGATCCCGCGCTCGAGGCGGCCTTCGACAAGGCGTTGCCGCTGTGGAAGAAGGTGCGCGAGACCTACTCGGACGCGCTCGGCGACCTGATCAACCTCGACTTCAGCCCCACGCGCGGCGCGCCCGCGCCGCCGGCCAAGCCCGCCGCGCCCGCCGCGCCGGAGAAGCCGAAGCCCGATCCCAAGGCGGAAGTCGCCGCCAAGGCCGCCGCCGCCGTCGCCGCCGCCAAGGCGCGCCTCAAGCAAACCAAGCGCTAATTGGGGACGGACCTCAATTGCACATCGTGCAATTGAGGTCCGTCCCCAATTAGCGGCGTGCCCAGTAGGCGAAGGTGCCGCGCACGATCGAGGGTTGCAGCAGGAAGTCGCGCGCTTCCTGCGCGAGCTCGGGCTTTACCTCCTTCACGCCTCCGGCGGCGGCCGCCAGCAGTTGCATGCGGCAGGCGCGCTCCATGAAGACGGCGAGGTAGGTCGCTTCCTCGACCGACGCGCCGGCGGCGAGCAGTCCGTGGTTGGCGAGGAGGATGGTCTTGGCTTCGCCCAGCGCCCCCGAAATGATGCGCCCCTCGTCGTCGGCGACCGGCACGCCCGGCCACTCGGGCAGGTGCGCCGTGCCATAGAGCATCGAGGAGTCCATGTGCGCGATGCGCAGCGGCTGGCCGGTCGCGGCGAGGGCGGAGGCGTGCGGCGGGTGCGTGTGAATGATCGCCTGCACGTCCGGGCGCTGGCGGTAGATCCAGACGTGGAAGCGCACGCCCGGGTTCGGACGCCCCCCCTTCAGGGGCTTCAGGTCCTCGTCCACGAGCACCATGCGCTCGGGCGTGGCCTCGTCGAAGCCGTAGCCGAACTGCAGCGTCCACCAGGTCCCCGGGTCCTCGCCGCGCGCGGTGACCTGGCCGGCGAGGCCCGACTCGTGGCCTTCGCGCGCGAGGATGCGGCAGGCCTGCGCGAGTCGCGCCGGCGTTTCCAGCGCGAGCGCGGGCAGGTCCGCGTCCATCTCGCGGCCCACGCGTTCCAGGAAGTGCGCCTTGTCGCGCCCTACACCAGGCTCGGCAGCCACAGCGCGATCCAGGGAAAGAGGATGAGCAGCACGAGGCGCACGATGTCGGCGCCGATGAACGGCAGCACGCCGCGGAACACGGTGGTGGTGCGCACCTCCGGCAGGAGCGTGGAGAGCACGAAGAGGTTCATGCCCACCGGCGGGCTGATGAGGCCGATCTCGACGATGGTCACCACCAGCACGCCGAACCACACCGGGTCCAGCCCCAGCCCGACGATGAGCGGGAAGAACACCGGCAGCGTGAGCAGCACCATGGACAGCTCCTCCATCGCGGTGCCGAGCAGGATGTAGATCAGCATGATCGCCGCCACCACCATCACCGGGCTCACCTCGAAGCGCTGCACGAACTCCTTCAGGTCCCCGGGCATGGTGGTGATGTTGATGAAGTCGGCGAACACGAGCGCGCCGATGAGGATCAGGAACAGCATCGCCGTGGTGCGGCCGCTGTCGACGAGCGACTGGTAGAGCGTCTTCCAGGTGAGCGCTCGCCGCCACAGGGCGAACGCCATGGCGCCGAAGGCGCCCATGCCCGCGCCCTCGGTGGCGGTGAACATGCCGCCGTAGATGCCGCCGATCACGAACAGGAACAGGAGCGCCACCGGCCAGATGCCGGCGAGCGAGCGCGCGCGCTCCGCCCAGGAGGCGCGCTGCCCCGGCGGCCCGGCCTGCGGGTCGCGCCAGCACGCCCACTGCACCGCCCCGCACAGCAGCAGCGCGCCGAGGATCCCGGGCAGCACGCCGGCGGCGAACATCTTGCCGATGTTGGTCTCGGTGAACACGCCGTAGATCACCATGAGCGTGGAGGGCGGCACCATGATGCCGAGCGTGCCGCCCGCCGCGATCGCGCCCGCCGCCAGCGTGTCGCTGTAGCGGAAGCGCTTCATCGAGGGATAGGCGACCTTGGCCATGGTGGCCGCCGTGGCGATGGAGGAGCCGCAGATCGAGCCGAACCCGGCGCAGGCGACGACCGTGGCCATGGCGAGGCCGCCGCGCAGGTGGCCGATGAAGGCGTAGGCGGCGCGGAACAGCTCCTGCGCGAGACCCGCGCGCGCGACGAAGCTGCCCATGAGCAGGAACAGCGGCACCACCGACAGCGTGTAGTTGCGCCCGGTCTCGTAGACGTTGGTCTGCACCACGGCGAAGGCCACGGTCCAGTTCCAGTCGCGCATGTACGCGTAGCCGACGACGCCGGTGATCGCCATGGCGAAGGCGATCGGCATGCGCAGGAACGCGAGCAGGAGCATCGCCCCGAGGGCGACGAGGCCCTCGATCATGGGCGGCGCGGGGCGAAGGCGCGATACAGGTGGATGAGCCCCGAGAGCAGGATCATCGCGGTCATGAAGTACACGAACGGGCCGACCGGGATGCGCAGCACGTCGGTGGTGTCGCCGTAGCCGGCGACGCGCGCGGCCTTGCCCCACATCAGCCAGGTGAGCGCGAACATGAGCGCGGCGCAGGCGAGCTCGATCACGCGGCTCCAGGCGGCGCGCAGGCGCGCGCCGATCGCCTGGTCGAGGAGGTCCATGGTGACGTGCTCGCCGGCGTGCGTGACCAGCGGCAGGCCGGCGAAGATCAGCACGACCAGCATCAGCTCGGTCACCTCGAAGCCGCCGGCCAGCGGCCGGTTGAACACGTAGCGCAGGACGACGTCCACGAAGGTGAGCGTCATCATGGCGAACAGGATCGCGGCCGCCGCGATGCCGAGCGCCGCGTCGGCGCGGCGCTCCCAGGGGGAATCCTGCCCGGGGCCGACCCCGTGCGGCTCGATCACTTGCCGGCCGCGACCTTCTTCAGCTCGGCGCGGAACTCGGCGAGCGCCTGGCGGCCGTCGACGCCCTTGGAATCGGCCTTGGCGATCCAGTCGTCGACGATCGGCTCGGAGCGCTTGCGCACCTCGGCCTGCAGCGCCTTGTCGGCCTGCACGATCTTCACGCCGGACTTCTTCAGCGCCGCCAGGCCGATCTGGTCGGCCTTGTCCCAGGACTGGCCGGCGTGGCGCGCGATGTGCTCGCCCGAGAGCTTCTCGATGGCCGCCTTGTCCTGCGCGGGCAGCTTCTCCCAGGCCTGCGGGTTCATGAAGAAGCCGAAGGCCGAGCTGTACATGCCGCCCGGGAACAGCGTCGCCTGCGCGAGCACCGACTCCAGCTTGAAGGAGACGATCGACTCGAGCGGGAAGAACACGCCGTCGGCGACGCCGGACTTGAGCAGCTCGTAGGATTCCGGCGCGGGCTTGACGAAGGCCGCGGCGCCCAGCGACTTGGCCACCGCCTCGGCGACGCCGCCGCCCGTGCGGATCTTCAGGCCCTGCAGGTCGGCGATGGTCTTCACCGGCACCTTGGTGAACATCTGGCCGGGGCCGTGCGTGAACACGCCGAGGAGCTTGACCCCCTTGTACTCGCCGGCCTGGTGGAACCGCTTCCAGTACACGCGCGAATAGGCGATCGAGTTGGCGAGCGAGGTGTCGCCCATGCCGGGCAGCTCGGGCATCAGCGGCAGCACGTGGCGCGCGGGCGTGTAGCTCGCGGTCACATAGGACAGGTCCACCAGCCCGTCGCGCACCGCGTCGAACGTTCCCGGGGGCGAGGAGGGGTGCTTGGGCAGCATCTGGAACTTCACGCGCCCGGCGGTCGCCTTCTCCACATCGGCGGCCCAGCCGGCGAGCACGGTGTGCGTCAGGTGGTGGGACGGCGGCACCCACGAGGACATCGTGAGGCGGGTTTGCGCCAGCGCGGGCTGCGTGGCGAAGGCGCCGGCGACGAGCCCGGCGAGGACGAGCGTGCGCTTCGATATCATGGACTCCTCCAAGGGTAGGTTCGGGGCCTCGAGGCCCTCTGGCAGGCAGTGTATCAAAGGAGTCGGCGATGGCAGCAAGCGGATGGGTGGATCTGCGCAGCGATACCGTGACGCGGCCTTCCGCGGGCATGCGCCGCGCCATGGCCGCCGCCGAAGTGGGCGACGACGTCTTCGGCGACGATCCGACGGTCAACCGGCTGCAGGCGCGGGCGGCGGAGATCTTCGGGTTCGAAGCGTCGCTTTTCTTCCCGACCGGCACGCAGTCGAACCTCGCGGCGCTGATGAGCCACTGCCAGCGCGGCGAAGAGGTGCTGGTGGGGATGGAGGCGCACACCTATCGCTACGAGGCGGGCGGCGGCGCGGTGCTCGGCTCGATCCAGCCGCAGGCGGTCGTCAACCGGCCCGACGGCACGCTCGATCTCGAGGCCGTCGAGGCGGCGATCAAGCCGGACGACCCGCACTTCGCGCAGACGAAGCTGCTCGCGCTCGAGAACACGATCACCGGGCGCGTGATTCCGAGGGCGTACTTCGACGAGGCGCTGGCGCTCGCGAAGCGCCGCGGGCTTGCCACGCACCTGGACGGGGCGCGCATCTTCAACGCAGCGGTGAAGCTGGGCATGTCCGTGAAGGACCTGTGCCGCGGCTTCGACTCCGTTTCTTCGTGCCTGTCGAAAGGCCTGGGCGCGCCGGCGGGGACGATGCTCCTCGGATCGAAAGACTTCATCGCGCGCGCAAAGCGCGCGCGCAAGATCCTCGGCGGCGTGATGCGCCAGGCCGGCGTGCTCGCCGCCGCCGGGCTCTACGCTTTGGAGAACAACGTCGAGCGCCTCGCCGAAGACCACGCCAACGCCGAACGGCTGGCGAAAGGCATCGGCGCGCCCGCGCCTTCCTCCAACATGGTGTTCTTCGACTCGCGGCCCGGCCTGCCCGAGCACCTCGCGAAGCACGGCGTCATCGTGCTGCCCGGCGCGAGGCTCCGCCTCGTGACGCACCTCGACGTCGACCGCGCAGGCATCGACCGCGCCATCGCAGCCTTCAACAGCTTTAATTAGGGACGGACCTCAATTTTCTCATTTGCGATCTATTCGCAAATGAGAAAATTGAGGTCCGTCCCCAATTAGGTTGGCGGGGCCGAGGTCTTGGCGCCCAGCTGCGCCCAGGCGATGCCGGCGAGCGCGACGATCGCGCCGAGGATCTTCAGGCCGGTGAACGTCTCGCCGAGCGTCACCCAGGCGACGAGGCCCGCGATCGGCGGCATGAGGTACTGCAGCGGCGCGCTTCTCGCCAGGCCGCGCACCGAGTTCACCCACGCCCACACGATCCAGCCGAGGAAGGACGACACCGCGATCGCCCAGAACACGCCGAACCACACGCCCGCGCTCACGTGCTCGAGCGGCGCGTTCACGAAGGCGGGCAGGGTGGCGAGCACGAGCGGCGGCGCGCCGAAGAGCAGCGAGTAGCACATCAGGTTGAGCGGCCCGTAGCGCTCGACGAGCGGCTTCGCGATCACCGTATACAGGGAGAACAAGGCGGCCGCGAGCAGCAGCACCAGATCGCCCGCCCCCGCGAGCGCGAGGCCGCTCACGAACTTGTCCGAGAGGAAGACGACGATGCCGGAGAACGCGACGAGCGTCCCGGCGAGCTGGCGCCCGTGCAGCTTCTCCGCGCCGAGCAGCGCGAGGATGAGCAGCGTCCACAGCGGGCTCGAGGTGAGCACGAGCGACGAGGAGAACGCCGTGGACAGGTCGATCCCCCACATGACGAGGCTCACGTGCGCGGTGTGGCCGACGAGGCCCGCCGCCACGAAGCGCGGGATGTCCGCGCGCCGCGGCCAGGTCTTCGGAAAGTGCCTCCGCGTGACGACGACGAGCAGCGCGAAGCCGAAGAGCGGCATGGCCAGGAAGCGGATGAACAGGAATGGCCACACGCCCAGGCCGGCGAGCACGACCTTGGTGATGGCGAAGTTGACGCCCCAGATCACCATCAGGCCGATGCCGGCGGCGAGCGCCCATTTCTGCAGCGATGCTGTGTGGGCCGCCATCGGAGGTGCGCACTTTACAATAGCCGCATCATGAAGCCCGAACATCCCCATCCGCTCGCCGCCCGCCCCGCGGTGCACGGGCTTACCGCCTCGAAGATCCGCGAGCTGTTCAATGCCGGCGTCGGCCGCAAGGACATCGTCGCCTTCTGGGTGGGCGAGCCCGACGAGCCCACGCCCGATTTCATCCGCCGGGCGGGCATCGCCTCGATCGAGGCGGGCGAGCTCTTCTACTCGAGCAACTTCGGCATCGCCGAGCTGCGCGAGGCGCTCGCCGCCTACGTCACGCGCCTGCATCGCCCGACCTCGCCCGCCGAGATCGTGGCGACCAGCGCCGGCGTGAACGCGCTGATGCTCGTCTCGCAGCTGCTCGTGGACCCCGGCGACCGCGTGGTCGAGGTGGTGCCGCTCTGGCCCAACCTGCAGGAGATCCCGAAGATCCTCAACGCGCAGGTGCACACTGTGGCGCTCGAGTTCTCGCCCGAGGGCTGGCGCCTCGACCTCGACAGGCTGCTCGACGCGCTGCAACCGGGCACGAAGGCGCTCTACCTCAACTCGCCCAACAACCCCACGGGCTGGACCGTGAGCCGCGAGGCGCAGCGCGCGATCCTCGAGCACTGCCGCCGGCACGGCATCTGGATCTTCGCCGACGACGCCTACGAGCGGCTCTATTACGAGGAGAACAACGTCGCGCCCTCGTTCCTCGATCTCGCCGAGCCCGGCGAGCGCGTGATCAGCACGAACACCTTCTCCAAGAGCTGGTGCATGACGGGCTGGCGCCTGGGCTGGATCGTGCAGCCCGCGGCGCTGGAAGCCGACATGGGCAAGCTCGTCGAGTACAACACCTCCTGCGCGCCGGTGTTCGTGCAGCGCGCCGGGGTCGCGGCGGTGACGCAGGGCGAGCCGGCGATCGCGCGCACGCTCGAGCGCTTCCGCAAGGCGCGCGATTTCCTCGTGCGCGAGCTGCGCGCGATTCCCGGCGTGGAGGTGGCGAGCCCCTCGGGCACGATGTACGCATTCCTGCGCGTGCGCGGCGTCGCCGACAGCCTCGCTTTCTGCAAGGAGCTCGTGGCGAAGCACGGCCTCGGGCTCGCGCCCGGCTCGGCTTTCGGGCCGGAGGGCGAAGGCTTCGTGCGCTGGTGCTTCGCGGCCGAAGAGGAAAAGCTCGCCGAGGGCGTCGCGCGTCTCAAGCGGGCGCTCGACGCTTGAGCTTCCGGCAGCAGAGCATGCTTTCCCTCGGCCCCGAGGGATTCCATCGCGTCGCCTACACGGACTGGGGCGATGCCGACAACCCGCACGTCGTCATGTGCGTGCACGGGCTGTCGCGCAACTCGCGCGACTTCGACTACCTCGCGCAGGCGCTGCGCAAGGACTACCGCGTGGTGTGCATGGACGTCGTCGGGCGGGGCGAGAGCGACTGGCTCGCGGACAAGTCGGGCTACACGTTCTCCACCTACCTCTCGGACGCGGCGGCGCTCGTCGCGCACGTCACCCCGCCGGTGCGGGGCGGGATCCTGCGCGAGATGCGCACGCGCAACCTCGACTGGGTCGGGACCTCGATGGGCGGCCTGATGGGCATGATGCTCGCGGCGAAGCGCAACTCGCCGATCGGGCGGCTCGTGCTGAACGACGTCGGGCCCTTCGTGCCCTGGAACGGCCTGTTCCGCCTCAAGGGCCACGTCGGGCGGCCGCGCGGCTTCGGCACGCGCGCGGCCGCCGCCGAGTACATCCGCGAGACCTTCGCGCCTTTCGGCCCGCTCACCGAGCGGCAGTGGGAGCACCTCGTCGAGCACAGCCTCCGGCAGCGCGACGACGGCCGCTGGCACTTCCGCTTCGACCCGGCGATCGGGCAGTGGAGCCCGCAGGCCGACCCGGAGCTGCCGATCGGGCCGGAGTTCCTGCGCGGCATCGACCTGTGGTCGGTGTGGAACGCGGTGGATTGCCCGGTGTTCGTGCTGCGCGGCGCGCTCTCGGACGTGCTGCTGGCGGGCACCGTGAAGGAGATGCGCCGGCGCAAGCCGGGCACGCAGGTGAAGGAGTTCGAAGGCGTCGGGCACGCGCCCGCGCTCTTCGATCGCGAGCAGATCGACGCCGTGCGCGCCTTCCTCAGGCAGCGGCGCTCGGCTGGAAAGAAGGGGGCATAGGACGATGCTGGAGATCAAGGCGAAGCTGAAGATTCCGCGCACGGCGTACAAGCTCGAGGTGAAGGGGCGCCTGCGCCTGCCGTTCGCGCAGCGCCGCGGCGGCGACGAGCCCGTGCGGCTCGAATCGGGCGAGGAAGCGCGCATCCGGCTGCCGCGCGGGGAGGTGCTGCGCGGGGGCGACCTCGCGACCGCTTCGGACGGGCGCGTGATCGAGGTGATCGCCGAGCCCGAGCAGCTCCTGCAGGCGACGTTCAAGTCGGCGGCGGCGGCGGCGAAGGCGGCCTGGCACCTCGGCAGCCTGCACGTGCCGGTGGAGGCGGGCGAGGGGTTCCTGCGCGTAGCGGCTTCGCATGAGCTGGAGGAGCTGCTCAAGAAGGCCGGCGCGACGTTAAGTGAAGTGCAGGCGCCGTTCGAGCCGGAGGTGGACAAGGGACATGATCATGGTCACGACCATGACCATGATCACCACCACCATCACGACCACAAGCACTAATTGGGGACGGACCTCAATTTCTCGCAAGGCGAGAAATTGAGGTCCGTCCCCAATTAGTGCAGCCGGGGCTTCTTCAGGAAGTCGTTGCGGTCGGCGGAAGCGAGGCGCAGCTGCAGGCGCTGGCCGTTGCGCGCGATGGTGAGCGGCACTTCGACGCCCGCCGCGCCCAGGCGCCAGGCCGAGCGGAAGAGCTCCGCGAGGCCGCGCACGCGCTCGCCGGCCACGTCGGTCACGAGGTCGCCGATCTGCACGCCCGCCGTGTCCGCCGGGCCGCCGGCGGCGAGGCCGGCCACGACGAGCTTGCCGCGCACCTCGGTGGTGTACATGCCGAGCCAAGGCCGCGGCGGGCGCGGCGAGCGGCCCCGCTGCACGAGGTCCTCGAGGATGGGCTCGAGGAGGTCCACCGGCACGAACATGTTTCCCTGGAGGTTCTCGTCGCCGTGCCGTTCCTCGACGAGGAGCGAGCCGATGCCGACGAGCCTGCCGTCGGCGCCGATCAGCGCCGAGCCGCCCCACTGCGGGTGCGCGGGCGAGGCAAAGAGCGCCTCGTCCAGCACGTATTCCCAGTAGCCCGCGAACTCGCGCTTGTCGAAGAGCCGGCCCTTGATCGCGTGCGCGCGCCCGCCGTGGCCCGCGATGAGCACGTCGTCGCCCACGTCCACGTTCGCCGCGGAGCCGCGTGCGAGCGGCGGCACGCCGAGGCGCCCGAGCGGCAGCACGAGGCCGAAGCCGGTCTGCTGGTCGTAGGCGAGCGGGTGGCCGGCCACCACCGCGCCCTGCGCGGTGGTGATCCACACCGCCGTCGCCTCGGTGATCAGGTAGCCGATGGTGAGGATGAGGCCGTCGTCGCCGATGACGACGCCGTTGCCCACGCGCTCGGTGCCGAGGATCTGCGCGGTGAACGCGTCCTCCGGCACCTCGGCGCGCACCAGCACGAGCGCGCCGAGCGCGCGCTCGAGGTCGAAGCTCCAGTCCTCCGGCCGCGGCCGGAGCTCGGCGGGGAAAGCCCAGTCCGGCTCGCTCATGCGGGCACTGTTGCGTGCCCGCGCCCGCGCGTCAAGTGCCGATGCGCTTGACCACCGCCCCCTGCGGGCCGCGCTCGAGCATGCTGATCTCGCCGCCCAGCTCGGCGCCTTCCTCGACCTTGATCTTGGCGTAGCGGATCTTGCCGGTGACCTTGCCGGTGGCGTGGATGATGAGCTGCTTGCGCACGGTGAGCTCGCCCTCGAGCCGCCCGTGGATCTCGGCGGTGTCCACGGCGACGGTGCCGCTGAACACGCCGTTCTGCGCGATCTGCAGCACGCGCGAGTCGAGCGTCGCCTCGATGCGGCCCTCCACCACCAGGGTGTCGCAGTCGGTGATCTCGACGCCCTTCATCTTGATGTCGGGGCCGACGATCAGCTTCGCCTCCTTGCGCTCGGCGACGCTCTCGGCCGGCTTCGCGGGCTCGGCCGCCGGCTTCGCGGTTTCGGCCGCCGCCGCGGGCGTGGCGGGCGGCATCGGCGGGGTGGGGCTGCGGAAGAACGATTCGTTGCGGCGGAACAGGCTGTCTTTCTGAAGCATGTCGGTCTCCCGAGGTGGTTGAACAGGTCCGGGATGGCGCATGCAGGGTTCGTGCCTGATGAAAAACAACGGAATATCAGCAACTTGAAGAATCAACTTCAAGCACCGGCGTCGCCGCGAGGCGACGCCGGATCTAGGCGTCGAAGTCGCGCAGCACGCGCCCGGGGAGCGCGGCGAGGTCACGAACGCCGTTCACCCACACCCCGTGCACGCCGACCGGCGGCGTGGTGAGTCGCGGATGCCCGCCCGGCAGGTCGAACAAGCGCTGCTTCGGCCCGCGCCCGACGGACTTCGGATCAAACAGCAATAAATCAGCGGCATAGCCGGGCAGCAGCGCGCCGCGCCCGCGGATGCCGAAGAGCGCGGCCGGCGCGCTCGTCAGCCGCCGCACGCCCTCGGCCAGGCCGAGCGTGCCTCGCTCTCGCACCCAGTGCCCGAGCAGGTGCAGGCCGAAGCCCGCGTCGTTGAAGAAGGTGAGATGCGCACCGGCGTCGGAAAGCGACACCAGGCTCGCGGGATGGCGCAGCATCTCGCCCACCGCGACCTCGTCCGAGTTGAGCAGCATCGCGTTGAACACCGTCGCGAGGTCTTCCCCCAGCGCGAGATCGAGCATGAGATCGAGCGGATCGCGGCCCGCTTCGCGCGCCAGCGCCCCGATCGAGCGCTGCTCCCAGTCCCGGCGGCGCGACTCGACCACCTCGACCTGGTCCCACTGACCGTTGAAGAGGCGAAAGTGCGCCGGCCGCGCGAGCTCGGCGCGCACCGAGTCGCGAAACGCCTTCTCGGCGAGCTTCGCCTTGTAGGCGTCGCCCTTGAGCGGCAGCGCGGGCTTCCAGGCCTCCAGCCCCTCGAAGGTGTAGGGCGAGCGCAGCGTGAAGTCCATGGACAGGGGACAGCACGACACCGCGCCCGCGAGGTGCCGCCCGCGCGCGTTCGCCTGCGCGATTTCCTCGAGGTCGCGGAACACCGCGTCCGGGTTGGTGCTGTTGTGCAGCAGCGCCGCGATCACCACCGGGCGCCCGGACTCGGCGGCGAGCGACTCGAGGAACGGCACCTTCGTCTGCCCGCCCTTGGTGAGCATGAACACCCCGCGCCCGGCCTCCTTCAGCGCGCCGACCAGCGCGCGCATCTCGGCCTCGTCCGCGAGCCGCGAGGGCATCGGCAGCCCGCCGTCGCCGTTGTGCGCGGGCGAGGTGCTCGAGGCGAAGCCCACGGCGCCCGCGCGCAGGCCTTCGAGCACGAGCGCGCGCATGCGCGCCACCTCCGCGGGCGTCGCCGCGCGCCGCGGCGCGTCCTCGCCCATGACGAAGGTGCGCACCGAGGAGTGCCCCACGAACCCGGCGACGTTGATCGCGCAGCCTTGCCGCTCGAGCATGTCGAAGTACTGCGGAATGCTCTCGAAATCCCAGCGGATCCCCGCGCGCAGCACGTCCAGCGACATGCCTTCCACCTGCGTGAGGTTCTTCATCACGAGCTCGCGGTCCGCGGGCCTGCACGGCGCGATGGTGAAGCCGCAGTTGCCGATGATCGCCGTGGTTACCCCGAGCGAGGGCGAGGGCGAGACCTGCGGGTCCCAGGTGATCTGCGCGTCGTAGTGCGTGTGGTTGTCGATGATCCCGGGCATCAGCGCGAGCCCGCCCGCGTCCACGATCTCCTTGCCCGAGAGCTTCGGCCCGATTCCGGCGATGAGGCCGTCCTTGACCGAGAGATCGGCGACGTAGGGGTCAGACCCGAGCCCATCGAGGATCCGGGCGCCGCGAATGACGAAGTCGTTCATGCCCCTATACTAGCGGCACCATGGAAGGCAAAGGCAAGACGGCCGTCGTCACCGGCGCGGCCCGAGGCATCGGCAAGGCCACCGCGGACCTGCTGCATTCGCGGGGTTATCACGTCGCCCGGCTGGATTTTCAGCCGGGCGAAAGCATTTCGACCTGCGATGTGGCAGATGAACAAGCCGTCGACAAGGTATTCACCGAACTGGGTCGGGTCGACGTTCTGGTCAACAACGCCGGCATCGCCGTCCGCAAGAACGCCCTCGAGATCACCCGCGAGGAATGGGACAGGGTGATCGACGTGAACCTCACCGGGCTGTTCCTGTGCTCGCGCGCGGCGGCGCGCCGCATGAAGGAGACCGGCGGCGGCGCCATCGTGAACCTCGCCTCGATCATGGGCTTCTCGGGTGGCCTGTTTCCCAATCCCGCCTACCAGGCCTCGAAAGGCGCGGTGGTGAACCTCACGCGCGCCCTCGCGCTCGAGCTCGCGCCGCTGAACATCCGCGTGAACGCGGTGGCGCCGACCTTCGTGCGCACCGACCTCACCACGCCGATCTTCTCCAACCCGGAGGTCCTGAAGAAGGTGATGGAGCACACGCCGCTCGGGCGGCTGCCCGAGGCCGGCGACATCGCGCAGGCGATCGCGTTCCTCGCCGGGCCTGCAGCAAACTGCATCACGGGCGTCACGCTGCCCGTGGACAGCGGCTATCTCGCCCGCTAGTATCGCCGCCATGAGGCGCCACGCGCTCCCGGCCTGGCTAGCGATGCTCGCGATCGCGCTGCAGGCGCTGTGGCCCCTGCTGTCGCAGGCGAGACCGGCGCAAGCCGGACTGCCGGTGGCGCTGTGCGGCGTCGGCGCCGAGTCCCATGCCGTCGAGATTCCGGGTCCGCCATTGCCCGTCGAGCGGCGCACGGCGACGTTCCACGAGCACTGCAAGCTGTGCGTATCGGGTGCCGAGCGCCTCGTGGCCCTGCCGCCGGCGCCGACGCTGCCGCTGCGCGCGGCGCGCGCCGCGCTCTCCGTCCCGGAGCCCGAGCGCGCGCCCTCGTTCTCGTCCGATCCCCATTCGCCCGCCGCCGCGCGGGCGCCGCCCCCCGTCTCCTGAAGTCGTCGTTCGTCGCTCGCGCGGCACGCGTCGCGCGGGCGTGCGCAGTTCATTCTTCAGGAGACGAGACATGTCGAAGTTTTCGTTCGCGCTGCTCGCCGCGCTGGCGGCGGGCGTTGCGCACGCGCAGGTGGAAGTGCAGGACCCGTGGGTGCGCGGCATGGTGCCGGCGCAGAAGGCGACCGGCGCGTTCCTGCGCATCACCTCGACGAAGGCCGCGAAGCTGGTCGGCGCGAGCTCGCCCGCCGCGGGCGTGGTGGAGATCCACCGCAGCTCGATGGAGGGAGGCGTGATGCGCATGCGCCGCGTGGAGGCGATCGAGCTGCCCGCCGGGCAGGCGGTCGAGCTCAAGCCCGGCGGCTACCACGTGATGATGATGCAGGTGCCGAAGCCGCTGACCGAAGGCCAGAGCGTGCCGATCACGCTCGTCGTCGAGACGGCGGACGGCGCGCGCGAGTCGGTGGCGATCGAGGCGCCGGTGAGGGCGCTCGGCACGCCCGCGCACGGCCATGGTCATGGGCCCGGCAAGCGCTGACATGCGCGCGCTCCGGTTCGCGCTGCTGTCGGCGGCAGCGGCGGCCGCCGGCAGCGCGCTGGCGCAGGATGCGAGGCTTCCCGCGGTGATCGTCACCCCGGACACGGCGCCAGACCCCTCGCTCACGCTGCCCAACATCCACACCGCGAGGAAGCGCATTGCCGCGGTCCCCGGCGGCGCCGATGTCGTGGACGGCGACAGCTACCGCGAGGGCCGCGTATCCACTCTGCAGGATTCGCTCGCTTATTCGCCGGGGGTGTTCTCCGCGCCGCGCTTCGGGGCGGAGGAGGCGCGCCTGTCGATTCGAGGCTCGGGAATTCAGCGCACCTTCCACCTGCGCGGCATCAAGCTGATGCAGGACGGAGTGCCGCTCAACCTCGCCGACGGCAGCGGCGACTTCCAGGCCATCGAGCCGCTGCAGACGCGCTATATCGAGGTGTACCGGGGCGCCAACGCGCTGCAGTACGGCTCCAGCGCGCTCGGCGGCGCCATCAACTACGTCAGCGTCACCGGCTATGACAACTGGAGGTTCCTCGCCCGCGGCGAGGCCGGCAGCTTCGGCTACCGGCGCGCCCAGGCGAGCGGCGGCGGCGTGGAGGGCAGGCTCGACTGGATCGCCACCGTGTCCACGTTCGACCAGGGCGGCTTCCGGCGCCACGCGAGGCAGAGCGCGCAGCGCGCAACCGGCAACCTGGGCTGGAAGCTGGCGGCCGACCTGGAGACTCGCTTCTACTTCTCGTACGCTAAGAGCGACTCGGAGCTGCCGGGCAACCTCACCAAGGCGCAGATGCTCGCCGACCCGCGCCAGGCGAACCCCGCCAACGTGGTGCAGGCCATCCCGACCGCGGTCGGCGATCAGAAGCGCGACATCGACTGGGTGCGCGTCTCCAGCAAGACGGTGAAGCGCTACGGCGAGGCGCGGCTGGAGTTCTTCGCCTACTACGCGGACAAGTCGCTGTTCCACCCGATCTTCCAGGTGATCGAGCAGAAGAACGAGGACTACGGGGCCGAGGTGCGCTGGGTGAGCGAGGCATCGCTCGGCGGGCGGCGCAACCTGCTGACCGCGGGCCTGTATCCCAGCCGCGGTACGATCCTCGACGACCGCTACCTCAACTGGAACGGCACGCGCGGCCCGCGCACCAACCAGTTCGACCAGCTGGCGGAGAACGTGGAGCTCTACGTCGAGAACCAGCACTACGCCTGGGAGAGGACGGCCCTGATCCTGGGCGCGCAGCACTCGCGCAACCGGCGCCGGAGCACCGACCAGTTCGTCCCCGCGGGCCAGGCGAGCGAGAGCTTCGAGAAGCGCTACTCGCACACCAGCCCGAAGATCGGCCTGCGCCACGACCTGCAGCCCAATGTGCAGCTGTACGCGAACTACTCGGGAAGCTACGAGCCGCCGTCCTTCGGCGAGCTGGTGGGAGGCCTCGCCCCGAACCTGGTGGGCCCGCAGACGAGCCGCACCCTGGAGATCGGCAGCCGCGGCACGCTGCCCGGCTTCTCCTGGGACGTGTCGCTGTACCGCGCGGAGGTGAAGGACGAGCTGCTGCAGACGCTCGTCTTCCCGGCAGGCAACAACCCGGTGCCCTTGCCGCAGACGGTGAACGTGCCGCGCACGATCCACCAGGGTCTGGAACTCGGTACGAGCGGGCGCTTCGGCGCGGGCTACGAATGGCGCCAGGCGCTGTTCGTCAACCGCTTTCGCTTCGACGGCGACCCGGGCTTCGGCAACAACACCCTGCCGGGAATGCCCAAGTCCCTGCTGCGCGCCGAGCTGACGAAGCGCTGGGGCGGGTGGTTCGCCGCCGTCACCATCGAGTCCTCGCCGAGCCGCTATCCCGTGGACATGGCGAACACGTTCTACGCCGACGCGTATACGATCTGGGGCGCGAAAGCCGGGCGGAAGGTCACGCCGCGGCTGTCGTGGTTCGTGGAGGGCCGCAACCTGTCCAACAGGATCTATGCGTCGACCACCGGCGTGACGCGCGACCTTGCTGGCGCCGACGGCGCGCAGTTCCTGCCGGGCGACGGACGCAGCTTCTACGCCGGGCTGGAGTACAAGTTGTGAGGGCCGCACTCCTGCTCGCCGCGCTCGCGACGGTGCCGGTCTTCGCGCAGCAGCCGCACCATCACCACGCCGCTCCCGCGGGCGTCATCAGCCTCGACGTGTATGCCGACGGCGGCGCGGTGCACGTGCTGACGGGCGAGGCGCGCGACGGCAGGGTCGCGCTGCACTACCTGCGCACGGCGGACGGCGTGGCCTGGACGGGACCCGTCGAGGTGCGTGCCGGCCCTGCGCCGCGCCACCTGAGGCGCGGCGACGATGCGCAACTGGCCGCGCGCGGCGATCGGCTCTATGCACTGTGGGGCATCGAAGGCACGGGCTACATGGGCAGCGGACCGTTCGCGGCAGCTGCTTCCGACGACGGCGGCCAGACGTGGGCGCCGGCGGGCTCGCCGTCGGACAGCAGGCTGACGACCGGCCACGGCTTCGCCGATCTGCTGTTCGACGGCGAGGACCTGCACGCCGTGTGGCTCGACAGCCGCGACCGGGCGCAGGGCCTGCGCCATGCGCGCTCGCGCGATGGCGGCGCGAGCTGGCTCGCCAACGCCACGGTGGCGCGCGGCACCTGCGAGTGCTGCTGGAACGCGCTGTATCGCGACAACGACGGGGTACACGCGCTATTCCGCGGCAAGGGACCGCGCGACATGGAGTTCGCCACGTTCGCGGGCGATGCGTGGCGGCGCCGCGGCCGCGTCGGCGCGTTCGGCTGGGAGTTCAAGGGGTGCCCGGAAGCCGGCGGGCGGCTCGCCGGGTCAGGCGGCGCGAAGCATGCGCTGGTGTGGACCGGCGCGCCGGAGCGCATCGGCCTGTACCGCCTGAGCGCGCGCGGCGGCAAGTGGAGCGAGCCGCAGCGCCTCGGGGAGGAGGATGCGCAGCACGCCGATCTGGCGGCGTCCGCGCGCGCGCTCCTCGCGGTCTGGGACTCCGCGGGCGAGATTCAGTACGCCCAGTCTCGCGACGACGGCGAGTCCTGGTCGCGGCCGAGGCGGCTCGCCGCGCGAAGTGCCACGCATCCGCGGGTCGCCGCGCTGCCGGCGGGATTCCTCGTGCTCTGGACCGAGCGCGCGGCCGCCGGCTGGGCGATGCGCCACCTCGTCATCGCTCCCTAGCGCGTTTCGCGGTAGGGTGCTCCGACGGCCCAACCGAAAGGAACCGCCCATGAAATTCTTCGGCAGGATCTTTTTCACCGGCATGCTCACCGTGCTGCCGGTGCTCGCCACCGTCTACCTCGTCGTGTGGCTGGTGACGGCGGCCGAGCGCTTCGTCGGCAAGCAGCTCATGTGGCTCATCTCGGACGAGCACTACCGCACCGGGATGGGCCTGCTGCTCGCCGTGGGGCTCATCTTCGTGGTGGGCCTGCTCATGCACGCCTTGCTCTTCCGCCAGCTCTTCGGCTGGGCGGAGCGGCTGCTGCTCGAGATCCCGCTCGTGCGCTCGGTGTACGGCGCGCTCAAGGACCTGTTCGGCCTCTTCGCCAGCCACAAGGAGGAGGCCGCGATGCAGGTGGTGTCGGTGCAGCTGCCGGGCACGCAGATGCGCGCCCTCGGCTTCGTCGCGCGGCGCGATTTTTCCGACCTGCCGCCGGGCGTGGGTAACGAGGGCGAGATCGCGGTCTACCTGCCGATGAGCTACCAGATCGGCGGCTACAC
>JBFWWT010000040.1:0-17109 GCA_050246035.1 Burkholderiales bacterium
TACGCGGCGGGCTCGATGACCTGCTGCTTCACGTTGAGCCCGACCTGGCGCCACTGGTCGATGAGCCAGATGGCGACCGGCTCGTACGGCATCGGCGTGCCCCGGTTGTGGAAGGTGAACGAAAAGCCCTCGGGGATGCCCGCTTCCTTGAGCAGCCTGCGCGCCTCCGCCCTCGACTTGTTGATATCGGGCCAGTAGCCGGCGAGCTTCTTCAGCTCCTCGGGCGGCGTCGCCCAGGGCGTGCCCGGCACCTGGATGCCCGCCACGTCCTTCACGATGGCGATCTTGCTCAGCGTCTCGGAGGCGCTCCAGCGATCCAGCGCCAGCGTCAGCGCCTTGCGCACGCGCTTGTCGTCGAAGGGCTTCTTCGTGTGGTTGATGGCCACGAGCAGCACGCAGTCCCAGGCGGCTTCCTGGAACTTGATCTTGTTGCCCATCGCCTTGCCGAGCGCCTCCTTGTCCGCGGGCGTGAAGCTGCGGAACTGGATGTGCGAGCGCTCGCCGCGCACGGCGGCCACCTGCGCGGCGTGCGAGCGCACGAAGAGCGCGCGGTAGCCGTCGAGGTAGGGCTTGCCCTTGTCCCAGTAGTTGGGGTTCTTCTTGCCGACCCAGTGCGAGCCCTTGACGTGCTCGACGAAGGTGAACGGCCCGGTACCCATGATGTTCTTCTCGTACCAGTGCATGTCCTTCGCCAGGATGTCGGCCTTGTAGATGAAGTTCCAGGGCGAGGAGAGCGACTGCAGGAACGCCCCCGAAGGCCACTTCAGCTTGAAGCGGATGGTGTAGGCGTCGGGCGCCTCGACCGACTCGACCACCGTGTAGGTCGCCTTGCGCACGCTCGCCACGCCTTCCGGCGGGTTGATGATCTTGTCGTAGGACGCCTTCACGTCCTTCGAGGTCATCTCCGAGCCGTCGTGGAACTTCACGCCGCGGCGCAGCTTGAACGTGTAGGTCAGCTGGTCGGCGGACACCGTCCAGCTCTCGGCAAGGTCGGGGGCCGGCTTGGTGCCGGTCGGGTCGTTCGGGTCCACGCGCAGCAGCGTGTTGTAGTGCGGCGCGATCGGGTGGATCAGACCGAAGGTCTGCTCGCGGTGACCGTCGTAAGACGGCATCTCCGATGGCACGGTGAACACCAGCTCGCCGCCGTAGCGCGGCGTCTGCGCGTGCGCCGTGAAAGCCAGCAGTGCGCCGGCGCCTAGGGCCAGCAAGCTCGCGAGTTGCTTCCTCATCTTGCACCTCCTCCTGGACATGGCGGGGCCCCGTTGCGGGGTCTCATCCGGACTGTTGACCGTCGGTTAACGGCTAGTTAAGGGGGATCATTCCTTCCTGTCAAGCGAGATGGCATGCGGCCCAGTGTCCGGGCCGGATCTCGCGCAGCGCGGGCACTTCCGCACTGCAGCGATCCACGGCGACGGGGCAGCGCGGGTGGAACACGCAGCCCGAGGGCGGCTTGAGCGGACTGGGCACCTCGCCGCGCAGCACCGTGCGCTCGCGCTGGGCCTCGATCTTCGGGTCGGGAATCGGCACCGCCGAGAGCAATGCGCGCGTATAGGGGTGCAGCGGCTCCTCATAGAGCGCGTTGCGGTCGGCGAGCTCGACGAGCTTGCCGAGGTACATGACGGCGACGCGATCCGAGATGTGCCTCACGACCGACAGGTCGTGCGCGATGAAGAGATAGGTCAGCCCGAGCTCGGCCTGCAACTGCTCGAGCAGGTTGATGATCTGCGCCTGGATGGACACGTCGAGCGCCGACACGGGCTCGTCGCAGACGATGAGCGAGGGCTGCATGGCGAGCGCGCGCGCGATGCCGACGCGCTGGCGCTGGCCGCCGGACAACTGGTGCGGGTAGCGCTTGCCGTGCTGCGGCAGCAGTCCCACCTGCCCGAGGAGCTCGCGCACGCGCAGCTCGCGCTCGCCCCTGTCAGGCAGGAGATTGTGGACCTTGAGCGGCTCGGCGAGGATCTGCTCGACCGTCATGCGCGGATTGAGCGAGGAGTAGGGATCCTGGAAGATGACCTGGATGCGCCGGCGCACCGCGCGCAGCTCGGCCGCATCGAGCGTCATCAGGTCGATGCCTTCGAACAGGATGCGGCCGCTCGTTGGTCGCTCGAGCTGCAGGATGCAGCGACCCGTAGTCGTCTTGCCGCAGCCGGATTCGCCCACCAGCCCGAGCGTCTCGCCTTTGCGCACGGCAAAGCTCACGCCGTCCACCGCCTTTACCACGCCCGCGGGCTTGGAGAACATGCCCCCGCCCACCGGGAAGTGCATCACCAGGTTCTCGACCTGGAGCAGGGGCGGCGCGCTCATGCCGCCTCCTTCTTGCGCAGGCGCTCGGCCTCCCAGCAGGCCGACAGGTGGGCGGGCGCGCCGATCGGCTCGAGTCGCGGCGCCTCCGTGCAACGGTCGACGCGGAAGGCGCAGCGCGGCGCGAATGCGCAGCCGGGCGGCAATCGCGTGAGGTCCGGGGGCTGGCCCTCGATCGGGTCGAGCTTGGCGCGGATCGGCTCGTCCAGGCGCGGCACGGAGCGCAGCAGCCCCAGGGTGTAGGGGTGGCGCGGGTTGGCGTAGATCTCCGCGGCGGTGCCTTGCTCGATGACGCGCCCGGCGTACATGACGTTGACGCGATCGGCGTAGCGCGCCACCACGCCCAGGTTGTGCGTGATGATGAGCATGGCGACGCCCAGGCGCCGCGAGAGATCCCGCATCAGCTCGAGGATCTGGGCCTGGATGGTGACGTCGAGCGCGGTGGTGGGCTCGTCGGCGAGGATGAGCTTGGGCTCGCAGGCGAGCGCCATGGCGATCATCATGCGCTGGCGCATGCCCCCGCTGAACTGATGCGGATATTGCGTGAGCCGCCGTGCCGGGTCGGGGATGCCGACCATGCCGAGGAGCTCCACGGCGCGCCCCGCAGCCTTGTCCGGCGTCATGCCGAGGTGGATCTCGAGGCCTTCCGTGAGCTGCCGCCCGATGGTGAGTACGGGATTGAGCGAGGTCATCGGCTCCTGGAACACCATCGCGATGTCGCGGCCGCGCACGTCGCGCATCTGCTCCTCGGGCAGCTTGAGCAGGTCGCGGCCCTTGAATAGGATCTCGCCGCCGACGATGCGTCCGGCCGGCTCGGAAACGAGGCGCATGACGCTCAGCGCCGAGACCGACTTGCCGCACCCGGACTCGCCGACCAGCGCGACGGTCTCGCCTTCCTCGACATCCCAGGAAACCCGGTCGACCGCGCGCACGACGCCACCGGACGTCGTGAACTGCGTCTCCAGGTTCTTCACCTCGAGCAGCTTCGCCACTCAGGCTCCCCCCTCCAGAAGAGCAAAACGGCCGCCATGCTATCCGCGTTTCGCGGATCGCCACAATGCTGCGCTGCACCTCGAATCAGGACGCGCGCGACACGACAAGCGCGTCGACCCCCACCACGCCCTCGGCCCTGACGATCAGGGGATTGATCTCGGCCTCGAGAACCTCGGGCCTCGCGGCGAGCTGCGAGTGCGCGGCGATCGCGTGCGCGAGCGCCTCCAGGTCGCCGCGCGGCAGGTTGCGGTAACCCCGGAGCGGCGCGAAGCCGCGCACCTCGGCGATCATCTCGCGCGCCTCGTCGAGCGTGACGGGCGCGAGGCGCACCGCGACGTCGTCGTAGAGTTCGGCGAGCGTGCCGCCCGCGCCGACGAGCACGAGCGGCCCGACCTGCGGGTCGAGCCGATAGCCGACGATCGCCTCGCCTAGACCTTCCTGCATCGTCGAGGCGACGACGCCCTCGATCCTCGCTTGGGGGCGCGCGGCGCGCACGCGCTCAAGGACGCGTCTGGCAGCGGCGGCTGCCTCCGCGGCGTCGCGCAGGTTCAGCTCCACGCCGCCCGCATCGGTCTTGTGCTCGATGTCGGGCGAGTCGATCTTGATCGCGACGGGAAATGGGATCGTGATCGGCTCGTCGGGCGAACGCAGGCGCTGCGAAGGCGCCTGCGGGATCTCGAAGGCGGCCGCAACGGCGGCCGGGCGACGCGGCGTGCGCCACGAGAAGAAAGCCGCCAGCGCGTCCGCGCAGGATTCGGGGGTGCGGAAAGCGGCGATGCCAGCCTGCGCAAGAAGCTGGAGCGATGCTCCAGCCTCCGGCGCGAGAAACACGGCGAGCGCCTTGCCCGGGTGCTTGCGCCGCGCGGCGACGATCGGCTCCACGGCGAGCTGCGGATGGAACTGCGCCGAGGAGCCCACCGCGGCGAGCACCGCGTCGCAGTGATCGGAGGCGAGCAGCGCCTCCAGCACCGACCCATAGACGTTCGCGCGCGTGCCGGCGAGCGTGAGGTCGATGAGAGGCGAATCCGAAACGCGCACGCCAAGTGCGCGGATGCGCTCGGCGAGCGCGGGCGGCGGAGACACGAGCTCGGCGCCGGAGGCGCCCAGGGGATCGGCGACCACGGCCGCGCCGCCGCCGGTCGTCGTCATCGCCGCCACGCGCCGGCCGCGCGGCGGGCGCTGGCCGAGCGCGAGCTGCGCCGTCTCGAGCAGCGCCTCGAACGTGCGCACGCGCAGGATGCCGCAGGCGGCGAAGAACGCATCCGCCGCGCGATCGTCGCCCGCGAGCGCGCCGGTGTGCGAGCGCGCGAGCGCCTCGCCTGCGCTCGAGCGACCGAGCTTGTAGGCGATCACCGGCTTGCCGGCGTGGAACGCGCGCCGCGCCGCGCGCTCGATGCGCTTCGCGTCGCGCAGCGTCTCGAGGAAGAGCAGGATCCCGCCGGTCTGCGCGTCGTCGACCAGGAGCTCCATCAGCTCACCCACCGAAAGGTCGGACTCGTTGCCCACGGACACCAGGCGCGAGAAGCCGAGGCCGCGCGCCGCGCCGCGCGACAGGATGGCTCCGATCAGGCTGCCCGATTGCGACACCAGGCCGAGCGGCCCGGCGGGCAGGCGCTCGAGCTCGAGCGAGGCGTTGACCGTCAGCGGCAAGGCGGGCGCAGTGCTCACCAGTCCGATACTGTTCGGGCCGAGGAGGCGGGTACCGGCGGCCTTTGCCGCGGCCACAAGGCGCAACTCGGCGGCGCGGCCTTCCTCGCCCGCCTCGCCGAAGCCGTCGGTGAAGATGGTGACCACGGGCACGCGCCGCGCGAAGCACTCCTCGCACGCCGCGGGCACGTCTTCCGGCGGCACCATGATGAAGGCCTGATCGATCTCGCCCGGGGCGTCGGCAAGCCGGGCGAAGGCGCGCTCGCCGAGCACCTCGCGCCGCGAAGGATTGATCGGGGCGATCAGGCCGGCGTAGCCGTGCTTGCGCAGAAATCGCTGCGGGCGCGCAGTGTTCTTCGCCGGGTCGCCCGAGGCGCCGAACAGCGCCACCCCGCGCGGGGCGAACAGGGCCCGGAAGAGCTCGCTCGTCACGGGCGCTGCGAAAAGCTGCGCCCGAACACGCCTTCGGCGATGCGGTTCTTCATCATCTCGATCGAGCCGCCCGCGATCATCCAGCCGCGGCAGCGGCGCAGGCAGTACTCCACCAGCACCTCCTGGCTGTAGCCGGTGCCGCCCATCACCTGCAGCGCCTCGCTCGCCACCTCGAAGCCGACCTGATTGCAGAACGCCTTGGCGATCGCCGTCTCCTCGGCCGAGGGTATGCCGCGGTCGGCGTTCGCCGCCGCGCGATACAGGAGCAGCTCGCCCGCGTCGAGCTTCATCTTCATGTCGGCGAACTTCCACTGCAGGCCCTGGAACTCCGCGAGCGGCCGGCCGAACTGGCGGCGATTGAGCGCCCACTCGCGCGCTGCCTCGAAGCAGTAGCGCCCGAGCGCGAGCGAGCGCGCGGTGTTGCCGATCCTCTCGACGTTGAAGCCCGCGATCTGCTTCTTGAAGCCGCCGGCCTCCAGCAGCACGTTCTCGCGCGGCACGAAGACGTTGTCGAAATGGATCTCGACCCACTCCTCGCCCGACATGAAGCGCGAGGGCTTGCCGAGCGATACGCCTTTCCAGCCGGGCTCGATCAGCACCGAACCGATGCCGCCCACGCCCGGCGCGTAGCGCACGTAGGCGAGGATCACCGACGCATAGGGGCCGTGGGTGGAGAACACCTTGCTGCCGGTGACGCGATAGCCATCCCCGTCCGGCGCCGCCGAGGTCGTGAGGTCGGTCACCGCGGATCCCGCCTCGGGCTCGCTCATGCCGAGGCACATCACGGTTTCGCCCGCGAGGATCGGCGCGAGGTACTTCTTCTTCTGGGCGGCGCTGCCGAACTCGGCGAGCACGCGCACCGGGCCGAAACTCCCCGCCTGCACCACGTCCGCGCTGCGCGGGCACACCGAGGCGACCGCCTCGATGGCGAGTACCGCGTCCATCAGCGTGCCGCCCTGGCCGCCGTCGGCTTCGCGCAGCGTGATGCCGAGCAGGCCCTGGCGCGCCATCAGGCGCGCGACGTCGAACGGATGGCCGGGGGCGTGCGCGCGCGCTAGCGCGCCAGCGGCGAGGTGCTTCTTCGCGAAGCCGAGGACGCTGTCGCGGAACGCACGGCTCTCCTCGCTGAGCGAGAACTCCATCTCATGCCGCGGCGCGCGCGGGCTTCGCGCGGCACTCCGCGAGGTAGGCCATTGCCGCCTGCACGCCGCCGGCCTTAGCCGGCACGCCGGCGATTGCGAGACCCATCTCCACGCCGGCCAGCGTGCCCATGAGGGCGAGGTCGTTTAAGTCGCCGAGGTGCCCGATGCGGAACACCTTGCCCGCGAGCTTGCCCAGGCCCGTGCCGAGCGACATGTCGAAGGCTTCCAGGATGATCTTGCGCACGCGATCGGCGTCGTGACCCGCGGGCATCAGCACCGCGGTGAGCGAGCCCGAGTACTCGGCCGGGTTGGTGGCGAGAATCTCCAGCCCCCAGGCGCGTACCGCGCGGCGCGTGGCTTCCGCGTGGCGCTGGTGGCGCGCGAAGACGTTGGCGAGGCCTTCTTCCTCGAGCATGGCGAGCGCCTCGCGCAGGCCGTAGAGCAGGTTGGTCGCCGGGGTGTAGGGGAAGTAGCCGCTCTTGCCGTGGGCGAGCATTTCCTCCCATCCCCAGTAGGCGCGCGGCAGCTTCGCCTGCTTCGAGGCGTCGAGCGCCTTCTCGGAGATCGCGTTGAACGAAAGGCCCGGCGGCAGCATGAGGCCCTTCTGCGAGCCGCCGACCGTCACGTCCACGCCCCACTCGTCGTGACGGTACTCAATCGAGGCGAGAGACGAGATGGTGTCCACCATGAAGAGCGCCGGGTGCTTTGCGGCGTCGATTGCCTTGCGCACCTCGGCGATGCGCGAGGTGACGCCGGTGGAGGTCTCGTTATGCACCACGCACACGGCCTTGATGCGCTGCCCGGTGTCTTCGCGCAGGCGCTTCTCGAGCGCCGCGGGATCGGCGCCGGTACGCCAGTCACCGGCGAGGAACTCGGGCTTCAGTCCCAGCTTCGTCGCCATCTTCTGCCACAGCGAAGCGAAGTGGCCGGTTTCGTACATCAGCACCGCGTCGCCCGGCGAGAGCGTATTCACGAGCGCAGCCTCCCAGGCACCGGTGCCGGAGGCCGGATAGATGACCACGTGGGCTCGCGTGCCGAAGACGCGCTTCATACCTTCGAGCACCGTCTTGCCGAGATCCGCGAACTCGGGGCCGCGGTGATCCATGGTGGGATAGTCGATCGCCCGCAGCACGCGGTCGGGCACGTTCGTCGGCCCGGGGATCTGCAGGAAATGCCTTCCGGCGTTGCGCGGCATGAAACCTCCCAAGTGGCGCTTGCGGCGCGGTGTATTCTACGCCGCAGCCATGAATGCCCCGGCTCAACCGGTCCGCTTCGTCGCTTCGCGGTCGGGCGACTCGGCGCTCGCCGGGAGGCTGCGGCGCAGCATCGACGCCGAGGTCCTATTCGACAAGGCCTCGCGCGGGCGCTACGCGACCGATGCCTCCATCTACCAGGTCGAGCCGATCGGCGTAGTCGTGCCGCGCACGCAAGAGGCGGTGCGCGGCGCGCTCGCCATCGCCGCCGAGGAAGGGGTGCCGGTGCTGCCGCGCGGGGCCGGCTCCTCGCAATGCGGGCAGACGGTCGGCGCCGCGCTCGTCATCGACGGCTCGAAGCACCTGAAGGGCCTCGTCGAGCTCGACGTCGCTGGGCGCCGCGCGGTCGTGCAGCCGGGCCTCGTGCTCGATCAGTTGAATGCGACGCTCAGGCCGCACGGCCTGTGGTTTCCGGTGGACGTCTCCACGAGCGCGCAGGCCACGATCGGCGGCATGGCGGGCAACAACTCCTGCGGCTCGCGCTCCATCGCCTACGGCAACATGGTGCACAACGTGCTCGCCATCGACGCGCTGACGAGCGACGGCAGCGCCCGGCGCTTCGGCCCGCTCGCCGGCGACGAGCTCTCGCGCTGGCTGCGCTCGATCTATGCGCGCGACCGCGACGAGATCGAGGCGCGCTTCCCGAAGGTGCTGCGCCGCGTGGCCGGCTATAACCTCGACCACCTGGGCCCGCCGCACGAGAACGCGGCCCACCTGCTCGTGGGCTCGGAGGGCACGCTCGCCTGGTTCGAGCGCATCCACCTCAAGCTGAGCCCGCTGCCCGCGCATCGCGTGCTCGGCGTCTGCCACTTTTCGAAGTTCTACACGGCGATGGACCTCACGCGGCACATCGTGACGCTCGGCCCCTCGGCGGTGGAGCTGGTCGACCGCACGATGATCGGGCTCGCGCGCGAGAATGCGGCTTTTCGCGCCACGGTGGACGCGGCGATCCGGGGCGAGCCCGACGCCATCCTGCTCGTCGAATTCTCGGGCGAGGACAAGGCTGCGCAGGAAGCGAAGCTGCGTTCGCTCGTGCAGCTGCTCGGCGACCTGGGCGTGCCGGGCAGCGTCGTCGAGGTGACCGATGCGCGCCAGCAACGCGACATCTGGGAAGTGCGCAAGGCGGGCCTCAACATCATGATGTCCATGAAGGGCGACGGCAAGCCCGTGTCCTTCATCGAGGACTGCGCGGTGCCGCTCGAGCACCTCGCCGAGTACACGGAGCGCCTCACGCGCGTGTTCGAGAAGCACGGCACGCGCGGCACCTGGTACGCGCACGCATCCGTCGGCACGCTGCACGTGCGCCCGATCCTCGACATGCGCCGCGACGGCGCCGCCAAGATGCGCGCCATCGCGGAGGAAGCCAGCGCGATGGTGACGGCGTACAAGGGCGCCTACTCGGGCGAGCACGGCGACGGCCTGGTGCGCTCGGAGTGGATCGCGCCCTTCTTCGGGCCGCGGCTCACCGCCACGCTCGCCGAGATCAAGGGCCGGCTCGATCCGCGGGGCCTCATGAATCCCGGCAAGATCGTCGATCCGCCGAGGATGGACGACGCGCGGCTGTTCCGCTTTCCGCCGGGCTACGCGACGCAGGTGCCGCCGCCCGCGCTCGACTGGAGTGAATGGGGCGGCTTCGACAAGGCCGTGGAGATGTGCAACAACAACGGCCACTGCCGCAAGTTCGACGCCGGCACCATGTGCCCGTCGTTCCGCGCGACCGGCGACGAAGCGCATCTCACGCGCGGGCGGGCGAACACTCTGCGCCTCGCGCTCGCAGGCGAGCTCGGTGCCGGCGCCGACGAGGACGTGAAGGCGGCGTTCGAGCTGTGCGTGTCCTGCAAAGGCTGCAAGCGCGAGTGCCCCACGGGCGTGGACATGGCGCGCATGAAGATCGAGTTCCTCGCCCACTACCGGCGCGCTCATGCGCCGAGCCTGCGTGAGCGCGCGATCGCCTATTTGCCGCACTACGCGACGTGGGCCGCGCGCATGGCGCCGATCGCCAACCTCGCCGCGCGGGCGCTGCGCGGCGCGCTCGGCTTCACGACGCAACGCGCGCTGCCGGCCTGGCGGCGCGACTACTTCGTGGATCGCGTCTGGCCCAAGCGCGGCAGCCGTGAAGTGGTGCTGTTCGTGGACACCTTCAACCGCTACTTCGAGCCGGACAACGCGCGCGCCGCGGTGCGGCTGCTGGAGGCCGCCGACTACCGGGTGCACGTCCTGCAGCCGGAGTTCGGCGAGCGGCCGCTGTGCTGCGGCCGCACGTTCCTGACCGCCGGCCTGGTAGAGGAGGCGCGCCGCGAGGCGCGACGGGTGCTCGCCGCGGCGAAACCCTGGCTCGACTACGGCGTGCCCGTCGTCGGACTCGAGCCGTCCTGCCTGTTCGGCTTTCGCGATGAGTACCCCGTACTCCTGCCGCAGGAGGCGCAGCCGCTCGCGCTGAACGCGCGCCTGCTCGAGGAATTCATCGTCGCGGAGCACGAAGCCGGCCGCTTCGCGCCCGAGTTCCGGCCGCTCGAGGTGCAGGCCCTCCTCCACGGCCACTGCCACCAGAAGGCCTTCGGCGCCATGGGCGCCGTGGAGCGCGCGCTGCGCCTCGTTCCGGGGCTGGAGGTGTCCGTCGTCGAGTCGAGCTGCTGCGGCATGGCGGGCAGCTTCGGCTACGAAGCCGAGCACTACGAGGCGTCGATGAAGATGGGCGAGCTTGCGCTCCTGCCCGCGGTGCGCGCGGCGCCCGCGGAGGCGCTCGTCGTCGCTGACGGGACGAGCTGCCGCGCACAGATCGCCGACGGCGCGGGACGGCGCGCGCTGCACGTGGCGCGCGTGCTCGAGCGCGCGCTCGGCCGCTAGGGCCTCGCCGCCGCCTGCAGGGCCCGGGCGAAGCGATCGGGCGGCACGTAGCCGACGAGGCGCTGCACCTCAGCGCCCTTCTCATCGAGAAAGATGAGCGTCGGCGTGCCGCGGATGCCGAGCGCGCCGGCGAGCGCCTTCTCGCTCATGCGGCGGCCGTCCAGCCACTCCACTTCGCGCGCGCCGAAAAGATTCAGCGCCACCGGCACGAACTGCCGCTGCATGCGCTCGACGATTCCCGGCTCGGCGAGCGTCGTTTCCTTGATCTGCTTGCAGTAGGGACAGCCGGGCTGCCAGAAATAGAGCACCATCCGCTTGCCCTCGCGTGCGGCCTCGCGCACGTCCTGCGGAAACTCGAGGAATGACTCCGGGAACCACTCCGGCACCTCGACCGGTTGTTGCGCGCGCGCGCCCAGCGCGACGAGGCAGAGCCCGAGGGCAAGAAGAACTCTCATGGGACCGAAAGTCTACCGGCCAGGCGAAAGCCGCCGGGCTGCGGTTTCAACACCAGCAGCAGCCATCTCAACCCGCCTTTCGACCCCAGGCATACAGAACAATTCCCGCCGCGATCATGGGAAGGCTCAGCCACTGCCCCATGGACAGGCCGAGCGCGAGCAGGCCGAGAAAGTCGTCGGGCTCGCGTGCGAACTCCGCGATGAAGCGAAACGCCCCGTAGCCGAGCAGGAACATCGCCGAGACCGCGCCGCGGTCCCGCGGCTTCGACGCGTACCACCAGAGCAGCACGAAAAGCAGCACGCCCTCGAGCGCGAACTGATAGAGCTGCGAGGGGTGCCGCGGCAGCTCGCCCGCGCCGCGAAACACCATGCCCCAGGGCAGGTCGGTCGGCCGCCCCCAGAGCTCGCCGTTGATGAAGTTGCCCAGGCGCCCGGCGGCGAGCCCGGTTGGCACGCAGGGCGCGACGAAGTCCATCAGGCGCCACCAGTCCACCTTGTGGCGCCAGGCGTAGTAGCCGGCGGCGGCGAGCACGCCGAGCATGCCGCCGTGAAACGCCATGCCGCCCTGCCAGATGGCGAAGATCTCGAGCGGGTGCGACAGGTAGTAGCCCGGCTTGTAGAAGAGCACGTAGCCCAGGCGCCCGCCGAGGATCGTGCCCAGCACGCCGAGGAAGATCAGGTCGTCGAACTGCTCGCGCGTGATCGGCGAGAGCCCGCGCGTGATGCGGATGCGACCGAGCCACCACAGGAATCCGAAGGCGACGAGGTACATCAGGCCGTACCAGCGCACGGCGAGCGGGCCGATCTGGATCGCGACCGGATCGAAATTCGGGTGAATCAGCACGGTAGAATTTCCATTCTACTGGGAGGTAAACCCGCATGGCCGACAACCGCCGATCGAAACTGATCACGCAGGGCGTGGCGCGCTCGCCCAACCGCGCGATGCTGCGCGCCGTGGGCTTCAAGGACGGCGACTTCGACAAACCCATCATCGGCGTGGCGAACGGGCATTCGACGATGAACCCCTGCAACGCGGGCATCCAGCCGCTCGTGGACCGCGCGATGCAGGCGCTGGAAGCCGCGGGCGCGAAACCCCAGGTGTTCGGCGTGCCGACCGTCACCGACGGCATCGGCATGGGGACCGAGGCGATGAAGTACTCGCTCGTCTCGCGCGAGGTGATCGCCGACGCCATCGAGACCTCGGTGAACGGCCAGGCGATGGACGGCGCGCTCGTCGTCGGCGGCTGCGACAAGAACATGCCCGGCGGCATGATGGCGATCGCGCGCATGAACGTGCCGGCGATCTACGTGTACGCAGGCACGATCAAGCCGGGCAAGTGGAAGGGGCAGGACCTCACCATCGTCTCGGCCTTCGAGGCGGTGGGCGCGTTCAGCGCGGGCAAGATGAGCGAGGAGGACTTCGTCGGCATCGAGAAGAACGCGTGCCCGTCGGTGGGCGCCTGCGGCGGGCAGTACACGGCCAACACGATGTCGTCGTCCTTCGAGGCGCTCGGCATGAGCCTGCTCGGCTCCTCGCAGATGGCCTCGCCCGACGCAGAGAAGGCCGACAGCGCGGCGGAGTCGGCCAGGGTGCTCGTCGAGGCGGTGAAGAAGAACCTGAAGCCGCGCGACATCATCACGCGAAAGTCGATCGAGAACGCCGTGGCGCTCGTCATGGCGACCGGCGGCTCGACGAACGCGGTGCTGCACTACCTCGCCATCGCCGCGGCGGCGGGCGTGAAGTGGACGATCGACGACTTCGAGCGCGTGCGCCGCAAGGTGCCCGTGCTGTGCGACCTCAAGCCCTCCGGGAAGTACGTGGCGGTGGACTTCCATCGCGCGGGCGGCGTGCCGCAGGTGCTCAAGATCCTGCTCGCGAACGGCGTGCTGCACGGCGAGTGCATGACCATCCACGGCAAGACCATGGCGGAGATGCTGAAAGACGTGCCGACCGAGCCCCGATCCGACCAGGACGTGATCCGTTCGTGGTCGAAACCGCTTTACCGGGAAGGGCACCTCGCCATCCTCAAGGGCAATCTCGCGCCGGAAGGCTGCGTGGCGAAGATCACGGGACTCAAGAACCCGGTGATCACCGGGCCGGCGCGCGTGTTCGATTCCGAGCACGCCTGCATGCAGGCGATCATGGCGAGGAAGATCAAGCCCGGGAACGTGATCGTGATCCGCTACGAAGGTCCCAAGGGCGGCCCCGGGATGCAGGAAATGTTAGCGCCCACTTCGGCTTTGATTGGCCAGGGACTTGGCGAATCGGTGGGGCTCCTCACCGACGGGCGTTTCTCGGGTGGCACGTGGGGGATGGTGGTGGGGCACGTGGCGCCCGAAGCCTATGTCGGCGGGATGATTGCGCTGGTGAAGGAAGGCGACTCGATCACCATCGACGCGAAGAAGCGCCTCATCCAGCTGAACGTCCCCGCGAAGGAGCTCGCCGCGCGCCGCAAGAAGTGGAAGCAGCCCAAGCCGCGCTACACGCGCGGGCTGCTCGCCAAGTACATGCGGCTCGTGTCCACGGCCTCCAAGGGCGCGGTCACCGACCTAGAAGGCTGAGCCGGGTTCCTTGAGGAACTCGAGCTCGGCCGGCGTGCTCTGCCGGCCGAGCGCGGCGTTGCGGTGCGGAAAGCGGCCGAAGCGCCGGATGATCTCCCGGTGGCGCTCGGCGTACCAGCGTTGCCGCTCGTCGAAATCCTTCATCAGCTCGACGCAGAGATCCTGGTCTTCGAGCGACTCGCTGTGCTCGAAGGGCAGGTAGACGAAAAGCTGCTCGGATTGCTTCATCGACTTGTCCCAGCCGCGCTCGAGCATGCGGCGGGCGACCTCGCGCGCCAAGGGGTCGCAGGCAAAGGCGCGCGCCTCGCCGCGGAACAGGTTGCGCGGAAACTGGTCGAGCGCGATGACGAGCGCCAGCGCGCTGCGCGGCGCATCGGCCCAGTGCGCGAGACGGCCGGCGGCGGCCTCCTCGTGGAGCGCGAGAAAGCGCTCGCGGATCGCCGTGTCGAACGCCCGGTTCTTCACGAACCAATCCGCGGCGTGCTCGTCGAACCAGAACCTCAGCACCTCATCGGCTGTCGTCATCGGGCGACAGCGCGGCGTTGACGGTGCCTGCGCGGCGGGTCTAACCTTTTTCTCATGGGCACTCGGCAAAAGGAGAATCGAACAATGACAGGCCGTCTACGCCGCGGCATCGCGGCTATGCTGGTGGTGTGCATGGGGGGGCTCTCGGTGCCGTTGCCGGCGCTCGCCGGGATTGTAAGCACCGAGGCCGTGGTGGCGAGCGCGGAGCGCGAGCGGCTCGCGGGGATCATGGACCGGGCGGACGTGCGCGAGCGCCTGCAGGCGCTGGGCGTGGACCCCGCGGAGGCGAAGGCGCGCGTCGCGGCGCTCTCCGACGACGAGGCCGCGCAGCTCGCCGCGCGCATGGACGAGCTGCCCGCCGGCGGCGACGTGCTCGGCGTCGCGCTCATCGTGTTCCTCGTCCTGCTGTTCACGGACATCATGGGGTACACGAAGGTATTCCCCTTCACCCGCTCCATTCGCTGATCCTCGCGGCCGGCGTGCTCGCCGGCTGCGCCGCGCCGCAGACGCAGCGGCTTGTCGAGGCGCCGCCCGCCGGGCTGCCGGCGTCGATCGAGCTCGCTGTCGTCCCGTTCTATCCCCAGGAGGATTATCAGTGCGGGCCGGCCTCGCTCGCCGCCATGCTGCGGCACGCAGGGCGCGAGGCCACGCCGGCTTCGCTCCTGCGGCAGGTCTACGTGCCCGGGCGCAAAGGCGCCTTCCAGGCCGAGATGCTGGCGGCCACGCGTCGCCACGGCCTCGTCGCCTACCCGATCGCGCCCCGGCTTGAAGTCCTGCTCGGCGAGCTCGCCGGGGGCAACCCCGTGCTCGTGCTGCAGAACCTCGCCCTCGACTGGGCGCCGCAATGGCACTACGCCGTGGCCATCGGCTACGACCTCGAGGCTCGCGAGCTGATCCTGCGCTCGGGCGTCACGCGGCGGCTCGCCATGTCGCTCGACACATTCGAGCGCACGTGGGCGAGGAGCGGCCACTGGGCGATGCTGGCGATCGATCCGCGACGGCTTCCCGCGAGCGCGCGCGAGCATGACTATCTCGCGGCGCTCGCCGCGCTCGAGCGGCTGGATGCGGCTGCCGCGCAGCCCGGCTACGAGGCGGCGCTCGCGCGCTGGCCGGGCAGCGTCGCGGCCGCGCTCGGGCTGGGCAACACGCGCTACGCGCAGCGCGATCTCGCGGGCGCCGCTGACGCGTATCGGCAGGCCACCGAGCGCCATCCGGCATCCGCCGACGCCTGGAACAATCTCGCGCAGGCGCTCAGCGAGCTCGGCCGGCGGGCCGAAGCGCTCGCGGCCGCGCGCCGCGCCGTGGCGCTGGGCGGGCCGCGCCTGCCGCAGTATCGCGAAACCCTCGAAGCGATCGAGCGCGGCGGCTAGCCGGGCGGCGCGCGGCGCCGCGTTTTATGCAAACATTCCGCGGCGCCTTCGCGCCACGGGACCGCACGCATGGGCTATTTCCTGCAGCAGCTCATCAACGGGCTGACGCTCGGCATGATCTACGGCCTGATCGCCATCGGCTACACGATGGTGTACGGCATCATCGGCATGATCAACTTCGCGCACGGCGAGATCTTCATGATCGGCGCGTTCATCTCGTTCATCGCCTTCGTCGTGCTGGGGCTGATCGGCATCGGCTGGGTGCCGCTCGCGCTGCTCATAGTGCTGATCGCCACCATGCTGCTCACCTCGATGTACGGCTGGGCGCTCGAGCGCGTCGCCTACCGGCCGCTGCGGCGCTCGCCGCGCCTCGCCGCGCTCATCACGGCCATCGGCATGTCGATCTTCCTGCAGAACTACGTGCAGCTGCTGCAGGGCGCACGCGTGAAGCCGCTGCAGCCGGTGGTCACCGGGGGCGTGCGCTTTCTCGAGGGCGGCGAGTTCGCGGTGACCTTCAGCTTCCTGCAGATGCTGATCATCGTCGTCACGCTCGGCCTGATGGCGGGCTTCACGCTGCTCATCCACCGCACGGCGCTCGGCCGCGCGCAGCGCGCCTGCCAGCAGGACCTCGGCATGGCGGCGCTCGTGGGCATCGACGTCGATCGCACCATCGCGCTCACCTTCGTGCTGGGTGCCGCGCTCGCCTCGGTGGCGGGCCTCATGTTCCTGCTCAATTACGGCGTGATCGACTTCTATATCGGATTTCTCGCCGGCATCAAGGCGTTCACGGCCGCCGTGCTCGGGGGCATCGGCTCGGTGCCGGGGGCGATGCTCGGCGGGCTGCTCATCGGCCTCATCGAGGCATTCTGGTCGGCGTATTTCTCGGTCGAGTACAAGGACGTGGCGTCCTTCGCCATCCTCATCCTCGTGCTCATCTTCAGGCCGACGGGGCTCCTCGGCCGGCCCGACGTCGAGAAGGTCTGATGGACGCGGCCGCCGCCTCGCCCCCGGCGCTCGACCTGGCGGGCGCGCTCAAGGACGCCGCCAAGGTGGCGGCGATCGTGGTGCTGCTCGCGTTCGCGCTCGTCGGCTTTCATACGCAGGATGGCGCCGCGGGCCCGCCGCTCGAGTACCGCTTCGACGACGTGGCGGCCGTCGCGGTGCTCGCCTTCTTCGGGCGCCTGGGCGTCGTGCTGCTGCGCGCGCAGCGGCCGCTGCCCGTGCTCGCCGTCGCGCTCGCGCTCGCCGTCGCGCTCACCGGCCTTCTCGCATTCGGCGTGGACGAGCGGCATCTGCCGTTCGGCAGCGCCGTGCTGAACGGCGTCCTCGCGCTGGCGGCCTGGGGATTCGCGGCGCGCGCCGCGTGGCTGCGCTGGCACGCGGTCAGTGAGTCGAGCGCCCAAGCGCGCGAGGCGCGCATGGACCGCCTCGGCGCGCAGGTGCAGCGATGGGCGCGCTGGCTGGGACCGCTGCTGCTCGGCCTGGCCATCGCGCTGCCGTTCCTGCCCTGGACGGACCGCCGGCTGCTCGACATCGCCACGCTCGTCGTCACCTACATCATGCTCGGCTGGGGCCTCAA
>JBFWWT010000041.1:0-16960 GCA_050246035.1 Burkholderiales bacterium
GCGCGCGGCGCCACGGTCGCCGGCCGGCCGAGCCGCTGCACGTGCACCCACATGCCGGCAAGCAGCGCGAGCGGCAGCCCGATGTGCAGGAACACGAAGAGCGAGAACAGGCGGTCCGAGATGCTCTCGGCGCCGAGGAAGTTGCGCGCCATGGGCTCGGCGCCGATGCCGGCGGCGAGCATCCACTCCGCCGTCGCCTGCGCGGAGAACTGCGCGCGCGCGTCCCACACCAGCCAGTAGCCGACGATGCCCGAGGCGTAGAGCAGCCACACGAGCGGCACGCCGGTGATCCAGGTGAATGCGCGAAAGCCGCGGAACCGCCCGGCGAGGAGCTCGCGCAGGATGTGCAGCGCCACGACCACGACGAAGGCGTCCGCGGCGTAGCGGTGCACGCTCCTCAGCACCCCGCCGAACCACCACTCCAGCTCGCCGATCGAGTCGTAGGCGCCGCCGACGCTCGTGTCGAAGCGCAGGTAGAGGTAGATCCCGCTCGCCGCGAGCATCCAGAACAGCGCGAACCCCAGCGCCCCCAGATGCCGCCACGGCGCCAGCAATAGGGGACGGACCTCAATTTTCGCAGAGCGAAAATTGAGGTCCGTCCCCCATTTCCTAGCTGCGGAAGACGAAGCCACCTTTTTCGCGGGAGAAGTCGATGAGCAGCGCGTCGCCGGGGGCGAGATCCAGGGTCTGCTCGCGCTCGTAGTTGAAGCCCTCGCCGGGGCGGTCGCGCAGGCGCGCGACGATGCGGTGGCGACCCGCCGGCACCGGCAGGCGGTGGTACACGGTCGCGTTGCCGTCGCGCTGCACGCCCGCGGGCGGCACCTCGCGGCGCAGCGCGAGCTCGCCGTCGATCTCCAGCTCGACGAGCAGCACCGCGCGCTCGCGCGGGCAGTCGAGCTTGGCGCGCATGTTGGGCGGGAGCTTCGCGAGCTCCGCGGGCGTGCGCTCGCGGCACGGCTCCTTCCTCTCGGCGGCGTGGATGAACGACAGCCGCACGAGCGCCTCGTCGGGCGCGAGCGTGGCGTAGCGCGGCGCGGTGGAGAAGTAGCCGATCAGGACCATGAGCGGCACGTAGAGCGCGAGCTGCGCGGCGATGCGCAGGGCCTGTTTCATGCGGGGCGGCCTCCGAGTTGCGCCACCTCGGGCCGTCGCGGCGGCGCGGGCCGGAAGACGTCCGAGAAGCAGTCGTCCTGCGCGAGCCCGCGCGCGCGGAACGCCGGATGCGCGGCCTCCACCATCGCCGACGAGCCGCAGGCGTACACCTGGTGGCCGGCAAGGTTGGGGAAGTCGGCGAGGATCGCCTCGTGCACGAGGCCCGTGCGCCCTTGCCAGCGGTCCCCGGGCGCGGGCGCGGAGAGCACCGGCACGAAGCTGAAGTTCTCGTGCTCCTGCGCCCACTGCTTGGGCAGCTCGGCGAGGTACATGTCCTGCAGCGTCTTCGTCCCCCAGTAAAGGAGCATGCGGCGGCGCAGGCCCTTGGCGAAGGCGTACTCGAGCATGCTCTTCACCGGCGCGAAGCCCGTGGAGCCGGCGACGAAGATGATCGGCTTGTCCGTGTCCTCGCGCAGGAAGAACGAGCCGAGCGGGCCCTCGAAGCGCACCGGGTCGCCCGCTTTCATGCGCTCGAACACGTGGCCGGTGTAGCGCCCGCCCTCGATCCTGCGGATGTGCAGCTCGATGCGGTCGTTCACGCTCGGCGCGGTGGCGAAGGAGAAGCTGCGGCGCGCGCCGTCCTCGAGCACGATGTTGAGGTACTGGCCGGCGTAGAAGCGGATCGTCTCGCCGCCGTCCAGCTTCAGCACGACGCGCATCACGTCGGGGGCGAGGAGGTCCATGGACGCCACCGTCGCGCGCCACTCGCGCGGCCGGATGTCGCCGAGCGTCTTGGTCGGCGCGTACTCGAGCTCGATGTCGCCGCGCAGGGTCGCGCAGCAGGTGAGGAGCTTGCCGGCGTTGCGCTCGGCCTCGGGCAGCGCGTCGAGCTGGTAGGCGCCGTAGTCGACCTCGCCGTAGGCGAGCGTCGCCTTGCACTGCCCGCAGCCGCCGTTACGGCACTCGAAGGGCAGCGCGAGCCCTTCGCGCAGCCCCGCGTCGAGGATGGTCTCGCCCTCGCGCACGGCGACGATGCGGTTGTCCGGGCGCACGAGCATGTAGTGCTCTGCGGCCTTCTTCTTCGGCGGCAGCCAGGGCAGCGCGAGGAAGACGAGCGTCAGCGCGCCGAGCAGCAGCCAGATCTCGCCCGGCGAGGTGCGGTAGAGCAGCGCGTACACCGGCAGGTAGAACCAGTCGAAGTCGACCGTGCCCACCGCGGCGGCGAGGTCGGCGCGCGGCTGGCTGACCGCGGGCTTGACGAGCGAGAGCACGACCAGCGCCCCGGTCAGCGTGAGCGCGATCGGCAGCGGCGGCGCGGTGCGCGCCTGCGGCACGCGCTGGGTGTGGATCCACAGCAGCGCGAGCACCGCGAGCGGCACGCCGATGTGGATGAACGAGAGCAGCGAGAACAGCCGGTCGTTCACGTTCTCGGGCAGGATGAAGTTGCGCACCAGCGCCCCCTGGAACACGGGCAGCCAGTCGAGCCATTCGGCGGTGGCGACCACGACGAACTGCGACAGGCGGTCCCAGGGCAGCATGTAGCCGTTGATGCCCGAGGCGTACACGAGCCACAGCAGCGCCACGCCGCTCACCCACGAGAACCAGCGAAAGCCCCGGTAGCGGTCGAAGGTGTAGTGGCGCAGCAGGTGCAGGACCATGACCAGCACCACGCCGTCGGAGGCGTAGCGGTGGATCGAGCGCAGCACGCCGCCGAGGTACGCCTGGCCGTGCGTGAGCGCCTCGACCGAGTCGTAGGCGCCGCCCACGCTCGTCTCGAAGAACGCGTAGAGGTAGAGCCCGCTCGCCACCACCAGCCACATCAGGTAGTAGGCGATCGGGCCGAGGTAGTACAGGGGATTGAGCTTGTCGCCGAAGGCGAGGTTGAAGAAGGCCTCGACCTTCAGGAAAAACCATTGTCCGATCAGGTGTATACGCCGCATTACGCCGTCATCCTAGGGCGGCGGGGCGGCGAAACGATTGATCTGGGTTAAATATTCGAGGGACGCCGGCGCCGGAGCTCGACCACCAGGAAGGCGATCACCCCGAAGACGATGCTCGCGCCCACGAGCAGCTCGGCGACGAGCACGTAGTCCAGCCGGTAGCGCCCCGCCACGGGATCGTAGACGGTGCACAGCAGCTTCACCTGCTCGAAGAGCCCCGCGATGCTGCCCTGCGGCACCGGCCGCTTCTGGGCGAGCTCGAGCAGCGGCCCCACGAAGAGCGGCGTGTCGAACGAATCGCCGTACACCTGCCGGTAGATCCGGCCGTCCGCGTCCACGATGCTCACCTGCAGCAGGTGGTCGAAGCCGGCCGCGGTGGACTCGTAGCGGAAGCCGAAGTCCGCCACCAGCCGCGGCAGCGTCTCGGCCTCGGGCGACAGGAACAGCCAGTCGGGCGAGCCGATGCCGTACTTCTTGGCGAAGCCCTTCATCGCCGCCGGCGTGTCGAAAGGCAGGTTGAAGCCGATGGTGGCGACGCGGAACGAGCCCTTGCCGAGCGTGCGCTCGGCCTCCGCCACCGCGGTGCCGAGGAACTGCGTGGTCGCGGGGCAAATGCTGAAGCAGCCGGTGTAGACGAAGTTCACCACCAGCGGCTTGCCGCGCAGCTCGGCGAGGCGCACGGGCCGGCCCTCGGTGTTGCGCAGCGTGTAGTCGCCGATCGTGCGGCCGATGGCCGCCTGGCTCTCGCGCAGCGCCGCCTTCTCGTCGAAGGCCTGCGCGGCGAGCGGCAGCGCGGCGAGCGCGAGGCTAAGTAAGCAGCGCCGCATCGAGCATCGCCCCGGCGAGCACCGCGCCCAGCTGCGCGAGCGAGGCGAGGAACGCGGCGCGCGCGGCGAGGCGCGTCGGGCGCCGCACGAGTTCGCGGCAGCGAGCGAGGAAGAAGGCACCGCCCGCGGCGGCGAACGCCCCGTAGATCCAGCCCAGGCCGTAGGCCGCGGGCACGAGCGAGGCCGCCACGAGCAGCACCGCGCTGGCGAGAATCGCGCGCGCGGCGCGCTCGTCGCCCACGACCACGGGCAGCATCGGCACGCCCGCCTTCGCGTAGTCCTCGCGGCAGACGATGGCGAGGCTCCAGAAATGCGGCGGCGTCCAGAGGAAGAGCACCACGGCGAGCCACAGCGCCTCGGGGCCCGGCGCGGGCGAGACCGCCGCGGCGCCGGCGAGCACGGCGAAGCTGCCCGCCAGCCCCCCGATCACGATGTTCCACCACGTGCGGCGCTTCAGCCACACCGTGTACACGACGCCGTAAGTGAAGGCGCCGAGAAACACGTAGGCCGCGGCGAGCGCGTTCGCCGCCAGCGCGGCGGCGAGCACCGAGGCGACGAGCAGGGCGCCGATCACCCACAGCCAGAACGGGCCGTGGCGCAGCCGGCCGGTGACGAAGGGGCGGTTCTGCGTGCGGCCCATGCGCGCATCCAGATCCCGCTCGACGTACTGGTTGAAGGCGCCCGCCGCCGCGGAGGCGAAGAGCACCGCGAGCACGAGCGCCGTCGCCGCGCCCGCGCCCGGGCCGGGGCCGGCCTCGACGGCGAGGCCGGCCGCGGCGGCGAGCGCGATGGCGACGCCGATCCTGAGCTTGAAGAGGTTGAGGACCTGTTTCACTCAGGGCTTCCTCAGTTCAGCGGCCAGACCGTCGACAGGTACTTCCAGTTGATGAAGTAGTACAGGACGAAGGACACGAGGAACACGATCGCCAGGACGAAGGTGCCCGGCGCGACCATGCCGCCCGCGCCCACGTTGGGGTGGTGCGCGGCGAGCGTCGCCGCGACCGGCTTCATCGGCGGGGCGACGCCGTCGCGCGCGCGCACGTGCTGGAAGCCCGGCGTCTGGATTCTCTTGCCGAGGAACACCGAGTACACGGTGATCAGCAGGTACATGCCGCCGCCGACGATGGCGACGAGGCCGGTGATGCCGGCGAGCGCCATCATCAGCCAGGCCGCGCCCGGGAACTCGTGCGCGAAGGCGTTGCCGGCGAAGCCGATGTCCCAGTGCCGCCGCGGCACGCCGAGCGTGCCCGCGCCCATCAGGAACAGCGACACCGCCATCATGCCCAGGCCGAAGACGTAGGGCTGCCACTGGGCCATCTTCGGGAACGCGAGCTCGCGCCGGAACACCACCGGGATGAGGAAGTAGGTGAGCCCCATGAAGGCGAGCGTCGTGCCCACCACCACCGTGGCGTGGAAGTGCCCCGGCACGTAGATGGTGTTGTGGATGATGAGGTTCAGCTGCTCGGTGCCCATCATCACGCCCGAGATGCCGCCGAGGAAGCCGAAGCCGATGAGCGACATGAACATGGCGGAGAACGCCGGGTTGCCCCAGGGGGCCTTCCTCAGCCACTCGAACAGGCCGTGGTTGAAGCCCTTCTGGCGCTGCGCCACCTCGATCGCGCCCGGCACCGTGAGGCCGTGCACCATGGAGGCGAGCACCGCGAGGTACATGGCGTAGCTCGTGTTGAAGATCTTCCAGTGCGAGGTGAGCCCCGGGTCGGCGAGCAGGTGGTGCGCGCTCGCCAGCTGCAGGAAGAAGATGTAGAGCAGGAACGCCATGCGGCTCACCTTCTCCGACATGGGCTTGGCGCCGAACACGATCGCCGCCACCGCGTACCACACGGCGACGTGCGCGCTCACGTTGATCTGCTGCGAGGAGTGGCCGAAGGCCCACCACACCGTGCGGTACATGAGCGAATCGATGTGCGCCACCAGCCCGAGCGACCACAGGAACGTGGGGATGAGGATGATCGCGCCCGCGGCGATGGTGAACACCGCGATGATCGCGGCGGTGATCGCGCCGAAGGTGACGAGCGGCACCGAGCCCTGGTAGGTGCGCTCGGCCTTCGCCACCACCAGGGTGCCGAAGAACACGAAGCAGGCGATCAGCGCCCCCACCGCGAACAGGATCAGGCCGAGGTAGAACGACCAGTGCGCCTGCATGGGCGCGTACGAGGTGAACATGACGCTGGAGGATCCGCTCAGCACCGCGTAGTTGTTCACCACCGCGCCGACCACCATCAGCCAGAACCCCGCCCAGGCCATGCGCGGCGTGGCGATGCGGCACTTGAGCAGGGTGGAGCCGGCGAAGTACAGCACCGCGATCTCGAAGAAGATGATCCAGAACACGAGCATGTTCAGCCCGTGCGCGGTGAGGAACATGTAGAACTGGTCGGGCGACAGCAGGTGCACCGCCTGCCAGCGCGTGAGCACCACGCCGATGGCGAGCAGGCCCCCGAGGAGCAGCGACACCACCGCGGCGACCGCGTTCCAGCGGATCAGCTTCTCGGCGGGCTCGTGGAACACCAGCCCGCTCGACGGGCAGGTGCGGAACATCCGGTTCACGCTCATGGCCTCTCCCTCACTTGACCACGTACAGGCGGCTCACCATCGTGTGATGGTTGATGCCGCAGTACTCGTTGCAGATGATCGAATAGGTGCCCGGGTTGGTCGGCGTGACCGTGAGCACGTGCTCGTAGCCGGGGTGCACCTGGATGTTGATGTTCTCGGGCTGCAGCGAGAAGCCGTGCAGCCAGTCGAGCGACATGAGGTGGATGCGGTAGGACTTGCCGGCCTCCAGCTCGAGGATCGGGTACCAGCGCCACAGCTGCGCGATGAGGTAGACGTCGCTGCCCGCGGGCGGGCGCACCACCGGGATGGCGAGATCGCCGCCGTCCTCGCGCACCTTGTACTTGGCGATCATCTCCTCGGTCTTCCGCACGAAGTCCTCGGGCTTCGAGCGGTAGGCCTCGTTCGACAGATTCTGCTGACCGTAGACGTGCCAGTAGGGCATCATGAAGAACATGATCAGGCACCAGATCAGCGCGATGACGATCCAGATCAGCTCGACGCGATCGAGCGGCTGCTTCCACCACACCCGCTCCGGCGGGGGCAGGATTGCGCTCATGACGGCTCCCTCAGTTGGCGATCGGAATGGACAGGATTTCCATCACGCCCCACACGATGTAGAGCACGGTGGGCATGGCGATGCCGATGAACAGCAGCAGGAACGGGTTGTCCAGCAGCTCCTGCATGGCCGGGACCGGCTCCTCGGGCACCTCTTCGTGTTGCACTTGCTCGGCGCTCATGTGCTTCGCCTCCTGCGGATGGTTGTCGTCGACAGGCGGCAGTTAATCAGCGGGGTCGGGGGGCGGGTTTGATGTTTATCAAGCTTTTCGCGGGGTCCCCCTGCAAACTCCGGGCGCCATGACCACATCGCACCGCCGCATCGTCGCCATCTGGCTCCTCTTGTGCGCCGCAATGGTTTTTGCCATCGTCGTCGTCGGGGGTATTACGCGCCTGACACGCTCGGGCCTGTCGATCGTCGAGTGGCAGCCGCTCATCGGGATCGTCCCGCCGCTTTCCGAGGCCGCCTGGCAGGCGTTGTTCGCGAAGTATCAGCTGACGCCCGAGTACCAGCAGGTCAACTTCGGCATGGGCCTCGAGGGATTCAAGCGCATCTTCTGGTGGGAGTACATCCACCGCGTGATCGCGCGCCTCATCGGGCTGGTGTTCCTGCTGCCGCTCCTTTACTTCCAGGCGAAGCGCATGCTCGATCGGCCGCTCGCCTGGAAGCTGTGGGGCATCTTCGCGCTCGGCGCGCTGCAGGGCGCGATGGGCTGGATCATGGTGAAGTCGGGCCTCATCGAGGACCCGAAGGTGAGCCCCGTGCGGCTCACCGTGCACCTCGGCCTCGCGCTCGCCATCTTTTCCGCGGAGCTGTGGATCGCGCTCGGGCTGCTCGCGCCGCGCGCGACGCGCGCGCCGCGCCTCGCGGCGGCGCTGCCGTGGATCTTGTTCGCGATGGCGCTCTCGGGCGGCATGGTGGCGGGGCTGCGCGCGGGCTACGCCTACAACACCTTCCCGCTCATGAACGGGCACGTGGTGCCGCCCGAGATCCTGATGCTCGAGCCCTGGTGGCGGAACTTCCTCTACAACATGGCCACGGTGCAGTTCGTGCACCGGGGCTTCTTCTGGCTGCTCGCGGTGCTGGTGCCGCTCGCCTGGTGGCGGCACCGGCGCGAGCCGAGCGCGTACCTGCTGCTCGCGGCCTTCGCGCTGCAGGCAAGCCTCGGCATCGCCACGCTCCTCTCGGGCGTGCCGGTGGGCCTGGGCTCGGCGCACCAGGGCGGCGCGGTGGTCTTCCTCGCGGCGGCGATATGGCACGCGCACCGGCTGGCCCGCGCCGCGCGCTGAGCGCGGCGAGCCTCGCGCTCGTCCTCGTCGTCGTGCTGGCGAGCGCGGTGATCCGGCTCGCGGGCGAGGAGATCGGCGGCGCGCTCGCCCTCGTGCGCGGCGTGCACCGCGTCGCGGCCTCCGCGGCGGCGCTCGCGATCCTCGGTGCCGGATGGTACGGCTGGCGCGAAGGCCGGCGCGCGCGGGCCGCGCTCGTGGTCGTCGTCATGCTCGCGCTCTCGGCGCTCGGCGCGGCAACCGGCACCGAGCCGCCGCCGCTCGCGGCCGCGGGCAACCTGCTGGGCGGCCTGCTGCTCGCCACGCTGCTCGCCTGGTGGCTCGGGCGCGACGCGCGACATGGCGGCGAGCCGCTCCTGCACGCGGTCGCCGCGCTCGCGCTCGCGCAGGCGCTGCTCGGCGCCTGGAGCACGATCTTCGAGCCGAACGAGGTCTGGACGGTCATGCTCCTCGCGCACGCGACGCTCGGCCTCGCCACCGCGGGCCTCGCCGGCCGGGTCGCGCTGCGCGCGCGCGCGTGGGGGCTTCTCGCGCTCGCCGCCGCGGCGCCGCTCGCGGGGCTCGTCTCCGCGCTGCTCGATGCGCCCGCGGGCGCGGCGCTCGCGCACGCCGCGGCCGCCGCGCTCCTCGTCGTCGCGATCGCGCACGCGCACGGCCGCCTTACTTGACCCACATCAAGGGCGCGGCGCGCGCGGCTTGCGATGGTGGCGCCATGGAAAAGGGCGCCGAGGCGCTGATCGATGCGGCACTGCGCGCGGCGCGCGCCGGCGACTGGCCGGGCTACCGCATGCGCTTCGCCGAGCTGCGCCGCGGCTGCGAGGCGCTCGCCGAGGGCGACGAGCTCCTGCGCCGGCACTTCGAGACGCTCGGCGCCGCCTCGCCGCAGCACGATCCCGAGGGCTGCCTCGCCGCCTTCGAGGCGCTCGCCGCGCACCTGCGCGCGCACCACGCGCGGGCGCTCGCCGACTGGCGCGCGCCCGAGGCGCCGCGCCCGCTCGACCTGCGCGGGCTCGCGCCGCCCGAGCCGATCATGCGCATCTTCGAGGCGCTGGAACGCTCGCCCGGCGAGCCGCTGCGCGCCATCCTGCCGCACGAGCCGGTGCCGCTGTACGCGCTGCTCGCCGAGCGCGGCTTCCGCTACAGCGGCGCGCAGCGCGCCGACGGCGGCTACGAGCTGCTCATCGAGCGCTCCTGAGCCGGCGGCGCATGCCGTCGGAGAGCCAGGGCGCGCCGCGGCGATCCACGATGAGCGCCTCCAGGCCCGGTGTCGCCTCGACGAGGCGCGCGCCTTCCTCCCTGCCGAGCACCATGATCGCCACGCCCATGCCGTTCGCGTCCGCGAGGCGCGCGGCGAGGAGCGTCACGCCGCGCGCGCCTTCCGCCGGGTAGCCGGTGCGCGGATCGAGCACATGGTGGTAGCGTCGCCCGCCGCGCTCGAAGTAGCGCTCGTAGTCGCCCGAGGAGGCGACGATGCCGTTCGTCACCTCGAGCACGCCGAGGAGCTCGCCGGGCGCGCGCGGGTCGCGCACGCCCACGCGCCAGGGCGCGCCGCCGGAGCGCGCGACGACGTCGCCGCCGCCGTTCAGGAGCAGCCGCGCCACGCCCGCGCGCTCGAGCGCGCGCGCGCCGGCCTCGAGGATGTAGAGCTTGGCGATGCCGCCGAGGTCCACGCGCATGCCCGCGCGGGCGAGGAACGCGGTGCCCGCGCGCTCGTCCAGCTCGAGGTCCTGCCAGCGCACGAGCGGCAGCTGGCGCGCGACCTCGGCCGCCGAGGGCAGGCGCGGATCGTCCTGCCGGAAGCGCCAGCCGCGGATCGAAGCCACGGTGACGTCGAAGGCGCCGCCGGTGCGGCGCGACACCGCGCGCGCCATCGCCAGCACCTCCATCAGCTCGGGCGGCACGGCGACCGGGCGCGCGCCCGCGGCGTCGTTGATCGCGCTCACGACGCTCTTCGGATCGTAGTGGTTCATCATGTCCGAGAGCCGCTGCATCTCGCGGAACGCGGATTCGATCGCGGCGGCGAGCGCGGCTTCGTGCGCGCCTTCGGCGACGATCTCGACCACCGTGCCCATCAGCGCTCGCGCGTCCTGGATGCGCGCGGCCTGCGCCGGGACGGCGGCGAGGCAGGCAGCGATGCATAGCCACGCGGCACGCATGGTGGGAGTATAGGGGCCGATGGCCGCGCTCACGCGCCTGATCGCCGCGCTCCTCGTGCTCGCCGCCGCGGCGGCGCAGGCTGGGGAATTCGCTGCCGCCTACCCGCAGGCGCTCGCCTGGTTTCCGGAGGCCGATCGCGTCGGCGAGCTCGAGGGCGAGCCGAAAGCGGCGCCGGTGCTCGCCGGCGGCCAGACCGTCGGCTACGTCTTTCTCACGAGCGACGTCGTCCGCATTCCCGCGTATTCCGGACACCCGATCACGAGCCTCGTCGGCTTCGACCTCACCGGCCGCATCCGCGGCGTGGCCGTCGTCGGGCACGAGGAGCCGATCCTCGCCATCGGCGTGAGCGAGGAGCGGCTGCGCGAGTTCAGCGCGCAGTATCGCGGCAAGCGCGTGTTCGACCGCATCGCCATCGGCGCCGAGCGCCCCGGGCACGTGTCGATCGACACCATCTCGGGCGCCACCATCACGGTGATGGTGCAGAACCAGACTCTGATGCAGGCCGCGCGGCGTGTTGCCGGGTCGCGCGGGCTGGGCGAGAGGCAGAGCGCTTCGGCGGCGGACGGCGAGCCCCTGTGGCGCGCGGTGTGGGAGGAGCGCAGGTTCCGCATCGGGGTGCTCCTCGCGGGGCTCGCCGCGCTCACGCTCATCCTCGTGCTGCAGGACTGGTTCGCGCGGCGCCCGCGGCTGCTGCTCGCCGTGCGCCGCGCGTTCCTCGCCTACACCGTGCTCTTCATCGGCTGGTACGGCCTCGCGCAGCTCTCCGTGGTGCACGTGCTCACCTTCGTGCACGCGGCGGTGCGCGACTTCCGCTGGGAGACCTTCCTCATCGATCCGATGATCTTCATCCTGTGGAGCTTCGTCGCCTTCACGCTGCTGCTCTGGGGCCGGGGGGTGTTCTGCGGCTGGCTGTGCCCCTTCGGCGCGCTGCAGGAGCTCGTGCAGCAGGGCGCGCGCCGCCTCGGCATCAGGCAGCTGGAGTTCCCGGAGGTCGTGCACGAGCGGCTCTGGGGCGTGAAGTACATCGTCCTGCTCGCGCTCTTCGGCCTTTCGCTGCAGTCCATGGGCGAGGCGGTGCGCTACGCCGAGGTCGAGCCCTTCAAGACCGCGTTCACGCTGCGCTTCCAGCGCGAGTGGCCGTTCGTGCTCTACGCGGCGGGGCTGATCGCGGTCTCGGCCGTGAACCGCAAGTTCTACTGCAAGTACCTGTGCGCGCTCGGCGCGGCGCTCTCCATTCCCGGGCGCTTCCGCGTGTTCGACTGGTGGCTGCGCCGGCGCAAGGAATGCGGCCGCCCCTGCCAGGTGTGCGCGCACGAGTGCGAGGTGCGCGCCATCCGCCCCACCGGCGAGATCAACGCCAACGAGTGCCACTACTGCCTCGATTGCCAGGTCACTTACTACGACGACCGCAAGTGCACGCCGCTGCTGGAGCGCCGGCAGAAGCGCGAGCAGCGGGCGGCCGCCGCGCGCGCGCAGCCCGTCGCCTTCGTGCGCGGCGCGGCGGGCAAAAACCCTCGCGACCGCGAGGGCGTTTGATTCACATCAAGTCGTCGCTTCGGGACACGTCCTAGAGTCCTCCGCAGCAGCCCGTTCCGGGTCAATTTTGGAGGCTCGAATGCCTGACCGTATCCGCCTGAAGACCATGTCCGCCGCCCTCGCGCTGGCGCTCGCCGCCGGCGCCGCGCACGCGCAGGACAAGCCCGCGTCGAAGCCCGTGCACCCGGGCACGCAGACCGAGGACCTGCTGTACAAGGGCGCGCCCGTGCCCATCAAGCCGGGCGAGGCGCCCGATGTCGTGAGCCCGAAGGCGCCGCCGATGACGGCGGCCGAGTTCGACCGCGCCAAGCAGATCTACTTCGAGCGCTGCGCCGGCTGCCACGGCGTGCTGAGGAAGGGCGCGACCGGCAAGCCGCTCACGCCCGACATCACGCAGGCGCGCGGCACCGACTACCTCAAGGTGTTCATCAACTACGGCTCGCCCGCGGGCATGCCGAACTGGGGCACCGGGGGCGAGCTCTCGGAGAAGGACGTGGACATCATGGCGCGCTTCCTGCAGCACGAGCCGCCGACGCCGCCGGAATTCGGCATGCCGGAGATGAAGGCCACCTGGAAGGTGCTCGTGGCGCCGAAGGACCGCCCGAAGAGGAAGATGAACAAGGTGAACCTCGAGAACCTCTTCTCGGTGACGCTGCGCGACACCGGGGAGGTGGCGCTCATCGACGGCGACACCAAGGAGATCGTCAACATCGTCAAGACCGGCTACGCGGTGCACATCTCGCGCCTGTCGGCCTCGGGCCGCTACGTCTACGTGATCGGGCGCGACGCCAAGATCAACATGATCGACCTGTGGATGGCCAGGCCCGACAACGTCGCCGAGATCAAGGTCGGGCTGGAGGCGCGCTCGGTGGACACCTCGAAGTACAAGGGCTTCGAGGACAAGTTCGCCATCGCCGGCTCCTACTGGCCGCCGCAGTTCGTGATCATGAAGGGCGACACGCTGGAGCCGCTGAAGATCGTCGCCACCCGCGGCATGACGGTGGACACGCAGGAGTACCACCCCGAGCCGCGCGTCGCCGCGATCGTCGCCTCGCACTTCCACCCCGAGTTCGTGGTGAACGTGAAGGAGACCGGCAAGACGCTGATGGTCAACTACTCGGACCTCGACAACCTCAAGGTCACCTCGATCGACACCGCGCGCTTCCTGCACGACGGCGGCTGGGACGCGAGCAAGCGCTACTTCCTGGTGGCGGCGAACCAGTCGAACAAGATCGCCGTGATCGACGCCAAGGACAACAAGCTGGTCCGGCTGGTCGACGTGGGCAAGATCCCGCACCCGGGCCGCGGCGCGAACTTCGTGGATCCGAAGTACGGTCCGGTCTGGGCGACCGGGCACCTCGGCGACGAGACCATCGCGGTGATCGGCACCGACCCGAAGAAGCACAAGGGCAACGCCTGGAAGGTGGTGCGCACGCTGAAGGGGCAGGGCGGCGGCAACCTCTTCATCAAGACCCACCCGAAGTCGCGGCACCTGTACGCCGACACCGCGCTCAACCCGGACGCGAAGGTCAGCCAGTCGGTCGCGGTGTGGGACATCCGCAACCTCGACAAGGCGCCGGCGATCCTGCCGATCGCCGAGTGGGCGGGCGTCGGCGAGGGGCCGAAGCGTGTCGTGCAGCCGGAGTACAACAAGGCGGGCGACGAGGTGTGGTTCTCGGTCTGGAACGGCAAGAACCAGGAGTCGGCCATCGTCATCGTCGACGACAAGACCCTGAAGCTGAAGAAGGTGATCAAGGACAAGCGCCTGATCACGCCGACCGGCAAGTTCAACGTCTATAATACGCAGCACGACGTTTACTGAAGAGGACCCGCCGCACATGATGAAGACCGCAATCGTTGCCGCGGGCGCCGCCGCGGCGCTCCTGACCCTCCCGGCGCAGGCCGACGAGGCGATGGCGAAGAAGTACAACTGCTTCGCCTGCCACCAGGTGGACAAGAAGGTGGTCGGCCCGGCGTACAAGGAGATCGCCAAGAAGTACAAGGGCCAGAACGTGGCCGCCAAGCTCGCCGAGAAGGTGAAGAAGGGCGGCAGCGGGGTGTTCGGGCCGGTGCCGATGCCGCCCAACCCGCAGGTGCCCGACGCCGACGTGAAGAAGCTGGTGGACTGGATCCTGAAGCTGAGCTGATTCGTGCGGTGGGCCGATGGCCCACCGGGCGATGGATCGAAGGGCGGGAGCGAGAGCTTCCGCCCTTTTTGTTTTCAGCCCGGCAGCTCGACGGTCGCGGCGAGTCCCCGGCCGCCCGCGCCGGGCGCGAAGCGCACCCGGCCCCCGTGCAGCTCGGCCACCCGCCGCACGATGGAGAGCCCGAGGCCGCTGCCGGTTTCTCCGGCGCCCTCGAGCCGGTGAAAGCGCTCTCCGAGCCGCCCGAGCGCCTGCGGCGGGACGCCGGGGCCGTTGTCGCTGACCTCCAGGCGCGCGCCGGAACGATCGCCGCCCAGCGTCACGCGCACGGCGCCGCCGTCGGACGTGTAGCGCACCGCGTTGTCCACGAGGTTGCGCAGCAGGACGCCGAGCAGGCCGGCATGCCCGTTCACGGCGAGCTCCGGGCCTTCGACGAGCTCCAGCTCGATGCCCTTGGCGTGGGCGAACGGCGCGGCCTCGGCCAGCACCTCGCGCGCCAGGGCGCGCAGCGCCACCGGCTGGGCCGCGCCCGCGGACTCGCCCGATTCCAGGCGCGCGAGCGTGAGCATCTGCTCGACCAGCCGCGCCGCTCGCTCCGCGCCCGCGACCAGCGCGTCCAGCGCCTCGTTGCGCGCGGCCTCGCTCGATGCGCGACGCGCGACCTGCGCCTGCGTGCTCAGCACCGCGAGCGGCGTGCGCAGCTCGTGCGCCGCGTCGGCGGTGAGCCGGCGCTCGCGCGCGAGCGCCTCGCCGATGCGCGCGAACAGGCGATTCAGCTCCGCGACGAGCGGCGCGATCTCCGCCGGCGCGCGCGCGGCGTCGAGCGGCGCGAGGTCGCCGGGTCCGCGGCGGCCGAGCTCGCCGCGCAGCGACCCGAGCGGGCGCAGGCCGGCGCCCACGCCGAGCCAGACCGCGAGCGCGAGCGCGGGCAGCGCCGCGGCGAGCGGCCAGACGAGCGCGTCGCCCAGCGCCTCGACGATCTCGTCGCGCGCTTCGCGTGCCTCGTGCCGGGAAAGGTACTCGTCGAAGAGCTCGCGCGCCTCGTGGCGCACCTGCAGGACGGCGGAGACGCCGACCGCGAGCCAGGCGAGCGCCGTCAGCGCGAGGATGATCGCGAGCAGCCGGCGCCGCAGCGAGGCTCGAGCCATCTCAGCGCGGCATCAGGTAACCGACGCCGCGCACCGTGCGGATGAGCTCCGGGGCGAGCTTGCGGCGCAGGTGGTGGACGTGCACGTCGATGGCGTTGCTCGCGACCTCCTCGCCCCAGCCGTACACGCGCTCCTGCAGCTGCTCGCGCGTCAGCGCGCGCCCGGCGTTCAGCATCAGCTCGTGCAGCACCTCGAACTCGCGCGCGGGCAGGTCCACGGGCGCGCCCTGCCAGGTCACGGTGTGCGTGCCCGGGTCGAGATCCACGCCCGCGACGCTGAGCACCGGCGCGGCCTCGCCGTGCGCGCGGCGCACGAGCGCGCGCAGGCGCGCGGCCAGCTCCTCGAGCCGGAACGGCTTCACCAGGTAGTCGTCGGCGCCCGCATCGAGCCCCTGCACCCGGTCCTCGAGCGCGTCGCGCGCGGTGAGGATCAGTACCGGGGTGCGATCGCCCTTCGCGCGCAGCCGGGTGAGCAGCTCGAGGCCCGGGAGCCGCGGCAGGCCAAGATCGAGCACCACGGCGTGGAAACGCGTGGCGGCCAGGGCGGCATCGGCCGCGACGCCATCGCGCACCCAGTCGGCAGCGAAGCCCGCCTGCTCGAGCCCGGCCTGCGTGCCGCGCCCGAGCAGGGGATCGTCCTCAACCACGAGAATGCGCATCCCGCTTGAACCCGTTCCACATGGCGCGCACCAGGTTCTCGCGGTGGATGAGGCTGGAGAGGAGGACGGCGCCGATGTGCACGAACACGAGCGCTAGCATCGCGCCCGCCGCGCCTTCGTGCAACTCCTCCAGCCAGTGGCCGCCGAGGTCGTTGAAGGTCGCGTAGCCGGTGAACGCGGTGAGCGCGCCCAGGCCGAGCAGGGCGAGCACCGCCCAGCCGCCCGCCGGGTTGTGGCCGACGTGGTGCTCGGGCCGCAGCGTGACGAGCGAGAGCAGGTAGCGCTTCACCGCGCCGGGGCCGCGCACGAACGACGTAAAGCGCGCGTAGCGCGGGCCGACGAGGCCCCAGACGAGGCGAAAGGCGATCAGCCCGGCAAACGCGTAGCCGAGCGTCGTGTGCACGCCGATCCAGCGCTCGGATTCGGCGGTGAGCCAGGCGCCGGCGAAGCTCGCGGCGAGCAGCCAGTGGAAAAGGCGGGTGGGCAGGTCCCACACGCGAATGCGGTCAGTCGTCGTCATAGATTCCCCTCTCTGCGCCCGCGTGGCAGGCGCCGCAGTCGGCGGGTTTCTTCCCCGCCGGGATCTCGTTGCGGTGCTCCTTGCGGAACCACCGCGTTTCGGTGATGCGCGGCTCGGGGCCCGCGGGCGCCGCGCGACGCCCGGCGTGCCGTTCGAGGTAACTCCCGATCTCCGCCGCGGTCTTCGCCTCGAGCGAGGCGTCGCTGCCGAAGTGGCGATCGAGCCGCGCCATCAGCGCGCGCCACGATTCGGCAGGCAGGAGCTGCGGCGGATACGGCACGTGGCAGCTGCCGCATTCCGCGCGGTAGGCAGGGCTCGCGGGCACGCGCACGTCGTCCGCGGCGGCCGGCAGCGCGCCGAGCGCGAGCAGGATCGCGATGGCCGGCTTCATTTGAGCAGGTAGGCGAGGACATCCGCCTTCTCCGCGGCCGTGCACGCGCGCCCGAGGACGTCGTTGCAGTTGCGCCGGAACCATTTCTCCGTCTTCGCTTCCGCGGTAAAGCGCTCGGGATTCGCCGCCGGCGA
>JBFWWT010000042.1:0-16588 GCA_050246035.1 Burkholderiales bacterium
CCGCTACAGCAGGTCGCGCCTCACCATGGCGTGGATGCCCTTGTTGCCGTCCACGAGCTGCGTGACGTGCAGGTCGCAGGCGAGGCTGCAGAATACGTATGCCTCGGCCGGCTTCCAGCCCTTCATCTCCACCAGCCAGGCGATCATGTCCCGGAGCGCCTGCTTGGCGGCATCGTCGAGGTCCTCGTTCAGGCCGATGGTGATGTAGTGGGTGGGCGTGATGGCGCGCGGCATGGCGAGCTTCTTCTTGTGCACGACCAGCTCGAAGGTGCCCTTGAGGCAGGTCTCGAGCGCCGTGAGGCACACCTCGCCGTCGCCCTGCACCGCGTGGCCGTCGCCGCAGGAAAACAGCGCCCCCGGCACGAACACCGGCAGGAAGAGCGAGGTCCCCGGCACGTACTCCTTGCAGTCCACGTTGCCGCCGTACTCGCGCGGCTCGACCGAGGAGACGCGCCCGTACTCCGGCCGCGGCGCGGTGGCGAGGATGCCGAAGAAAGGCTGCAGCGGGATCGTAGGGCCCCACGGCAGCTTCGCCGTCATGCTCTTCCGGTCCATCGGGATCACGCGCGCCTGGAACTCGGGGAAGTCCTCGGGCAGCGTGCCGCGCAGGGGCCGGATGATGTTCCAGCCCCAGTCGGCCGTGAGCTCGATCGCCTTGATCTTCACTTCGAGCGTGTCGCCCGGCATGGCGCCCCTGACCGCCACGGGCCCGGTGAGGATGTGCGGGCCCATCTCGGGCTTGAGCTTGGTGACGATCTCGTGGTGCGCGTCGGTGTAGAGCTTGCGGTCGGGCGCCACCAGGGTCCAGCCCGAGACCGTGTCCACCACGACCGTATCGCCCGAGTCCACCTCGAGCCGCGGCGGCAGCTTCGCGTCGAAGTAGCCCCAGTGGACGGTGTCCAGCGAAGGGTCGAGCCGATGCGTCTTTGCCATGGAATTCCTCCTAGACCTGTACCGAGTAGCCGCCGTCCACGGGGATGGCGGTGCCGTTCACGAACGCCGAGCCCGGGCCGGCGAGAAAGACCGCGATCGCCTCGAAGTCCTCGGGCCGGCCCCAGCGCCCCGCGGGCGTGCGCTTGAGCACGTTGTCGTTCAGCCCGGGCACCTGCGCGCGCGCGCTCACCGTGAGGTCGGTGTCGATCCAGCCCGGCAGGATCGCGTTCACCTGGATGTTGTCCTTCGCCCACGCGGTGGCGAGCGCCTTGGTCATCTGCACGAGGCCGCCCTTGCTCGCGGCGTAGGCCACGGCGAAGGGCGCGCCGAAGATCGAGAGGATCGAGCCGATATTGATGATCTTGCCGCCGCCCGCGCGCTTGAAGTGCGGATAGGCGGCGTGCGCGCAGGTGAAGGCGCTCGTCAGGTTCGCGTCCACGACCTTGTGCCACTCCTCGAGCGTGTAGTCCTGCGGGGGCTTCCTCAGCGCGATGCCGGCGTTGTTGACGAGGATGTCGAGGCGCCCGAGCCGCTGCACCGCCTGCTCGACGAGCGCGCGGCAGGACGCCTCCTTCGCCACGTCGGCCTCGATCGCGACCGCGCGCGCGCCGAGCGCCTCGAGCTGCTTCACCGCGTCCGCGCTCTTTTGCGCGTTGCGCCCCGCGACGATCACGGACGCGCCCGCCCTGGCCAGCCCGCGCGCCATGCCCAGTCCGATGCCGCCGTTGCCGCCGGTGACGATCGCCACCCGGCCCTTCAGGTCGAAATGCTCCATTCAATGCCCCTTCGAGACGCCGAGGTGCTGGTCGAGGACCTCGGGCGAGCGCTCCAGCTCCGCCGGGGTGCCGCCGAAGACGAAGCGGCCCGCGGAGACGACGTGGATGTAGTCGGCCACCGACATGGCGAGCGCGAAGTTCTGCTCGACGAGCAGCACCGCGTGGCCGTGCGAGCGCAGGCTCTTCATGATCTCGCCGACATGCTGCACGAGCTTGGGCGAAAGCCCTTCCGAGGGCTCGTCCATCAGGATGAGGTCGGGATTGGCCATGAGCGCGCGCCCGACCGCGAGCATCTGCTGCTCGCCGCCCGAGAGCGCGCCGCCCGGGTGGTGGATGCGCTCGGCGAGCTGGGGAAATTCCGCCAGCACCGCCTGCAGGCTCCAGCGCCCTTTTCGCGGGCGCGCGAGGCCGCTCGTCGGCAGCAGCAGGTTCTCGCGCACCGAGAGCGACTTGAAGATGCGCCGTCCCTGCGGCACGAGCGCGATGCCGCGCTGCGCGACGGCGTACGGCGCGCGCCCGGCGAGCGGCTCGCCCTTGAAGGCGATCGCGCCCGAGCGCGGCGGGGTGAGGCCCGCCACCGAGCGGATGAGCGTGGTCTTGCCCATGCCGTTCCTGCCGAGGATCGCGACCACGCTGCCCTCGCGCACCTCGAGCGACAGCCCCTGCAGCACGTAGCTGTCGCCGTAGTACGTGTGGATGTCGCGGACCGAGAGGAGGACTTCAGTCACGGAGCGCCTCAGCCATGGCCGAAATAGACGTCGCGCACCTGCGCGTTGGCGCGCACCTCGTCGGGCGTGCCCTCGAGGATCACGCGGCCCTGGTGCAGCACGGTGACGCGGTCCGCGAGGCCGAGCGCGACGTCCATGTCGTGCTCGATCATCATGAGCGTGATGTCGCGCGGCAGATCCGCGATCATGCGCGAGATCTTCTGGCGCTCCGAGGGCGACAGGCCCGCGCAGGGCTCGTCGAGGAACAGCACCTTCGGGCGCGTATTGAGCGCGAGCGCGAGCTCGAGCTGGCGCCGCTCGCCGTAGGACACGAGCTTCACCGGCCAGTCGGCGCGCCCGGCGAGGCCCACGGCCTCGAGCCCCGCGAGCGCCTGCCGGCGCACCTCGGCAAAGGCCTCCACCGGGCGGTGCATGACCCACTTGCGTCCATCGGTGCCGACGATGGCGAGCGCGAGGTTCTCCGCGAGCGTGAGCTCGGGAAAGACGTTGGTGATCTGGAAGGTGCGTCCCATGCCGAGCGCCGTGCGCCGGTGCTCGGGCGCATGGGTCACGTCGCGGCCGAAGAGCCGCACGCGGCCGCGCGTGGGCTTGAGCGTCCCCGTGACGCAGTGAAAGAGCGTCGTCTTGCCGGCGCCGTTCGGGCCGATGAGCACGCGCCGCTCGCCCGAGGCGACGGCGAGCGACACGCCGTCCACGGCGGCGAGGCCGCCGAAGACCTTGGCGAGCTCGCCGATCTCGATCGCGTGCTCAGCCATCGGCTTTTCCCTTCAGGCGCGCGTGCAGCCGGCCCGCGAGGCCCACCAGCCCCTGCGGCGCCCAGAGCACGGTGGCGATGAACACCGCGCCCATGATGGCGTGGTGCATCTCTACGAAGCTGGACACCCAGTTGCGCAGGCCGAGCACCACGCCCGCGCCGATGAACGGCCCGACGATGGTGCCGGTGCCGCCGACGATCGCCATGAGCGCCGCCTCCACCGAGATCGGGAAGGACGCCGCCACCGGGTTCACGAACTTGTTGTAGTAGACGTAGAGCACGCCCGCGAAGCTCGCGAGCGCGCCCGAGAGCACGAACGCCGCGTACAGGTGCATGCCCGTGCGATAGCCCAGGCTCTGCATGCGCGTCTCGCTCGCCTTGATGCCGCGCAAGCCGAGGCCGAAGGGCGAGCGGATGAGCACGCGATAGCCCAGGCCGCACAGGATCACCGCCGCGAGCACGAGGTAGTAGTACTGCGTGTGCGAGGTGACGGCGGCCGGCCCCACGGCGGGGAACGGCACGTTGGTCACGCCGTTGTCGCCGCCCGTGAACGAGGACCAGCGGTGCGCGACGCCCCACACCACGTAGCCGAGCGCGATGGTGATGAGGATGAAGTACACCCCGCGCGTGCGCACCGAGATGCCGAAGATCGCCGCGAGCAGCGTGCCGAGGACGATGCCCGCGGGCGCCGCGGCGAGCGTCGGCCAGCCGTAGCGCACCTGGAGGATCGCCACCGTGTAGGCCGACACCGCGAAGAACGAGGCGTGCGTGAGCGAAAAGAGGCCCGCGTGGCCGAGGAGCAGGTCCACCGACAGCGCGAGCAGCCCGAAGATCAGCATCTGCGTGGCGAGCCCCGTCCAGAACGGGCCGCCCACGAAGGGCAACGCGAGCGCCGCGGCGAGCGCGAGCAGCACGAGCACCGTGCGCGCGCTCAATGCTCTCTCCCGAACAGGCCGCGCGGCCGGAAGATCATGAGCAGCGCGATCGGGCCGAACAGCACGAAGTAGGAGAACTCCGGCAGCAGCCAGCGCCCGTAGGCGTCGAGCAGCCCCACGATCAACGCGCCGATCATCGCCCCCTCGAGGCTGCCGAGGCCGCCGACGATCACCACGACGAGCGCGTAGACGAGGATCTCCCACTCCGCGCCCGGGTAGAGCGTGAGGAACGCGCCGCCCGCCACGCCCGCGAGCCCGGCGAGGAAGGAGGCGAGCGCCGAGACCATGACGAAGAGCCGGTCCACGTTGATGCCGGTCGCGTTCACCTGCTCGCGGTCGTCCACGCCCGCGCGCACCACGGCGCCGATCTGCGTCTTCTTGTAGAGCAGCCACAGCGCCACGCCGACCGCGAGGCCGAGGAAGATGAGCACGAAGCGGTACTTCGGGTAGTAGATGTCCCCGGGGAGCACCACCGCCCCTTTCAGGAACTGCGGCGCCGGCACCATGAGGTTGTCGCCGCCCCAGATCTGCAGGGCGACGTCGCCCATGACGAAGGCGATGCCCACGGTGAGCAGCACCTGCGCGAGGTGATTCTCGCCCGTGCGGCGGATGAGAAAGCGGTCGATGAGATAGCCGACCACGATGATCGCCGCGCCGCCGCCGGCGAGCGCCAGCGCGAAGCTGCCCGTCTTCTCGGCGATGGACAGGCCGATGTAGCCGCCGAGCAGGTAGTAGGCCCCGTGCGCCATGTTGACCACGCGCATCAGGCCGAAGGACAGCGTGAAGCCGCTCGCCAGCAGGAAGAGCAGCGCGGCGAGCGAGACGCCGTTGATCGCCTGCAGGATGGCGCTGGTCATGGGGAGGCGGGCAAGAAAAAGGGCGGGCGTCGCCGCCCGCCCTTCGTCGCGCTCATGCCGCTAGCGCTTGTAGGGGCCGCGCTTGAGGAAATCCTGCGGGTCGAAGGTCCAGAACTGCGACACGCCGGTGTAGGTCTTCACCGGCACGTTGGTGAGCACCTCGCCCAGCACCGGGTGCTTGATCTTCTGGATCCTCGAGATGTAGACGTTCTGGATCGGGTTGTCGTAGGCGTCGAGCTTCAGCGGACCGCGCGGGCCCTTGATGCTCACCGTGCGCATCGCCTTCAGGAACGCCTCCTTGTCCTCGACGTTGCCCTTGATCGAGTCGATCGCCGTCTTCACCCACAGGCCCGCCGAGTAGGCCGACTCGCCGAACCAGGACGGCAGGCGCTTGTAGCGCTTGGCGAACTCCGTGGTGAAGGCGATGTTCTCGGGCGTCTGGATGCCCGCGGCGTAGTTGAGCGAGTTGCCGATCAGGCCGATGGCGCGGTCGTCCATCTGCGGCAGCACGTCCTGGTGCATCCAGTAGCCGCCGTAGATCTTCTTCTTCTTGTGCATGCCGAAGTTGAACCAGGCCTCGAACAGTCGCACGCGGTCCGGGCCGACGACCACGGCGGAGACGCCGTCGGTGTCCGCGGGGATCGCGGCGATGGTCGGGCCGTAGTCCTTGGTGCCGATCGGGTTCCAGATGATCTTCGCGACCTTGCCGCCGAGCTCGGTGAAGGTGCGCACCGCGCCCAGCGTCACCTCGTGGCCCCAGGTGTAGTCCTGGCCGATGAAGGTGACGTTCCGCAGGCCGAGCTCCTTGTACATGTACTCGCCCCAGGGATGGCCGATCTGGCTGGCCGACACCGCGGTGCGCACCACGGTCGGCGTGCGCTGCCACTTGGTCACCACGTCCGCGCCGGCCGCGTCCATCACGAGCGGCACGCCCGTTTCCTTGCTCACCTGGGCGACCGCCGGGCCCTCGTGGCCGCACAGCGGCCCGACCATGAAGTGCACCTTCTCCTGGTGCACGAGGCGGCGCGCCTGCGTGAGCGCCTGGTCCGGATTGCAGGTGGTGTCGGCGATCACGTACTCGACCTTGCGGCCGCCGGCGGTGCGTCCGGCCTGGTCCCAGAACTGGTTCCAGCCGTCGACCATGTCCTTGCCCGGCGTGGCGAGCGGCCCGGTGACGGGGGCGAGCACGCCGATCTTGATGGGCCCTTGCTGCGCCTGCGCCGCGGCGGCGACGCCGAGCGCGGCGACCAGGGCCACGGAAACGCGAATCAGGGGATGACGGGGTTGCATGACGCTCCTCCTCCGGTGCGGGGTTGCAACGTTGATATGTGATCACATTATACTGACGGCCGAATCGCTTCTGTCAATCACGCCCGATCCGCCATGCGAACAGGCACGCCCACGCTGCAGGTCATCCAGGGATCGCTCGCCGGCATCGCGCCGGTGGACAGCGGCACGCTCGGCGAGCGCGTCTACCGGGGGCTGCGCGACTTCCTGATGGCGGGGCAGCTCGCCCCGGGGCAGAAGCTCACGCTGCGCGAGCTCGCGGCGGCGCTCAGCGTCAGTCCCATGCCGGTGCGCGAGTCGGTGCGGCGCCTGGCCGCCGAGGGCGCGCTCGAGATGCTGCCCAACCGGCGCATCCGCGTGCCGGTGATGACCAAGGCGCGCTTTCGCGAGCTGCTGCGCGTTCGCATCGCGCTGGAGGGACTCGCCGTGGAGGAAGCCACGCGCCATGTCCGCATGGACGACGTCGACCGCATGGAGGAGCTCAATCGCCAGTTCGCCGCGGAGATGCAGCGCCGCCAGGCCGACGCCGCGAAGCTCTGGCGGCTGAACAAGGACATCCACTTCATCGTCTACGAGGCGGCGGGCATGCCGACGCTGCTGCCGATCATCGAGGGCTTCTGGGTGCAGATCGGGCCGCTGCTGCACTTGTCGCTGCGCGCGCGCGCCAACGCCAACGCGCGCGGCCGCAACCCGGCGCCCAACTGGCACAAGCGCATGATCCTCGGCCTGCGCAAGCGCGACGCCGCCGCCGCGCGCCGCGGGCTGGTCGGCGACATGACGAGCGCCGGGGACCAGATCCTCGCCGAAGGCAACCTGCCGGACTGATTTCGATGAGCGAAACCGACCTTCGATTCGGGCGCGGCGCGCCGCGCAGCGAGGACGAGCCGCTGCTCACCGGCCGCGGGCGCTATGCCGACGACCTGCGCCCGGCGGGCTGCGCGATGGCGGCGTTCGTGCGCTCGCCGCACGGCCATGCCGCGATCCGGGGCATCGACGCCGCCGAGGCGCGAGCCATGCCCGGGGTGCTCGCCGTGATCACCGGCGCCGAGATCGCCGGGGCGGGGCTCGGCGCGATTCCCCCTGCGGTCCTGCTGCCCGGGCGCACCGGCAAGCCGATGTTCGGCCCCCCGATCCCCGTGCTCGCGACGGAGCGCGTGCGCTACGTCGGCGAGCCCGTCGCGCTCGTCGTCGCCGGGACCGCGGCGCAGGCGCAGGACGCGGCCGAGGCCGTGCAGGTGGACTACGAATCGCTGCCCGCGGCGTCGGACGTCGAGCGCGCGCTCGCGCCCGGCGCGCCGCAGCTCTACGCCGAGGCCCCAGGCAACGTCTCGCTCGACTGGGAGCACGGCGATGCGGCCGCCGTGGACGCCGCCTTCGCGCGCGCCGCGCACAAGGTGAGCGTGCGCCTTGCCGACACGCGCGTCGCGCCTTGCGCGCTCGAGCCGCGCGCGGCGACCGGCGCCTGGGACGGAAAATCCTCCCGCTATACGCTCACCGCATCCACCCAGGGCGTTGCGCTCGTGCGCAAAGTGCTCGCGGAGGCGGTGTTCAAGTGCCCGCCGGAGGCGATCCGCGTGCTCACGCACGACGTCGGCGGCGGCTTCGGCATGAAGGTGCAGCCCTACGCCGAGTACGCCGCGCTGCTCTACGCGGCGAAGCGCTGCGCGCGCCCGGTCCACTGGTGCGCGAGCCGCCTGGAGAGCTTCCTCGCCGACACGCACGGCCGCGACGGCGTGCTGGAGGGCGAGCTCGCGCTCGGCGCCGACGGGCGCTTCCTCGCGCTGCGCGCGCGCACGCGCGTGGGCATCGGCGCCTATGCGTCCACCTACGCGGCGATCGTCGCCACCAACAACACGAAGAACTGCCTGTCGAGCGTCTATCGCATCCCGGCGATCCACGTCGGGGTGAAGATGGCGCTCACCAACGCCGCGCCGCTGGGGCCCTACCGGGGCGCGGGCCGCCCGGAGGCGATCTACCTCGTCGAGCGCCTGATCGAGCAGGCCGCGCGCGCCACCGGCGTCGACCGGGTGGAGCTGCGCCGGCGCAACCTGATCACGCCGGCGGAGATGCCCTATCTCGCGCCGAGCGGCCAGACCTACGACAGCGGCGAGTTCGAGGCGGTGCTCGACAAGGCGCTGGTGCTCGCCGACTGGAAGGGCTTTCCCGCCCGGCGCAAGGCGTCCGAGGCCGAGGGGCGGCTGCGCGGCGTCGGGCTTTGCTGCTTCCTCGAGGTCGCAGGCGGCAGCCCGCTCAACGAGTCCGCCGACCTGCGCTTCGAGCCCGACGGCACCGTGGTGCTGCGCACCGGCGCGCAGGCCATGGGCCAGGGACAGATGACCACCCTGCCCCTCATCCTGGCGCGCCAGCTCCACGTCGATGTCGCGAAGGTGCGCGTCGTCCAGGGCGACAGCGACGAGGTGCCCGGGGGGCTGCCCACGGTCGCCTCGCGCTCGACGATGATGGCGGGTGGCGCGATCGTGCGCGCGGCCGAGGAGGCCATCAGGAAGGGCAAGGAATTCGCCTCCGAGCTGCTCGAGGCGGCGGCCGCCGACATCGAGTACAAGGCCGGGCAGTTCCGCGTCGCCGGCACCGACCGCGCGCTCGGCTGGGGCGAGCTCGCGAAGCACAAAGGCCGCGCGCTCGACGTCGTGGCGAGCTTCGCCGCGCCGGAGATGAGCTTCCCGAACGGCTGCCACGTCTGCGAGGTGGAGATCGATCCCGACACGGGCGTCGTGCAGCTCGCCGCCTACGCGGCGGTGGACGACGTCGGCCACATCGTGCACGAGACCATCGTCGAGGGCCAGATCCACGGCGGCGTCGCGCAGGGGCTCGGGCAGGTCCTCGGCGAGCACGTCGTGTACGGCGAAGACGGGCAGCTGCTCACCGCCTCCTTCATGGACTACGCCGTGCCGCGCGCCGACGACCTGCCGGCGATGAAGCTCGGCCACCACGTCGCGCCCTGCACCACCAACCCGCTCGGCGCCAAGGGCGCGGGCGAGTCGGGCGTGGCCGGCTCGCTGCCCGCCGCGGTCAACGCGGTGCTCGACGCCCTCGCCTCGCGCGGCGTGGAGCATCTCGACATGCCGTTCACGCCGCAGCGCGTGTGGCAGGCCTTGCAGAAGGGAGGAGGCAAGAAGTGAATGCATCGGCAAAGGGGTTGAGGGTGCTCATCACCGCGGGCGCCGCGGGCATCGGCCTCGCGACGGCGCGCACGTTCCGCGACGCGGGCGCGCGCGTCTTCGTGTGCGACGTCGACGACAAGGCGCTCGCCGCGCTCGACAAGGACATCGGCCGCACGAAGGCCGACGTCGCGAGCCGCGCCGACGTCGATCGCCTGTTCGAGGAGGCGCAGAAGGCGCTCGGCGGCCTCGACGTGCTCGTGAACAACGCCGGCATCGCCGGCCCCACGGGCAAGGTCGAGGAGATCGCGCCCGAGGACTGGGACCGCTGCATCGCCATCGACCTCACCGGCCTGTTCAACTGCACGCGCAAGGCGATGCCGCTCATCAAGGCCGCGGGCGGCGGCTCGATCGTCAACCTTTCGTCCGCCGCCGGCCGGCACGGCTTTCCGATGCGCTCGCCCTACTCCGCGGCCAAGTGGGGCGTGGTCGGCTTCACGAAGAGCATCGCCGTGGAAGCGGGCCCGCACAAGGTGCGCTGCAACGCGATCCTGCCCGGCCTCGTCGAGGGCGAGCGCATCGAGCGCGTGATCGCCGCCAAGGCGCAGGCGCTCGGCGTCTCGCACGAGGACTTCCGCAAGGAGCTCCTCGCCACCACCAGCCTGCACTCCACGGTCACCGCGCAGAACATCGCCGACATGGCGCTCTTCCTCTGCACCGAGGCGGGCAGCCGCATCACCGGCCAGGCGATCCCCGTGGACGCCGACGTGCGCTACCTCGTCTAGGAGAACTCATGGCCGCAGCCCAGAAGAAAGTCATCATCACCTGCGCCGTCACCGGCTCGATCCACACGCCGAGCATGTCGCCGCACCTGCCGGTGACGCCCGCCGAGATCGCCAAGGCGGCGATCGGCGCGGCGCAGGCGGGGGCCGCCATCGTGCACCTGCACGCGCGCGACCCCAGGGACGGCAGCCCCTCGCAGGACCCGCAGCTGTTCCACGAGTTCCTGCCGCAGATCGCGGTGGCCACCGACGTGGTCATCAACATCACCACCGGCGGCGCGGCGACCATGACGATCGAGGACCGCCTGCAGCCCGCCCTGCAGATGAAGCCCGAGGTCGCCTCGCTCAACATGGGCTCGATGAACTTCGGCCTGTACGAGATGCTCGCGCGCTACAAGGACTTCAAGCACCCCTGGGAGCGCCAGTACCTCGAAACCTCGGACGAGCGCATCTTCAAGAACACGTTCAGGGACATCGCCTACATCCTGACCTCGTGCGCCGAGAACGGCACGCGCTTCGAGATCGAGTGCTACGACATCGGGCACCTCTACACCGCGGCGCACTTCCTCGACCGCGGGCTCGTCAAGCCGCCGCTCTTCATCCAGTCCGTGTTCGGCATCCGCGGCGGCATCGGCGCGCATCCCGAGGACGTGATGCACATGAAGCGCACGGCGGATCGACTGTTCGGCGAGCAGTACTACTGGTCGGTGCTCGGCGCGGGCCGCAACCAGATGCCGGTGGCCTCGCAGGCCGCGGTGATGGGCGGCAACGTGCGCGTCGGGCTGGAGGACAGCCTGTGGCTCGGGCGCGGCCAGCTCGCGAAATCCAACGCCGAGCAGGTGACGAAGGCACGGCGCATGCTGGAGGAGCTGGGCCTCGCCATCGCCACGCCGGACGACGCGCGCGAGATGCTGAAACTGAAAGGCGCGAAGAACGTAAACTTCTAGGGATGCCGCGGCCCCCGCCGCTCGCCTGCGACTGCCACGTCCACGTCTTCGGGCCCTTCGACCGGTACCCGCTGGACCCCGCGCGCAGGTACACGCCCGAGCCGGCGACGCTCGAGGATTACCTGAAGGTCGCGCAGGCGCTCGGCACCGGGCGCGCCGTCTTCGTGCAGCCGAGCGTCTACGGCACCGACAACGCCTGCCAGCTCGCCGCGCTGCGCGAGCTGGGCGAGCGCGCGCGCGGCGTGGCGGTGATCGGTGAGGCGACGACCGACGAGCAGCTCGCCGAGCTGAACGGCGCGGGCTTCGAGGGCGCGCGGCTCAACCTCGTGCGCGCCGCCGACCTCGACTCGCTGGAGCGGCTCGCCGCGCGCGTGAAGGAATACGACTGGCACGTGCAGCTGCATCTCGCGGCCGAGGTGCTGCCGCGGATCGCCGAGCGGCTGCTGAAATTGCCCACCGACTTCGTCATCGACCACTTCGGCCGCATCGATCCGCGCGCCGGGCCCGGCCAGCCGGCCTTCCAGGCCCTGCTCGACCTGCTCGACTCCGGGCGCTGCTGGGTCAAGCTCTCGGCGCCCTACCGCGTGGACCTCGAGGGCCCGCCCTACCACCGCCTCACCACCTTCGCGCGCGAGCTCGTCAAGCGCAACCCCGAGCGCCTCGTCTGGGGCAGCGACTGGCCGCATCCCGACGTCTCCATCGTGCCCGACGCGCAAGGTCTCCTCGACGTGCTCGCCGACTGGTTGCCCGACGACAAGGTTCGCCACCGCGTCCTGGTGGAGAACCCGGCGCAGCTCTACGACTTCTGATGAAGTGGCACGTGCACTGGCCGGCCGGCGTCCTCGCGCTGATCGGCGTCGTGTTCTTCGCCGCCGACCGCCTCACGCGCACGCCGACCGTGGTGCACGCGGTGCCCGGACAGGTGATCGAAATCCCGGCGGCGCGCGACGGGCACTACTACCTGGAGGGCTCGGTGAACGGCACCCCGCTGCGCTTCATGATCGACACCGGCGCGACCTACGTGTCGGTGAGCGAGGCGTTCGCGCGCAAGGCGGGGCTGCCGGAGGGCGTGAGAGGCTGGTTCAGCACCGCGAACGGCACGGTCGAGGGCCGCATCGTCAAGGGCCAGGTGGTGGCGGCCGGGGGCTTCAAGGTGTCGGGGCTGAGCGTGGCGGTGACGCCGCTCGGCGGCAAGCGCGGCCTGCTCGGGCAGAACTTCCTCAAGCGCTTCGAGGTGTCGCAGTCGCAGGGCGTATTGACGCTGAGGCTCGCGAGATGAGCGAGCGCCTCGACCTCGTCGTCGTCGGCGCGGGCTTCGCGGGCATGTACATGCTGCATCGCGCGCGCGAGCTCGGGCTCACGGCGCGCGTCTTCGAGGCGGCCTCCGACGTCGGCGGCACCTGGTACTGGAACCGCTATCCGGGCGCGCGCTGCGACGTCGAGAGCCTGGAGTACTCCTACGGCTTCGACGAGGCGCTGCAGCAGGAATGGCGCTGGCGCGAGCGCTTCGCCACGCAGCCGGAGATCCTGCGCTACGCGAGCCACGTCGCCGATCGCTTCGGCCTGCGCACGGACATCCGCTTCAATACGCGCGTGGTCGCGACGGCCTGGGACGAGGCGGCTTCGCGCTGGACGTTGCGCACGGACAAGGGCGACGAGGTCGCGGCGCAATTCCTCGTCATGGCGACCGGGTGCCTGTCCTCGGCCAACCTGCCCGACATTCCGGGGCGCGATTCCTTCGCGGGCGGGATCTATCACACCGGAGAATGGCCGCAAGAGGAGCCCGACTTCACGGGCAAACGCGTAGGCGTGATCGGCACCGGGTCTTCGGCGATTCAGTCGATCCCGATCCTCGCCGCGCAGGCAAAACAGCTCGTCGTCTTCCAGCGCACTCCGAACTACACCGTGCCCGCGCGCAACGCGCCGCTCGATCCGGACCACGTCGCTCGCATCAAGGCCGACTACGCCTCTTTCCGTGCGAAGAACCGCCTGCAGATCAACGCGTTCGGCTCCAACATGCCGAGAAGCAGCATTCCCGCGCGCGAGCTCACGCCCGCGCAGCAGCGCGAGGCGCTCGAGGCGCGCTGGCGCTACGGGGGGCTTTTCTTCCTCGGCGCCTTCGGCGACCTGCTCCTCGACAAGGCGGTGAACGACATCGCCGCAGAGTTCGTGCGCGGGAAGATCCGCGACATCGTGCAGGACCCGGCCGTGGCACGGCTGCTCTCGCCGCAGCAGGTGATCGGCTGCAAGCGGCTGTGCGTGGACACGGACTACCACGCGACCTTCAACCGGCCGAACGTGCGCCTCGTGGACATCGCCGAGCGCGGCATCGAGCGCATCACGCCGGAAGGCGTGCGCGCGAACGGCGAGGCCTTCGCGCTCGACGCGCTCGTCTTCGCCACGGGCTTCGACGCGATGACCGGCACGCTCCTCCGGATCGACATCCGCGGCCGCGGCGGGCGCAGCCTGCGCGACGCGTGGGCCGCCGGGCCGCGCAGCTATCTGGGCCTGAGCGTCGCGGGCTTCCCCAACCTCTTCACCATCACCGGGCCCGGCAGCCCCTCGGTGCTCACCAACATGATCGTCTCGATCGAGCAGCACGTGGACTGGATCGCCGGGTGCATCGCGCACCTGCGCAAGTCGGAGCGCACCGCGATCGAGGCGCAGCCGCGCGCGCAGGATGCGTGGGTCGAGCACGTGAACGCGGTCGCGGACCGCACGCTCTACCCCATGTGCAACTCCTGGTACGTAGGCGCGAACATCCCGGGCAAGACGCGCGTCTTCATGCCGTTGCTCGGCTTTCCCGCTTACGTGGAAAAATGCGACGAGGTCGTGGCCCGGGGCTACGAAGGATTCACGACGACCTGAAAGGGGAGGAAACCGCCATGCCGAAGACAGTCCTCATCACCGGCGCCGGAACCGGCTTCGGCCGCATGGCCGCGAACATGCTCGCGGCGCGCGGCCACAAGGTGATCGCCACGGTGCTGAACGATGAGCAGAAGGCCGATCTGCAGAAAGCCGAGCCCAAGCTCACGGTCGCCAAGCTCGACATCACTGACGCGAAGGACGTGGCGAGCGTGGACGGCTACGACTTCGACAGCTTCATCGCCAACGCGGCGATCGGCCAGACCGGGCCGCTGTCGCTGATCCCGATGGAGCGGCTGCGCCGCGTGTTCGAGGTCAACGTCTTCGCCACCGTCGCCGTCACGCAGCGCGCCGCCCTGAAGCTGCGCAAGAAGCGTTCCGGCCGCATCATCATCATGTCCTCGATCGGCGGCGTGCGCGCGGGCGTGGGCTCGGGGCCCTACACGATGACCAAGCACGCGATCCAGGCCTTCGGCACCGCGCTGCGCGCGGAGCTCAAGTTGTTCGGCGTGGACGTGTGCACCATCAATCCGGGCCCCTACGCCACGGGCTTCAACGACCGCATGGCGAAGAACCCGGGCGAGTGGTTCGATCCGGCGAAGGCCGAGCCCGAGGATCGGGCGGTGATGGAGCAGCTCGTGCAGCGCATCACCGTGGGGCAGCTCGACCCCGTGGACGTGGGCAGGCGCTACGTCGAGCTCGTCGAGGCCGAGGCCACGGAGCTTCTGAACCTGGTGCCGCCGGACATCATCGAGCGCATGGGAAAGTCGATGGCGCCGCGGTGAGCGCGCATCAGAGAACTTCGAACACGTCGTAGAAGACGGCGTTCGGCTCCCGGCGGCCCACGCCGACGCCGACGATCCGGTTCATCCAGTGGTACTTCTTCGACGCGGTCTCGAACACGAGGCCGGTCCTGAGGTAGTACTCGTCGGGAGGAACCCGCTCGCCGCTCGCTATGCGCTGCATGACCTCGGGCGGCGCATGCCGCACGCCGCGGTACTGGATGAGCAGGATCTCGCCGTCGTCGAGCTTGAGCACGAGGCGCACGTCCGGCCGCACCGCGCCGTCTGAGCCGCCGAGCAGGATGTCCATGCCGCCCGTGACGATCTCGGCCTGGATCTTCGGGCCCTTGAAGTGGCCCTTGTCGAGGCGGTCGATCCGACGCCGGCCCGCCGGCGCGTCGCCCAGCATGTAGCTGCCGGACACTTCCATCATCAGCTCGCCGAGCCAGGCGGTCTTCAGTTCCGGCATGGGTCTCCTCCTGTCATGATGTCTTCGTGGCCAGCACGGCGTCGCCCTCGAGCGCAGTTGCGAAGCCCGCCTTGCGCAAGCGCTTCGCCACTTCGCTCGGCACGTCGCGGCCGGTGGTCAGCTTGTTCGGTGTGCCAGTGTAGTGGAAGAGCCGTCCCCTGCGTTTCAGCAGCCGGGCGAGCTGGTCGTAGAAGGCCTGCGAGTAGAGCTCGCCGGCGATGCCGAAGCGCGGCGGGTCGTGCAGGACGGCGTCGACCGAGGCATCCGGCATCCCGACGATCGCCTCGACGATGTCGCCGTGGGTCAGCGTCAGGGCGCCGCCGGCTTCCGGCGACCAGGGATTGAGGCTGCGCAGCCAGAGGACGTCGGCGTTCTTCTCGAACGACAGGATGCGCTTCGCCTTCTCCTTCAGGCAGCAGGCGGCGAAGTAGCCGAGCCCGCCGCAGGTGTCGAGGATCGCCTTTCCCCGGGGCTGGATCAGCGCGACCTTCCTTTCGGCGTCCGCGCAGGGCGAGACGTGCTCGGTGGGAAGCATCTTGATGCCGTCGATCTCGAAGGTGGGCGGGCCCCACCGGGTCGGCACCAGCTTGACCAGCGCGTTGCCGAATCTCTGCGCCGGCTCGAATTTCTCGCCGTCCCAGTAGTAGACGGTCCTGTCCTTGCAGGTCTCGAGGAAGGAAAACCGCATGCCCTGCCAGGTCCAGCCTTCCGCATCGACCTCCACGAGGACCTTCGTGCGCTCGAGGTCGAGCGAGCACTCGAGCGTGCGCGCGCCGGCCTTTGCGGCGGCGCGCAGCGCCTCGTGCACCGGCAGGGTCAGCAGCGGGCTTCGCATCGCCTCGTTCGCGCCGGGCGCTCAACCGGTCAGGATCGGCTTCAGCGCCTCGATCTCGCCGTCGATGAACTCGAAGAAGGCGGATACGCGGGGCGTGCCGCGTACGCTGGGGTGGGCGAGCAGGCGCCAGATCCTTGCCAGCTCGGCAATGGGACCGAGCACGCGCACCAGCTCGGGCTCGCTGTCGCCGAGCGCGGTCGGCAGCGGCGCGACGCCGATGCCGGATTTCACGGCGTAGACGAGGCCGAGCACGCTGTTGTTGCGCGCGACGATCCGTGCGCCGGGCGCGACGCGCGCGAGCCAGGCCGCGGCGCGATGCTTCGCCATGCTCTCGTCCAGCCCGACGAGCGCGTGGCGCTCGAGGTCCTCCACGCGCTCGGGCTTGCCGTGCCGCTCGACGTAGGCGCGGCTCGCGTAGACCGCCCACAGCGAATCGGCGATCTTGCGGCCGACCAGCTCGCCGTCGTCGGTGTCCCCGGAGCGCAGCGCCACGTCGGCCTCGCCTTTCGAGAGATCGAC
>JBFWWT010000043.1:0-3137 GCA_050246035.1 Burkholderiales bacterium
TCGACGACGCGCGCGGCATGCTCGGCGCCGCGCTCGCCGATCCCGACCCGGTGCTCCTCTTCGAGTACCCGGCGCTTTTCGAGATGAAAGGGGAGGTCTCCACGGCTCCGGTTGATATCGCCACGTCGAAGCTGCGCAGGGCCGGGAGCCGGGTGACGATCGTCACCTACGGCGGATGCCTACCGAAGGCGCTGAGGGCCGCGGAGGAAGTGGACGGAGAGGTGATCGACCTGCGCGTGCTGCGCCCGCTCGACCTTGCGCCCGTGCTCGAGTCGGTGAAGAAGACGCGCCGCGTCGTGGTGGTAGACGAGGGCTGGAGGAGTGGCGGCCTCGCGGCGGAAGTGATGGCGCGCCTGATGGAAGAGGCCTTCTACGAGCTCGATGCGCCGGTGGCGCGCGTGTGCAGCGAGGAAGTGCCGATGCCGTACCCGAAGCACCTGGAGGAGGCGGCGCTGCCGCAGCCGGAGAAGATCGTCGCGGCGGTGAAAGGGCTATATGGCGGCTAGTCGCGGCTCAGGGTTTCAGCCAGTTCTGCACCGCGAGTCCCGGGACTCGTCTGAATTCCCTCTCGTTATTGGTGACCAGTGTTGCCTTGATGTGTCGCGCGTGCGCGGCGATCAGCAGGTCATAGGGCCCGATGCGCTGTCCGGTGCGCTCGAGCGCACTGCGGATCTCGCCGTAGTCAACCGCAGCAGCCGCTGGGTAGTCCTCCACCTCGAAGAGGTCGATCAGCGCTCTGAAGGCATCGCGGCGCTCCACACTCACGTCGCCGCGGGCCAGGCCGTAATGAACCTCGGACAGCGTGATCGCCGACAGCCGCACCTCTCCGGGAGAACGTCCCGACAGGCGACGCTTGATGCGCTCCGACCCGGCGCTGCGATTCACCAGGTAGGCGAGCGTGTTGGTATCGAGCAGCCAGATCACCGCCAGCGCCGCTTCTGCATGCGCGGCTGGCGCCGCACGAACCGGCCGCGGAAGGCGCCCAGGATGGAATCGAGCTGCTCCATCGTGATGCGCTTGGGCAGCAGCAGCACCCCGCCCGAGGCGCGCTTCACGACGACCTCGTCGGACTCGAAGCGGAATTCCTTCGGCAGTCGCACAGCTTGGCTGTTGCCATGCCGGAACACTTTCGCGGTTTTCATGGGGTGGCCTGCCCGGAACCCAAGTAGATACGGCGAGTATACACCTGTGCCGACCCACCGGAGAAGGACGTCATGATCGAGTTCAAGCTGCCGTCCCTCGGCGCCGACATGGACGAGGGCAAGCTCCTCGAGTGGAAGGTGAAGCCCGGCGACAAGGTGAGGCGCGGCGACCTCGTCGCGGTGGTGGAAACGCCGAAGGCCGCCGTGGATGTCGAGATCTGGCAGGACGGCGTGGTGCAGGAGCAGATCACCCAGCCCGGCGAGACGATTCCGGTCGGCACGGTGATGGCGCGTCTCGCCGCCGCGGGCGAGGCGCCGGCCGCAGCACCTGCAGCAGCAGCCCCCAGGCATCCCGTCTCGCCCGCAGCGCGCAAGCACGCGCGCGAGCTGGGCGTCGATGTGGAGAAGCTCCCCGGCAGCGGCCCGCACGGCGCGGTGACCGTTGAGGACGTCGAGAAGGCGGCGAAGGGCGTGCCGAAGCCCGCACCCGAAGCGCCGCCGCCTTTGGACAAGCTCCTTGCCATGCGCAAGGCCATCGCCGCGGCGATGAGCCGCTCAAAGCGCGAGATCCCGCACTACTACCTCGCGCAGACGATCCCGATGCAGCGCGCGGTGGACTGGCTCACCGCGTACAACGAGAAGCGCCCGGTGACCGAGCGGGTTCTCATGGGCGCGCTGCAGTTGAAAGCGGTGGCGCTCGCGCTCAAGGACTTCCCCGACCTGAACGGCTTCTGGAAGGACGACGCGCACCAGCTCTCGCCGGCAGTCCACGCCGGCGTCGCGATCTCGCTGCGGCAGGGCGGGCTCGTCGCCCCCGCGATCCACGACGTCGCGGAGCTGCCGCTTGGCGAGCTGATGAACGCGCTCGCCGACCTCGTGCGCCGCGCGCGCGCCGGGAGCCTTCGCGCCTCCGAGATGAGCGACCCGACGATCACCTTCACCAACCTGGGCGACCAGGGCGTGGACGAGGTCTTTCCCATCATCTACCCGCCGCAGGTGGCGATCGTGGGCTTCGGGCGGCTCGCACCGAGGCCCTGGGCCGAGGATGGCATGATCGGCGCCGTGCCCGCGGTGGTGGCGAGCCTCGGCGGCGACCACCGCGCGAGCGACGGTCATCGCGGCGCGCGCTTTCTCGCCGCCGTCGCGGCGCTGCTGCAGGAACCGGAGAAACTCGCATGAACGAGGTGAAAATCAGGAAAGTCGTGCTGGCGGAGCTGAAGCGAATCGCGCCGGAGCTCGAGGACGTGCAGCCGGCCAAGCCGCTCCGGGACCAGGTGGACCTCGACTCGATGGACTGGCTGAACTTCCTCGTCGCGCTGAACGAGCGGCTGAGAATCGACATCCCGGAGGCCGACTATCGCAAGCTCGGCACGCTCGACCAGATCGTGGACTACCTGGCGAAGAAGTCGGCGTGAAGCACCACGAAACCGTAGGCGGCCACCTCGTCGCCTCGGTGCTGCGCGCGCGGCCCGAGGAGAGCGCGCGCGACATCCTCGCCCGCCTCGCCGCCGAGAAGCCCGCCAGCCTCGAGCTGGTGCTCGCCACCGACGCGCACGGGCGCCTCGTGGGCGCCGCGCCGCTCGCGCGCGTACTCGCGCTCGATGCCGGCGAGACGCTGGACAACGCGCTCGAGCGCGACTTCCCGCGCGTGCGCCCCAACACCGACCAGGAGCGCGCCGCCTCGCTCGCGCTGCACCACGGGGCGGACGCGCTGCCGGTGGTGGACGCCGAGGGCTGCGTGCTCGGCGTGATGCCGTCGCAGGCGATCATGCAGGTGCTGCGAAGAGAGCACGTCGAGGACCTGCACGTGCTCGCCGGCATCCAGCGCGAGACCTCGAAGGCGCGCCACGCGATCGAGGATCCGCCGCTGCGCCGCGTGCGCCACCGGCTGCCGTGGCTGCTCGCGGGACTCGCCGGCGCCGCCGTGGCGACGACCACCATGGCCGGATTCGAGGCGACGCTCTCGGCGCACATCGCGGTGGCCTTCTTCGTGCC
>JBFWWT010000043.1:3237-8563 GCA_050246035.1 Burkholderiales bacterium
ATCAACGCCGCGATCGGCTTCGTCCAGGAAGGCAAGGCCGAGGCCGCGCTCGAGGCGATGCGCCGGATGGTCTCGCCGCGCGCGAGCGTCCTGCGCGACGGGGCGCGCCGCACGGTCGCGGTGGCCGAGCTGGTGCCGGGCGACATCGTGCTGCTCGAGGCGGGCGACCGCGTGCCCGCCGACCTGCGCCTGACGCGCGCGCGCAACCTGCTCGTGGACGAGGCGCTGCTCACCGGCGAGTCGGTGGCGGCGGAAAAGCTCGAGGCGGCCGTGGCGGCGGACGCGCCGCTCGGCGACCGCCACGGCATGGCCTATTCGGGCACGCTGGTCGCCGCCGGGCAGGCGAGCGGCGTGGTGGTGGCGACCGGCGCGCGCACCGAGATCGGCCGCATCAGCACGCTGCTGGAGAGCGTAGAGCACCTGACGACGCCGCTGCTGCGCAAGATGAACCGCTTCGCGGTGGCCTTCACCTGGGTGACGCTCGCCGTCGCCGGCCTGGTCTTCGCCTTCGCGGTGGGGGTGCGCGGCTACGACTGGGCCGAGGCGCTGATGGCGGTGGTGGCGCTCGCGGTCGGCGCGATCCCCGAGGGCCTGCCCGCGGTGATCACCATCACGCTCGCCATCGGCGTGCAGCGCATGGCGGCGAGGAACGCGATCATCCGGCGCCTGCCCGCGGTGGAGACGCTTGGCGCCACCACCGTCATCTGCTCGGACAAGACCGGCACGCTCACGCGCAACGAGATGACCGCGACGCGCGTGGTCGCGGGCGGCCACCATCTGGCGGTGAGCGGCGCGGGCTACGTGCCCGAAGGCGACCTGGAAGCGGTGGGCCACGACGACGACGCGGCGGCCGTGGCCGCGGCCGCGCCGCTCCTGCGCTGCGCCCTGCTGTGCAACGACGCGCAGCTGCGCCGGCACGAGGACGCCTGGGGCGTGGAGGGCGACCCGATGGAAGGGGCGCTCGTCGCACTCGCCATGAAGGCGGGCCTCAACGCCGAGCACGTGCGCGGCGAGTGGCCGCGCCTGGACGAGATCCCGTTCGACGCCGCGCACCGCTATATGGCCACCCTGCACCGCGGGCCGGACGGCGTTGCGGTCGCCTTCGTGAAGGGCGCGCCGGAGGCGGTGCTGGCGATGGCGGGCGCGCCCGAGCCCGAGGCCTGGGCGAAGCGCATCGCCGAAGCGGCCTCGGCGGGCGAGCGCGTGCTCGGCTTCGCCTGCAGGACGCTCGCGCCGGGCACCGAGCGCCTGCGCAAGGCCGACGTCGAGGGCGGTCTGGAGTTCCTCGGCATCGTCGGCTTCATCGACCCGCCGCGCGAGGAGGCGATCGGCGCGGTGGCCGAGTGCCACGCCGCGGGCATCGAGGCGAAGATGATCACGGGCGACCACGCCGCGACGGCCGCCGCCATCGCGCGCCAGCTGCGCCTCGCCGACGACCCGCAGGCGGTCACCGGCGCCGAGCTCGACGGCATGGACCAGACCGAGTTCGCCGAGGCGGTACGCCGCTCGCAGGTGTTCGCGCGCACCAGCCCCGAGCACAAGCTGCGCATCGTGCGCGCGCTGCAGGCGGGCGGCGCGGTGGTGGCGATGACCGGCGACGGCGTGAACGACGCGCCCTCGCTCAAGCAGGCCGACGTGGGCGTGGCCATGGGCATCAAGGGCACTGAGGCCGCGAAGGAGTCGGCCGAGATGGTGCTCGCCGACGACAACTTCGCTGCCATCGTCAACGCCGTGCACGAGGGGCGCACGGTCTACGACAACATCCGCAAGGTGATCGCCTGGACGCTGCCCACCAACGGCGGCGAAGCGCTCACCGTGATCGCCGCCATCGCCTTCGGCTTCACGCTGCCGGTGAGCGCGGTGCAGCTGCTGTGGATCAATCTCGTCACCGCGGTGACGCTCGGGCTGGTGCTCGCCTTCGAGCCGGCCGAGCCCGGGGTGATGCGCCGCGCGCCGCGCGCCCCGGAGGCGCCGCTGCTCTCGGCGTTCCTCGTGTGGCGCGTGGCGCTGGTCTCGTTCCTGTTCGTGGGATCGGCGCTGGCGGTCTTCTTCTTTGCGCTCGGGCGCGGCGACGACGTGGCAACCGCGCGCACGCTGGTCGTCAACGTGATCGTCGTGCTGGAGATCTTCTATCTGTTCAACGTGCGCTTCCTGCACATGACCTCGATGACGCTGCGCGGCGCGCTCGGCACGCGCGCGGTGCTCGCCGCGCTCGCGGTCGTGGTCGCCGCGCAGCTCGCCTTCACCTACGCGCCGTTCATGCAGCGCTGGTTCGACACGCGTCCCGTGTCGCTCGGCGAAGGCGCGCTGATCGTGGCGCTCGGCGCGGCCGTGATGCTGCTGCTGGAGGGCGAGAAGTGGCTGCTGCGGCGCCTGGGCGTGGCCGACCTGCAGGTCAGCGCAGGCTGAAGGCGATCACCGCGGCGAGCTGCGCCGCCACCACCGCCCCGATCACGCGGCGCGTCAGCCGCTCGCGCGGCGTGGTGAGGCCCGTGTCGTAGACGAAGCGCTCGGAGACGATTTGCCCGAGCGGCACGCCGAACCCGGCGAGCCATTGCTCGACCGCGTCGATCATGCCGGGCGGCCCGCACACGAAGTGGAGCCACCCGGCCGCGCCGGACGGCGGCAGGCAGGCCCGGAGCGAGCGCGCCGTGAGCGGCTCGCCGAGCACGAGGTGCAGCGTGCGCCCCGGCGCGGCGGCGATCGCCTCGAGCTCGGCGCGCGCGGCGAGCTGCCCTTCGTTCCGATCCGCGTAGACGATCGTCACGGGGCGCGCGTCGCGCGTCGCCGCGAGGTCGCGCGCGAGGGACAGGATCGGCGCGATGCCCGCGCCGCCCGCGATCAGCACGATGCCCGCGCCTTCGCGCCCGGCGAGCGTGAAGTTTCCGTAAGGGCCGTCCACGTAGGCGCGCGTGCCGGGCGCCACGCCGCCGATGCCGCGCGTGAAGTCGCCGCTTTCCTTCACGAGGAACTGCAGGCGCGGCAGCTGGCCCGGGGCGGAGGCGATGGAGAAGGGGTGCTCGACGAGTCCGGACGGGCGCTCGAGCTTGAGCCAGGCGAACTGGCCGGCCGCGAAGCGGAACTCGCGCTCGCGCACCGGCTCGAGCACCACGCGCCAGAGCCGCTCGGCCTCCGGCGTCACCGCGGCCACCTTCCAGCGGCGCGCCGCGAGCGCGAAGGGCCGCGCCACGTAGGTCCAGGCGAGCGCGGCGGCGGCAAGCGCGCCGCCCGCCAGCCAGAAGCCGCGCAGCCAGGGGTCTTCCGAGTAGCGCCCGGTGTCGAGCACGTGGTGCAGGCCGAATCCGGCGATGGCGAGCGCGCCGAGGCCATGGGTGAGGCGCCAGGCCTCGTAGGACCAGGGCAGGTGATTGCGCAGCCAGGCGAAGCCCACCAGGGCGACGAGCAGCATCCAGGCGGCCATGCCGCTCACCGTCGCGGCGGGGGTCAGCTGCACCCCGGTGCCGCCGGGGCGCTGGCTGTAGTCCGAGTAGAGAAACGGGTGCGCGACGAGGAAGGCGAGCGCGGCGAGCGCCATCATCTGGTGAAAGCGCATGGTGAGGTCCATGCCGACGCGCGCCGACAGGCGCCGGTAGCGCCCGGAGAGCGCGAATTCCAGGAGCAGCACCGCGAAGCCCGCCATGGCGAGGCCCGAGGAGAGCTCCGCGAGCCAGGGGCGGCGCGCGAGCGGCTGCTGCGCGGCGAGCGCCACGGGCGCGAGGCTGAGCGCTGCGTAGAACGCGAGGAGCAGCGCGATGGCGGCGGCGTTGCGCACGCGCCGATATTACAGCGCGCCCCGCGGGGCGCGCGGGCTCAGTGCCGCGCCGCCAGCACGCGCTCCAGGCCTTCGATGTCGCGGATGCGCACGTGCTTCTGCTGCACCTCGATCAGGCCGTCCTTCTGGAAGGCGGAGAACAGGCGGCTCACGGTCTCGAGCTTCAGGCCGAGGTAGCTGCCGATCTCCTCGCGCGTCATGCGCAGGTGGAAGTCGGTCTGCGAGTAGCCGCGGCGCAGGAAGCGCCTGGAGAGGTTGAGCAGGAAGGTCGCCAGCCGCTCCTCGGCGCGCATCGAGCCGAGCAGCATCATCACGCCGTGGTCGCGCGCGATCTCGCGCGCGAGCACCGCGTGCAGCTGGCGCGCGAGCGCCGGGATCTCGCGCGACATCTCCTCGATGAGCGCGTAGGGCATGATGCAGACCTCGCTGTCCTCGAGCGCGGTCGCGGTGCCGTGGTAGGCCCCGCCGATGCCGTCCATGCCGAGGAGCTCGCCGCCCATGAAGAAGCCCGTCACCTGCTCGCGGCCGTCGCGGTCGAGCAGGCTCGACTTGAAGAAGCCGCTGCGGATCGCGTACACGGAGGTGAACTCGCCGCCGGCCTGGAACAGCGACTCGCCGCGCTTCACGCGGCGCCGCGCGTAGACCACGTTCTCGATGCGCTCGAGGTCCTCGGCGCACAGCCCCGCGGGCAGGCAGAGCTCGCGCAGGTTGCAGCTCGAGCAGGTGACCTGGAACTTGTGCGGCGCGGTGACGGCATGGATGGCGGTGACGGCGTGCATGGAGCCTCCTCTGCTCAGTGTCGGGTCGCGGCGCGCGCGGCGAGGGTCTCGCGCACGCGGCCGAATTCGGTGGTCTTGTCGAAGTAGCCGCGCGCCCCGAGCCGCAGCGCGAGCTGGCGGTAGGGATCGCTGGCGAAGCTGGACAGCATGTAGACGTCGACCTCGGGCGCCATCTCGTGGACGGCGCGCAGCACGTCGAAGCCCGTGCCCTGCTCGAGGCGCACGTCGAGGAGCACGACGTCGGGATGCCCCTCGAGGATGTCCTGGATCGCCTCGTCGGCGCGCGCGGCCACGCCCACGACTTCCGCGTCGGGGAGCGTGCCGAGCATCTCCAGCAGGCGCTCGCGCACCAGGGGGGAGTCCTCGACGACGAAGATGGACTGCAAGGTCATGGCGACAGTGTGCCGGCCGGGGGCGCGGGCCGGTATCGGCGGATGCCCGATTCGCGCGTGCGAAGACGCGCCATCCGGCTGGGAAAATTCCTACAACCCTGGTCGGGCGCGCTCGGCGAGCAGCGCGATCAGGCGCTGGAATTCCTGCGTCTTGTCGAAGAAGCCGCGCGCGCCCAGCGACTCGGCCATCCGCCGGTAGGCGGCGTGGGCGAAGTTCGACAGCACGTAGAAGTCGATCTCCGGGGCCTGCGGCCGCACCGCGCGCAGCACGTCGAAGCCGCTGCCGCGCTCGAGGTTCAGGTCGAGGACGACCGCGTCCGGACGAAGGCCGAGGATCTCGCGCGTGGCCGTGTCCGCCGCGCCCGCGTGCCCCACGAGGCGCG
>JBFWWT010000043.1:8663-16543 GCA_050246035.1 Burkholderiales bacterium
TCGCGCACGATCTGGTGGTCGTCGGCGAGCAGGACGCGGATCACGCCTCGGTCCTCGGCGCGGGCGCGAGCGGCATGCGCAGCTGCAGCCGCGTGCCGCCGCGCGGCGCGCGGCCGATCTCCAGCGTGCCGCCGTAGTAGGCGACGCGCTCGCGCATGCCCTTCAGGCCGAGCGATCGCGACTTGGCGAGATCCTCCGGCGCGAGCCCGCGGCCGTCGTCCTCGATCTCGACGCGGATCTCGCCGTTCTCCTGCGCGAGCAGAACCCAGCCGTTCTTCGCGCCCGAGTGGCGGGCAATGTTGGTGAGCGACTCCTGGATCGCGCGGTAGACGGCCGTGGCCGCGCCCTTGCCGAGAGCGCTGAAGTCCGCGTCGCCGGGCACGCGCACCTCCAGGCGCACGCCCGAGTGCTTGCCGAATTCCTCGGCGAGCCATTGCGCGGCGTCGGCGAGCCCGAGGTCATCGAGCATGAGCGGGCGCAGGTCCGCCGCAAGGCGCCGGCTGGAGCCCACCGTGCGGTCGAGCAGCTCGCCCATGCCGTCGGCGCGCGCCGCGAGCTCGGCGCTCTCCGCGGGCAGCCGCTCGCGCAGCCAGGCGAGGTCCATCTTGAGCGCGGTGAGCAGCTGCCCCAGCTCGTCGTGCAGCTCGCGTGCGATGCGCGCCTTCTCCTCCTCGCGCGCCTCCTGCACGCGCGCCGAGAGTTCGCGCAGCTCCTGCTGCTGGCGCAGCATCGTGTCCTCGGACTCCTTGCGCCGCGTGATGTCGCGCAGGATCACGGTGAAGAAGCGGCTGCCCGGCTCGCCTGCCTGCGAGATCGAGGCCTCGATCGGGAACTCGCTGCCGTCGGCGCGCAGCGCCCACAGCGTGGTCTGCTCGCCCATGCGCCGGCTGGTGACGCCCGTGTGGCCGAACTTCTCCACGTGCGCGCGGTGTCCCTGCCGGAATCGCTGCGGGATGAAGCGGTCGAGCGGCGCGCCGAGCGCGTCCTCCCGGCGCACGCCGAACATCTGCTCGGCGGCGTGGTTGAACAGCACCACGTTCTGCGCCGCGTCCACCGTGATGATGCCGTCCATCGCCGAGTCCACGATGGCCGCGAGGCGCGCCTCGCTCGTGCCCTGGCGGTCCTTCCAGACCACCACCGACCAGAGCGCCGCGACCAGGCTCACGGCGACGACCAGCATGTCGGCGAGGATCACGGCGCCGAGCAGCCACGGCGCCTCCATGCCGCGCATGAAGGCGAAGGCATTGGTCGCCACGAGCGCGGCGAGGGAAGCCCCGCCCGCGGCTATGGTTACCGGGTGCCGGAATACGTCGGGTTTGATGGAAGTCAAAGCTTTCCGCCCCCCAGGCCCCATAGTGGCATGCGATGCACTACCCCGCCTCCGAGCTGGTCATCGACCCGGTCCTCATCCGCAAGTACGACGTGAGCGGGCCGCGCTACACGTCGTACCCGACCGCCGACCGCTTCGTCGAGGCCTTCGGCGAGGCGGAGCTGCGCCAATGGCTCGCCAAGCGGGGCCTCGGGGGCGTCAGCCAGCCGCTGTCGTTGTACGTGCACCTGCCATTCTGCGACACGCTCTGCTACTACTGCGCCTGCAACAAGGTGGTGACGCGCGACCACTCGAAATCGGCCCAGTATATCAACTACTTGGACAAGGAAATGGCGCTGCTCGAGCGCTCGCTCGAGGGCCGGCCGACGATTTCGCAGATGCACTGGGGCGGCGGCACGCCCACCTTCCTCGCGCGCGAGGAGCTGCGCGCCCTCATGGACGCGATCGGCCGGCGCTTCGAGCGCGCGGGCGACTGCGAGTGCGCCATCGAGGTGGATCCGCGCCGGATTCCCTCCGGCACGATGGAGTTCCTCGCGGACCTGGGCTTCAACCGCGTGTCCATCGGCGTGCAGGACTTCGACCCGCAGGTGCAGAAGGCGGTGCACCGCATCCAGAGCGAGGAGGAGACGCGCCGCGCCGTGGGCGAGGCGCGCGCCGCCGGCTTCCGCTCGGTGAACCTCGACCTGATCTACGGCCTGCCGAAGCAGACGCTGGACGGCTTCAGCCGCACGCTCGACCAGGTGATCGCGCTCGACCCGGACCGCATCGCGCTGTACAGCTACGCGCACCTGCCGAAGGCCTTCATGCCGCAGCGGCGCATCGCGGAGGCCGATCTGCCTACCGCGGAGTCGAAGCTGCAGATCATGAGCCTCGCCATCGGGCGGCTGACGCGCGCCGGCTACCTCTACATCGGCATGGACCACTTCGCGCGCCCCGACGACGAGCTCGCGCTCGCGCAGGCGCAGGGCCGCCTGCAGCGCAACTTCCAGGGCTACTCGACGCGCCGCGGCAGCGACCTCGTCGGCCTGGGCGTCTCGGCGATCGGCGCCGTCGGCCCGACCTACTACCAGAACCAGAAGCGCCTGCAGGACTACTACGCGGCGCTCGACGAGGGGCGGCTGCCCGTGGCGCGCGGCCTCGAGCTCACGCCCGACGACCTCGTGCGCCGCGCCGTGATCCAGGCGCTCGCCTGCCACTTCCGCCTGTCCATGGAGTCCGTCGAGCTCGCCCACCTCATCGAGTTCCGCAGCTACTTCGCCGAGGAGCTGAAGCGCCTGCGGCGGCTCGCCGACGAGGGCCTGGTCGAGCTGCAGGACGACTGGATCGTGGTCACGGCCAAGGGACGGCTGCTCGTGCGCGTGATCTGCGCGGTGTTCGACCGCTACCTGCGCGAGCGCGAGCAACGCGCGCAGTACTCGCGGGTGATCTAGATGGAAGCGCTCCTGCCGGCGATGCTCGCCCTTGGACTCGCTTCGGGCCTGCACTGCGTGGGCATGTGCGGCGGCATCGTCGCCGCCTTTTCGGCGCGGCGCGTGATCCCGATCGCCGATGCGGCGCGGCCCGCGGCGGGTCGCCTGATCGTCTTCAACGCCGGGCGGATCACCACCTACGCCGTGCTCGGCGCGGCCGCCGGCGCCGCGGGCGCTGCGGTGCCCGTGATGCAGGGCGCGCTGCCGGCGCAGACGGTGCTCTTCGTGCTCGCGAACGCGGCGCTCATCCTCGCCGGCCTGTACCTGGCCGGCGCCGGTCGGCTGATTCAACGGCTCGAGGACTTCGCCGCGCCTCTATGGCGCCGCGTGCAGCCGGCGGCCTCGCGCCTGATGCAGGCGCGCTCGCCGGCGGCCGCCTATGCGGCCGGGGCCCTCTGGGGCCTGCTGCCCTGCGCGATGGTGTACGGGGCGCTGGCCGCAGCCACGCTCGGCGGGAGCGCGGCCGGCGGCGCGCTCGCCATGGCGGCGTTCGGCGCGGGCACGCTGCCCTGGCTGCTCGGCGCCGGGGCCATGGCGGGACGGCTGCGGCGCTGGCGCGTGGCCGCGGGACTGTTCATCCTCGGCATGGGCGTTTTCGGTCTCGCGCGCTCCGCGGAGCTCGGCGACGCGGTGCGCGCGGGATTGCTCTGCCTCACATGAAGCGCATCCTGGTGCCGGTGGACGGCTCGGATTGCGCGCTGCGCGGGCTGCGGCTGGCGGCGCAGCGCGCGCGCGAGTCGAAGGCCGAGCTGCACGTGCTGCACGTGGAGCCGCCGATGGCGTACACCGAGATGCGCGTCTACGTCGTGCGGCCCGAGCTGGAGCAGGTGCGCCGCGAAGCCTGCCGGGGCGTGCTCGACGCCGCGGCGGCGGTCGCGGGCGCCGAGGGCGTCGCGCACGCCGAGCATCTCGAGCACGGCGAGGTGGGGCAGACCATCGCGCGCTTCGCCGCCGAGCAGGCGATCGACGAGATCGTCATGGGCACGCGCGGCCTGGGCGCGCTGGGCGGTATCCTCATGGGCTCGGTGGCGCAGCGCGTGGTGCATCTCGCCGCCGTGCCGGTGACCCTGGTGAAATGAGAGGCTCCATGACCGAAGACTCCAAGCACTCCGCGATCCGCAAGCTGCGCGACGAGCACCGCTCGATCAGCGCCGTGCTCTCCGGCCTGCGCGAGCTCGCGCGCATGGCGCAGCAGCCGGGCGTGCGGCCCGACTTCGCGTCGGTGCGCGCGATGATCTACTACATCGACACCTTCCCCGAGAAGCTGCACCACCCGAAGGAGGACGAGCACCTGTTCGCGCGGCTCGTCGCGCGCTCGAGCGCGGCCGCGCCGCTCGTGCGCGAGCTGCAGGCCGAGCACGAGGAAGGCGCGCGCCTGGTGCGCGAGCTGGAGCGCGCGGTGCTCGGCTACGAGCAGCGCTGGCCGCAGGGCGGCGACGCGTTCCGCGAGGCCGTGGAGGCCTACGCGAGCTTCCACTGGCGGCACATGCGCAAGGAAGAGCAGGACCTGCTGCCGCTCGCCGAGCGCCACCTCGCGCCCGCGGACTGGGCGGCGATCGACGCCGCGTTCGCCGCCAACGAGGACCCGCTCGCGGACGCCGCCGAGCGCGACTTCCGGCAGCTGTTCCAGCGCATCGCGGAGCTCGCGCCCGCGCCCATCGGCCTCGGCGAGCGCTGGAAGGGCGCATAGCTTGACGGAGGAGAGCTGGCTGCGCCTCGCGGCGAGCGCCGGCATCGGACTGCTGATCGGCCTGGAGCGCGAGCGCAATCCCGCGGCCAAGGCGGGCGTGCGCACCTTCGCGCTCATCGCGATCCTCGGCACGCTCGCGGCGCTGCTCGACGCCGAGCTCGGCGGCGCGTGGCTCGTGCCGGTGGGGCTCGCCGCGGTGGCGCTCATGCTGATCGCGGCTTATGCGCGCGGCGAGCCGCAGCCGGATCCCGGCACCACCACGGTGGTGGCCGCCGTCGTGTGCTACCTCCTCGGCACGCTGGTCGGCGTGGGCGAGACGGCGCTCGCCGGCGCGCTCGCCATCGGCGTCACGGCGCTCCTTTACTTCAAGCCCGAGATCGAGGGCTTCTCGGCGGGGCTGCAGCGCCACGAGCAGGTCTCGGTGCTGCAGTTCCTGGTGGTGACCTTCATCGTCCTGCCGATCCTGCCCGACCGCGCCTACGGCCCCTACGATGTGCTCAATCCGCGCCATGTCTGGCTGATGGTGGTGCTCATCGCGGGGGTCGGGCTGGCGAGCTACGTGGCGCTGCGCGTCGCGGGCGAGCGCGCGGGGTCGCTGCTCACCGGCGTGCTGGGGGGGCTCGTGTCCTCGACCGCCACCACCGTGCTCTACGCGCGGCATGCGCGCGACGCCGCCGCCATGGAGCGGGTGGCCATGGCCGCGGTGCCGCTCGCCAACCTCGTGCCGCTCGCGCGCATCGCGGTGCTCGCCGCGGTCGTGCAGCCGGCGATGCTCGCGCGGCTCGGGCCGGCGATCGGCGCGGCGCTCGTGGCGGGGCTGGCGGTGCACGCGGCCCTGCTCGGGCGCGGCGCGCGCGATGCCGCTCCGCCGCGGCCGGAGGTGCGCAATCCGGCGGCGATGGGAACGGCGCTGCGCTTCGCGCTGCTCTACGCGGTGGTGCTGCTCGGCGCGGCCTGGCTCTCCGACGTGGCCGGCAGCCGCGGCCTGTACGCGGCGGCGCTCGCCTCGGGGCTCGTGGACATCGACGCGATCACGCTCTCGGCGCTCAACCTCTTCGGCGATGCACGCGTCGAGGCGGGAGCCGCGGCACTCGCCATCGGCCTCGCCTTCCTCGCCAACACCGCCTTCAAGCTCGGCGTGCTCGCCTGGTACAGCCGGCGCGTCGCGCTGCGCACCGCGCTGCCGCTCGCCGCGGCGCTCGCGGCGGGCGGCGTCGCGCTCGCGGCTGCCTAGCGGATCACCAGCACCGGCAGCTTCGAGTGCGACAGCACGCGCGTGGTCTCGCTGCCGAGGAGCAGGCCGCCGAGGCCGCCGCGGCCGTGCGAGGCGATGACGATGGCGTCGCACTTCTTCCTGCGCGCGGCGTCGAGGATGCCCTTCCACGGAAACTCGGCCGTGAGCATGAGCGTCGAGCAGGCGACGCCCGCTGCCTGCGCCTCGATCTCCACGGCGGCGAGCGCCTTGCGCGCCGCGGCCTCGTGGATCTTCTTGAACTCCTGGGGCGACGCGCCGGGGGCGAACATTGCGCCCTCGCTGTAGAGCGGCGGCGAGTAGGGCGGCATCACGTAGGCGCCGGCCACTTTCGCGCCGAGCGCGCGCGCGAGCTTCACGCCCGCCTTGATGCCCTTGGCCGCGAGGCGCGAGCCGTCGGTGGGGATGAGGATGTGCTTGAACATCGGCGACTCCCTGTGTTGTGAGTGAGTGACACTATGACGCGCCCAGGGAGCCCCGGCTTGACCTGAGTCAACGGGACGGAACGAGCAGGTCGTAGACCGTGCGTCGGTGCCCTACGGCGACGATGCGCAGGATCCTTCCCGGGCGCACGATCTCGTAGACGATGCGGTAGCGGCGCACCCGGTACTTCATGAGCCCGGCGAGATCGCCCTGGAGCGGGTCTCCGATGGCGGGATCCATGGCGAGGGCGCGTATCGCCGCCTTCACGCCGCGCTTCACGTCGGGCGGCAGGGCCCGGATCACTTCCGCCACCGCCGGCGGGACGTCCGGCCGGTACACCGCCATCAGCGGCGGCGCTTGCGACGGACCGGCTCGAGCGGTTCGCCGAACACGTCCTCGAAGGATTCGCCTCGACCGCCCGCTGCGTAGAAATTGCGGCTTTGCTCGATCTGACGCATGAGCTCCGGATCGGCGAGCACGTCGAGCGACTCCTTGAGTCGCTCGTATTCCGCATAGTTCACGAGCACCGCGGCCGGCTTGCCGTTGCGCGTCACCACGACCTCGTCGTCTCGTTCCTGGACGCGGTTCACAAGCTCGGGAAGGCGGGCTTTCACTTCGGAGATGGGCAGGATCTTGGCCATGGCCGCCATCCTACATTCGGACCAGAATTCTGGTCAAGCACGCGCCGCGCGCCCCAGCCCCTCGCGATCGATCAGCACCACCTCGCGCCCCGCGACGCGCACCAGCCCCGCGTGCGCGAGCTCGTGCAGCGCGCGCGAGAAGGTCTCCTTGGTCATGCCCAGGCGCGCGGCGATCAGCTTCTTCGCCGCGGGCAGCGTGACGCGCGCGGCGCCCGGCTCCTCGGCGAGCGCGTCCAGGTAGGCCGCGAGGCGCGCGCCGGCGCCGTGCATGGTGGTCGCCTCGAAGTCGCACACCAGCGCGTGCATGCGCTGGCACAGGCTCGCCACCAGGCTGCGCGCGAAGCGCGCGTCGCGCTCGGTGAGCGCGATGAGCGGCGCGGCCTCGACGAGCACGAGCCGCGTGTCGGCCACCGCCACCACGTCGAGCGGCAGCGGCCGCTCGAGGAACAGCACCGCCTCGCCGAAGGTCTGCCCCGGGCCGACGAGGCGCAGCACGCGCTCCACGCCCGAGGGGCTGCGCAGCACCAGCTTCACCATGCCGTAGGCGACCGCGAAGAGGCCCGGCGCGGGGTCGCCGCGGCGCGCCACCACCTGGCCGCGGCGGTAGTAGAGCGTTTTCGCGTGGCGCACGAGCTCGTCGAGGTGCGCGCGCGACACCTGCTGGAACAGGGGCAGCTTGGCGACGACGCCGGCCGCCAGGCGCTCGCGCGGCGCGGCGGCGTTCACGGCGCGGGCCCCGTGAACAGGCGCATCAGCCAGAACACGGCGAGCGCGAGCGGCAGGATGATGGCGAAGAACGCCACCTGCCGGTTCTCGAAGCGCTTGCCGCGCTGGCGCTCGATGAAGTCGAGCAGGGCGTCGGCGCCGAAGTACAGCGCGACGGCGATCAGCGTGAACCAGAGGATGTCCATAGGGATCTCAGCACGACGATGACGAAGACGAGGCCGCCGGCGACCGCGGCGAGGCCGCCGAGGCCCATGAGGCCCATGGCGGCCATCTGCTCGGCGCCGCGCAGCGCCTGCTCGGCGCCGGCCACCTTGCGCTGCACGCCGTAGCCGCCCGACCAGACGAGCCC
>JBFWWT010000044.1:0-15536 GCA_050246035.1 Burkholderiales bacterium
ACTCGCGCAGCTGCGGCTTCGGCCGCCGGCCCACGGTGATCGTCACCTCCACGGGCTTGGACTCGCGCAGCAGGGTCATCTTCGCGCTCGAGCCCGGCGCGAGCCCGGCGACCACGTTCAGCATCGCCGGCGGGTCGCCCACGGGAACGCCGTTCACCGCCGTGAGCACGTCGCCGGGCCTCACGCCCGCGCGGTCGGCGGGCCCGCCGCGCAGCACGCCCGCGATCAGCGTGCCGCGCGCCTCGGGGAGCCCGAAGGTCTGCGCGAGCGCCGGCGTGATCTCCTGCACCTCCACGCCGATCCAGCCGCGCGTCACCGTGCCGGTCTTCACGATCTGCTCGAGCACGCTCTTCACCGTGGACACCGGGATGGCGAAGCCGATGCCGAGCGAGTTGCCGGTGCGCGAGTAGATCGCGGTGTTGATGCCCACCAGGTCGCCGCGCGCGTCGACCAGCGCCCCGCCCGAGTTGCCCGGGTTGATGGCGGCGTCGGTCTGGATGAAGTTCTCGAACGTCGTGATGTCCAGGCCGCGCCGCCCCAGCGCCGAGACGATGCCCGCGGTCACCGTCTGGCCGAAGCCGAAGGGATTGCCGATGGCGAGCACCGGGTCGCCGACGCGCAGGCGTTCGGAGTCGCCGAAGGCGATCGCCGGCAGGCCGTTGCCGCGCACGCGCAGCACGGCGAGGTCGGTCTCCGGGTCGGCGCCCACCACCTGCGCGGCGAGCTTCTTGCCGTCGGAGAGCGCCACCTCGATCTCGTCGGCGGCCTCGACCACGTGGTGGTTGGTGAGGACGTAGCCCGCCGTGCTCACGATCACGCCCGAGCCGAGGCTGGAGGTGCGCTGCGTCTCGCCGCCGAAGGTGTCGCCGAAGAAGCGCCGGAACAGGGGGTCCGAAAGGAGCGGGCTGCGCACTTCCTTGCTGGTGAAGATGTTCACCACCGAGGGCGTCGCGCGCCCCACCGCGTCGTGAAACGACTCCACGCGCGCGAGCGGCGCGCCCACCGAGGTCTGCACGGGCACCTCGACCGTGGCCGTGCGCGGCTCGAGCCCCTGCCGCCCGAGCGGCAGCCACTCGGGCTTGAGCGTGGTGAGCACGAACAGCACCGCCAGGCACACGGTGGCCGTCTGCGCGAAGATCAGCCAGAGGCGGTGCAGCATAAGGGCGGGCTAATCTAGCACATTCCCCTGAATATTGAACCGCTTAGAGCGGAAATCGTGGACATCCCGACGGTCGCTCGCTAGAATGGCGCCTCGCCACGCGAGCCTCCCACCCCTTCCGGACCGAATCAAGCCCATGAGCGAACAGAAAAAAGTGGACAAGACGCGCCGCAACCTGGTCGTCGCCACCTCCGTCGTCGGCGGCGCGGCGTCGATCGGCGCGGCCGTTCCCTTCGTTGCCAGCATGTTGCCCTCGGAGCGCGCCAAGGCCGCCGGCGCGCCCGTCGAGGTGGACATCTCGTCGCTCGCGCCCGGCGAGCTGAAGGTCTTCGAGTGGCGCGGCAAGCCCGTGTGGGTGATCCGCCGCACCGAGGAGATGCTCGCCTCGCTGAAGACCGTGGTGGCGAAGCTCACCGACCCCGGGTCCAGGGACTCCAGGCAGCCCGAGTACGCGGCCAACGAGTACCGCTCGATCAAGCCCGAGGTGATGGTGATGGAGGGCGTGTGCACGCACCTGGGCTGCTCGCCGCAGATGAAGCCCGCCGACGCCAAGGACGAGATGGGCGCGGACTGGGGCGGCGGCTTCTACTGCGCCTGCCACGGCTCCAAGTTCGACCTCGCGGGCCGCGTGTTCCGCGGCGCGCCGGCGCCCACCAACCTGGTGGTGCCGCCCTACACGTTCCTGTCCGACAGCACGCTGCTCATCGGCGACGACAAGAAAGGGGCCTAGCCGATGTCCTCCCGCCTGATGGCCCTGTGGGGCTGGTTCGACTCGAGGATGCCCTCGGTCGCGCAGGAGTGGCGCAAGCACGCCGCCGAGTACTACGCGCCGAAGAACTTCAACTTCTGGTACTACTTCGGCGTGCTGTCGATGCTGGTGCTGGTCATCCAGATCGTCTCCGGCATCTTCCTCACCATGAACTACAAGCCCGACGCCGCGCTCGCCTTCGGCTCGGTCGAGTACATCATGCGCGACGTGCCCGGGGGCTGGATCATCCGCTACATCCACTCCACCGGCGCCTCGGCGTTCTTCGTCGTGGTCTACCTGCACATGTTCCGCGCGCTGCTCTACGGCTCGCACCGCGAGCCGCGCGAGCTGATCTGGATCTTCGGCGTGCTCATCTACCTGATGCTCATGGCGGAGGCGTTCCTCGGCTACCTCCTGCCCTGGGGGCAGATGTCGTACTGGGGCGCGCAGGTGATCGTGAACCTCTTCGCCACCATCCCGTTCATCGGCCCGGACCTCGCGCTGTGGATCCGCGGCGACTACGTGGTCTCGGACGCGACGCTCAACCGCTTCTTCGCGCTGCACGTGATCGCCATCCCGCTCGTGCTGCTCGGGCTGGTGGTGGCGCACATCCTCGCGCTGCACGACGTGGGCTCGAACAACCCCGACGGCATCGAGATCAAGAAGACCAAGGGCGCGGACGGCCATCCGGTGGACGGCATCCCCTTCCACCCGTACTACACGGTGAAGGACACGGTGGGCGCGATCGTCTTCCTCGCCATCTTCTGCGTCGTCATGTTCTTCATGCCGGAGCTGGGCGGCTACTTCCTCGAGCACAACAACTTCATCCCCGCCGACCCGCTGAAGACGCCCGAGCACATCGCGCCGCTGTGGTACTTCACGCCCTTCTACTCGATCCTGCGCGCGGTGCCGCCGCTGTTCAACTCGCAGTTCCCGGGCGTGCTGGCGATGGGCGTCGCGGTGATGATCCTGTTCCTGCTGCCCTGGCTCGACCGCTCGCCGGTGAAGTCGATCCGCTACCGCGGCGCGTACTACAAGAGCGCGCTCGCGCTCTTCGTGGTGGCGTTCCTGGTGCTCGGCTACCTCGGCATCGAGCCGACGACGGTCTGGGGCCAGTTCTCGGTGACCGAGGGCTCGCTCATGGACCGCCTGCTCGACACCAAGGACCGCGCCACCTGGGTGGCGCGCCTGTGCACGATCCTGTATTTCGCCTTCTTCATCCTCATGCCGTGGTACACCGCGCGCGACAAGGTGAAGCCGGTGCCCGACCGGGTGACGATGTGAGGGCCGCGACCATGATGAGAAAGCTTCTCGCCGCGCTGCTCGCCGCGCCCGCGCTCGCGCTCGCCGCGGGCGGCGGCGCGGCCCTGGACCGCTCGCCGCACGACCCGCGCGACCTGGTCAGCCTGCAGTCCGGCGCGCGCACCTACATGAACTACTGCCTGGGCTGCCACGGCCTGCAGTACATGCGCTACAACCGGCTCACCGACATCGGCCTCACCGAGGCGCAGATCCGCGACAACCTGATGTTCACCGCCGACAAGGTGGGCGAGACCATCAAGGTGGCGATGAGCGTGAAGGACGGCAAGGCCTGGTTCGGCGTGCCGCCGCCGGACCTCTCGGTGATCGCGCGCTCGCGCGGCGCCGACTGGCTCTACACCTACCTGCGCACCTTCTACCGCGACGACAGGTCGGCGCACGGCTGGAACAACAAGGTGTTCCACAACGCCGCCATGCCGCACGCGCTGTGGCAGGTCGAGGCCGCGCAGAGCGGCGTCGAGTACGACCGCACGGTGCGCGACCTGGTGAACTTCCTCGTCTACGTCGGCGAGCCGGCGGCGCAGTCCCGCAAGGCGATCGGCATCGTCGTGCTGCTCGTGCTGGGCGTGGTCTTCGTGTTTGCCTACGCCATGAAGAAGGCGTTCTGGAAAGACGTCCGCTAGCGCCGCCGCGCTCCCTTCTCCGGGCCGGGCCGGCGACGCCGCCCGGCTTTTTCATCAGGATCCCCGCCGCATGATGCAACTGTACTCAGGCACCACCTGCCCCTTCAGCCACCGCTGCCGCTTCGTGCTCTACGAGAAGGGCATGGACTTCCAGGTCATCGACGTCGACCTGTACAACAAGCCCGAGGACCTGGCGGTGATGAACCCGTACAACCGCCTGCCGGTGCTGGTGGAGCGCGACCTGATCCTGTACGAGTCGAACATCATCAACGAGTACATCGACGAGCGCTTTCCGCACCCGCAGCTCATGCCCGCCGACCCGGTGATGCGCGCGCGCGCGCGGCTCATGCTCTACAACATGGAGATCGAGCTCTTCAGCCAGGTCGAGATCCTCGAGTCGGGCAAGGAGAAGCAGCTCGACAAGGCGCGCCAGCAGATCGCCGACCGCCTGATCGAGCTCGCGCCGGTGTTCACGCGCACCAAGCACATGCTGGGCGACGACTTCACCATGCTCGACGTGGCGGTCGCCCCGCTGCTGTGGCGCCTGGACCACTACGGCATCAAGCTCGGCAAGCCCGCGGCGCCGCTCATGAAGTACGCCGAGCGCCTGTTTTCGCGGCCGGCGTTCATCGAGGCGCTCACGCCGTCCGAAAAAGTCATGCGCAAGTGAGCGAGATCGCCACCAAGCCCTACCTGCTGCGCGCGCTCTACGAGTGGTGCGTGGACAACGGCTACACCCCGCACCTCGCGGTGAAGGTGGACTCGCGCACGCAGGTGCCCGCCGAGTACGTGAGAAACGGCGAGATCACGCTCAACGTCGCGCCCTCCGCGGTGCACAAGCTGCAGATGGGCAACGAGCTGATCGAGTTCTCGGCGCGCTTCGCGGGCGTGGCGCGGCAGATCTCGGTGCCGGTGGCGAGCGTCTACGCGCTCTATGCGCGCGAGACCGGGCACGGCATGACCTTCGACGTGGACGCGGCGAAGTCCGCGGCGCAGGCCGTGGCCGAGGCCGAGCCGGCCGCGGCGCTGCCCGCGCCTTCGAACGAGCCGCCGAACAGGCCCGGCGGCGGCAAGCCCGCGCTGCGGCGCGTCAAGTAACCCCAGGAGAAGCCATGAAACGCAAGTACGGCGCCGCGCGCGCCAACGAATCCCTCGCCGAGCAGCGCATGCGCGAGGCCGCCCAGGCGATGGGCGACAACCGCAAGAACTTCGGCTCGATGCTCAAGAAGGGCTCGCCCACCCGCGGCAAGCGCCGCGGCCGCGCCTACCGCATCGTCAAGTAATCTAATTGGGGACAGTCCCCAATTAGAATGTCGGCGGGCCGGCTTAGCTCAGCTGGTAGAGCAGCGGTTTTGTAAACCGTTGGTCGGCGGTTCGACTCCGTCAGCCGGCACCAAGGAACGCGCGCGGCCCCGGATCAGCGCGCCAGGCCGAGCATGGGCTCGATGCGCTCCGGCGGCAGCGGCTTGCTGATCAGGTAGCCCTGCATCTCGTCGCACTGCAGGAGCGCGAGCAGGTCCGCCTGCTCCTCGGTTTCCACACCCTCGGCGATCACCTTGAGATTGAGCCCGCGGGCGAGGGCGAGAATTGCCGAAACGATGCTCATGTCCTCGGCTTTCTCCACCATGTTGTGCACGAAGACGCGATCGATCTTCAGGGCGTCCAGCGGCAGGCGGCTCAGATAGCCGAGCGAGGAGTGGCCGGTGCCGAAATCGTCCAGCGACACGCCCACTCCGAGCGCGCGGACCTCGCGCAGCTTGCGCATGCTTTCCTCGATATCGGTCATCAGCAGGCTCTCGGTGATCTCCAGGTCGAGCAGGCACTTTTCCGCGGGCTCGCCATCGAGCGCGGCGCGCACCTCGCCCACGAAGTTCTTGTCGCGCAGCTGCAGAGCGGACACGTTGACGGCGATGCGCGGCGCGGCAACGCCGCGCGCGCGCCAGCGCCGGTAGGTGGCGACCGCCTCGGCAAGCGCCCAGCGTCCCACGTCGTGGATCAACCCGGTTTCTTCGAGCGTGGTGATGAAGCGGCCGGGCGCAACGAGCCCGGTGCGCGGGTCCTCCCAGCGGATCAGCGCCTCCACCCCCCGGACCGAGCGCGAGGCAAGGTCCACCTTGGGCTGGAAGTGGAGCACGAACTGCCGGTTCTCAATGGCCTCGCGCAGTCTGTTTTCGAGATCCAGCTGCTCCGCCACGCGCGCATTGAGCGCCGGCGTGTAGAACAGGTATTTCTCCCCGGTTTCCCGCGCGCGCTTGAGCGCCGCCTCGGCGTTGCGAAACAGCGATACCGCGTCCACGCCGTCGTAGGGGAATACGGCGACGCCCGCCCGCGCCGAGAGCCGCAGTTGCTGCCCGGCGACCGACAGCGGCGCCTCGAGCGCGCGCACGCCGCTGCCGGCGACCAGCCGGGCGACCTCCTCGGCATCGCGAATCGAGTGGAACAGCACGCCAAAGCTGTCGCTGCCCAGCCGGGCGACCTGCTGCGCGTCCTCGACCGTGGCGTACAGCCGGCGCGCCACCTGTTGCAGGACCTCGTCGCCCGCCCGCTGCCCGTAGGCGTCGTTCACCGCCTTGAAGCGCTCGATGTCGAACACCTTGATCGCGAGCTTCGAGCGCGTCAGCCTCGCGGCGTCGATGGCGAGCGCCAGGCGGTCCAGGAACAGCGCGCGGTTCGGCAGGTCGGTAAGCGGATCGTAGTTCGCGAGGTAGTTGAGCTTTTCCTGCTTGCCGATGATCTCGAGCGCGAAGCACAGGCTGCGCACCAGATCCTGCACGAGCTGCATCGCGTCGCGGTCGAAGTAGTCTGGCTCCGGGGCGTCGAGCTCGAGCACGCCGATCTCCTCGCCGTCGACCACCAGCGGCAGGCTGGCGCCGCCAGCGGCCCCGGCATCCGCGCCCGCGCCCCACGATGCCCGCCAGGCGAGCGCGCCGTCCCTGCGGTCGACGAGCCCGATGCGCGCGCCACGCAAGCCGCCCACTACGACCGCCATCCGGCACACCTCCTCGAAAATCGCGTCGCGCTCGCGCACGCGCACGAGCGCGGCGTTGACCGCGCTCATGAAGTCGCGCATGCGCGCCAGCCGTTCCCGACGCATGCGCTGCGCCACGCGCTCGGTGATGTCGCGGGAAATGCCGTCGATGCGCGCGGTCCGGCCGGTCGCGTCGCGCGCCAGGCGCGCGCGCACGTTGAGCCAGCGCACCTCGCCGCCGGGCCGCACGATGCGCACCTCGATCTCGCGGGGCTCGCCGCCGCGGACCGCGCGATACGCCGCCTGCAGGGCCGCGCGGTCCTGCGGGTGGAGGGCCGCAGTCCACAGGCGCCCGTCCTCGAGGAGTTCGTTGGCTTCGCGACCATAGACCTTGGCCGCGGCAGGGCTGACGTAGAGCAGCCGCTCATCCGGCAACGCCACCGACCAGAGCACGTCGTCCACCGACAGGAAGATGCTGCTCAGCCGCTCGCGCGCCGCCTCCAGCTCGGCCTGCGTGCGGCGCCGCTCCGCCCGCTCCTCGGCGTCGTGCAGGGCGCGCTCCACGGCGGCCGGCAGGCGCACCAGGTTGGTCTTCAGCACGTAGTCGGTGGCGCCGTTCTTCAGGGCGCGGATCGCGTAGTCCTCGCCCAGCGTGCCGGAGACGAAGATGAACGGCACGTCGGGCGCGAGCAGGCGCGCGAGCGCGAGCGCCTCCATGCCGTCGAACTGCGGCATGGCGAAGTCCGACAGGATCACCTGCGGCCGGAACTCTTCCAGCGCCCGTCGCAGGTCCGGCTCCGTATCCACGACGCGGTACGCCAGGCGCATGCCGGCCCGCTTGAGCTCGCGCACGGCGAGCTCGGCATCGGCGGGGGCGTCCTCGATCAGCAGGAGCCGGATGCCGTTGCCCGGCCTCATGCTTGTTCGCCGTTCGTGCCGCGGGGGGTGCGGTTGGCGATGACCCAGTACAGCCCGATCTCCGCCACGGTGTCCAGGAAGGCCTCGAACCGCACCGGCTTCACGATGTAGCTGTTCGCGCCCAGGCGGTAGCTCTCCACCAGGTCGCGCTCCTCGCTCGAGGAGGTCATGACCACCACGGGCGTCGCGCGCGTGCGCTCGTCCGACTTCAGGCGCCGCAGCACTTCGATGCCGTCGACCTTCGGCATCTTCAGGTCGAGCAGCACCAGCTTCAGGCTGTGGCTGGGGTTGCGCGCCGCGTACGCGCCCTCGCGGAACATGAACTCCAGCGCCTCGGCCCCGTCCTTCACCCAATGCACCTGGTTGGCGAGGTTGCGCTTGCGCAGCGAGCGCAGCGCGAGCTCGGCGTCGCGCGGATTGTCCTCCACGAGGAGGATCTCGATCTGCTGGAAGTCGGTCATGTGCCTTCCCTGCCTGCCGGAAGCGTGAACGAAAAGCGCGCGCCCGCCCCGAGGTCGCCTTGCGCGGCCACGCGCCCGCCGTGGCGCGCCACCGCGCGCTGCACGATGGCGAGCCCGACGCCCGTGCCCGTGAACTCGTCGGCGCCGTGCAGGCGCTGGAAGACGGCGAACAGCTTGCCGGCGTAGCGCGGGTCGAAGCCGGCGCCGTTGTCCTGCACCCAGTACTCGGTCCCGGCGCCGTCCTCGCGCGCTCCGACCTCGACCCGCGGCGCGGGGGACCGGCTGCTGTACTTGAGCGCGTTGCCGATCAGGTTGGCCCAGACCTGGCGCAAGAGCGAGCGGTCGCCGGTCGCGGGCGGCAGCGGCGCGACCGAAACCTGCGCCGCCGGATACTCCCTGCGCAGCTCGTGCAGCACTTCCTGCACCAGCCCGCCCATGTCCACGCTCGCCACGTGCATCGCCTGGCGTCCGCTGCGCGACAGGGCGAGAAGGTCGTCAATCAGCTGCCCCATGCGCGCCGCCTCGCCGCGCACGACTCCCAGCAACCGGCGGCCCTCGTCGTCGAGCCGCGGGCCGTAGTCCTCCTCGAGCATGCGCGCGTAGCCGTCCACGGCGCGCGCCGGCGCGCGCAGGTCGTGCGACACGGAGTAGGAGAACGCGTCGAGCTCCTTGTTGGCGGACTCGAGTTCGGCGGTGCGCGCGCGCACACGCGCCTCGAGGTCGTCGGCCTGACGGCGCACGCTCTGCAGCAGGCGGGTCTGCACCATCGCGATGGCGAGCTGCGTCGCGACCTCCTGCGCGATCGCAAGGTGTTCCGTGCCGAACTCGGGCGCCGCGCCGCCGAAGCTGATGGCGCCCAGCAGCTCGCCGCCCGCGATCATCGGCACGACCTTGTAGTAGCGCACGCCGGAGTCGAGCAAGGCCTGCGATTCCGGCCCCGCCGGCAACGCGGCCACGTCGACTGTCTGCAGCTCGCCGCGGCGCAGCCCCTCAACGTCGCCCATCAGGCGCATCGAGTAACGCACGCCCGGGCCGAGGTGCGTGCGCCGGCGTCCGGCCGCGGCCACCCACTCGGCCTCGCCCGCCGCGAGGTCGAATCGATTGACGATGGCGCGCGGCACGTCGAGCAGCTCGCGCAGCGGCCGGATCACGGCCGCGGCCACCGCCTCCGCGGCCATTTCCGCCGCGACGGCGCGGTCGATCTCGCCGAGGATGCGCAGCCGCTCGCGGTGCCGGGACAGCGAGACGCGCGCGTGCTCGAGCTGCTCGCGCCGGCGCTTGGCCTCGCGCAGGCCGATCCACGCGAGCGTGCCGGCGAGCAGCGCCGCGAGCGCGTAGGCGATCTGCACGAGCCGCAGTTGCCGGTCGCGCGCGGCGAACGCGGCGCGCGCGGGTTGCCGCAGAATCACCCCCCAGCCGTACTTCGCCGGATCGACCGCGAAGAGCCACTCGGAACCGGTCTGCGCATCGCGCACCCTCTCGATTCCCGCGCGGCCGCTGCGCAGCGCGGCGAGCGCCGGGCTGCCGGAAAGGTCGGCGGCGCTCGCCACCGCCGTGCGGCTCGTGTAGGCGGACTGGCCGCCGGAGTCCACGACGACGAGCGTGGCCTCTTGGCCCGGCTCGAGCGCCCGCACCCAGTCGAAGAAGGTGTCGAGGGTGAGCTGCAGCACGAGCACCCCGGCGACCTCGCCGCCCGCGCTCGCGCGCACCGGGGTCGCCACCGCGACCACGGGGACGCGCGGCTCGGCCGTGCGCAGGTACACCGACGAGACGTAGGTGCGCCATTCGCGGCTGACGCCCCGGAACCAGTCGCGGAACGCGAAATTCCGGCCGCGCACCCCTGGCAGCGCCGGCTCGTCCACGCGCAGCGTGCCGCGCGGGTCGGCGAGGAATATGCGTTCCAGGAACGGAAACTCCGCGGGCACGCCGCGCATGATCGCGCCGGCGGCGTCCCATCGGCCTTGTGCGACGAGTTCCGCGAAGCGCACCCGCGTGGCGAGCGACACCGACAGATCGACCATACGCTCGAGGCGCTCGGAAACGGTGACCGCGGCGAGGCGCGCGAGCGCGGCGTTGCGCATCGTCGCCGCCTGCGTCAGCTCGCGATCGACGGCGCGGTAGGTGGCCGCGGCGAGCGCGATGCAGCCGACCAGCAGCAGCGCCGCAGCTGCATATCCCAGGCGGCGCGCGCGTCCACGCGCGCCGTTGCTCGACGCCGCAATCGCGTTCTGCTCCACCGAAGAGCCAGGCTCCACGTTGTCCCGCTCCGGTCAGGCAATGGCGGACGCTATCCCGGTTCTTCTCGTGTTGTCCAGCGCAGTCCGCTATGTGGCAGCCATCACATTTCGAGATGGAAAACGCGTACGCGCCTCAGTCGTTGTCCAGTGGCTTCACTGGCAGCGGACGCGGCTTCTCGGGCTCCGGCACGCGCACCACCGGGGGCGGCAACGCGAGGGTGCGCTCGTCGGCGGCTTTTTGGCGTTCGTAGGCCCGCAGTCCCGCCGGCAGATCCTTCTTCACGTCACGGAGCTGTTGCTGCCCCAGGCTCTCCAGGCGGCGCAGGTCCTCGGGCGAGGCGCCGCGCAGCCGCGCGGCAAACTCGTCCGTGCGCTGGTCGCGCTCGATGAGCGCGCGCTGCACGTCCTGCTCCTGGGCGAGGGCGGGCAGGGCGAGCGCGAGGACGAGCAGGCTCACGCGCGGCATAGCGCTCGCAGGCGGCTGCGCTCCGCGGCGCTGATCCCCGCGGGATCGAAGCGGTAGCGCTGGTGCAGGCGCAGGGCCTCGTCGTAGCGGCCCGGCGCGACGCGTCCGAGCCACGCCGAGAGCGTCTCGCCGTCCTCGCGCGGCGGCAGGGCCTTCACCAGCTCGTAGAACTCCGAGTCCATGCCGGGGTAAGCGCGGTTCGTGGCCGCGGCCGTCCCGCCCGGGCGCCGCAGGCGCTTGCCGCGCAGCAGCCGCCAGCCGAGGATCGCGACGAGCAGCGCGAGCACGCCCCACCACGCGTCGCTCGCCTCGAGGCTCCCGCGCTGGCTCCAGCGGTAGCTCGCCCAGCGGACGAAATCGAGAGCCGCCTCCCACATCGGCGCAAGCCGCCCTTCCTCCTCGGCGAACCAGTCCGGCGGCGTGGGATCGAGGTCGATCCAGCGACCGTCCACCCAGGCCCGCGTCCAGGCGTGCGCGTGGCGAGTGCGCACCACCCAGGCCTGCTCGAGGTCGCTCCACTCCATGACCGCGAAGCCGGTGGCATAGCGCGCGGGCACGCCGGCCGCGCGCAGCAGGATGGTCGCCGCGCTGGCGAAATACTCGCAGTGCCCGCGCTTCGTGCGCGTCATGAAGTCCTCGAGCGCCGACACGCCCGCCGGCGGCGGCCGCGCCTGCCAGAGCGAGTAGGAAAAGCCCGCGAGGTGCCGCATGACGCGCTCGACCGCGGCCCGCGGCGCGAGTCCCTCGAGCCCCAGCTCGCGCGCCAGGCGCGTGAAGGCCGCGCGCTCGCTCGGCGGCACGACGCGGTCCTCCTCGAGCGGCGGCTCGTAATGCGCGATCGCCTCGCCGAACTCCGCGTCGAAGCGCACCCAGTCGCCGGTCACGGCGGCCTGCACCACGCCCAGGCCGTTGTGCACGACTTCGCCCGCCTGCAGGCCGACGACGCGCCGCACGCCCGGCGGGAGCGCGAGCGCGGTGCGGCGGCGCTCGACGCGCACGGCGATGCCGATCGAGGATCCGGCCTCGCCCGGCGCGAGCCGCCAGCTGATGCCGCCCGGCTCGGGCTCGATCGTCTCGATCGGCACGCGACGCGCGAGCCAGCTCGTGCCGATGAACGCGTTGTAGCTCCCGCGATGCAGGAGCCGCGCGCGGCGCACGTCGTTCGGCTCGCCGTAGACGCGCGCGAGGATCGCGTCGCGCTGCTTCAGGCGCCCCAGCGTGCCGATGTCGGTGATGTTGCGTCCCGGATCGAAGCTCGCGCGCTGCAGGTGCCACTCGCTGATCAGCCCGCCGATCCAGGACTGCAGCGCGGCGAGGCCCGAGCTCCCCGCGTAGCCCAGGCCCGCGCCCGCGGCGAAGAGGATCACCCAGGGCGCCGCGCGCACGGGGCGCGGCCGCGCCGCGAACAGCGCCCAGGCCGCGAGCAGCGCCGCGCCGGCGTAATAGCCGCGCGTGCCGGCGTTGCCGAGGCCCGCGGCGATCGCGCAGAGCGCGACGAACGGCGCGCCCGTGTCGAGCATCGGCACGTGCACGGAGGGGTCGCGCGCCTTCTGCTTGCGCAGGTGCCGGAAGAGCGCCGTGAGCGGCACGCGGTTGCCCTCGCCCAGGCGCTGCACGAGCAGGATCGGCGCGAGCACCACCGGCGTCCAGCGGAAGGTGGTGGCGAGCCCCTGCGCGACGCCGCGGTCCACGGCGAGCGCGATGGCGAGCAGCACGAAGAACACCGTGCACAGGTCCGAGACGCGCGCGTAGTCCGCGGGCTCGAGGGCGAAGCGCGCGCGCACCCAGCGCGGCGCCTCCAGCGCGGCGGCGAGCGGCAGCGCGACGGGGAGGTTCCCGGTCTGCCAGCCCCAGAAGGCGAGCGCCGCCGCGGCGAGGAAGGGCGGCGTGCTCACCGCAGCACCTTCGCTTCCAGCGAGGAGAGCCCGGCCTCGATCGCGCCGGGGTGCGCGGCGACGAGCCACGCGGGCGCCGAGGCGGGCGCGCGCTCCGGCGGGCAGACGAGGATCGCGCGCACCTCGATGCCGCAGGCGGCGAGCGTCTCGGCGAGCCTGCGGCGCGCCTCGTCCCAGGTCACGAAGACGAGCACGCAGCTCGCGAGCCGCGCGCGCTCGGCGAGCACCGCGCGCGCGAGCGGCGCGAAAGCCCCGGGCGCGCTCGGCCCGACGCCGGCGAGCGCCTCCAGCATCTGCTCGGCGTGCAGCTGGCCGCGCCCGGCGACATAGTGGCGCACTTCGCCGCCGACGAAGAGCAGGTCGAGCAGGCATTCCTGCGTGTCGAGCGTGTAGACGAAGGAAGCGGCCACCGCCACCGCGTCCTCGAAAGCGGCGTCCTCGCCGTGCGCCGACCCCGTGTCGAGCACGAGCGCGTGGCGCTCGAAGAACTCGTCCTGGAACTCCTTCACGATCGGGCGCCCGGCGCGCGCGAAGCTCTTCCAGTGGATGTGCTGCAGCGGATCGCCCGGCCGGTACTCGCGCAGCGCGAGAAACTCCTCGGAGTCGCCGACCGACGCCGCGAGCGTCACGCCGCCGGGCTGGTGCTTGCGCCGGCCCGGGAGCGCGATCGGCGGCAGGCGGTAGCGGCGCGGCAGCGCGACGAGCCGCGCCGGGAGCCGCACGCGCGCGAGGCCGCGCACGAGCCCGAGCGGATCGGTGCGCGCGAGCGAGAGCCCCGCGAGCTCGATGCGCCCGCGCCGTCGCGGCGTGAGCGAGAGGCGCATGCGGCGCCGCTCGCCCGGCGCGAGCGCGGGCACCGGCTCCTCGGGCGGGCGCCCGGGCGCGCGCCGCTCGATCAGCCAGCGCCAGCGGAAGTAACCCATGTTGCGGTCGAACCAGTTGCGCCGCTCCTCGCCCGGCTCGCGCGCGGCGCGCCAGGCGGCGTAGGCGGGGCGCGGATCGGCGAGCCGCTCGCGCAGCGTCGCGCCTTCCAGCGCGCGCGCGCCGCGGTTGGCGATCTCGACGGCGTAGGTGAACGGCTCGCCCGCGGTGGCGTAGCGCGGCAGCTCGCGGCGCGCCTCTACTCGCGCGCGGAAGGGCAGGCTCGCGAGCCAGGCGAGCACGAGCAGCGCCGCGAGCAGCGCCCCCGCCTGGTAGGCGGCGTTCTTGGTGGTGTCCAGCCCCGCGGCGAGCGCGATGAGCGCGGCGCCGAAGGCGAGCCAGCCGGCGGTCGTCAGCCGCTCGCGCAGCGCGTGGTCGAGCGCGCTGAAGGCGCGAAGCAGCAGGTAGACGAGGCGCTTCAAGCCGGGACCTTCACCTCCCGCAGCAGGTCGGCGACCAGCGTCTGGGCGGACACGCCCGCGAAGCGCGCCTGCGGATCGAGCACCATGCGGTGCGCGAGCGTGGCGACGGCGAGCTCCTGCACGTGCTCGGGGCGCACGAAGGCCTCGCCGTCGAAGAGCGCGAGCGCGCGCGCCGTGTGCGCGAGCGCGATCGAGGCGCGCGGGCCGCAGCCGAGCACGACCTGGGGGGCGGCGCGCGTGCGGCGCACCAGCTCGACCACGTAGTGCTTCAGCTCGTCGGCGACGCGCACGCGGCGCACGGCGTCCTTCAGCGCGAGCACCTCCTCGCGCGCGGCCACCGCGCCGATGCGCTCGAGCGGGTGCCCGGCGTCCTGGGCGGAGAGCACCGCGACCTCGGTGTCGGCGTCCACGTAGCCGAGCGCGAGGCACAGCGCGAAGCGGTCCATCTGCGCTTCCGGCAGCGGATAGGTGCCGCGGAACTCCACGGGATTCTGCGTGGCGATGACGAAGAAGAGCGGATCCATCGCGTGCGTGCGCCCCTCCACCGAGACCTGGCCCTCGGCCATCACCTCGAGGAGCGCCGACTGCGTGCGGGGGCTCGCGCGATTCACCTCGTCGGCGAGCAGGATCGAGGTGAACACCGGCCCCTCGCGGAACTCGAAGGTCTGCTCGCGCTGGTTGAACACCGACACGCCGAGGATGTCCGAGGGCAGCAGGTCGGGCGTGAACTGCACGCGCGTGAACCTGGCGCCCACGGAGGCCGCGAGCGACTTGGCGAGCGTGGTCTTGCCGGTGCCGGGAAAGTCGTCCACCAGCACGTGGCCGCCGGCGGCGAACGCCGCGAGGAGCTTTCGCACCTGCGCGTGCTGGCCGCGCATCACCGACTCGATGTTGGCGGCGATGCGCTCGAAGAGCCGCTGCGCGGCCGCGGTCTCCACGCTAGAACTTCTCCGCCGCGGGCCGCAGGTCGGCTTCGAACGTCCACGCGGAGCGCGGCTGGGCGTGGATCTGGAAGTAGAGCTCGGCGATCGCGTCGGGCGCGAGCATCGCCTCGGGCCCGAGATCCTTCACGCGCTCCGGAAAGCGCGCGCGCGTCGCGGCCGAGTCGATCATGCCGTCGATGACGACGTGCGCGACGTGGATGCCCTTCTGCCCCAGCTCGCGCGCCATGGACTGCGCGACCGCGCGCAGGCCGTTCTTCGCAGCGGCGAAGGCCGAGAAGTGCGCGCCGCCGCGCACCGAGGCCGTGGCGCCCGTGAAGAGGATCGTGCCCTTGCCGCGCGGGGCCATGCGCCCGGCCGCCTCGCGACCGACGAGAAAGCCCGCGTAGCAGCCGAGGCGCCAGACCTTCTCGAACATCTCGGCGGGCGTGTCGTGGATCGAGGCGCGGAAGTTCGC
>JBFWWT010000045.1:0-15180 GCA_050246035.1 Burkholderiales bacterium
CGTTCAGCAGGTCTTCAGGGCGCGCGCGCTCGAGCCAGGTGCCGACGCGGCCGTTCCATCCCTCCGGCGTGCCGCGCCAGGCCGCATTGGCCGCCATCACCCCGCCCTTGCAGCGCGGAATGCCCGATTCGTCGAGGATCTCGGCGAGCGCCGCACCGAGGGCTGCGTAGGGGGCCTCGTCGCCTTCCGCGCCATCGTGAATCAGCGCATTGTCCTGATCTGCGGCGAGCAGGCTTTCTCCGCGCCCCCCCGAGCCCAGCACCATGACGCACCAGCGCCCGCGCGGCTTGCCGTGCCGCTGTTCGACCTTTGCCAGCGCGAGCTCGGCGGCGCGCGCCGTCACGGCCCGCAGCTCGCTGGAGATGACCCGCGCGACCTCGACGCCGCCGACGCCTTCGGTGGCCAGTCGTCCCGCCGTGGCGGGCACCCGACCGAACGCAGCTGCAAGCCCGACCGCGTCGGGGGCGCTGGCGACGGCGTCGCCGATCTCGAGCGCGGATCGCGCGCGGTACTGCAGCATGTCGCGCTGGGACAGCATGCCCTCGGGGCGTCCCGCATCGTCCACCACACAAAGGTGGCGGATCCCCCGACGATCCATTCGCCCAAGCGCGCGATACAGCATCTCCTCGCCGCGCATGCACTCGACGGGCGAGGACATGGCCTGTTCAACGGTGGTCGTGTCCAGATCCGCGCCGTTCCCGGCGACGACGCGCAGCAGGTCGCGTTCCGTCAGAATCCCTTCGGCGGCGCCCCCGGGCGACCCGACCACCAGCGCGCCGATCCGCCGGTGCACCATGAGCTGCGCTGCCTCGCGCAGCGACAGGTCGCGCCTGACGGTCACCGCGGGTGCGCTCATCACGTCCGCCAGCGAGCGCTCGAAGACATAGCTGTCGATGCGTGGGGCAGCCGGCATCGGCGGGGGCGCCAGCGCTTCCCCCGGAACCGCATGCCAACCCGAGTGCGCTTGCCTCAGGATCAGGTCATTGCGGCGCGCCGAGAGGGAATGCGCCTCGCCCAAGGTTCGAATTTCCGCATCCCTGAGGCGAGGCAGCAGTGCGGCAAACGCCGCAGCCGTAGCCTGGGCGTCTCCCAGGGCACTGTGGCGGTGCTCGATCGCCACACCGAGCCAGCGCGTGACCCCCTCCAGGCTCAGATCGGGCAGCGTGGGCTCGAGCGCCCCGAGCAGCAGCGCGACGTCGAGCGAGGGCGGCTCGTGCCATGCGACACCGGCGCGCGCGGCTTCATGCCGCAATACGGCCAGATCGAATGCCGTGTGGTGTCCGACGACCACGCGGCCTGCGAGCGCTTCCTTGAGGGTGCTCGCGAAATCGGCGAACGCAGGCGCCCCCGTGACATGCCGGTCTTCGAGGTGATGAATGGCGCTCGCCTGCGGGGGAATCGGAACTCCCGGGTTGATCAGCTGGTCGAGTCGAAGCTCGCTGATGAGGCGCGAGCCCAGCATGCCGAGGACCGCCACCTGCACGATGCGGTCGCGCCGCACGTCGAGTCCGGTCGTCTCGAGGTCCAGCACCGCGACCGGCAGCGCGGCGAGCGCCGTCAGGTTGGACGGCGGGCGCGCTTCACTCATGCGTAGGTCTGCCGCGCGTCAGAAGCCCAGCCGCGTCATCAGCCGGGTGATGCTGCGCGCCACCTCGCCCTCGAGCGGAAACGAGAGCATGCCCATCACGGTGTAGCCGAGCAGCCAGGGCATCAGGTAGAAGCGGATCATGAAGAAGAACCAGGCGACGTACAGCGGGATCAAGGGCTGGATGAGGAAGGCCGGCGTGATGGGCGCGAAGAGCTTGAGGAGCGGATCCGTCGCGCGCACGAAGAAGCGCATGAAGAAGAACGAGCTGTTCTCGGGAAGGAAGATGCGCATGGCCGAGCGGCCGATCAGCGTCCACATGACCACCCCGAGCAGGTAGTCGAGGACGATGGCCCAGAGGGGAAATGGATCTGCCATGCAGGGATTGTACGGGCGAAAAAAAACCGGGGCGACACCGTCGCCCCGGTTCTCTTGCCAAGGGCCTCGCTAGTGCGTTGAGCCTAGGATCGTCTGACCCTTCGGAATGCGCACTTCGTCGACCATGTCCTGCGTCGCCTTGTCGGGCGCGGGCGTGAGCAGCGACACCACGACCATCAGCACGAGGCTGACCGTCGCGCCGACCATGCCGAAGCGCAGGTGGTCCATGCCCCACCACGGCGTCATGCCGCCCGCGTAGACCATGTACAGGTACCACGAGCCCGCCGCGAGGCCGCCGAGCATGCCGGCGATGGCGCCGGCCGCCGTGGCCCGCTTCCACCACACGCCGAGCACCAGCGGGAAGAACAGCCCCGACATCGCGAAGCAGAACGCCCAGGCGACCGCGCCGAGAATGCCGGTGAGGCGCATGCTCGCCACCAGTGCGCCGGCCGCACCGATCACGATGAGCAGCACGCGCGCGACGATCAGACGGCGCTTCACGTCGGCCTTCGGGTCGATCATCTTGTAGTACAGATCGTGCGAGAGCGCGTTCGCGATCGCGAGCAGCAGGCCGTCGGCGGTGGACATTGCCGCCGCCATGCCGCCGGCCGCCACCAGGCCCGAGATCACGTATGGCAGTCCCGCGATCTCCGGCGTCGCCAGCACGACGATGTCCGGCCGCATGAAGAACTCGTTGATCTGCACGATGCCGTCGCCGTTCGAGTCGATCACCTTCAGGAAGCCGACCGAGCTCCACTTCTGCACCCACTCGAGCGCGTTCACCTGTGCCAGGGACTTGCCGATCACGCTCGTCGCGAGGTTCGGGTCGAGCACCTGAAGCTTGGTGAAGGTCGCCAGGGCGGGCGACGTGAAGTACAGCAGGAAGATGAAGAGCAGCGACCAGGCCACCGAGGCGCGTGCCGCGCGCACCGATGGCGTCGTGAAGTAGCGCATCAGGATGTGCGGCAGCGAGGCCGTGCCGATCATCATGCACGCGACCAGCGTCACGAAGCGCCAGTTGGCCACGAAGGTATCGGCCGGCCCGTTATGCGGAACCGAGAGCGCCGCCAGGCCCGGGCCCGGCGCAGGCCCGGTATGCTTCAGCACCCCGACCTGGTGCAGCTGCTCCAGCTCCGCGATGCGCTGCACCGCGTCCCCGTACACGAGCTGCGGGATGACGCCGAAGCCCTGCTTGTTCGACATCCAGATCACGGGCACGAGGTAGGCGATGATCAGCACGATGTACTGCGCCACCTGCGTCCAGGTCACCGCGCGCATGCCACCCAGCATCGAGCAGAGCAGGATGCCCGAGAGCCCGAGCCAGATGCCGACCTCGAACGGGATCAGCAGCGCGCGGGCGGCGATCGTCCCGGTGGCGTTGATCTGCGCCGTCACGTAGGTGAACGACGCTACCACCAGCACGAGCACCGCGCACAGGCGCGCGAAGTTGCCGCCGTAGCGCGTGCCGATGAAGTCCGGCACCGTGTAGCAGCCGAACTTGCGCAGGTACGGCGCCATCAGCACCGCCACCAGCACGTAGCCGCCCGTCCAGCCCACCACGAAGGCGAGGTAGGGATGGCCGGACATGTAGATGCCGCCCGCCATCGCGACGAAGGACGCGCCCGACATCCAGTCCGCGGCCGTCGCCATGCCGTTGAACACCGTCGGCACCTGGCGCCCGGCCACGTAGTAGGCGTCGAGCTGCATCGTGCGCGAGAGCCACCCGATCATCGCGTAGATGAAGATCGTGAAGGCCACGAACATGATGCCGATCGTGTCCTCCTTCATCCCCATCGCCTCGGCGATCGCCATGAGGCCGATGAACACGATGAAGCCGCCGGTGTAGATGCCGTAGATCTTGGGCAGGTTCTGGATGAACCCGCCCTTGCTCGTGAAATCCCCAAACATTGCCATGGCTGCCCCCCCTTATTCTGTTTCGGTCTCGGCCATCCCGCACTCGACGTCGATCTTGTGCTGCTGCCACGAGAACAGGAACAGCTGCACGACGAAGACGACGAGCGAGCCCTGCGCGGCGAAGTAGTAGCCGAGCGGGAAGTGCATGAAGCTCATCGAGTTCAGGTCGGTGGCGAACCAGTGCACGGCGTAGGCGAAGATGAACCAGACGACCAGGTGCACGATCATCAGCTTCTTCGTCCGCTGCCAGTGGAGCTCGCGGTTTGAGGCTTCCGTGCTCATTGCATGCCCTCCTCTTTTGTTGTCCCCTTGCCCGTTCGGCCGGGCCCAAGCTGCACGCCGGCCGATTCTAGCCCATGTCAAAAATCGTCGCGCAAGCCGCGGCACGCCATAATGCGGCGGTGCACCCATCGACTCCGCCCAGCCTGACCGAGCGCCTGCACCAGTGGTATCGCCGCTGGCGCCGCGCCGAACCCATCGCCGATGCGAACGCCCTGCGCACATTCCTCGGCACCCGCTCGAGCCGCATCGCGCAACTCACCCTCTATGGCTACCTGCGCACGCGCGCCGGCACCCGTTTTCCCGAGCTTTTCGAGAACGACGACTTCGTCGTCTCGATGAACATCGCCAAGTGGCACGTGTGGCTCGCCTGCCTGTCCGATCTCGCAGTGCACGCCGGCGCCTCGCTGCGGCGCAGTGCAGGCGGATCCCCCGAAGAGGTCGGTAGCCTCATCCGAAGGCTGGTCGACGACATCCTGCGCGAAACGGGCGTTCCCGCTGAAGCGGGACCGGAGTTTTCCGAACACGCCAATCGCGTGCGCGCCCGGCTGGCGCTCTACGACTGGAGCGGGCAGGCCGACGACGAGTCGGCCTTCGTAGAAAGCCCTGCGGCGCTCGTGTACTGGGCGCCGATCGTGGACGACCTCAAGGCGCTCGACGAGGAGATCGTCCGGAACTCGATCCGCTACCGCTGGATCGAAGTGCGCCGCGAGCTGCACCGGAATTTGAACGCTGCAGGTGTCATGGGCAAGGCGCGATCGCACGGCGATTGAAGCCCTTCTCCAAAGATCTCGTCGCGCGATGCTATGCAGGGTGTCGCCGTGGAGCCACTGGGGGAAACCCTAGCAACCCAATGCTGCATTGCAATAGACTGCTGCGCCGCAGCAGCGCAAATCAGCTCGGGTTCTGCATCATCAGCTGGACGAGCCCCGCGACGGAGTCCGCCCCCATCTTCTCCATGACCTTCGCGCGATGGAACTCCACGGTCTTCACGCTGATGGCGAGCTCGTCGGCGATCACCTTGTTCAGCTTGCCCTCGACCACGCGCTGCATCACCTCGCGCTCGCGCTCGGTGAGGCTGGCGAGGCGCTCGGCGACCTCCGAGCGGCGCGCCCGCTTCTCCCGGCTCTCCGCATCGCGCTCGAATGCGCGCTGGATGATGGAGAGCACCTCGCGGGAGCTGAACGGCTTGAGGATGAAATCCACGGCACCGCCCTTGATCGCGCTCACCGCGGTCGGCACGTCGCCGTGCCCGCTGACGAACACGATCGGGATCTCGATGCCCTCGCGCTTCAGGTACGCCTGCAGCTCGAGCCCGCTCATGCCCGGCAGCCGCACGTCGAGCACGAGGCAGGCGAGGCCGCAGTCCTTGTAGGCGGCGATGAACTCGTCGGCGCTCGCGAACGTTTGCACCGCGATGCCGTTCGATTCCAGCAGCCATCGCCACAGCGTGCGGATAGCCTCGTCGTCGTCCACGACGTAGGCGGTAGGCCGCGCGCCGGTCGCGCTCATGCGGGCTTCCCGAGGAGCTCGCCGACCTGCGCGAGCAGCGCCTTGGTCGAGAACGGCTTCGTCACGTACGCGTTGGCGCCGAGCGCGAGCCCCTGCTCCACGTCGCCGTCGCGCCCTTTCGCCGAGAGCATGACCACCTTGACGTCCTGCCACGCCGGGTTGCCGCGGATGCGTCGGCACACCTCGAGTCCGCTGCGGCGCGGCATCATCACGTCGAGCAGCACGAGGTGCGGCTCGAAGCTCGCCACGCGCTCGAGCGCCTCGTCGCCGTCGCGCGCGACTTGCACCTCGTAGTCGGCTTGCCGGAGCAGGAACTCGAGCGAGGCGACGATGTTGGGCTCGTCTTCCGCGATCAGCACCCGGCGACTCATGCGACGGCCGCCTCCCGCGCGAGCGGCAGCGTGAAGGAAAAGCACGCCCCCGCCGCGGGCCGGCTCTCCACCCACATGCGCCCGCCGAAATGCTCGACGATGCGTCGGCTGATGTGCAGGCCGAGGCCGCTGCCTTGCGGCTTGCCGGTCAGCGCGTCGCCGCCCTGGCGGAACTTGTCGAAGATCACGTCCTCCTCACCGGGCCGGATGCCCGGGCCATTGTCGCGCACATCGACGCGCAGGTGGCCGCCCTCCTCGACGAGCGAGACCTCCACCTCCCCGCGCCCGGGCTCGATGAACTTGACTGCGTTGGACAGCAGGTTCAGCACCACCTGCACGATCCGATCGAGGTCCGCGATCACCTTGGGCACCTGCGCGGGCAGGCGCTTCACCAGGCGCACCTCGCGCTCGCGGAAAAGCTGGCTGGTCGCCGCCAGGCTGTCCTCGATGACCTCGCGCAAGTCCACCAGCGACTCGTTCCACTCGGCGCGTCCCGACTCGAGCTTGGAGACGTCGAGGACCTGGTTGATGAGGCGGGTGAGTCGCTCGGTCTCCTTGATCACGATGTTGAGGAATCGAGTGCGCTCGCCCACTGGCAGGTCGGGATTGTCGTGCAGGATCTCGCTGAAGGCGCGGATCGAAGTGAGCGGCGTGCGCAGCTCGTGCGAGACCGTGGAGACGAAGTCGTCCTTCAGGCGGTCGAGCTCGGTGAGGCGCTCGTTCGCCGCGCGCAGCTCCTCGGTGGCGCGCTCGAGCTCCTGCGACTTCTGCGCGAGGCGGTGGCTGTAGACGATGATCTGCGAGGCCTCGTCCAGCATCGCGCGCACCTCCTCCAGCGTGAGCGCCTCGGCCTTCACCACCGAGGCGACCATGATGTGCGCCGAAGCCGCGCCGATGACGCCGGCGAGCTGTGTCTCCACGTGATGCACCAGCGCGGCGTCGGCGACCGGCGAATCGTCCCGGGTCGCGCCGTGCCGGCGCCCGTACTCGGCGAAGGCCTCCGCGGCCGCGCCCAGCCCGACGAAGCGCGCGAGCAGGTTGAAAAGCTCGGTCTTCGGCGCGGTGCCGCGCCAGAAGCGCACCCCGCCCGTCTCCGGCGGGCGCCGGAACACGTCGACGAACAGGCTCGCCTGCTGGTGCTCTTCCGCCCCCGGCGCGCGCAACAGCGACACGCCCACATAGGCGCCGACGTTCGCCGCCATGCTCCAGATCATGGCGTGCGTGGTCTGGTCGAGGCCCTCGACACCGAAGAGCGCGAGCGGCCTGAGCCACTCGATGCCGAGCGGCCCGTGCTCGAGGAAGCCGAGCGGCATCCAGCCGGAGCGCGCGAGCGCGGGCAGCAGCAGCGTGTAGAACCAGACGGCGAAGCCGGCGCCGAGGCCCGCGAGCGCCCCGAGCCGGGTGCCGCCCTTCCAGAATATCCCGCCCAGCGCGGCCGGCGCGAACTGCGCGACCGCCGCGAAGGAGATGAGGCCGATCGACACCAGCGCGTACGCCTCGCCCGCGAGCCGGAAGTACACGTAGCCGAGGAGCAGCAGCGCGACGATCGCGCCGCGCCGGATGGCGAGCAGCAGCCCGCTCAGGTCGGGCCGCTCGGTGAGCCGCAGCCCGCGCATCCTGAGCAGCACCGGCATGACGAGGTCGTTGCAGATCATGGTGGAGAGCGCGATCGTCTCCACGATCACCATGCCGGTGGCGGCCGAGAGCCCGCCGATGAAGACGGCGAGCGCGAGCATCTCCTGCTTCTCCGCCATCGGCAGTGTGAGCACGAACGTGTCCGCGTCCACCCCGGCGTTGGGAAAGTGCAGCAGGCCGCCGAAGGCGATCGGCAGCACGAAGAGGTTGATGGCGAGCATGTACAGCGGGAACAGCCAGATCGCCTTGTTCAGGTGCTTTTCGTCCTTGTTCTCGATCACCGTCACCTGGAATTGGCGCGGCAGGAACATGATGGCGAGCATCGACAGGATCGTGAGCCACACCCAGCTCGCGTAGCCGCCCGCGACGCCCTCGAAGGGCGTGAGCATGGGCATCAGCTGCGGCTCGGCGGCGGCCCGCTCGAAGAGATCCCCGAAGCCCTCGTAGATGCCCCAGGTCACCCAAGCGCCCACCGCGATGAACGCGACGAGCTTGACCAGCGACTCGAAGGCGATCGCCGCGACCATCCCCTCGTGGTGCTCGGCCGCGTCCAGGTGGCGCGTGCCGAAGAGGATGGTGAACGCCGCGAGGATGAGCGCCACCCACAGCGCCGTGTCCTGCAGGACGGGCGCGGTGTCGAGCTTCGCCGGCATCACGATCTCGGGGTACTGCAGCACGATGGTGAAGCTCGAGGAGATCGCCTTCAGCTGCAGCGAGATGTAGGGCAGGATGCCGACCACCGCGATCACCGTGACCACGCCCCCGAGCAGGGCCGACTTGCCGTAGCGCGAGGCGATGAAGTCGGCGAGCGAGGTGATGCGGTTCTGCTTGCTGATGCGCAGGATCTTGCGCATCACGATCCACCACAGCGCGATCATGATGGTCGGGCCGATGTAGATGGGGAGGAACCCCACCCCGTCCACCGCCGCGCGCCCCACGCTGCCGTAGAAGGTCCAGGCCGTGGCGTAGACCGCGAGCGACAGGCTGTAGATGTAGGGGCTCGCGATGACCGAGCGCCCGGCGTCGGCCCGGCGGTCGGCGAAGTAGGCGACCGCGAAGAGCAGCCCCAGGTACGCGAACGAGGTGAGGACGATGACCCAGCCTTGCAGCATGCCGGCTCGTCCCCGGGATCAGTCGCCGCGCTCGATCACCAGCGCCATGAGGGCGACGAGCGCCGCCCAGGCGAGGAAGAAGTACGCGTAGAGCACCGGCACGCCGAAGAGCGTGCCCGGCACGTTGAACACCGCGAGCAGCGGGAAGTTGAACAGCAGCAGCCCGAGCAGCGCCAGCGCCGCCAGGCGCTGGCCCCGCACGTCGTACTCTCCCATGGCCGCCTCCCCTCCCGGCGCCGCCGCCCGCGCGGCGCGCCGCTATTGCTTCTGCGCGAGCTGCTCCAGGATCGCCGGGTTCTCGAGCGTCGAGACGTCCTGCGTGATCGCCTCGCCCTTGGCGATGGCGCGCAGCAGCCGCCGCATGATCTTGCCCGAGCGCGTCTTCGGCAGGTTGTCGCCGAAGCGGATGTCCTTCGGGCGCGCGATCGGGCCGATCTCCTTCGCCACCCACTCGCGCAGCTCCTGCGCCACCTTCTTCGCCTCCTCGCCGCTCGGGCGCGGCCCCTTGGTGACGACGAAGGCGACGATCGCCTCGCCGGTCACGTCGTCGGGGCGGCCCACCACCGCCGCTTCGGCCACCAGCTTCGAGTTCGCCACCAGCGCCGACTCGACCTCCATGGTGCCGAGGCGGTGGCCGGAGACGTTCAGCACGTCGTCGATGCGCCCGACGATGCGGAAGTAGCCTTCCTCGTCCATGCTCGCGCCGTCGCCCGCGAGGTAGAGCTTGCCCTTGAAGTCGTCGGGGAAGTAGGTCTTCCGGTAGCGATCCGGATCGCCCCAGATCGTGCGCAGCATCGAGGGCCAGGGCTTGCGGATGACGAGGATGCCGCCCTTGCCGCGGCCGACCGAGTTGCCGGTTTCGTCCACCACGTCGGCGATGACGCCGGGCAGCGGCAGCGTCGCCGAGCCGGGCTTGGTCGGCGTCGCGCCCGGCAGCGGCGTGATCATGTGCCCGCCGGTCTCGGTCTGCCACCACGTGTCCACGATCGGGCAGCGCCCGCCGCCCACCGTCTCGTGGTACCACATCCAGGCCTCGGGGTTGATCGGCTCGCCCACCGTGCCGAGGATGCGCAGGCTGGAGAGGTCGTACTTCTTCGGCAGGTCGCCGCCCGCCTTGATGAGCGAGCGGATCGCCGTCGGCGCCGTGTAGAACACGTTCACCTTGTGGTCCTGGATCAGCTTCCAGAAGCGTCCCGCGTCCGGGTAGGTCGGCACGCCCTCGAACATCACCTCGGTCGCGCCTGCCGCGAGCGGCCCGTAGACGATGTAGCTGTGCCCCGTGACCCAGCCCACGTCCGCGGTGCACCAGAAGATGTCGCTCGGCTTGTTGTCGAACACCCACTTCATGGTGAGCATGCACCACAGGAGATAGCCGGCCGTCGAGTGCTGGATACCCTTCGGCTTTCCGGTCGAGCCGGAGGTGTAGAGGATGAAGAGCGGGTGCTCGGCGTTCACGTTCACCGGCTCGCAGGTGTCGGCCTGCCCCTTCATCACGTCATCCCACCAGCGGTCGCGCCCAGCGGTCATGTTCACCGGGCTGCCCGAGCGCTTGTAGACGACTACGTTCTTCACCTTCTCGCAGCCGCCCATGCCGAAGGCCTCGTCCACCACGGGCTTGAGGGGGATCTCCTTGCCGCCGCGGAACTGGCCGTCGGCCGTGATCACGGCGACCGCGCCCGCGTCGATGATGCGCTCCTGCAGCGACTTTGCCGAGAAGCCGCCGAAGACGACCGAGTGCGTGGCGCCGATGCGCGCGCAGGCCTGCATCGCGACCACCACCTGGATGGACATGGGCATGTAGATGATCACGCGGTCGCCGGTCTGGATGCCCATCGACTTCAGCGCGTTCGAGAACTTGCAGACCTCGTGATAGAGCGCTTTGTAGGTGATCCGCGTCACCTTGCCGTCGTCGGCCTCGAAGATGATCGCCGTCTTGTCGGGCTGCGTCTTCAGGTGCCGGTCGAGGCAGTTGTACGAGGCGTTCAGCTCGCCGTCGTGGAACCAGCGGAAGAACGGCGCCTTCGACTCGTCGAGCACCTGGGTGAAGGGCTTCGACCACAGCAGCGTCTCTCTTGCGAGACGCGCCCAGAAGCCGGTGAAGTCCTTTTCCGCCTCCGCGCACAGCTTGCGGTAGGCCTCCATGCCGGAGAGGTTGGCCTGCTTGACGAACTCGGCGGACGGCGGGAAGACCCGCGTCTCCTGCAGCACCGATTCGATGGTGGACGACATGCCGTTCCTCCTATGAAACCCGCGTCGGACTGCGGGAAGCGTATGCTAGATTACGAGGCTTCCGCAACCCTTGCGAAACGCCGATGCCGGCCGTCATCCATCGCCGCGACCTGGTGCAGAGCGTCGCCGACGCGCTGCAGTTTATTTCTTACTACCATCCCGCCGATTACCTCCGGGCGCTGGGCCGCGCCTACGAGCGCGAGCAGTCCCCGGCGGCAAAGGACGCCATCGCGCAGATCCTCACCAACTCGCGCCTGTGCGCCGAAGGACACCGACCGATCTGCCAGGACACGGGCATCGTCAACGTCTTCCTCAAGGTAGGCATGGACGTGCGCTTCGAGGGCTTCGACGGCTCGCTCGCCGACGCGGTGAACGAGGGCGTGCGCCGCGGCTACACGCACCCGGACAACGTGCTGCGCGCCTCGGTCCTCGAGGATCCCCAGTTCGCGCGGCGCAATACGAAGGACAACACGCCGGCGGTGGTCAACGTCGAGATGGTGCCGGGCGGCAGAATCGAGGTGGACGTCGCCGCCAAGGGCGGCGGCTCGGAAGCCAAGGCCAAGTTCGCGATGCTCAACCCCTCCGACTCGGTGGTGGACTGGGTGCTGAAGACCGTGCCCACCATGGGCGCGGGCTGGTGCCCGCCGGGCATGCTTGGCATCGGTATCGGCGGCACCGCCGAGAAGGCGATGGTCATGGCGAAGGAATCGCTGATGCAGCCGATCGACATGGCCGAGCTCAAGGCGCGCGGGCCGAAGGACAAGTACGAGGAGCTCCGCATCGAGCTCTACGACAAGGTGAACGCGCTCGGCATCGGCGCGCAGGGCCTCGGGGGCCTGTCCACCGTGCTCGACGTGAAGATCGCGCACTACCCCACGCACGCGGCCAACAAGCCCATCGCCATGATCCCCAACTGCGCCGCGACGCGCCACGCGCACTTCGTGCTGGATGGCTCGGGGCCGGCGGAGTTCGAGGCGCCGTCGCTCGATGACTGGCCGAAGGTCGCCTGGTCGCCGGCGAAAGACGCGCGGCGCGTGGACCTCGACAAGCTCACCCCGGCCGAAGTCGCGTCGTGGAAGCCGGGCGAGACGCTGCTGTTGTCCGGCAAGCTCCTCACGGGACGCGACGCCGCGCACAAGCGCATCCAGGACATGCTGGCGAAGGGCGAGAGGCTCCCCGTGGACTTCACCAACCGGGTGATCTACTACGTAGGCCCGGTGGATCCGGTGCGGGACGAAGTCGTAGGCCCCGCCGGCCCGACCACCGCGACGCGCATGGACAAGTTCGTGGAGACGATGCTCTCGAAGACGGGGCTCATCGCCATGGTCGGCAAGGGCGAGCGCGGGCCGGTGGCGATCGAAGCCATCCGCAAGCACAAGGCGGCCTCGCTCATCGCGGTGGGCGGCGCGGCTTACCTCGTCGCGAAGGCGATCCGCAGGTCCAAGGTGCTCGCCTTCGAAGACCTCGGCATGGAGGCGATCTACGAGTTCGAGGTGAAGGACATGCCGGTCACCGTGGCCGTGGATTCCCAGGGCGTGTCGGTGCACCAGTCCGGGCCCGAGGCCTGGCAGAAGAAAATCGTCGAGCTGAAGATCCCGGTAAACGCCGCTTGAGCGCGGGCACGCGCTGGACGGGCGTCTGGGCCGTCTTCGCCGGCGGCATCGCCTGCGCGGCCTACATCGGCAAGGTCCCGCCCGCCCTGCCCCTGCAGCGCGAGGAGCTCGGGCTCACGCTCGTCGAGTCCGGCTTCATCGCCACCACGTTCAACCTGATCGGCATGCTGGCGGGCATGTTCGTAGGCGTGCTTTGCGACCGCTTCGGCCACAAGCGGCTCGGCCTCGCGGGCATCGCCGTGATCTGCTTCGCCGGCTTGCTCGGCGCCTTCGCCTGGGACTTCCCGTCGCTCCTTGCCTCGCGCTTCTTCGAAGGCGTCGGCTTCATCCTCTTCACCGTCGCGGGCTCGGCGCTCATGGCCGCCGCGGCCGATGCTTCCTCGCGCCCGATGGCGATGGGACTGTGGAGCGCGTACATGCCCACGGGCGGCGTCACCGCGATGCTGCTCGCGCCTTTGCTGATGGGGCTCTGGGGCTGGCGCGGCGCGTGGGCGTTCTGGGCGGTGCTCGCGGCGGCGGCGTTCGTGCTCATCTGGCGCGTGGCGCCGGTGCCGAAGTACGGCGGCGTGCGCTCGCTCAAGCTCGCGCTCGAGTCGCTGCGCCAGCCGGGCAGCATCGCGCTCGCGCTCCTCTTCGCCTTCTACACCGCGCAGTGGACCTCGGTCATGATCTGGCTGCCGACCTTCGTGATGGACGAGCGCGGCGGCGGCGCCGCGGCGGCGTCTTTCCTCACGGCGCTCATGGTGCTCGTCAACATTCCGGGCAACCTCGCAGGCGGCTGGCTCATCGCGCGCGGCCTGCCGCGCGGCGTGCTCGTGCTCGGCGCCGCCGCGGTGATGGTCGTCACCGACGTCGCCATGCTCTCCTCGGGCCTTCCGGACGGCGCGCGCTTTGCGGCCGTGCTCGTGTTTTCCTGCTGCGCCGGCACCATCCCCGGCGCGATCTTCTCCGGCGTCGTGGTGCACGCGAAGACGCCGCAGCACGTCGGCACCACGAACGGCATGGTCATGCAGACTTCGCAGGCCGGTCAGTTCTTCGGGCCGGTGCTGCTCGCCTGGCTCGCCGCGCAGTACGGCGGCTGGGGGGCTTCGCTGTGGGCGATGCTCGCGTTCGCGGCCGGGTGCGCGGCGTGCGGGTATGCGGTGTTGCGGATCGAGCGCGCGCCCCGGCATTGACGCCCCGATCGCCCGGGGCGCAGAATGAATACATTGTGTACACGGAGCCCCGATGAGCGATCCGGTGACCCTGAGGCTCGACCCCGAGACGCGCAAGCGCCTCGACAAGCTCGCGCAGGCCACCGAGCGCAGCCGCGCCGCGCTCGCGGCGGACGCCGTGCGCCAGTACCTCGACCTGAACGAGTGGCAGATCGCCGCCATCGAGGCGGGCGTGAAGGAAGCGAACAGCGGCCAGCTGATCGACCACGCAAAGCTGAAAGCGAAGTGGGAGAAGAAGCTTGCGGCTGCGCTGGACAAGGCTCGCTGAGGCGGACCTCGACGAGATCGCCCGCTACATCGGGCAGGACAGCCCGGCTGCGGCGGCGCGCGTCGTCCTCGAGCTCATCGACCAGGCGGAGACGCTGCTGCCGAGGCACCCCGCGATTGGGCGCGCCGGGCGGGTGCTCGGCACGCGCGAGCTGGTGATCGGAAATCTTCCGTACGTGATTGCCTACCGGGTGCGGGACAGGGACGTCGAGATCCTGCGCGTCCTGCATACGTCGCGGGCGTGGCCGGAGGACATGTAGGGCAGACGAATGGCTCACCCTGCGGCTCAGCGTCGAACAAGCCATCCCCCGCCCCGCCCGACATAGAATGCGGTACCCCAACGACTTCCGAACGCCATGCGCCAAGTCCAGATCTGCGAAGTCGGCCCGCGCGACGGGCTGCAGAACGCCAAGCAACTGATGCCCACCGAGACGAAGAAGGCCTGGATCAGCGCGCTCGCGGCCGCGGGCCTGAACGAGATCGAGGTCGGCTCCTTCGTCCCGCCCAAGCTCATCCCCGCGATGGCCGACACGGGCGAGATCGTCAAGCACGCCCTGAGCATCAAGGGCCTCAAGGTGGTCGCCCTCGCCCCCAACGTCAAAGGCTTCGAGCGGGCAAGAGAAGCCGGCGCCCACAAGATCACCTTCCCCGTCTCGGCTTCGCACCAGCACAGCGTCTCCAACGTGCGCATGACGCCCGACCAGATGGTCGAGGAAGTCAGGAAAGCCGCCTCGATGCGCCAGGGCAACAGCCCCGAGATCGAAGGCGCCGTCTCCACCGCCTTCGGCTGCACGATGCAGGGCAACGTTCCCGAGGACGACGTGGTGCGCATCGCGGTGAAGCTCGCCGGGTTCTGCGACTGCGTGGCGCTCGCCGACACCGTCGGCTACGCTAATCCCGCGCAGGTTAAAAGCATGTTCCGGCGCGTGAAGCGAGAGATCGGCGACAAGCTCGAAGGCGCGCACTTCCACAACACGCGCGGCCTCGGCCTCGCCAACGCGCTTGCCGCCTGGGAGGAAGGCGTGCGCTCGTTCGACTCCTCGATGGGCGGCCTCGGCGGCTGCCCGTTCG
>JBFWWT010000046.1:0-5183 GCA_050246035.1 Burkholderiales bacterium
CGCCCCTCACCCCTTCCCCTCCTCCACCACGCTCACCTGCGTCGGCGCCTGCGGCCCCGCCCCCTTCTTCGCGCGCGGCGTGAATTGCACCACCTCGTCCACCTGCAGCCCGCGCGGCAGCTGGTGGGCGATGAACAGGATGGTCACCGCTCCCTTCAGTTGGTTCACCGTCCGCGCGATGCTCTCCGCGGTCGGCGCATCGAGGTTGCTGGTCGCCTCGTCGAAGATCAGCACCCGCGGGCGCTTGAGCAGCGCGCGCGCGATGGCGATGCGCTGGCGCTGGCCGCCCGACAGTCCCACGCCGTGCTCGCCGAGCGGCGTCTGGTAGCCCTGGGGGAGCGCCTCGATCACCTCGTGCACCTCGGCCATGCGGCAGGCTTCGGCGACCTGCTCGAAGCCCGCGTGGGGATTCGCCATCTGCAGGTTGTCGTACACCGTGCCCGAGAAGAGCGTCGTCTCCTGCGGCACGACGCCGAAGGCGCCGCGCAGCTCGTTCGCGCTCAGGGTGCGCGCGTCCTGCCCGTCGAGCAGGATGCGCCCCTCCACGGGCAGGTAGAAGCCGAGCAGGAGCTTCGCGAGCGTGCTCTTGCCGCAGCCGCTCGGGCCGACGAGCACGGTGAGCGTCCCGGAGCGCACGACGAGGTCGAGATTGCGGTAGAGCCACGGGTGCTTGTCGGAGTAGCGGAAGGACACGCCGCGCAGCTCGATGCGGCCGGCCTTGTCGCTCGATGCGCGCTGCGGCACGAGCGCGTGCGGCTCCGCGGGCATGTCCATGACGTCGCCCAGGCGCCGGACCGCGATGCTCGCCTGCTGGAACTGCTGCCACAGCCCTACGAGGCGCAGCATCGGCTGCGCGAGGCGCGAAGCGAACATCTGGAAAGCGACGAGCATGCCGATGGTGAAAGCGCCCGCGCCAGCCGCGGCGCGCGCGGCGCTGTCCATCACGAGCAGCGCGCCCATGACGAGGATCGCGAGCGTCATCGCCTGCTCCAGGGTGTTCGCGATCACGTTGTAGGAGTTGGACAGCTGGCGCGTCTGGAATCCGGCCGCCAGGTACTTCGCGAGGTGTTCGCCGTAGCGCTCCTCGAGCACGGGCTCGAGCTGCAGGGACTTCACCGTCGACATGCCGGAGACGTACTCGGTGACGAAGGCGGTGTTGCGCGCGCCGGCGAGGAACTGGCGGTCGAGCCGCGCGCGGAAAGCGGGCGTCACCAGGACGCTCAGCGCCGCGATCGCGATCAGCGCGCCGAGCGCGATCAGCGTGAGCTGCCAGCTGTACCAGCACATCACCGCGAGGAAGACGAAGAGGAACGGGCAGTCGAGGAGCAGCGCCACCGCCGCGCCCGACACGAACTCGCGGACCTGCTCGACGCCCTGCAGGCGCGCGACGAGTACGCCCGTGGGGCGGTGCTCGAAGTACGGCATCGGGAGCCGGAAGAGGTGGCGGAACACCGACTGGCCGAGCACCGCATCCACGCGGTTGCCCGTGTGGGCGACGAGATATTGCCTGAGCCATGTCATCGCCGCGCCGAACAGGATGAACATGCCCAGGCCAACGCCGACCGCCCACAGCGTCACCTTCGAGTGGTGCGCGATGACCTTGTCGATCACCACCTGGGTGAAGAGCGGCGTGGCGAGGCCGGCCACCTGCAGGGCGAGCGACGCGGCGAGGACGTCGCGCCAGATGCGCTTGTGGCGCAGGAGTTCGGGAACGAACCAGCGGAATCCGAACGCGTCCCGTCGCGAGCCCGCGGCGTCCGGGTCGGCGGCTTCGGGGGCTTCTCGCGCGGCCAGCACGGCTCGAGGCTCGAAGGCGGCGAGCGCCTCCTTCGTCGTCAGCTTGTGGGGCCTGGACGACGTGGCATCGAAAATCGTGAGCACATCGTCTTCGCGGCGCGAGATGATCGCAACTGCCGGCGCGCCGGATTCGCTGGCGCGGCGAAACGCGATGCAGGGAAACGTCGCGGCGTTGACCACGGTCTCGGTCGCAGCCTGAGCAGCGCGAAACCCCAGGGCCCGCAGCGCCTCGATCAGCTTCTCGACGGTGTAGGGCGGCGGAGTCTGCTTGAGGATGAGGTCCGCATCGAACGGGACTCGATGCAATGCACAAAGCGCACCCAGCGCCCAGGCGAACTGCTCGCCAGGCACGGCGCCTTGCCCCCCGCCCCCTGCGGATTGCTGGTTCGCCACCTCATCCCCTTCGGACAACCAGCGTACTCCCAACCCGACACCGCGCCATCCATCGGGAGTTCTAGAACTAAAGGCTTATTGGGGACGGACCTCAATTTTCTCATTTGCGAACAATTCGCAAATGAGAAAATTGAGGTCCGTCCCCAATTACATGCGTCCCGGCAGCCAGGTGGCGATCACGGGGAAGGCGATGAGCAGCACGATCCTCACCGCATCGGCGCCGACGAAGGGGAGGATGCCGCGCGCGATGACCTCCATGCGCAGCCCCGCCACCCCCTGCAGAACGAAGAGGTTCATGCCCACGGGCGGCGTGATCATGCCGATCTCGGCGAGCGTGACGAGCAGCACGCCGAACCAGATCGGGTCGAGGCCGAGCGCGCCGACGAGCGGATACACCGCGCCGAGGGTGAGCAGGATCATGGAGAGGCTGTCCATCAGGCAGCCGAGCAGGATGTAGAAGGCGCACAGCGCAAGCAGCACCGCGAGCGGGCTCCAGCCGAGGTGCTGCACGTTCTCGATGATCGCCTGCGTGAGCCCGGTCGCGTCGATGAAGAAGTTGAAGATCGCCGCGCCGATGAGGATGAGGAAGATCATCGCCGTGGTCTGCGCGGTCTCGAGGAAGCCGTTCTTCAGCAGCGCGATCGTGAGCCGCCCGCCCAGCGCCGCGAGCGCGAGCGCGCCGAACGCGCCCACCGCGGCGGCTTCCGTCGGCGAGAACCAGCCGAGGTACATGCCGCCCAGCACCACGCCGAAAAGGAGCACCACCTGCCAGACCTCGCGCAGCCCCTGCAGCCGCTCGGCCCAGGTGTGGCGCTCGGCGGCCGGGCCGGACTGCGGATGGCGGCGCGTGACGACGGTCACCGCGCCCATGTAGAGCGCCATGCCGAGCAGCCCCGGCAGGATCCCGGCGATGAAGAGCTTCCCGATCGGGTTCTCGGTCATCAGGCCGTAGATCACGAACATGATCGAGGGCGGGATCATCACGCCGAGCGTGCCGCCCGCGGCGACCGACGCGGCGGCGAGGCGATCCTCGTAGCGGTGCGCGCGCATTTCGGGCAGCGCGATGCGCCCGATGGTCGCCGCCGTCGCGATGGAGGAACCGCACACCGCGCCGAACATCGCGCTTGCGCCGATGGTGGCCATGGCGAGTCCGCCGCGGAAATGCCCGATGAAGGATGCGACGAGCCGGTAGAGGCTCTTCGAGAGCCCCGCGTGCCCTGCGAAGACGCCCATCATCACGAAAAGCGGCACGACGGAGAGGCTCACCGGAAAGACCGCGTCGAACGGCGCGCGCCCGAGGACGAAGCCGAGCGTGGAGAAGCCGTACACGAAGCCGTAGCCGATCGCGCCCACGACGCCCATCGCGATGCCCACCGGCACGCGCAGCACGATGAGCAGCACCACCGCGGCGAAGCCGACGAGGCCGGCCGCCGGTCCTTCCATCAACCCGCCTCCTTCGGCGCGAGCTCGCGCGCGAAGACGACGATGGCGGCGAGCGCGGAGCCGGCGAGCCCGACGAGGAGCGGCGCCCAGTAAAGGACCATCGGGATGCCGAGCGTCACCGACCGGTCGCCCTGCGCGAGGCCGATGCGCGCCTGCCCGAGGGAGTACCAGGCGAGCGCGGCGAGGAGCAGCACCGAGAGGAGCGCCGCGCTCAAGCGGCAGGCGCGCGCGAGCGGCGCGGGCAGGGCGTCGGTGATGAACTCCACGCTCACGTGCGCGCCGCGCAGGAACGCGAGCGGCATGGCGAGGTACACGCATCCCATCACCGCGAGCTGCGTGAGGTCGATCGTGCCGAGGATGGAAAGGCCGAGCGTGCGCCGCGTGGCGATGTCGGCGATCAGCACCAGCACCCCGCCGCACAGCATCCCCACGCCCGCGTACGCGAGCCCGCGCGCGACGCCCTCAGCGTAGTTGGCGTAATTGGGGACGGACCTCATATTCCGCTATGTTGAATTGGGGGTCCGTCCCTAATTAGCTACTTGTTGCGCCTCAGCATCTCCTCGTAGATCGCCCGCGCGTTGCCGATGCCGGCTTTCTCGAGCTTGGCCAGCTCGCCGTCGATCACGGGCTTGAGCTGACCGCGCCAAGTCTCGCGCTGCGCGGCGGAGACCGCGACGATCTCGTGGCCGAGCGGCTTCACCGAGTTGAGGCCCGCCTGATCCCACTGGTTCCACCAGTCGCCGAAGCGCGCGACGAGCGGCTCGCCGATCACGCCGTCGATCGCCTTCTGCACGTCGGCGGGAAGCTGCGCGAAACGCTCGGAGTTCATGACGAGGTGGAAGCACGCGGTGTAGACGCGCGCGTCCAGGTGATGCTTGAGAGAATTCTCCAGGCGAAAGCCCTTGATCGCGTCCCAGGGAAACACCGCCCCGTCGATCACGCCCTTTTGCAGGTTCTCGTACACCTGACCCGGCGGCATGCCGACCGGCGTCGCGCCGAGGTAGGCGAGCAGCGCCTGGGTCGACGGGTTGGGCGCGCGCATGCGCAGGCCCTTCACGTCCTCGATCGACTTCAGGGGCTTGTCGCGCGTGTGGAACAGGCCCGGGTTGTGGCAGTGCAGCGCCCCCAGCTTGAACTCCTTCCAGTCCTCGGCGAGCAGCCCGTCGCGCATCGCCCAGAGCGCCTTCGAGGCGGAAGCCGCGCTCTCGGCGACGAACGGGAACTCCATGATCGAGGTGCGCTGGTAGCGCCCGCCCGGGATGCCGTTCAATCCGAAGGCGAGATCCACGACGCCCTGCTTCACCTGGTCGGCCTGGTTGGCAACGTTGCCGAAGGGCGAGTTGCCCGCGAAGACGCGCACCGACGCCTTGCCGCCCGTGCGCTTCTCGATCTCCTTGCCGAGCGGCTGCAGCACGTCGACGACGAAGCCGTGCGCCGGCGGCACGAAAGTGCTGAACTTCAGCTCCTGCGCGGGCGCGCTCGCCGCGAAGCCGAGCGCCACCGCCGCGGCGATGCCAGATGCCAATCGCTTCATGTTGCCTCCGTAATTG
>JBFWWT010000046.1:5283-15116 GCA_050246035.1 Burkholderiales bacterium
CCGCCTCGCCAAAGCCGATCGCCACCGCGCCCTCGCGCTCGCAGCGGCCGCGCTGGACGATCTCGTCGCCGTCCTCGATGAAGGTGCGCGTCTCTCCGCCCGGCAGGTGGATGGGGCTCTTGCCGCCCTGGGTGAGCTCCATCAGCGAGCCCGCGCCGTCAGGCGTGGGGCCGGAAATGGTGCCCGAGCCGAGGAGGTCGCCCGGCAGCAGGTTGCAGCCGTTCGAGGTCTGGTGCGCGACCATCTGCGCGGCCGTCCAGTAGGAGTCGCGGAAGCTGCAGCGCGAAAGGAGCGCGGGCGGAAGCTTCGCCGCGCGCATCTTCGCGGACGAGAGGTACATCTGCGTGCCGATGTCGTAGCCGCCTTCGCGCTGATCGGCCTCGTGCGTGAGGTAGGCAAGCGGACGCGGGTCGTCGCCGGTGCGCGGGAACGCGGGGCAGCGGAAGGGCTCGAGCGCCTCCAGCGTGACGATCCACGGCGAGATCGTCGTGGCGAAGCTCTTCGCGAGGAAGGGGCCGAGCGGCTGGTACTCCCAGGCCTGGACGTCGCGCGCCGACCAGTCGTTCAGCAGCACGACGCCGAAGACGTGATCGAGCGCGCGGCCGATCGGGATGGACTTGCCGAGGCGGTTGCCCGGCCCGATGACGAAGCCGAGCTCGACCTCGTAATCGAGGCGCCGGCAGGGGCCGAACACGGGCGCGGCGGCCTCGGGCGCTTTCGTTTGCCCGTTCGGGCGTTGCACCGGCGTGCCCGAGACGACCACCGACGAGGCGCGGCCGTGGTAGCCGATCGGCACCCACTTGTAGTTGGGCAGGAGCGGATTGTCCGGCCGGAACATGCGGCCGATCGCCTGCGCGTGGTGAATGCCGGTGTAAAAGTCGGTGTAGTCGCCGATCGCGACGGGAAGGAAAAGCTCCGCCTTCTTCATCGGCACGAGGTACTTCGCGAAGCGCTTCGCCTGCTTCGGCTCCGAGAGCGCGCGTGAGAGGACGTTGCGCAGCTCGCGCCAGGTCTTCCGCCCGGCCGCGGCGAGCTTGTTCAGGTTGGGCCCGGTCTTCAGACCGACCGCGGCGAGATCGAGGATCTGGTCGCCGATCGCCACGCCGCCGCGCGGCGGCTCGTCCGAGCCTTTGCGCCGGAACACGCCGTAGGGCAGGTTCTGGATCGGAAAATCGCTCTTCGGGTCGTTCGCCGACTCGACCCAGCTCTTCAGCTTCGGATTGTTCATGGGCTCAATTGGGGACGGACCTCAATTTTCTCATTTGCGAACGAATCGCAAATGAGAAAATTGAGGTCCGTCCCTAATTAAAAGCCGTCCCACACTTTGTCGTAGGTCTTCTGCAGTTCTTTGGCCGACAGGGCCGCCTTGGTGGGGCGGAAGACGTAGCGCGACTCCCACATGAAGGCGAGCGTGTTCTCGATCCTGTGGGGCTTGAGCGCCTCGCGCGTCGCCTTCTCGTAGGTCGCGAGGTCGGGCCCGTGGCCGCTCATGCAGTTGTGGATTGAGATCCCGCCCGGCAGGAACCCCTCCGCTTTTGCGTCGTACACGCCGTGCACGAGCCCCATCAGCTCGCTCATCACGTTGCGGTGGAACCACGGCGGGCGGAAGGTGTGCTCGGCGACCATCCAGCGCGGCGGGAAGATGACGAAGTCGCAGTTGGCCACGCCCGGCGCGCCCGAGGGCGAGGTGAGCACCGTGAAGATGGACGGATCGGCGTGATCGAAGGTCACCGTGTTCACCGCCATGAAGCGCGCGAGCTCGTACTTGTACGGCGCGTAGTTGCCGTGCCAGGCGACGACGTCGAGCGGCGAGGCCGGAAACTGCGCCGCCCACAGCCCGCCGAGGAACTTCGCCACCACTTCGCACCTGCCGCGCCGGTCCTCGTAGGCCGCGACCGGGTAAAGGAAGTCGCGCTTTTGCGCGAGCCCCTGCGCGCCGATCGGCCCGAGCTCGGGCAGACGGAAATGCGCGCCGTAGTTCTCGCACAGGTACCCGCGCGCGGGCCCGCTCACCTCGAGCCGGAACTTCACGCCCCGCGGCACCACGGCGACCTCGCCCGGCGCGGCCTCCAGCCGCCCGAGCTCGGTGGCGAGCAGGATCGCGCCCTGCTGCGGCACGAACATCAGCTCGCCGTCCGCGTTGTAGAAGTAGCGGTCCTTCATCGAGCGGTTCGCGCGATACACGTGCACGGCGATGCCGGCCTGCGACGCCGGATCGCCCGAGCCCGCGATGGTGACGAGGCCGTCGAGGAAATCCGTCGGCTTCGACGGAATCGGCAGCGGGTTCCAGCGCAGGCGGTTGGGCGAGGCTTCGGCCTCGTCGAACGGCCCCGAGCGCACGAGGCCCTGCGGCAGCCGCCGGTAAGGCGCGTGCATCGCGGTGGGCCGCAGCTTGTAGAGCCACGAGGAGAGGTTCTCCGCGCGCGGCGCGGTGAACGCGGTGCCCGAGAGCACCTCGGGATAGAGGCCGCGCGGCGTCTTCTGCGGCGAGTTCTGCCCGACGGGCAGCGCGCCCTTCTGCGCCTCGGTGCAGAAGGTGTTGCCGAAGCCGCTCTGGTAGGCGAGCCTCGCGCGGCGGGCCGCCGCGGCCCGCGCCGACTTCGCAGTGGCGCTCATGTCCATCTCGATTCTCCCGTGCGTGTGCGCGGGGAGAATTCTACGCGCGGGGCGTGCGGCGCGGCGCGCGCGCCCGGCTGGCGCTTCAGTCCTTCAGGTTGACGAGCGAGAGGAACTCGCGCCGCAGCGTCGGGTCCTTGAGCATCGCGCCGCGCATGACGCTGTTCACCATCTTCGCGCTGCGGTCGCGCACGCCGCGCCAGTGCATGCAGAAGTGGTCGGCCTCCATGACCACCGCCAGGCCGTCCGGGTTCACCTTGCGCATCATGAGGTCGGCGATCTGCGTGATCGCCTCCTCCTGGATCTGCGGCCGCGTGAGGATCCACTCGGCGAGCCGCGCGTACTTGGACAGCCCGATCAGGTTGGAGCGCTCGTTCGGCATCACGCCGATCCACAGCCGCCCCATGATCGGGCAGAAGTGGTGGCTGCAGGCGCTGCGCACCGTCATCGGGCCGATGATCATCAGCTCGTTCAGGCGCTCGGTGTTCGGGAACTCGGTGACCGGCGGCGCGGGCACGTAGCGGCCGCGGAACACCTCGGTCAGGTACATGCGCGCAACGCGCCGCGCCGTGTCCTCGGTGTTGTGGTCGCCCTCGGTGTCGATGACGAGGCTCTCCAGCACGCCCTTGAACTTCGACTCGACCTCCGCGGCGAGCGCCTCGAGCTCGCCCGGCTCGAGGAACTCGGCGATGTTGTCGTTGGCGTGGAACCGGCGCTTCGCCCGCAGCAGGCGGGCGCGGATGCGCGCCGAGACCGGGACTTGCGCCTTCTTGTCCGGCGCGGGCGGGCGGCGTTTCATGCGCCTGGAAATGATAGCAAAGCCGGAATTGGGGACGGACCTCAATTTCCCCGTCTGCGAACGGGTCGCAAACGGGGAAATTGAGGTCCGTCCCCTAATTACCTCAGCGCGGCAGGACCACCGAGTCGATGACGTGGATCACGCCGTTCGAGGCCATGATGTCGGTCTTCGTCACGCGCGCGTCGTCCACCATCACCGCGCCCGAGGCCGTGGTCACGCTGAGCGCCTGGCCCTGCACGGTCTTCACCGCGCCGGGCTTCACGTCGGCCGCGACGACCTTGCCGGGCACCACGTGGTAGGTGAGCACCTGCGCGAGCTTCTGCTTGTCGGCGAGCAGGCCCTCGAGCGTGCCGGCCGGGAGCTTCGCGAACGCCGCGTCGGTCGGCGCGAACACCGTGAACGGGCCGGGGCCCTTCAGCGTGTCCACCAGGCCCGCGGCCTGCACGGCCTTGACGAGCGTATTGAACTGCCCCGCCGACACCGCGGTGTCGACGATGTCCGCCGCGGAGGCGAACGAGGCCGAGGCGGCGAGCGCCGCGCCGGCGATGAAGCGAGAAACGAGTTTCATGGCATCTCCTGGAGTTGGTTGTGAGCGTCTTCAGCGGCGAACGAACCGCTGACGGACGCGACTCTAGGCAGCGCGCGCGAACGAGGGAGTGCGTTTACGCACAGCCGGCGGACTGCGCCTGGACAAAACGAGGGCGCAATAGGGGACGGACCTCAATTTCCCCGCCGGGGCGGGGAAATTGAGGTCCGTCCCCTATTTAAGGACTCCGCGGCGCATCTGGTCGAGCTCCATCGATTCGAACAGCGCCTTGAAGTTGCCTTCGCCGAAGCCCTCGTCGCCCTTGCGCTGGATGAACTCGAAGAAGATCGGCCCGAGCTGGTTCTCGGAAAAGATCTGCAGCAGGAGCGCGCCCGGCTTGCCGTCCACGAGGATCTTGCGCTTCTTCAGCTCCGCCACGTCCTCGCCGTGGCCCGGGATGCGCTTGTCGATCAGCTCGTAGTAGGTGTCCACGGTGTCGAGGAGCTTCACGCCGCGCGCCTTGAGCGCGTCCACCGTGCGAAAGAGGTCGGTGGAGGCGAGCGCCACGTGCTGGATGCCCTCCCCCCTGTACATGTCCAGGTACTCCTGGATCTGGCCGGCCTTCTCGGTGCCCTCCTCGTTGATCGGGATGCGGATCTTGCCGCAGGGGTTGGTCATGGCTTTCGACTTCACGCCCGTGACCTGCCCCTCGATGTCGAAGTAGCGGACTTCCCGAAAATTGAACAGGCGCTCGTAGAACTCGGCCCACTCCTTCATGCGCCCCTTGTGCACGTTGTGCGTGAGGTGGTCGATGGCCGTGAGCCCGAAGCCCGCCGGGTTCAGCTCGGCGCCGGGCAGCGGCTCGAAGTCCACGTCGTAGAAGCCGATGTTGCCGATCTCGCCCTCTTTCTTTCCGCCCTTGCCGCGCCAGCGGTCGATCAGATAGATGAGCGAGTCGCCGATGCCCTTGATCGCGGGGATGTTCAGCTCGCCCGGGCCCGCGGCGCCGGCGTAGCCCCAGGCGCCCAGGCCGACGGCGCGCTCGCAGGCGGCCTTCGCGTCCTGCACGCGGAAGGCGATGGCGCAGATGCTCGGCCCGTGCAGCCGCGCGAAGCGCTGCGCGAACGACTCCGGCTCGGCGTTGACGATGAAGTTGATGCCGCCCTGGCGGTAGAGCACCACGTTCTTGTGGCGGTGGCGCGCGATCGCCCGGAATCCCAGGCGCTCGAAGAGCTCGCCCATCGCCTTCGGGTCCGGCGCGGCGTACTCGATGAACTCGAACCCGTCCGTGCCCATCGGGTTATCCCAGCGCTCGCCCATGCCGGCATTTTAATTGGGGACGGACCCCAAATTCCGCTATGTTGAAAAATGGGGACTGTCCCTAATTAATGTCAACCGATCGGCGGTGCCGGCCGTTGCTGGCTCTTATGCCCCGCACTGCCCGCCTCGTCGTCCCGGGGGTCGCCCTGCACGTTCGGCACCGAGGCCATAACCGCGCCGCGTGCTTTTTCGATGCTGACGACTATGCCCTCTACCTGGGTCTTCTCGCGAAGCTCTCCCGAGAGCATGGCTGCACGGTGCACGCGTATTGCCTGATGACCAACCATGTGCACCTGCTGCTGACGCCCGAAGCCACCGACAGCTGCGCCCTGATGATGAAGCGACTCGCGCAATGCCATACGCAGCATGTGAACAAGGCTCGCGCGCGTATCGGAAGCCTATGGGAAGGCCGCTACCGCTCCTGCCTCGTGCCCGACGAGCGCTACGCGCTCGCGTGCTACCGCTACGTGGAACTGAACCCCGTGAGCGCGGGCATGGTCCGGCACCCTCGCGACCATCGCTGGTCCAGCTATCGCGCGAACGCGGAAAGCCAGCCCAACTCGCTGATTCGACCCCATCCAGCCTTTCCCGGTGTCCGGGCGTATCGCGAAATGTTCGACACCGACCTCGAACCCGATGTCGTCGACGACCTGCGCAAGGCGACCAACGGCGGCTTTTCCGCCGGCGCCGTCCGCCCGCGCCCTGGACGTCGGTGGGGACCTCTAATTAGGGACTGTCCCTAATTAAGCAGCAGGCGCTGCACGCCGGCGGCCTCGAGCTTCGCGCGGTCGGTGATCATCGGGATGTACTCGCCGCGCGCCCAGGCCTCGGTGAAAGTCCGGTAGTGCGGCGAGAGGATATTGCCCGACTGGCCGCCGGAGTGGATGTAGAGCGAGTTGTCGGGCTCGGCGAGGTCGTAGATCGCGCGCAGGCTCGCCGCGTGCACGCTCGCGAACGGGCGCGCCTCGTCCTCGAAGCGATTGCGGCCCACGTTCACCGTGTAGGCGTCGCCCGGGCTCGGCACCGTGATGTCGAACCAGCGCGCGAGGAACGGCACGCGCCCGAAGGGCCGGTGCTCGTGGCGCGCGACGTGCGCCTCGCCCCAGTGCCACGCGGACATGTCGTCGCCGTGGCGCAGGCGCAGGTCCGCGAGCGCCGCCTCGAGCGTCGCCGCGAGCAGCGCGTCGCAGGTCTCCACGCCGCTCGTCCTCACGTCGTCGCACCAGCGGCCCTGCCCGTCGCGGTTCTCGAGCACCGCGGTGAGGAATCGCGCGCGCGCGCGCCAGTTGCGCGCGAAGGCTTCGCCCAGCTCGTCGGCGTAGATCGCGCGCGAGAACTCGCGCCACCACGCCCAGGCGATCAGCGGCTCGGCGCGCTCGGTGTCCATCGCGCCGTCCCAGCCGGCGAGGCGCGCGAGCGCGCGCCGCGCCTCCTCGCTCGCGGGCTGCGTCCGCAGCAGCCGCGGCAGGAGCTCGCGCATGGGCAGCGACACCACGTCGCCCTGGATGCGCGCGAAGCTGCCGATCGAGTGCCTCGGCAGCGCCCCGAGCAGCTCCTCGATGCGCCGCGCGCGGTACGGGGGCTGCCACTCGCTCGAGATGAAATGCCGGTAGCCCGGCGGCGTGATGCGGTGGTTCGCCGTGACGATCGTGCCCGCCGGCGGGTTGTAGGCAAGCGGCAGCTCGGCGAAGGGAATGAATCCGGCCCAGTCGTAGCGCGCGTCCCAGCCCGGCGCGGGCGCCATGCCGTGCAGGTCGTTCGCGCTCTTTCTCACGGGCACGCGCCCCGCGGCGACGAAGCCGATGTTGCCCTCGCGATCGGCGTAGACGAAATTCTGCTGCGGCGAGTGAAAGTTGCGCAGCGCCGCGAGGAACTCCGGCCAGTCGGCGGCGCGCGCGAGCCTGGGGCCGGCCTGCATCGTGAGGTCGTCCGCGTCGAGCGCCGTCCACCGGAGCGAGAGCACGTGCCCGTCGGGCAGCGCCGCGCGCGCCGAGGCGAGCGCGTCCGAGATCACCGGCCCGTGGCGCGTGGCGCGCACCTGCAGGCGCACGTCCGGCCGGTTCTTCACGCGGATCACCTCGTCGCGCACCTCGAACGCCCGCGGGCCCTCGGGCGTCGCGTACTCGCCCGCGCCGTCCAGCCGCTCGAGGTAGAGGTCCTGCACGTCGGGGCCGGTGTTCGTCGCGCCCCAGGCGATGTGCGCGTTGCGCCCGAGCACGATCATCGGCACGCCGGGCAGCGTCGCGCCGATCGCCTCGAGCCCGGGGGTGGTGATGCGCGCGAAATACCACACCACCGGCGCCGTGAGCCCGAGGTGCGGATCGTTCGCGAGCAGCGGCTTGCCCGTCACGCTGCGCCCGCCCTCGACCACCCAGTTGTTCGACGCATCTAATTGGGGACAGTCCCCAATTAGCGTGCACGCCGGCGATTGGGCTGATGGTGCTAATTGGGGACTGTCCCCAATTAGCGCGCGCAGCGCGGGGTAGGATTCGCCGGGGTACGGCGGGAGGAGCTCGTGCAGGCGCTCGAGGGGCAGGCGGCGCGCGAGCTGCAGGCGCAGGAGCTCCGTGCGCCAGTTGCCGCCGAGGTTCCAGGCCATCATCTTCACCCAGCCGACGGAGTCGGCGGGCGTCCACGGCTCGGGGTTCACGCCGGTGAGCCAGAACTCGATCGGCAGCACGGGCTTCTCGGCGAGGAAAGCGTTCACGCCCGCGGCGTAGGCCTCGAGCAGCGTGCGCGTCTCCGCGTCGAGGTGCTCGAGGTTCGCTTCCGACGCGCGCCGCACGCCGAGCGTCCGCAGGAACCGGTCGGCCTCGAGCGCGCTCTCGCCGAACGCCTCCGCGAGCCGCCCGGCCGCGGTGCGCCGGTTCACCTCCATCTGCCAGAGCCGGTCCTGCGCGTGCACGTAGCCGAGCGCGCGCACCGCGTCCGCCATGCTCGCGGCGAAGATGTGCGGCACGCCGTAGGCGTCGCGCAGCACCTCCACGGGCTTGTCCAGTCCCGGCAGGCGAAGCTCGCCTTCCGTCTGCGGCAGCGAGCGGCGCAGATGCAGATAGCCCGCCGCCGCGAGCACCGCGACGATGACGACGAGCGCGAGCAGGATGCGAAACGCGATTCTCACGACCGGAGAATAAGGTCCCGCCGTGAACTGGGCCAATGCGGCGGTGCGGCAATTCTGCTATAAGAAAATCGTCGCAACGGCATGGGGAGCCCCGAGTGCTCTACAGCCTGTACGAAGCGCAGCACGCCTGGCTCACGCCCTACCGGCTCCTCGCCGAGTTCCAGCGCGGCTGGCTTTCGCATCCGTTCATGCCCTGGGCCGAGGCCCCGCTCGCGAAGAAGCTCGCCGCCTCGAACGACCTCTTCCTGCGCGTCACCCAGCGCTACGACAAGCCCGAGTGGCGCGTCGCCGGCGCCTTCATCGACGTCGCGCTCGACAAGCCCTTCTGCCAGCTGCTGCACTTCCGGCCCGCTGCGCCGCGCGCGAAGCCCGCGCCGAAGGTCCTCGTCGTCGCGCCGCTCTCGGGCCATCACGCCACGCTCCTTCGCGACACCGTGAGGACGCTCCTCGCCGAGCACGACGTCTGGATCACCGACTGGACGGACGCGCGCCACGTGCCGCTCGCCGCGGGCCCCTTCCACCTCGCCGACTACGCGGCCTACATCCGCGAGTTCATGCACCACATCGGCCCCGGGCTGCACGTGATCTCCGTCTGCCAGCCCACCGTGCCGGTGCTGTGCGCGATCGCGCTCGAGGCCGAGGACGGCGGCATCCGCCCGAAGACCATGACCATGATGGGCGGGCCGATCGACGCGCGAAAGAGCCCCACCGCCGTGAACAACCTCGCCATGACGCGGCCGCTCTCCTGGTTCGAGCGCCACGTCATCCACCGCGTGCCGGCGAAGTACGCGGGCTACCACCGGCGCGTGTACCCGGGCTTTCTCCAGCACCTCGGCTTCGTCGCCATGAACCCCGACCGGCACGTCACCGCGCACTGGGACTACTTCGGCCACCTCGTGGAGGGCGACGACGACTCCGCCGAGCGCCACCGCGAGTTCTACGACGAGTACAACGCGGTGATGGACCTGCCCGCCGAGTACTACCTCGACACCGTGAAGGCGGTGTTCCAGGACTTCGCGCTGCCGAAAGGCCGCATGTTCCTCGGCGAGCGCCTCGTGCGCCCGCAGGCGATCCGCGACACCGCGCTCCTCACCATCGAGGGCGAGCTCGACGACATCAGCGGCAACGGCCAGACCGAGGCCGCGCACCTGCTCTGCCTCAACATCCCGCGCGAGCGGCGCAGCCACTACCTCGCCCCGCGCGTCGGCCACTACGGCATCTTCAGCGGCCGGCGCTGGCGCGAGATGATCTACCCCCGCGTCCGGGAGTTCGTGCGCCAGCACGCGTAATTGGGGACGGACCTCAATTGCCCCGACCCGGGGCAATTGAGGTCCGTCCCCATTTGACGGTTACCAAACAGAAGGCTATTTTGTTTGGTAACTGGATCCCGCCATGCGCTACGCCGAGCTATCCCTGGGCGCGCAAACCGCCTACGCCGAGCTCCTGGAGCA
>JBFWWT010000047.1:0-14673 GCA_050246035.1 Burkholderiales bacterium
CTCGTCCTCGAGATGGTGCGCCCGCCCCTGCAGCACGTCACCGAGCGCGAGCTGCTGCTCCTGAGCGGCGACCGCAATTTCCAGCAATGCCGGGTGAACGGCGCGCACTGGACGATGCTCGTCGACCTGATCGAGTACGACTCCGGCCGCTGCGAGCCCTTCCCCGACACGATCGTGAGCCTGCTGCGCGACGGCAGGCTCGTGCTCTCGAGAGTCCACGTCGGCAAGAACTGCGAGCGGCTGCCGGTGCTGAGCGCGGCGCGGATCGACGAGAACGACGGGACGCGCATCGAGCTCTGCGCGGCGGAGACCTACGGCGGCGAGCCCACCTGCGCGCCCTTCCGCCTCGAGGATCTGCAGAAGGCGGTGGACAACGACGGCGTGGCCGCGCGAGCGCGCCCCTAGCGCCGCTCCCGGCTCAGGCAGTAGTACGTCCCCGCGAAGATCACCGCCGCCCCGACGAGGATGAGCGGGTCGAACTTCTCCGCGTAGAAAACCGCCCCCACCACCGCGATCAGCGGCAGGCGGGAAAAATCGATCGGCACCACGATGGTCGCGTCCGCGAGCTTGAAGGCGCGCGTCATGCAGTAGTGCGCGGCGTAGCTCCCCGCGCCGATCACCGCCATCCACGGCAGGCTCGAGGCGGGCGGCGCCACCCACTGCGGCAGCGCGGCGAGGAGCGCGAGCGGCGTCTGGATCACCGACATCCAGAACAGCACCGCGAGCGGCGAGTCGGTGGCCGAGAGCTGCTTCGTGGTGATCATGTTGCCCGCGTAGAGCAGCGCCGCGGCGAGCGCGACGAGCGCGGCCGGGTGGAAAGCGCTGAAGCCCGGGCGCAGGATGACGAGCACGCCGAGGAGCCCCATCACCAGCATGACGACGCGCGGCCGCGTCAGGCGCTCGCCGAGAAGCAGCGCGGCGAGCACCGCGGTCCACACGGGCATCGTGAACTCGATCGCGAACACGGTGGCGAGCGGCAGCGCGCCGATCGCGAACACCCAGCAGTACTGCCCGCCGAAGTGGATGACGTTGCGCAGCAGGTGCAGCGGCAGCCGCACCGTGCGCGTCACCGCGTTCTCGGCCTGCGCGATGACCACGAGCACGATGGCGAGCATCACCACGCTCCTCACGAACAGGATCTGGAACGCCTCCATGTGCGCGAGCAGCTCGCGCGCGGCCACGGCCATCGCGGAGAACGACAGCACCGCGCCGCCCATCCATAGCGCGCCGCGCAATTGCGCACTCAAGTCCATCCGATCGGGTCTCCTGATATCTGCAATCGTGATATCTGAAAAGCGGACGCATTGCGCAGAAAATTTGCGAAACCGCACACTGAGCGCCACGGTCGAAGCGCATAGTAGCCGGGTCCCAAACAAGCGGGGATAACCCCGCGATTAGTGAGGGGAAATGGCACTTCGTGCCGCCGCATCGGCTGTGCTCCTGGCCGCGGCTGCCGTCGCGGCGGTCCCCGCGTTCGTGCCGTCGGACCCCACCCTCGAGCGCATCCGCGAAACGGGCATCCTGCGCATCGGCTACGCGGTCGAGGCCCCCTACGCCTACATCGCCTCCGACGGCCTGGTGACGGGCGAGTCGCCCGAGGTCGCGAAGCTCGTCGCGCGCGAGATTGGCGTGCAGCGCATCGAGTGGATCCTCACCACCTTCGATGCGCTGATCCCCGACCTGCGCGAGGGGCGCTTCGACGTCGTGGCCTCGGGGCTGTTCGTCACGCCCGAGCGCGAGGCGCTCGTGGCCTTCGCCGAGCCGAGCCTCGCGGTGCGCGCGGGGCTGCTCGTGCGCAAGGGCAATCCGCTGCGGCTGTTCGACTATCGCGACGCGATCGCGGACCCCGCCGCGCGCATCGCGGTCGTCTCCGGCTCGGTCGAGGAGCATCGCCTGCGCGCGCGCGGACTGCCGCCGACGCGCACCCTGCTGGTGCCCGACGCGATCACCGGCTGCCGCGCCGTGGAGTCCGGCGCGGCGGACGCGCTCGCGCTCTCGCGGCCGACGACGCGGCTCATGGCCCGGCAGTTTCCCGGCCTGGAGTCGATGGCGGTGGTCGGCAGCGATGCGCCGGGCGGGCCCGAGGCCGAGTTCCGGGTGGCCGCCGCCTTCTCGCACGCGCACCCGGCGCTGCGCGAGGCCTGGAACGCCGCGCAGTCGCGCCTGCTCGGCGGTCCCGAGCACCTGCGCGCCATCGCGCCCTTCGGCTTCGAGGCCGCCGACCTGCCGGCCGCGCCGCGCAGCGCGCGCGCCGCCGACCGATGACCCGCCCCGACCGGGCGATCGGCGTCTGGATCGGGCTCACCGTGCTCGCCGCGCTCCTCGTGTGCGCGGCGGTGGTCACCCTGCACCTCTTCCACAACCGCGCGCTCGAGCGCTCGGGCGAGCTCATTCGCGAGCTGCGCCAGGCGCGGGTGGATCTCGCCGAGGGCGTGCTGCACGCCACGCTCGGCGGGGCGCCGGGCTCGCCCTGGAACCGGGCGCAGGGCGAGGCGCTGCTCGCGCAGGCGCTCGCGCAGTTCGAGGCGTCGCTCGCGCGCCTGCCCGAGGCCGCCGAGAGCGCGCAGGACTTCAGGCGGCGGCTCGCGGACTTCAAAGCGCTGCTGGCCGCGGGCGCCGACACGCGCCGCGACGTCGAGCTGCGCGCCGCCTTCCACGACCTCGTGCGCGCGGGCGTGCGCCTCGACGCCGAGGCGCGCGAGGCGCTGCTCGACATCCGCGAGGGGCAGGATCGCCTGTTCCTCGCCGTGCTCGCGGGCGCCGCGCTGCTGCTCGCGCTCCTCGTCACGGGCACGATCCTCGCCGCGCGGCGGCAGGCGGCGGCCGAGCGTGCGGCGGCCGCCGAGGCGCAGCGCTTCGAGCGGATCTTCACCGGCAGCCCGGTGGCGACCGCCATCGTCGCGCACGGCGACGGGCGGCTCCTCGCGGTCAACGACGCGCTGTGCGAGCTCGCGGGCGCCGGGCGCGTGGCGCTGCTCGCGAGCACCGTGCCGCAATCCGGCACCTGGGCCGACGCGGAGCAGTACGCGGACTTCCTCGACCGGCTGCGCGCCGAGCGGCGCGTCACGAATTTCGAGATGAGCCTGCGGCGCGCGGGCGGCGAGCTGCGCGACTGCCTGGTGAGCGCCGAGCGCGTGCAGTTCCTCGGGCAGCCCGCCCTGCTCGTGCTCCTCAACGACATCACCGAGCGCAAGCGCTACGAGGAGCGCATCACCTACCTCGCCACGCACGACGGCCTCACGGGCCTGGGCAACCGGCGCCTGATCGAGGACCGCATCGCGCAGTCCATCACCCACGCCCGCCGCACGGGGCGGCAGACGGCGGTGCTGTTCGTGGACCTCGACCGCTTCAAGGTGGTGAACGAGGGCTACGGGCGCGCGCTCGGCGATGCACTGATCCAGGCCTCGGGCCGGCGCCTGGCCGGCGCGGTGCGCGAGGGCGACACGGTGGCGCGCCTGTACGGAGACGAGTTCCTCGTGATGCTCTCCGACCTGCGCCGCACCGCCGACGTCTACGTGCTGGCGCAGAAGCTGCTGGACGCGCTTTCGCCCCCGCTCGCGATCGACGGGCGCAAGGCGCAGGTCACCGCGAGCATCGGCGTCGCCCTGCATCCCGTGGACGGCGAGACCGCCGACGTGCTCATCAGCCACGCCAATGCCGCGATGGATCGCGCCAAGGCGGCGGGCGGCAACACCTACCAGTTCTACACCAAGGACATGGGCGAGGCCGCCGAGCGCCGGGTCGAGCTGGAGACCGAGCTGCGCGGCGCGCTCGCCGCGGGCCAGCTCGAGCTCGCCTACCAGCCTCGCGTGGACCTGGAGAGCCGGCGCATCGCGGGCTGCGAGGCGCTGCTGCGCTGGAACCACCCGCGACTGGGCGCGGTGTCGCCCGCGGTGTTCGTGCCGGTCGCCGAGGAATCCGGGCTCATCGTGCCGATCGGCGAGTGGGTGCTGCGCACGGCCTGCGCGCGCGCCAGGGCCTGGGCGGACGCGGGGCTGCCGCCGGTCCCCGTCTCCGTGAACCTCTCGATCCGCCAGTTCGCGCAGCAGGACGTGGCCGTGCTGGTGCTGCGCGTGCTGAAGGAGACCGGGCTCGCGCCCGCGCAGCTCGAGCTCGAGATCACCGAGAGCCTGATCGCGCAGGACACCGAGAAGGTCATCGCCGCGGTGAACCGGCTGAAGGCCGCGGGCGTGAAGCTCGCCATCGACGACTTCGGCACCGGCTACTCGAGCCTTTCCTACCTCAAGCACTTCCGGGCGGACGCGCTCAAGATCGACCGTTCCTTCGTGCGCGACATGCTCGCCGATCCCGACGCGGCCATCATCAGCCTCGCGGTCATCTCGCTCGCGCACAGCCTGCGCATGACCGCGGTCGCGGAGGGCGTGGAGTCGGCCGCGCAGTGCGCGTTCCTGAAGGAAAACGGCTGCGACGGCATCCAGGGCTACTACTTCAGCCGCCCGGTGAGCGCCGAGGCGTTCGAGGCGCTGCTGCGCGAGGACCGGCGGCTCGAGTTCTGAGCGCGGCGCGGACGGCTATAATCCGCCCCCTCATGGAAGCCGAGCGCCTCAACGCCCTCGCCGCCCAGCTCGAGGACCTGAAGGCCCGGTCCGCGGAGCTGAGGAGGTACCTTTGACTACGACGGCAAGCAGCTCCGCCTCGTAGAGGTCAACCGGCAGCTCGAGGACCCGCAGGTCTGGTCCGATCCCAAGCGCGCCCAGGAGCTCGGGCGCGAGAAGAAGTCCCTGGAAAGCGTGGTCGAGTCCCTGGCCGCGATCGATCGCGGGCTGAAGGACGCCGAGGAGCTGCGCCAGCTCGGGGTCGCCGAGGATGACGACGCGACGCTGGAGGGCGTGGCGGCCGACGCGGCGACGCTCGAGGCCGAGGTGCACCAGCTCGAGTTCCGGCGCATGTTCGCCAATCCCCTCGACCCCAACAGCTGCTTCGTCGACATCCAGGCGGGCTCCGGCGGCACCGAGGCGCAGGACTGGGCCTCCATGCTCGAGCGCATGTATCTGCGCTTCTGCGACCGCAAGGGCTACCAGGTCGAGGTGCTGGAGCAGACCGAGGGCGAGGTGGCCGGCATCAAGAGCGCCTCGCTCAAGGTGAACGGCGCCTACGCCTACGGCACGCTGCGCACCGAGACCGGCGTGCACCGGCTGGTGCGGAAGTCGCCCTTCGACTCGAACGCGCGGCGCCACACCTCGTTCGCGAGCGTGTTCGTCTATCCCGAGGTGGACGAGACCGTCGCCGTCGAGATCAATCCGGCGGACCTGAGGATCGACACCTACCGCGCCTCGGGCGCGGGCGGCCAGCACGTGAACCGCACCGACAGCGCGGTGCGCATCACCCACCTGCCGACCAACATCGTCGTGCAGTGCCAGAACGACCGCTCGCAGCACCGGAACCGCGCCGAGGCCATGGCGATGCTGAAATCCAAGCTCTACGAGCTCGAGATGCGCAAGCGCGAGGCCGAGCGCCAGAAGCTGGAGGACTCCAAGACCGACATCGGCTGGGGCCACCAGATCCGGAGCTACGTCCTCGACCAGTCGAGGATCAAGGACCTGCGCACCGGGGTGGAAAAGGGTCATACGCAGGCGGTGCTCGACGGCGATCTCGACGACTTCATCGAGGCGAGCCTCAAGCAGGGCGTCTAGGCGACAATCGGGCCATGGAAGAAGACAACAAGCTGATCGAGGAGCGCCGGGAGAAGCTGAAGGCGCTGCGGCGGGCGGGGCCCGCCTTCCCCAACGACTGGCGGCCCGCGCAGCAGGCGGCGGCGCTCGCGCGCGAGCACGGCGGCCTCGACAAGGCGGCGCTGGAGAAGGCGGCGGTGCGCGTGCGCATCGCCGGGCGCATGATGCTCAAGCGCGTAATGGGCAAGGCGAGCTTCGCCACGCTGCAGGATGCGAGCGGCCGCATCCAGGTCTACGTCGCGAACGACGTGGCGGGCGAAGCCGCGCACGAGGCCTTCAAGCACTGGGATCTCGGCGACATCGTCGGCGTGGAGGGCACGCTCTTCAAGACGAACAAGGGCGAGCTCACCGTGAACGCGTCGGCGCTGCGGCTGCTGGTCAAGGCGCTGCGTCCGCTGCCGGAGAAGTTCCACGGCCTGAGCGACCACGAGCTGCGCTACCGGCAGCGATACGTGGACCTGATCGTGAACCCCGAGGTACGCGAGACCTTCGTCGCGCGCTCGAAGGTTGTGCAGTCGCTGCGCGAAACGCTGGTGGCCGAGGGCTATCTCGAGGTCGAGACCCCGATGATGCAGCCGATCCCCGGCGGCGCGACGGCGCGGCCGTTCCGCACGCACCACAACGCGCTCGACCTGGAGCTGTTCCTGCGCATCGCGCCGGAGCTGTACCTGAAGCGCCTGGTGGTCGGGGGACTGGAGCGCGTGTTCGAGATCAACCGCAACTTCAGGAACGAGGGCATCTCCACGCGCCACAACCCCGAGTTCACCATGCTCGAGTGGTACTGCGCGTACCGCGACTTCGAGTACATGATCGGGCTCACCGAGACGCTGGTGAGGAACGCCTGCCTCGCCGCGCGCGGCGCGACGGCGCTGACCTACCAGGGGCGCAGCCTCGACTTCGGCGCGCCGTTCGCGCGCCTGCCGATTCCCGAGGCGATCCGGCGCCAGGGCATCGACGGCGACCTGCGCGACCGCGCGTTCCTGTCGAAGCAGCTCGCCGCGCGCGGCGTCGAGCACGGCAAGGACCAGGGCTGGGGCGCGCTGCAGCTGATGCTCTTCGAGGCGGTGGCGGAGAAGCACCTCGTCGCCCCCACGTTCATGCTCGACTTCCCGGCGGAGGTCTCGCCGCTCGCGCGCAGAAAGGACGGCGATCCCGAGCTTACCGACCGCTTCGAGCTCTTCGTCGACGCAAAGGAGATCGCCAACGGCTTTTCCGAGCTGAACGACCCCGACGACCAGGCCGAGCGCTTTCGCGAGCAGGCCTCGAAGAAGGACGCGGGCGACCACGAGGCCATGTACTACGACGCGGACTACATCCGCGCGCTGGAAGTCGGCCTGCCGCCCACGGCGGGAGCGGGCCTGGGCGTGGACCGCCTGGTGATGCTCCTCACCGACAGCGCCTCGATCCGCGACGTGATCCTCTTCCCTCACATGCGCCCCGAATAGGGGACGGACCTCAATTTCCTCGTCTGCACCTGAATCGCGAATGAGGAAATTGAGGTCCGTCCCCAATTAGCGGTGGAGATCCCCCTTCCCGTCGCCCTCGCGGTGCTCGGCGCTGCGCTGCTGCACGCTGGCTGGAACGCGTTCCTCAAGTCGGGCGCGGACAAGCAGCTCGACGCCATCGGCATTGCCGTGGGAAGTGGTACCGTCGCGCTCGTCGTTGCGCCCTTCATGGGCGTGCCGGACGCCGCGTCCTGGCCGTGGATCGCGGCTTCCGCCATCGTGCACATCGCCTACTTCCGGCTGCTCGCGAGCGCCTACCAGTGGGGCGACCTGTCGTTTTCCTATCCGATCATGCGCGGCGGCGGGCCGCTCGTGGTCACCGTGGCGGGCGTGGTGGCGTTCGGCGAGGTACTGCCCTGGGCGGAGACCCTGGGCGTGCTCCTGATCAGCGCGGGGATCCTCGCCTTCGCCACGCACACGGCGCGCGACCCGGCGGCGCAGCGCAAGTCGCTCTGGTTCGCGCTCGCGAACGCCGCGGTAATCGCCGCCTATACGCTGATCGACGCGAAAGGCGCGCGGCTCTCGGGCGCGCCGGTGGCCTACGCGCTGTGGTTCTTCGTCGCCAACGGGATCGTGATGCTCGCGATCGGGTGCCTGGAGCGTGGGCTCGCCGCCCCGCGCCACCTGCTTCGCCGCTGGCGCCTCACCTTCGTCGGCGGCGCGGGCGCGGTCATCGCCTACGGCACCGCGCTCTGGGCGATGACGCAGGCGCCGGTGGCGCTGGTGGCGGCGCTGCGCGAGACTTCCGTGGTCTTCGCGGCCACCCTCGGCGCGATATTCCTGCGCGAGCCCTTTACGACGCGCCGCATCGCCGCGACGCTGATCGTCCTCGTGGGACTCCTTGCCCTGCGCCTGTAATAGGGGACGGACCCCAAATTCCGCATATTGGAATTTGGGGAATTTGGGGTCCGTCCCCAATTACGCGCCCAGCAGGTGATCCAGCACCGGCCGCGCCCGCTTCGCCGCGGCGAGGCCCTCGTCGATCGCTTCGCGTGCGCGGTCGAAGTCCATCATTGCGAAGTCGGGCAGGATCGGCGTGATGAGCGCGTCGGCCGGCTCGCCCGCGAGGCGGCTGCGACCGATGCGCACCTGCATGATGTCGAAGCTCGAGAAGAACACGCCGAGGGCGGAGGGCATCTCGGGATCCTGGCCCTGCGGCTCGACCGGCGCAGAGCGCGCCGGCAGGAACCGGCCCCACCACGCCGGCTTGCCCGTCGTCGCCGGCAGCTCGTTCTCGCGCGCCCGCTCGCGGTAGTAGCCGAGCTTCGCCCAGCCGAGGTCCACGGCAATTACCAGCTCCGCGCCCAGCGCGCGGCACATCGAAACGGGCACCGGATTGACGAGCCCGCCGTCCACCAGCAGCTCGCCTTCCCGCAGCACGGGCGCGAAGACGCCGGGGATCGCGATCGAAGCGCGCACCGCGTCCAGCACATGCCCCTCGCGCAGCCAGACCTCGCGCCCGGTCGCAAGCTCTGTCGCCACCGCGCCGTAGGGCATCGGCAGCGACGCGATGTCCTGCAGCCCGAAGCGCGAACGCATGAATTCGAAGAGCTTCTTGCCCCGGATCAGCCCGCCGCGCCACGTGAAGTCCATGAGGCCGAACACGTCGCGCCAGCCGAGCGAGAGCGCCCACTCCTCGAGCCGCTCGGTCTCGCCCGCTGCGTAAGCGGCTCCCACAAACGAGCCCATTGACGTGCCGCAGACGATGTCCGGGCGAATGCCGGCCTCGGTCAGGTAGCGGATCACCCCCAGGTGCGCCCAGCCGCGCGCGCCGCCCGCGCCGAGGGCGAGGCCGATGCGGGGCTTGTGGCTGGGCTGCATCACGCGACAGTATCAGCCTCCGAGAGAGGGCTTTGGCCTTTCAATACGTCTCCCCTTTTTCGGCCGGAAGATTCACCCGGCCGAAAAAGGGGAGATCATGAAAAAGCAAATCGAGGCACCGCCCTCTAATCACGCCCACGCTCCACTGGTGGCTAATTGAGGTCCGTCCCCAATTAGACGAGCCTGCCGCGAAGGTCGTGCGCGTCGGAGCGCTCGATCGCGGCCTGCCGGAATTCGCCCGCCTTGCCGCCGCGAAAGCGCACCGTGCCGTCGATCTCGGGCGCGTCCGCCGCGCTGCGACCGATGCCGGGCGCATCCACGAGCACCGGCAGCGTCCTGCCGACCTTCGCGCGCAGCTTGCGCGCGCTGATCGCCGCCTGCGCCTGCATGAAGCGCGCGCGGCGCTCCTCCTTCACCTCGTCGGGCACCGGATCGGGCAGCGCGTTCGCCGCCGCGCCTTCGACCGGCGAGTAGGCGAAGCAGCCCACCCGATCGAGCTGCGCGGCCTCGAGGAAGGCGAGCAGCTCCTCGAACTCGGCTTGCGTCTCGCCGGGAAAGCCGACGATGAAGGTGCTGCGCACCGCGATCTCCGGGCAGATCTCGCGCCAGCGCGCCAGCCGCTCGAGCACGCGCTCGCTGCTCGCCGGCCGCTTCATGAGCCTGAGGATCCGCGGGCTCGCGTGCTGGAAGGGCACGTCGAGGTAGGGAAGGATCTTGCCATCGGCCATGAGCGGGATCACCTCGTCCACGTGCGGATAGGGATAGACGTAGTGCAGCCGCACCCACACGCCGAGCGAGCCGAGCGCCTCGCACAGCTCGCGCAGGCGCGTCTTCAGCGGCCGGCCGTTCCAGAATCCGGTGCGGTACTTCACGTCCACGCCATAGGCGCTCGTGTCCTGCGCGATGACGAGCAGCTCCTTCACGCCCGCCTTGACCAGGTTCTCGGCCTCCTGCATCACCTCGCCAATGGGCCGCGATACGAGGCCGCCGCGCATCGAGGGAATGATGCAGAAGCTGCAGCGGTGGTTACAGCCCTCCGAGATCTTGAGGTACGCATAGTGCTTCGGCGTCAGCCTGACGCCTTGCGGCGGCACGAGGTCCGCGAACGGGTCGTGCGGCTTGGGCAGGTGGGCGTGCACCGCGCGCATCACGCCCTCGGTGTCGTGCGGCCCGGTGACCGCGAGCACGCTCGGGTGCGCGGCCTGCACCACGCCTTCCTTCGCGCCGAGGCAGCCGGTGACGATTACCTTGCCGTTTCCGTCGAGCGCCTCGCCGATCGCCTCGAGCGACTCCTCGACCGCGGCGTCGATGAAGCCGCAGGTGTTGACGATGACGAGGTCGGCGCCGCCGTAGTCCCGGGCGGTCGTGTAGCCCTCCGCGCGCAGCTGCGTGAGGATGCGCTCCGCGTCCACCAGGGCCTTGGGGCAGCCCAGGGAGACGAAGCCGACCTTCGGCGGTGCCACTTACTTGCTGTCGGGCCCGGGCTTGCTCGGCGGCGGCGTGAAGCCGGGGAACTGGAAGCCGGAGAAGACGTTGCGCGCCTGGCTCTGCATCTGCTCCTGGAACTGCGCGAACATCTTCTGGCTCTGCTCCATGTAGGCCTGCATCAGGCTCTGCATCGCCGGGCCCTGCAGGTTGAGGAACTGCGCCCACAGGTCCTGCGAAGCGCGCGAGTTGTCGCCGTATATCTTCTGCGACTGGTCCTGCAGCGCCCGCTGCAGGCTCTGGAAGGCCTCCAGGTTCTTCTCGAGGTAGGAGCCCATGAAGCCCTGCATGGCGCTGCCGTAGGCGCGGATCATCTGCGACAGCAGGTCCGAGGAGAACATGGGCGCGCCCGCGCTCTCCTCCTCGAGGATGATCTGCAGCAGGATCTGGCGCGTGAGGTCGTCGCTGGTCTTCGCGTCGACGACGCGGAACTCCTCCTGCTTGAGCACCATCTGCTTGACGTCCGCGAGCGTGATGTAGCTCGAGGTCTTGGTGTCGTACAGGCGCCGGTTCGGGTACTTCTTGATCAAGCGGGCCTGCGATTCCATCTTCGCTTCCGGGTTGGCGGCCATAGGATCAGTCTACTCCTTAATACATGTGCTGGCCGCCGTTGATCGAGATGTTCGCCCCGGTCACGAACGCGGCCTCCTGCGAGCAAAGGTAAATGATGAGCCCCGCCACCTCGTCGGGCTTGCCCAGGCGCCCGATCGGGATCTGCGGCAGGATCTTGGAGTCGAGGATCTCCTTCGGGATCGCGGTCACCATCTTGGTGCCGATGTAGCCCGGCGAGATCGTGTTCACGGTCACGCCCTTCTTCGCCACTTCCAGCGCGAGCGCCTTGGTGAAGCCGTGGATGCCGGCCTTGGCCGCCGAGTAGTTGGTCTGGCCGAAGGCGCCCTTCTGGCCGTTCACGGAGGAGACGTTGATCACGCGGCCCCAACTGCGCTCCACCATGCCGTCCATCACCTGCTTGGTCATGTTGAAGCACGAGTCCAGGTTGGTGCGCATGACCGCGTCCCAGTCCGCCTTGGTCATCTTCTTGAACGTCATGTCGCGCGTGATGCCGGCGTTGTTCACCAGGATGTCGATCGCACCGACCTCCTTCTCGATGACCGCCGCCTTCGCCGCGCAGTCGTCATAGTCGGAGACGTCCACCGGATAGGCGCCGAAGGCGTAACCCTGCTGCCGCATGGCGTCGAGCCAGGACTTGTACTTGGTGTTCGACGGCGAGTAGGTGACGACCACCTTGTAGCCGGCATCGGCCATCTTGGTGGATATGGACTCGCCCAGGCCGCCCATGCCGCCGGTGACGACCGCGATTCGCTGCTGCGCCATCGATGCCTCCTCCTCCGAATTCAGTCTACACCATCAGAACATGTGCATGCCGCCGTTCACGGCGATGTTGGCGCCCGTGATGTAGCCGGCGTCTTCCGACACGAGGAACGCGACCACCGCCGCGACTTCGTCGGGCCGCGCGAGGCGCCCCATGGGGATCGAATCGACGATGCTTTGTCGCACGTCGGCGCGGATCGCCATCACCAGGTCGGTCTCGACGTAGCCGGGCGAGACCGTGTTCACCGTGACGCCCTTTCTCACCACCTCCTGCGCGAGCGCCTTGGCGAATCCGGCCATGCCGGCCTTGGCCGCGGAGTAGTTGGTCTGCCCGAACTGCCCCTTCTGCGCGTTCACCGAGGAGATGTTGACGATGCGCCCCCAGCCGCGCTCGGTCATGCCGTCGACCACCTGGCGCGTGACGTTGAACACGCTGTTCAGGTTCGTGTTGATCACCGCGAGCCAGTCCTCCTCGGTCATGCGCTTGAAGAGCGCGTCGCGCGTGATGCCGGCGTTGTTCACGAGGATCTCCACCGGCCCGAGCTTCTCGCGCAGCCCCTGGAACATCGCCGCGCAGCTGGCGAAGTCGGCGACGTCGCCCTCGGCGGCGTGCACCTTGAAGCCCTCTCCGCGCATGGCGGAGAGCCACTGTGCTTTCTTCTCGTAGCCCGGCAGGCATCCGGCCACCACCGTGTGACCCGCCGCGGCGAGGCGCCGGCAGACCGCGGTGCCGATGCCGCCCATGCCGCCGGAGACGAACGCGACGCGCGAAGTCACCGCCCGTGCCGCACTGCCCGCGGCGCGCCCGCGCTCGAGGACCGCGCTCATCGCTCCACCGCCAGGGCCACGCCCATGCCGCCGCCGATGCACAGCGACGCGAGGCCCTTCTTCGCGTCGCGCTTCTGCATCTCGTGCAGCAGCGTGACGAGGATGCGGCAGCCCGAGGCGCCGATCGGATGCCCCAGCGCGATCGCGCCGCCGTTCACGTTCACCTTAGAGGTGTCCCAGCCCATCTGGCGGTTGACGGCAATCGCCTGCGCGGCGAAGGCCTCGTTGATCTCCATGAGGTCGAGATCCTTCGGCTCCCAGCCGGCGCGCGCCAGGCAGCGCTTGGAGGCCGGCACCGGGCCCATGCCCATGTATTTCGGATCCACCCCCGCCGAGGCGAAGGCGCGGATGCGCGCGAGCGGCTTCAATCCCAGCTCCTTCGCCTTCTTCGCGCTCGCCACGATCACCGCGGCCGCGCCGTCGTTGATGCCCGAGGCGTTGCCCGCGGTCACCGTGCCGCTCTTGTCGAAGGCGGGCTTCAGGCTCTTCATCGCCTCCAGCGTCGCGCCGTGGCGCGGGTACTCGTCGTCGGCGAAGACGACCATCGCCTTCTTCGAGGGAATCTCGAGCGGGATGATCTCGTCCTTGAAGCGCCCGGCCTTCTGCGCGGCCTCGGCCTTCTGCTGGCTCTGCACCGCGAACGCGTCCTGATCTTCGCGCGACACGGCGTACTCCCTGGCCACGTTCTCGGCGGTCACGCCCATGTGGTACTGGTTGAACGCGTCCCACAGGCCGTCCACGATCATCGAGTCGACCATCTTCGCGTCGCCCATGCGGAAGCCGTCGCGCGAGCCGGCGAGCACGTGCGGCGCGATGCTCATGTTCTCCTGGCCACCCGCGATCACCACGTCGGCGTCGCCGTTGGCGACCGACTGCGCGGCGAGCATCACGGCCTTGAGACCCGAGCCGCACACTTTGTTGATGGTCATGGCCGGCACCATGTCGGGCAATCCCGCCTTGATCGCCGCCTGGCGCGCGGGGTTCTGTCCGGCGCCCGCGGCGAGCACCTGGCCGAGGATCACCTCGGAGACCTGCTCGGGCGCGAGCCCCGAGCGCTCCATGAGCTTGCGCATCACGTGCGCGCCGAGGTCGACCGCCGGCAGCTTCGCCAGCGAGCCGCCGAACTTGCCGATGGCGGTGCGTGCCGCCCCTGCGATGACGATGTCTTCCATGGTCTTCTCCTAGTTCGCCTTCTGCTTCACGTAGCGCCCGGGCGCGGGCTCGATCGCGCGGTAGCGCGCATTGCCCGCCCTGGCGGGCGCCTTGCGGTTGCCGCCCTTGAAGGACGCGAGCCAGGCGGCCCAGCGGGGCCACCAGCTGCCCGCGGTCTCCACCGCGCCCGCGAGCCAGGCGTCGGCATCGGCCGACGGCGCCCCGTCCGCCCAGTAGCTGCGCCGCGTCTTCGCCGGCGGGTTGACGATGCCGGCCACGTGCCCGCTCGCGCCGAGAACGAACTGCTTCTCGCCGCCGAGCACCTCGAGCGAGCGATAGGCCGTGCGCCAGGGCACGATGTGGTCCTCGCGCGTGGCGACGATGAAGCTCGGCCGGTCCGCCTTCGACAGGTCCACCGGCACGCCGAGGCACGCTACCGCGCCCGGCGCGCGCAGCTTGTTCTCGAGATAGGTGTTCCTCAGGTACCAGCAGTACATCGGGCCCGGCAGGTTGGTGCCGTCGGCGTTCCAGTAAAGGAGGTCGAACGCGGGCGGCGTGCCGCCGAGCAGGTAGTTGTTCACCACGTACGGCCAGATGAGATCGTTCGCGCGCAGCGCCGAGAACACCGTCGAGAGCTCGGCCGCCGGCAGGATCCCGCCGCGCCCGAGCGCGGCCTCGCGCGCCGCGACGCTCGAGTCGTCCACGAAAAGCCCGATCTGCCCGGTGTCGGAAAAATCGAGCATCGAGGCGAGGTAGGTGGCGCTCTCCACCAGCTCCTCGCCCTTCGCCGCGAGCACGCCGAGCGCGGCGCCGAGCAGCGTGCCGCCGACGCAGAAGCCGAGCGCGTTCACGCGGTC
>JBFWWT010000048.1:0-14658 GCA_050246035.1 Burkholderiales bacterium
CCGCCCGGGCGCGGCTGACGATCCCGCGCCGCTTCGCGGCGCCGAGGCGGCCCCCGATCGTACGCAAAAACATTGCTTCCGCGCAAAGTTTTGCATACGATCGGGGCGCGATGTCCCTCGACCGCTACCTCGACGATCAGCTCGCGCGCGGCCGCGCCTGGTTCTCGCGCGATGAGGCGCTGCGCGCGCTCGGCGCTTCCCCCGCCGCGCTCGCCGCGGCGCTCACCCGCCTGGTCGGAAAGCACCGCCTCGCCAATCCGCGACACGGGTTCTACCTGATCCTGCGCCCGGAGGACCGCGCGGCGGGCGCGCCGGACCCGGCACGCTGGATAGACCCGCTGATGAAGCACCAGGGCATCGACTACCGCGTCTCGCTGCTCAGCGCCGCGGCGCTGCACGGCGCCTCGCACCAGGCGGCGATGGCCTTCCAGGTGATCGTGCCGCGCCAGCTGCGCGAGCTCGCGCTCGGCCGCCACCGGCTGCAGTTCATCACCCAGGCGAGCGCGGCCTTCGGCCAGTGCAACCGGCCGCAGTGGCTGGCGCAGATGAAGACCGACGCGGGCTACGCGAAGGCCGCGGGGGTGGAGCTCGCGCTGCTCGACTGCGCGCGCTATTTCCACCGCGCGGGCGGCATCGGCTCGGTGGCGCAGGTAGCGAAGGACCTCGGCGCGAAAGCGGGCGCGCGCAGGCTCGCGGCGCTCGCGCGCGCCTTCGAAAACTCGTCGGTGCGCCGGCTCGGCTATCTGCTGGAACTCGCGGGCCACGAGCCGCAGGCGAAGGCGCTCGAGCCCTTCGCGCGCAAGGCGAAATCGGTGAAGCTCCTCGACCCCGCCTCGCGCGAGGCGCCCGGCGCGACCAGCGGCCGCTGGCGGATCGCGGTCAACTTTCCGGTGGAGTTCGACGCCTGATCCCGTCGACCTTCCTGCAGGCGTGGCGCGCGCAGGCGCCCTGGCCCGACCTGCGCCAGGTGGAGCAGGACCTCATCATCAGCCGCGCGCTGTGCGACCTGTTCGGCGCGCCGGCGCTCGCGGGCCGGATCGCCTTTCGCGGCGGCACCGCGATCCACAAGCTGCTGTTCGCGCGCCCGCTGCGCTACTCCGAAGACATCGACCTGGTGCAGCTGCGCGCGGAGCCCATCGGGCGCACGGTGGACGCGGTGCGCGAGGCGCTCGGCTGGCTCGGCCGGTGCAAGCGCGATCGCGCGGAGCACTCGATGCATCTTACGTTCCGGTTCGCGCCGGAGGCCGCGCCGGACACCTGGATGCGACTCAAGGTGGAGCTGAACACGCGCGAGCACGACAGCCTGCTTGGCGTGCGCCGCTACCCGTTCGAGGTGGCGAGCGGCTGGCACGAAGGCAGGGCGGACATCGTTTCCTATGCGCCCGAGGAGCTCTTCGGCACGAAGCTGCGCGCGCTTCTGCAACGGAGCAAGGGGCGCGATCTGTTCGATCTCGACGAAGGGCTGCGGCAGCTCGCGCTGGACGGGCAAAGGCTCGTCGACTGTTGCGAGCATTACCTCGCGCGCGAAGGCCGCCCGATTTCCAGGGCGCAGGCCGAGCAGCGCATGCTCGCCAAGCTCGCGCGCAGCCTCGCCGAGGACATCGCGCCGATGCTCCCCGCCGGCGTGCGCTTCGACGAAGCCGTCGCGCGCGCCGCGTTCGGCAGAGTGTGGACGCAGCTCATCGCGCGCATGCGGGGCGAGCCGTGGAAAGACTCGGCCAGGCGCATCGAAGAGCTGCGCGGCAGGTTTCCCGACCTGCTAAGCGGGGCCTGACAAGGGCCGCTGCGCGAACTCAATCTCCTCGGCTAGTCGGCCGCTACCGCGTCGAGTTCCAGCCGATGCAGCAGAACGCCTTCACGCGGACGAACCGCACGGAATGGCTCGCGGGCATGAAGACGAGCGCCGAAGCGAAGGTCGCCGGCATCGAGCTCGCGCTCCTCGACTGCGCGAAGTGGTTCCACAAGGCGGGCGGCATCAGCCAGGTGGCGCAGATAGCAAGGCAGCTGGGCGACAAAGCCAGCCCCCGGCGCCTCGCCGCGATCGCGCGCGCCTGCGACAACGCGGACGTGATGCGCCTGGGGTACCTGCTCGAGCTCGCCGGGCACGAGCAACAGGCCAAGGCGCTGGACGCCTTCACGCAAGACGCGAAGCAGAAGCTCCTCGACCCCACCTCGAAGATCGACACCGGCGAGCTCTCCGGGCGCTGGAAGATCACGCTCAACACGCCGCCGGAGTAGCGCGGGCGTACAATCTGCGCACCATGACGACGCTGGACATCAAGCTCACGCTGCCCGAGCCCCTCGCTGCCGAGGTCGAGCGCATGGGGCTGCTCGAGCCCGACAACCTGCGGGCCCTCCTCGCCGACGCCGTGCGCACGCGGCGGCTCGCGCGCCTCGCCGAGGCGCGAGCGCGCATCGCGGCCTCGGGGGGCGAGCCCATGAGCCTGGAGGAGATCGCCGCCGAGGTCGCCGCCGACCGCGCGGAGCGCCGCAAAGCCGCGCACGGCTAGGTGCGGCTCGTCCTCGACACGAACGTCGTTCTGTCGGGGCTGCTCTGGACGGGAAGCCCCATGCAGCTCATCGCCGCGGCGCAGGCGGGCGAAGCCGAGCTCTTCACCAGCCGGGCCCTGCTCGGCGAGTTGTATCGCTGCCTGGCCCGCCCGAAATTCTCCAGGCAGATCGCGGTGTCCGGCCTTGGCCGGGATGAGCTCTTCCTCGGTTACCTGGAGCTCGCCACCGTGCTGGCGCCCGGGGCCATCGCGCCGGTCATCCTCTCGGACCCTGCCGACGACCACGTGCTTGCCTGCGCCATCGCCGCCTCCGCCGATCTCATCGTCTCCGGCGACTCGGACCTGCTGGAGCTGCGGGCCTACCAGGGCATCTCCATCCTCAGGCCCGCCGACGCGCTCGCGCGCGTTTCCGCCGTCCGCTGAGCCACAACAACACCGGCGAGCTCTCCGGGCGCTGGAAGATCACGCTCAACACCCCGCCGAAGTAAACATTCGTCAGTCCGCCCCCGTGAACCGGGGATTGCGTCATTCCCGGGGACTATGGCCCCATGCCGGGTTGTTACCATGGGGAACATGCTCGCCGGCTTCGTCGCAGCGCTCCTCGCCTCCTTCGCGGTGTGCTGGCTCGTCATCGCCTCGAGGAAAGCGCACCAGAAGCTCTCGCTCGACGACACCATCCCCGGCCTGCAGAAGGTGCACAAGACGCCCGTGCCGAGGATCGGCGGCTTCGGCATCCTCGCGGGCGTGGCGGCGGGCGCGTTCGTGCTCGAGCCGCGGGAGCGCGACTGGCTGCTGCTTTTCCTCCTCGCGGCGCTGCCCGCCTTCGCCGGCGGCTTCCTCGAGGACCTGTCGAAGAAAATCTCGCCCTACAGCCGGCTCCTTTTCGCCTTCGGCGCGGCGGGCATCGCCTACTTCCTCGTGGATGCGCGGATCACGGACCTCGACCTGCCGTACGACGATCACTTTTTCAGATACGAGATCCTCGCCTTCGGCTTCACGCTCTTCGCGGTGGGCGGCTACGCGCACGCGGCGAACATCGTGGACGGCATGAACGGGTTGATGGGGCTCACCACCTTGGCGGCGCTCGGCGCGATCGCGCTGGTGGGCTGGGAGGTGGGCGACGAGCGCGTGATGTGCGCGGCGCTCGTCCTCATGGGCGCGACGCTCGGCTTCCTCGCCTGGAACTGGCCGCGGGGCCTTCTTTTCGCGGGCGACGGCGGCGCGTACTTCCTCGGCCTCGCCACGGCGCTCCTCGCGGTGCTGCTCGTGCACCGCAACTCGGAGGTCTCGCCGTGGTTCGCGCTCCTCGTGCTGTGGTACCCCGTGTGGGAGACGCTCTACTCGATGTACCGCCGCAAGACGCGGGGCCGCTCGCCCGCGGACGCGGACGGCCTGCACCTGCACACGCTCGTCTACCGGCGCATCGTGCGCCGCGGCAGCCCCGCGCGCCGGAGCGCCCTCACGGCGCTCTACATGGTCGGGCTCGCGCTCGGCGCGGTGGCGCCGGCCTGGTTCTTCTGGGGCGAGACCTGGCTCCTGCAGGCCTTCGCCGCGGGCTGGGCCGCCCTCTACCTCTGGCTCTACGGCCGCATCGCCCGCTTCCGGGCGGGTCATTGGCTAATTGGGGACAGTCCCCAATTACGCCCCCGGCAGGGTAATTGGTAATTGGGGACTGTCCCCAATTAGAATGCAGCCCAAGGAACGAAGGGAGGCTCGAATGAAGAACGCCCGTCTCGCCCTCGCCGGCCTCGCCGCCGCGATGCTCATCCCGGCGCAGGCCCTCGCCGACGCCACGGTCGCCGCCATCAAGGGCGACGTGCGCATGGGCAACACGCTCCTCAACCAGGGCCAGCGCGTGTACTCCGGCGCGACGCTCAACACGAGCCAGGGCGCGCAGGTGACGCTCAAGTTCGACGACGACCAGCAGATCGTGCTGAACGAGAACACCACCTTCCGCATCGCCGACTTCCGCTACCGCCCGCAGGAGCCGCGCGGCGACCGCGCCGTGTTCGACCTGCTGCGCGGCGCGCTGCGCTTCGTCACCGGCGTGATCGGCGCGAGGAACCCGAGCACGGTGGCGCTGCGCGCGCCGCAGATGACGATCGGCATCCGCGGCACCGACTTCATGGTGGCGATCGTGAACCCCGCCTACGTGAACGTGGTCTCGGGCTCGATCGCGGCGAGCAACTCCGCGGGCACGGTGGTCTTCGGCGAGGGCGCGGTGGGCCAGGTGCTCAACTCGGCCACGCTCGCGGCGCCCATCCAGGCCACCGCGCTGCCGCCCGCGGCGAGCGGCGCCTTCTCCAACCTCACGGCGGCGCAGGTGGGCGCGGCGGTCACCCCGGCGGCGGCGCAGGGCGCGGCCGCGGGCGCGGCGACGGGCGCCGTCGCGGCGCCGGGCCTCGGCGTCGGCGCGGCGGTCACGCTCGGCGTGGGCGCGGCGATCATCGGCACCGCGGTGGACGACGGCGAGACGACCACCACCACGCACCACTGAGCGGCAAGGCGCCTCGCGAAAAGGCCCCTGGGATGGGGCCTTTTCTTTTTCGGCGCTAGATTCCCGGCATGCGGCGGCTCCTCCTCCTCCTTCTTCTCCCCGGGCCGCTCGCCCAGGCCGCGGAGCCGCCCGCGATGCCCTCGCTCAGCGGGCAGACGGGCCTGCTCGCGATGCCCGACGCGAGGATGGCCCCCGACGGCACCTGGCGCGCGGGCTACAGCTTCATGCGCCCCTACCACGCGATCTGGTCGAGCCTCACGGCGATGCCGTGGCTGGAAGGCGGCTTTCGCTACACGCGCATCCAGTACGTGCCCGGGTTTTCCGGCCGCCCCGGCACGGACTACGGCGACTACAAGGACAAGAGCTTCGACGCGAAGCTGCGCGTGCTTCCCGAGATGGGCGGGTGGCCGCAGATCGCCGTGGGCGCGCAGGACGTGGGCGGGGGCACGGGGCTTTTCAGCGCGTACTACGCCGTCGCCTCCAAGCAGCTCGGCGAGCTCGACCTCACGCTCGGCTACGGAAAGGACCGCATCGACGGCGCCTTCGGCGGCGTGCGCTGGAGCCCGCGCGGCTCGCGCTGGTCGCTCGTCGCCGAGTACGACGCCTACGACTACCCGAACGACCGCTTCGCCGCGCAGGCGCGCGTCGCCGATCGCGAAAAGGGCGGCGCGCTCGGGCTCGAATACCGCGGCGACAACTGGGGCGCGAAGGCCTTCGCCGGGCGCCACGAGGCGGGCGTGAACGCCTGGGTGGAGATCCCGCTCGCGGCGCGCGAGTTCGTGCCCAAGCTCCGCGAGCCGCCGCCCTACACGAGGATCGATCCCCGGCCCACGCAAGCGCAGTGGGCCGAGGACGCGGCGCACGAGGCGCGATTGCGCGCCGCGCTGCGCCGGCAGGGCTACGAGAACGTCGCCACGCGCTACGCGCACGGCGTGCTCGAGGCGCGCCTCGCCAACCCGAGGATCGCCGCGATGCCGCGCGCCGTGGGGCGCGCGGCGCGCACGATGCTCGCGCTCGCGCCGCTCGAGGTGCGCGAGCTCCGGGTCACGTACCTCGCGGGCGAGCTGCCGGTCGCGACCTACGAGTTCGCGGACGCGCGGCTCCTGCAGCGCTACTTCAACGGCCTCGCCAGCCGCGAGATGCTCGCGCGCACCGTGGCGGTCGACTACGCGCAGCCGGGCGGCGGCGACGCGGACGCCGCGCGCGAGGAGGCGATCGCCGCGGCCGCGGAGCCGCTCCCGCCCGAGGCCGTGGTAAAGGACGAGGTGCCGCAGCTCTTCGGCTACCGCGCGAACCTCGCGGGCGGAGCGTTCCGCATCCGGCCCGGGCTCTCGATCTACTTCAACGATCCCTCGGGCGCGTTCAAGTACGACCTCTCCGCGCTCGCCACCTGGGACCGGCGCCTCGCGCCGCGCACGTACTTCAACAGCGAGCTGAAGGCGACGCTGATCGAGGACGTGAGCGACGTGACGCAGCCCTCCAACAGCCTGCTGCCCCACGTGCGCACCGACGTCGCCGAGTACAAGCGCGGCAACGACGTCAAGCTCCTCAAGGCGCTCTTCAACCGCTACTTCCACCCGGGCGAGCGGCTCTACGCGCGGGCCTCGCTCGGCATCTACGAGGAGATGTACTCGGGCGGCGGCGGGCAGCTCCTGTGGCTGTCGAAGGACGGCGGCTGGGCGGCGGACGTCGCGGTGGACGCGCTGCGCCAGCGCGACTTCGAGGGCTGGCTCGGCCATCGCGACTACGAGACGGTGACGGCGATCGGGTCGCTGCACTACCGCATGGCGAGCGGGCTCACCGCCACCGTGCGCGCGGGACGCTTCCTCGCGAAGGACGAGGGCGTGCGGATGGAGATGAAGCGGCGCTTCGCCTCGGGGTTCGAGGTCGGCGCGTGGTACACGGTGACGAACGGCAACGACGTCACCTCGCCCGGCACGCCCGCGAGCCCGTACTACGACAAGGGCATCTTCATGCGCATGGCGCTGAACGCGATGCTCACCAAGGACACGCGCGCCACCGCCAACATCGCGCTCTCGCCGTGGACGCGCGACGTGGGGCAGATGGTCGTCTCGCCCGGCGACCTCGCGCGCCTGCTCGAGCGCGACGTCGTCGCGCTGCACGACGCCGACGGCCTGCGCGGAGTCGGCGATCGCGACGACGACTACGCAGGATCCCCGGACGCGGGCGAGCCCTGGCCCGGGTTCGTCGCCACGGATGCGGCCTACGCGGGGCGCGCGGCGCGGCGGGCGAGCTGGACGGACGGGCTCGTCCTCGGCACGGGGCTCGTGCTCTCGGCCGCGGTGCTCGACAAGCCGGCGGACCGGTACGCGAAGCGCCACGCGGACGAGCGCTGGCTGCGGCGCGGCGTGAAGTGGGGCGACGCGCTGCCGATCGCGGCGATGGGCTTTTCGGGCCTTTTCGCGATCGACGAGTCGCGCCCGCGGCTGCAGGACGCGGGCATCGCGGCGCTCGAGGCGGGCGCGCTCGCCATCGTGGGCAGCGAGGTGCTGAAGCGCGCCGCGGGCCGCGCGCGGCCCGGCGCGGAGCTCGGCCCGGGCGAGTTCGAGCCCGGGAGCTCGGAGCGGCGCTACCACGCCTTCCCGTCGCGCCACGCGGCGGTGATGTGGGCGGCGGTGACGCCCTACGCGAAGGAGTTCGGCCGGCCGTGGCTCTACGGCCTCGCCGCGCTCACCAACGCCGCGCGCGCCGCCGGCCGCGAGCACTGGGTCTCCGACACCGTGGCCGGATCGCTGCTGGGCTACTGGCTCGGCACGATCGCCTGGGAAGCGCGCCGCGAATCGCGCCTTCGCCGCAACGAAGCTAAGCTGCTCCTCTCGCCCGACCGCATCGACATCGTCTGGAGCTTCTAATTGGGGACAGTCCCTATTTTTCAACATAGCGGAATATTGGGGACTGTCCCCATTTGGCTGCTCGCGTTCGCGGTGCAGGCGGCCGAGCCGTGCCGGGTCGCGGACCCGGAGCTGCAGGGCTATTACGAGGGCGCTTGCGTGGGCGGGCTCGCGGAAGGCGAGGGGCGCGCGCGCGGCACCGCCGAGTACGTGGGCGGCTTCAAGGCGGGCATGAAGCACGGGCGCGGGGTGAAGACCTGGCCGAACGGCGATCGCTACGAGGGCGAGTTCGTCGAGGGCCGCAAGGAGGGCCGCGGCCGCTACGTCTGGGGCAAGGGCCCCTGGGCGGGCGAGTCCTACGAGGGGGCGTACCTCGCGGACAAGCGCCACGGCGAGGGGACGTATCGCTGGCCCACGGGCGACGTCTACACGGGCCCGTGGCTCGAGGACCGCATCGCGGGGTACGCTACGCCGATGATGCTCGCGCAGCGCAAGCATGCCGAGGAAGCGATGAAAGCCGTGGGCCGCGAGGGCCGGCGCGTGTGCCGCGAGATGCCGGTCGGCATCGCGCTCGCCGAGTGGATCCGCGGCACGGTGGTCGGCGTGCAGGGCGAGCTCGTGGGCGTGCGCGTGGACGATCCCGGAAGCCGCCACGTGATCGCGGGCGTCGAGCTGCGCGCGGGCGACGTCGTCTGGGACAAGCCCGCGGCGTGGACGCCGTGCTACTAGGATGAGGAAGGCGCTCTTTCTCGCCGTGCTGCTCGTCGCCGGCGCGGTGCTCGCGCGCTATCACGTGGACAACCAGCGCTACTACCCGGTGGCGAAGCTCGCCTCGAGCGACGGCTACACCTTCCACGTGGTGATGGACCGCGCGGACACGCGCGGCGGCTGCGGCGAGGCGAACGACCGGCTGCTCGCGCCGCTCAAGGCGAGCTGCAAGCAGTGCGAGATCGAGTACGCGCGCTGCGAGCGCGAGCTGGACGACCTGGAGCTGGCGCTCCTCACGGGCGAGCCGCTGCCGGTGCACGTGCTGACCGCGCCCGGCCTGCGCATGGCGATCGAGGGGCCGGCGCACAGCCTGCGCCGCGACTGCGAGTACATGGCCGCGGCCATCGTGAAGGCAGGGGCCGCCCACGCGGCCTGCGCCTTCCCCGGCACGCCGCGCAAGCCGGGCTAGAAATGAAAAAGGGCCCTGGCGGGCCCTTTCGCGCGAAGCGGCTGCGCGCTCAGTGCGAGGTGGTCGAGGTCGTGCCGTCGGAGGCGGCCGCGAAGCCCGCGACCGCGGAGCCCACGAACACCACCGTGCTGCCGACGGTGCCCGCGACGCCGATGCCGCCCGCGACGCCGCCCGCGGAGGCGCCGCCCGCCGCGCCGCCCGCCGCGCCGGCTTGCGCGACCTGCACGGGCGCGCCCGAAGCCTGCGCGACGATGTGGCGCGTCTGCTCCTTCGCGACTTCCTTCTTCGCTTCGTCCGCCATCGCAGCGCTCATGCCGAGCGCGCACACGGCGGCAACGGATACCTTGGCAATGGACTTCATGAACTCCCCCTGATCGGACCGAAAGCGGAAATTTGTCACACGGTACATACCGGCCCGGGTGGGCGTCAATCCCTTATTTATGTCGGGGGCGCGCTTTCCCTTCTGTCCGCCGCGGGCGCGGCGGGCCATGCTGCGCTGCGGGCGTGGTAACGTCCCGGCGCACATGAAAAATCTCCTGATATCTCTTGGACAGATAACTTTTCGGCAGATCGCCGGGGCGATCGCCCTCGCCTGCGCGGGGCTCCTCGCCTACGGGTATTACCTGCAGTACTTCGAGGCCCAGGAACCCTGCCCGCTCTGCCTCGTGCAGCGGGGCTTCTTCTACGCGGTGGGCCTGGCGATGCTCGCGGCGGCCCTGCACGGACCGAAAGGCGCGTGGGCGCGGCGCGGATATGCGCTCGGCGCGCTCGTCTTCGCGCTCGGCGGCCTCGCCACGGCCGCGCGCCAGGTGTGGCTGCAGCACCTGCCCGCGGACCAGGTGCCCGCCTGCGGCCCCGACCTCGCGTTCATGGTGGAGAACTTCCCGCTCGCGCGCACCTTCGAGCTGCTGCTGCGCGGCTCGGGCCAGTGCGCGGAGGTGGGCTGGACCTTCCTCGGCCTGTCGATCGCCGAATGGTCGGCTGCCTGGTTCGCGCTCTTCGCCGCGCTCGCGCTCTGGCAGGCCCTGCGGCGCTAATTGGGGACGGACCCCAATTAGATGTCGGCGCGAGCTCTAATTAGGGACTGTCCCCAATCATGGCGCCACGATCCGCGCTGATCGTCGGCGCGAGCGGGCTGGTCGGCGCGTTCCTGCTCGAGCGTCTGCTCGCGTCGCCCGCGTACGCGCAGGTGACGGCGTGGGGTCGGCGCGAGCTCGTTCTATCGCACCCGAAGCTGACGGCCGAGGTCGTTGATTTCGCGCGCCTCTTCGAGCGCCGCGTGCAGGCCGCGGACGTCTTCTGCTGCGTCGGCTCCACGATCCGGCAGGCCGGCTCGCAGGCGGCGTTCCGGCGCGTGGACTTCGACATTCCCGTCGCGCTCGCGCGCGCCGCGGCGCGCGACGGCGCGAAGCGGTTTCTCGTCATCTCGGCGCTCGGCGCGAACGCGCGCTCGCGCGTCTTCTACAACCGCGTGAAGGGCGAGATGGAAGCCGCGGTGCGCGCGAGCGGCGTGCCGAAGGTGTACGTGTTCCGGCCGTCGCTGCTCGCGGGGCCGCGCAAGGAGTTCCGCCTGGGCGAGCGCGCGGGCCTCGCGGCCGCGTCGCTTCTCGGGCCTCTGCTCGGAAAGTACCGGCCGGTGCGCGCCGGCGCCGTCGCGGCGGCGATGCTGAAGGCCGCGGAAGAGGACCTGCCGGGCGGCGTCTACCAGCCGTCTAATTGGGGACTGTCCCCAATTAGCGCCAATTGAGGTCCGTCCCCAATTAATTTCCGTTGGTGCCGGTCTTGCGGTTGTTGACCGCGACGATGAGCTCGATGCGCCCGGCGACGCCGAAGGCGGCGTACACGGCGTGCGCGTGCTGCTTCACGGTGGCCTCGCTGATGCCAAGCTCCTGCCCGATGCGCGTGTTGTTGTAGCCCTTGAGCATCCGGTCGAGCACCTCGCGCTGCCGGTCGGTGAGCGCGTCCTCGGGCCGGCGCGGTCCCGGCGGCGGGGCGACGGGCGAGCGCAGCGCCTCGGGCGGGATGTAGCGGCCGCCCTCGGAGACGAGTCGCAGCGCGTTCAACAGGATCTTCGGCCCGGCGCTCTTCGGCACGAAGCCCGCCGCGCCCACGGCGAGCGCGCCGGTGATGGACTCGGGATCGTCGTTCGACGAGACGACGAGCACCGGCACGTCGGGAAATGCCTGCCGGAAGCGAAGCACGGAATCGATGCCGCCCAGGCCCGGAAGCCCGAGGTCGAGCAGCGCGAGCCCGAGCGTGTGCTCGCGCGCGACTTCGAGCCCCGACTCCAGCGTCCCCGCCGTGCGCACCACCGCTTCGGGCAGCGCCTTGGAGACCGCAGCCGCGAGATACTCCGCGACCATCGGGTGGTCGTCGACAATCAGGACGTTCATCGCAGGGGCGGCAGCTTTCGCTTGCACGGTCGCATTGTTCGCCACCCTTTAACGCGCGACAAGAGGCCGCGGAGGACAGAAAAATCGCCCTCCGCGCCAAGCCCCTGATTTCATTGACGGGCGGCCGCCTGCCTTCTCAAAAAGAGATTGTTGGCGACGAGCGCGCCGATCACAAGCGCCGCGCCGAAGAGCTCGACCGGCGCGTAGCTGCGCCCCAGCCGCGCCTCGATGGCGAAGACGATCACCGGGATGAGGTTGAGCATCAGCATGGTGTTCAGCGCGCCGAGGTGCTTCACGCCGTTATTGAAGCCGAGCACGCCGAGCACCACGGTGAAGACGACGAAGTAGCCGATCTGCCACTTCACCGAAAGCACCGCCTCGAGGCTCGGCAGCTCCACCACGCCGAAGGCGAGCGCGGCGCCGTGCGCCGCGAGCAGGCCCAGCGTCCCCGGGATCGCCGTGAGCACCGTCATGCGCAGCGGCGACCAGCCCGAGAAGTGCCAGCCCGCCATCGTGTAGACGACCCAGCTCACCGCGCCGAGGAACACGAGCACGTCGCCGAGGAGCGAGCCGCCCTGGAAGGCGCCCGAGAGGCCGCCCTTGGTGACCACGAGCAGCACGCCGCCGATCGCCGCGGCCACGCAGCCGATGGTGAAGGTCGCCGGGCGCCGGCCCTGCGTGAGCCACACGGCGATCGCGGTCATCGGCGTCTGCAGCGCCATGATGATCGAGGCGTGCTCGGGGCGCGTGAGATAGAGGCCCCACCACACGAGCAGGTTGAAGCCGCAGAAGCCGAACAGGCCGAAGAACGCCGCCGGCGCGAGCCGCCCGCCGTAGCGAAGGGCCTGCCGCCCCTCGGCCGCCCAGAGGATGGCGATGAAGATGAGCACGCCGAAGGCGTAACGCACCGAGCCGAGGAAGAAGGCATCGAGCACCGGCAGCGTGCGCTTGGCCACCGAGAACATCGCGCCCCACGACGCGATGGCGATGCCGAGCCAGACAAAGCCCTTGAGCATTTAATTGAGGTCCGTCCCCAATTAGGTGTTGCGGATCTCGACAAGGCGGGAGAGGCTGCCGAGGTTGACGGTGCGCACGGAGACGACCTCCCAGTCGCGCGCGAGGATCTGCTGCTCGAAGCTGATGTCGGAGCGAAAGCCCACGCGGCCCGCGGCGGCGCGCACCGCGCGCTCGAGCAGGCCCCAGCCTTGCGCGCCGGCGAAGTGGTTCAGCACGAGGATCGTCCCGCCCTTGCGGCACACGCGCCGCGCCTCCGCGCACAGCCGGTCCGGGTCCGGCGTCACCGAGAGCACGTAAGGCAGCGTCACGCAGTCGAAGGACTCGTCGGGAAACTCCATCGCCTCGGCGTCCATGCGACGCAGTTCCACGCGACGGCCGTTCAAGCCCGGGAGGCGCCGCCGCGCGAGCTCGATCATCTCCTCCGACAGGTCGATGCCGGTAACGATCGCGTCCTCCGGGTAGTAACGCAGCGTGAGCCCCGTGCCGACGCCGACCTCCAGCACGCGCGCCGAGCGCACGCCGCTCAAGGCCCGCCCGAGCGCGCGCCGTCCCGGCTCGAGCAGCGCGCCGAACACCCAGTCGTAGACCGGCGCGTAGAGGCGATACGCGCGCACCACGCTCGAGCGCGAGACGCGCGTCGCCTCGCGCGCCGCGCTGCCGCTCGCGCCGCCTTCCGCGGTGTCGTCCGCCGCGCGCACGCCTTTACGCGCCGCGGCGGCGAGGCGCGCCCGCCCTAGGCCGCCTTCTTGTCGTCACGCAGCGCGCGGCGCAGGATCTTGCCGACGTTGGTCTTCGGCAGCTCCGCGCGGAATTCCACGTGGCGCGGGCGCTTGTAGCCGGTCAGCTTGTCCTTGCAGAACTCGAGGATCTGCTCGGCGGTGAGCGCCGGGTCCTTCTTCACGACGAAGAGCTTGGGCACCTCGCCGGAGTGCTCGTCGGGCACGCCGATCGCCGCGACCTCGAGCACGCCCGGGTGCATGGCGACCACCTGCTCGATCTCGTTCGGGTACACGTTGAAGCCCGAGACGAGGATCATGTCCTTCTTGCGGTCGACGATGCGGATGAAGCCCTGATCGTCCATCACGCCGACGTCGCCCGTGTGCAGGTAGCCGCCCGCATCGATCGCCTTGGCGGTCTCCTCGGGGCGCTGCCAGTACCCCTTCATCACCTGCGGGCCCTTGATGCAGATCTCGCCGGGCTGCCCGAGCGCCACGTCCTTGTTCTCGTCGTCGCGGATGGCGATGTCGGTGGAGGGGATCGGCAGGCCGATCGAGCCGTTGAACTCGGTGAGGCTCGGCGGGTTCATGGTGGCCACCGGGCTCGTCTCGGTGAGGCCGTAGCCCTCGAGGATCACCTTGCCGGTCACCTGCTTCCAGCGGTCGGCCACCGCCTTTTGCATCGCCATGCCGCCCGCGCCGCACACCTTCACGCGCGAAAAATCGAGCTTGTGGAAGTCCGGGTTGTTGAGGAACGCATTGTAGAGCGTGTTCACGCCGGTGATCATGTTGTACCGGTGCTTGCCGAGCTCCTTGATGAACGCCGGGATGTCGCGCGGGTTGGTGATGAGGATGTTGTAGCCGCCCGCCTTCGCCATCATCAGGCAGTTCACCGTGAGCGAGTAGATGTGATAGAGCGGCAGCGCCGTGACGATCACGGGCGTGTCGCCGCCGAGCGCCGCGGTGAGGTTCCACGAGGCCTGCTCGATGTTGGCGAGGATGTTGCGGTGGGTGAGCATCGCGCCCTTCGAGACGCCCGTCGTGCCGCCCGTGTACTGCAGGAAGGCGAGGTCCTCCTGCGCGACGGGAAACGGCGTCATCGGCCGCCCCGCGCCCGCCTTCAGCACCGCGTTGAAGCGCTCGGCGCCGGGCAGCTCGAAGGCGGGCACCATCTTCTTCACGTTCCTCACGACGAAGTTGACGATCGCGCCCTTCACGCCGAGCAGGTCGCCGAGCGCCGCCACCACGATGTGCTTCACCGGCGTCCTCGGCAGCACCTCCTCCAGCGTGTGCGCGAAGTTCTCCAGGATCACGATCGCCTCGGCGCCGGAGTCCTTCAGCTGGTGCTCGAGCTCGCGCGCGGTGTAGAGGGGATTGACGTTCACCACGGTGTAGCCCGCGCGCAGCGCGCCGAACATCGCCACCGGGTACTGCAGGCAGTTCGGCATCATGATCGCGACGCGCGCGCCCTTCGCGAGGCCCGTGGACTGCAGCCA
>JBFWWT010000049.1:0-14557 GCA_050246035.1 Burkholderiales bacterium
ACGAGCCCTGGGTGCCTTTCGGCGGCCGCGGCGCCTCGGGCAACGGCGGGCGCCACGGCGGCGCGGCCAACTGGGAGGAGTTCACCCAGTGGCAGTGGGTCACGATCCAGGATAAGGCGACGCCTTACCCGTTCTGATCACATCGTGCCGGGGAACGCGCCGCCGTCGAGCAGCAGGTTCTGCCCCACGATGTAGCCCGCGTGCGCGCTGGCGAGGAAGGCGCAGGCCGCGCCGAACTCCTCGATCGTGCCGAAGCGCTTCGCGGGGTTCGCCTCCGCGCGCACCCTGGCGAGCTCCTCGGGCGTCTTGCCGAGCTTCTTCGCGTTGAAGGCCATGTTGCCGCGCAGGCGGTCGGTATCGAACGGCCCGGGCAGCAGCGCGTTGATGGTCACGTTGTGCTGCGCGACCTGGCGCGCGAGCCCGGCGACGAAGCCGGTGAGGCCCGTGCGCGCACCGTTGGACAGGCCCAGCTCCGGGATCGGCATCTTCACCGCGCCCGAGGTAATGTTGATGACGCGGCCGAACTTCCTCGCGATCATGCCGTCGATCGTCGCCTTGATGAGCTCGATCGGCGTGAGCATGTTGGCCTCCACCGCTTTCACCCAGTCTTCGCGCGTCCAGCTGCGGAAGTCGCCCGGCGGCGGGCCGCCCGCATTGTTGACGAGGATGTCGACGCTGGGGCACACGGCAAGCGCCGCCTTGCGCCCCTCCTCGGTGGTAATGTCGCCCGCGACGGTCGCGACCTTCGCACCGGTGGCTTTTCGGATCTCTTCCGCCGTCGCCTCCAGCGCCTCTTTTCCGCGCGCGGTGATGACGAGGTTGACGCCCTCGCGGGCGAGCGCCATGGCGCAGCCCTTGCCGAGGCCCTTGGATGCCGCGCACACGAGCGCGTTCTTGCCTTTTATGCCGAGGTCCATGGCCTCAGTCTAAAGCAAGCGTCGCGCACAGGGGTAGGTGGTCGGAGGCCGCTTTCGCAGGCGGGGCCCGGTGCACCGCGATGCGCTCGAGCCTGCCTGCGGGCTCGACCCAGATCCGGTCGAGCGCGAACACCGGCCAGCGCGCGGGAAACGTCGCGGGCGCCGCGGTGCGCCCGAAGCGCGCGCGCAGCCACCGGAGCGGCCGTCCCCACAGGAACCACTCGTTCAGGTCGCCCATCAGCACCACGGGCTTCGCGGAGGCATTGACGAGCTCGAGCACGCGGCGCATCTGCGCGCGGCGCTCGCCGGGCGCAAGCCCCAGGTGCGTGGCGATGACGCTGAGCGGTCCCGCGCCCGTGCGCAGCACCGCCTGCAGCGCGCCGCGCGGCTCGCGCCCCGGGACGCTCAGCGCCTCCTGGCGCGTCGCCTCGACGGGCAGGCGGGTGAGCAGCGCGTTGCCGTAATGCCCGTCCGGGCGCATGAGCGTAGGGCCGGCGAGCGGCGCGTAGCCCAGGGCGCGCGCGAAGCGCTCGAGCAGGTGCAGCGCCTCGTCGGGCCTCCATCGCAGCTCTTGCAGCGCGATCACGTCGGCATCGAGCGAGCGCAGCACCTCGAGGGTGCGCTCGGGGTCGAAGCGCCCGTCGGCGCCCACGCAGCCGTGCACGTTCCAGGTCGCCACCTTGACGCGCACGCCCGTCCTTTCAGCCGCGCGCGGCGGCGCGGCGCGAGAGCCACCGGTAAAGCGCGAAGCCGACGCCCGCGATGAGCGCGAGGACGAGCGCGAGCCAGCCGAGATTGGCCGCGCTCGGCTCGAACACGACCGCCGAGAGCCGCTCGGAGAAGACCGCGATGGCGGCGATGCCCGGCGCCATCCCGAGGACAGTGCCGAGAAAGAAGTCGCGCGGCGCGACCTGCGCGGCGCCCGCGACGAGGTTGACGATGGTGAAAGGCGCGACCGGCAGCACGCGCACCGTGATCACCGCGAGCACCCCGCGCCGCCGCAGCAGGCGCGTGAGCGTGTTCAGGCGCTTGCCCGCCAGGCGCCGCACCATGCCGCGACCGATCGCGCGCCCGATCCAGAATGTGGCGCCCGCGCCGAGAAGCGAGCCTGCGAGCGCGTAGACGAAGGCCTCGAGCGAGCCGAAGACGAAGGCGGTCGCCAGGATGAGGAGCGAGATCGGCATCGCGACGAGGCTTGCCGCCACGTAGCCGGCGAGCACGTAGACCGGCGCGAGCGTCGAATCGTCTACGCGAGCCCCGAGCGCGGCGAGCGTGTCGCGGTTCACCCATTCGCCGAGCGGTCCCCAACGCCAGGCCGCGGCGAGCGTCGCGGCGGCGAGCACCAGCGCGACCACGCCGGCGATGCTGCGGGCGGCGCGCGGCCGCTCCTCGCGCGGGAGCAGCTCGTCGGCGAGGCGCTCGGCGTCGATCGGCTGCTCGGGATCGAGAATCTCCGGGTCGGGCAGCAGCGTGTCCTTCGGGACCTCGTCGGGAAACGCGTCGAGCGTGCGCTCGGCGCCGCGCAGGCGCTCGATCGCCTCGCCGGCGCTCGCGTGCCGCTCGACGTCTTCGGGCGCTCGCCCGAGATGCTCGGCGACCAGCCGCGCGCGCACGCGCGCCATCGCGCGCTCGTGCGACTCGCTCGACGCCTCGAGCGCGACGTCGCACTCGGTGTCCAGGCCCATCGAGCGGTTGGCGAGGTTGGCCGAGCCGACCTGCAGCAGCCGGTCGTCGACGATGGCGAGCTTCGAGTGCAGGCGGATGCAGTCGTCGCCCAGTCCCTCGCGGTCGGGATAGAAGGCGTGAAAGCGCCCGCCCGGGTCGGCCCTGCGCAGGCGGCGCAGGCGCCGCGCGCGCAGCGCCTCCATGGTCTCCTGCTCCAGCCAGCCGTCGCAGTACTTGCGCGAGACGACGACGAACTCGGGCGCATCCGCGCCGCGCAGCCGATCCTCGATCGCGTCGGCGACCGCCTTTGCGGTGAAGTACTGGTTCTCGAGGTACACCGAGCGGCGCGCGGCCGCGATGGCGTCGAGGTAGAGGCGCTTGACTTCCGCCACCGCTTGAGCGCCCTCGTAGGCGGGCTCGGTGCGCGCGATGCCCGCGTCGATGTCGCGGAACTCCGGCTCCACGCTTCCCGGCCAGGGCGAGTCTTCGCCCAGGCGCGCGTGCGCCGGCGCGGTCCCGGTCGCGCGCCGCCAGCGCCCGCACACGAGCTCGTGCAAGGCCTTCGCGGCGTCGCCTTCCACCATCAGCATCGCGTCGTGGAAGGGCGAGTAGGGATTGCCGTCGGGCGTGCGCCGTGCCTCGTTGCGCACCGCGTGCTCCGGCGTATCCCAGCGCGTGGCCGCGAAGTCGATGCCGCCGACGAATGCGAGCCGGCCGTCCACCACGGCGATCTTCTGGTGGTGCGAGGCGCCCGGCGGATGCCGGTCGTCGAGATGAAAGTGCAGGCGGCGATGCGTGCGCCAGCCGAAGGAGTACAAGGGCAGGAACTCGCGCTCGAGCGCGTAGAGCATGGCGAAGTCCCAGCCGAGTACGTACGCGTGCAGGTCCTTTCGCCGCCGCACGAGCGCGTCGAGGAACTCGCCCAGGCGGTTGGGCAGGCCATCCTCGGCGCCGCGCGGCGCGAGCTCGGTGCGGCTGTCCACGTCCCAGCCGGCGATGAGAATGGAGCGCCGCGCCTTGGCCGCCGCTTCGCGGAAAGCGGAGAAATAGGCCTCGCCGTCCACGAGGAGCGACGCGCGCGAAGCGCGCGCGACCCGCCAGCAGTTGCGCCCCTGCTGGAGGATCCTCACGCCGGGACCGCCGCTAGCGACGCCCGCCGCCGAGCAGCGATCCGAGCACGCCGCGGATGAGGCTGCGGCCCACCTGCGAGCCGACCGTGCGCGCGGCGCTCTTCGCCATCGCCTCGAGAAGCCCTTGCGACTGGCGGCCGCCGCGCGGGCCGGTCTTGCCGAAGAGGATGTCGGCGGCGAGGCTCGACTCGCGCGGCTTCGCTGTGGCGGCCTGTGCGTCGGATTCCTTCGCCATCTGCTCGGCGCGTGCCTTGAGCTTCTCGTAGGCCGAGTCTCGATCCACCGCTTTTTCGTAGTGGCCGGCGAGCGGCGAGGCGGCGATCGCCGCCCTGAGCTCGGGCTCGGCGATCGGCCCGATCTGGCTGCCGGGCGGCACGACGAACGCGCGCTCGGTGACGCCGGGGCGGCCCTTCTCGTCGAGCAGGCTCACCAGCGCTTCGCCCACGCCGAGCTCGGTGATCGCCTGCTCGAGCTTGAGCTTCGGGTTGGGCCGCATGGTCTGCGCCGCCGACTTCACCGCCTTCTGGTCCTTCGGCGTGAAGGCGCGCAGGGCGTGCTGCACGCGGTTGCCGAGCTGGCCGAGCACCGACTCCGGGATGTCCAGCGGATTCTGCGTCACGAAGAACACGCCCACGCCCTTGGAGCGGATGAGGCGCACCACCTGCTCGATCTTGTCGAGCAGCGCCTTGGGCGCGTCGTCGAAGAGCAGGTGCGCCTCGTCGAAGAAGAAGACGAGCTTCGGCTTGTCGGGGTCGCCCACCTCCGGCAGCTGCTCGAAGAGCTCGGCGAGCAGCCACAGGAGGAAGGTGCCGTAGAGCTTGGGCGCGTGCATCAGCTTGTCGGCGGCGAGGATGTTGACGACGCCCTTGCCGCCCTCGGCCTGCATCAGGTCGGCGATGTTCAGCATCGGCTCGCCGAAGAAGCGATCGGCCCCCTGGGTCTCGAGCGCGAGCAGCCCGCGCTGGATGGCGCCGATGGAGGCGGCCGAGACGTTGCCGTAATCGGTGGTGAACTTCGCCGCGTTCTCGCCCACGAACTGCAGCATCGCGCGCAGGTCCTTCGTGTCGAGGAGCAGCAGCCCCGCGTCGTCGGCGATCTTGAAGACGAGGTTGAGCACGCCCTCCTGCGTGTCGTTCAGGCCGAGCATGCGCGCGAGCAGGAGCGGCCCCATGTCCGAGATCGTCGCGCGCACCGGGTGGCCGCGCTCGCCGAAGACGTCCCAGAACACGACCGGGCAGGGCTCGTGGCGCAGCTCGAGCTTGAGGCTCTTCGCGCGCTCGGCGACCTTTGCGTGGCCGCCGCCCGGCTTGGCCATGCCGGTCAGGTCGCCTTTCACATCGGCCATGAATACCGGCACGCCCGCGCGCGAGAACTGCTCGGCGAGCGTCTGCAGCGTGACGGTCTTGCCGGTGCCGGTGGCGCCCGTGATCAGGCCGTGGCGATTGGCGAGGCCGGGCAGGAGATGCAGCTCCGTCCTGGCGTTCTTGGCGACGAGGAGCGGAGCGGCCATGACGGTAAAATTATCGCATGGCCGGTCACAGCAAATGGGCGAACATCAAGCACCGCAAGGCGGCCGCCGACGCGAAGAAGGGCAAGGTATTCACCCGGCTGATCAAGGAGATCACGGTGGCGGCCCGGCTCGGCGGCGGCGACCCTGAGTCCAACCCACGGCTGCGCCTGGCGATGGACAAGGCGCGCGAGGCCAACATGGCGAAGGACAGCGTGCAGAACGCCATCAAGCGCGGCACCGGCCAGCTGGAAGGCGTCACCTACGAGGAAGTGCGCTACGAAGGCTACGGCACGGGCGGCGCGGCGGTGATGCTCGACTGCCTCACCGACAACCGCACGCGAACGGTGGCCGAGGTGCGCCACGCCTTCACCAAGAACGGCGGCAACCTCGGCTCCGACGGCTCGGTCGCTTACCTCTTCAAGCATTGCGGGCAGTTCGTGTTCGCGCCCGGCACGAGCGAGGACCCGGTGATGGAGGCTGCCTTGGAGGCGGGCGCCGAGGACGTGGTCGCCAACGAGGACGGCTCCATCGAGGTCGTGTGCGCGCCCGGCGACTTTGCGGCGGTGAAGGCGGGGCTCGAGCGCGCGGGCCTCAGGCCCGAGCTCGCCGAGATCACCATGAAGCCGGCCACGGAGACCGCGCTCGCGGGCGCCGAGGCGCAGAAGATGCGCGCGCTGCTCGACGCGCTGGAAGGGCTGGACGACGTCCAGGAGGTCTACACCACCGCGGCGCTCGAGGACGCGTGAGAATCCTCGGCATCGATCCCGGCTTGCGCATCACCGGGTTCGGCGTCATCGACAAGAGCGGCCAGCGCCTCACCTACGTGGCAAGCGGACGCGTGAAGTCGGAGCGGGGCGCGCTCGCCGAGCGGCTCGGCACGCTGCTCGCCGGCCTGGCCGAGGTGATCGCGGCGCACCGCCCGCAGCAGGTGGTGGTGGAGAAAGTGTTCCTCAACGTCAATCCGCAATCCACGCTCGCGCTCGGGCAGGCGCGCGGCGCGGCGATCTGCGCCGCGGTGCTCGCCGGGCTGCCGGTCGCCGAGTACACCCCCAGCCAGGTGAAGCAGTCGGTGGTGGGCAACGGCCAGGCAGGCAAGACCCAGGTGCAGCACATGGTGAAGCGCCTGCTCGCGCTCGCGGGAGACCCGAGCCCGGACGCGGCCGACGCGCTAGCCTGCGCGATCTGCCACGCGCACGGCGCGCGCGCCGGGCGGCCGCCGGCGCGCGGGCTGCGCCTGCGGCGCGGGAGGCGCGCGTGATCGGGCGGCTCTCCGGGCGGCTCGTCGCCAAGCACCCGCCCCAGGTCACGGTGGATTGCAACGGCGTGGCCTACGAGCTCGACGTGCCGATGAGCACCTTCTACAGCCTGCCGGCCACCGGCGAGCCGGTGACGCTGCACACGCACCTCGTCGTGCGCGAGGACGCGCAGGCGCTCTACGGCTTCGCGAGCCTCGAGGAGCGCGCGGCCTTCCGGCAGCTCATCCGCGTGGCGGGCGTGGGCGCGCGCACCGCGCTCGCCGTCCTCTCGGGACTTTCCGTGGCCGAGCTTTCGCAGGCGGTCGCCGAGCAGGACGGGGCGCGGCTCACCCGGATCCCCGGCATCGGCAAGAAGACCGCGGAGCGGCTGCTCCTCGAGCTGAAGGGCCGCATTGCCGAGGCGAAGCCCGCGGGCGCGGGCGGCGCCGACGTGCTGAATGCGCTCGTTGCGCTGGGCTACAGCGAAAAGGAGGCGCTCGCCGCGACGCGCGGGATTGCGCCGGGGCTGAGCGTGGCGGAGGGGATCCGCGCGGCGCTCAAGGCGCTCGCGCGCAGCTGACGGCTAGAAGCGGACGATCGCGTTGATCGACCAGAGGTCCGTGCGCGTGCCGCCGGGGTCCTCGATCAGGCTGCCGAAGCTGTTGTAGTCGACCCGCAGGCCGATCTGCCCGGTGAGGTCGTACTGCCCGCCCACGCCCCAGAGCAGGTAGGGCCGGTAGCGGGGGAAGGCGGAGCCGGGCACCGCGTTGGCGTAGGACTGGGTGGCCTCGGGCGTGGCCATCGAAAGCCCGAGCCTGCCCTGCAGCGAAAAGCCCCAGCCGATCGGCAACACGCCGGTGCCGGCGACCGTCCAGGCACTCTGGTGGGGAGATCTCTGCAGCGCGAAGCTGCCGGGCTCCGCTGCGCCGCCGCCGCGGCCGAAATCCGAGTAGCCCATCTCGACGCCCCAGTGCCGCGTGAAGCGGTAGCCGCCGAAATCGCGATAGCCGACGTCGGTGTCCTCGAGCCGCGGCCAGTCGAGCCGCAGGCCGCTGCCGAGGTACCAGCCGTTTTCCTTTCCGGGGGCCAGGCCCGGCGCCTGGGCGAGCGCGGTGCCGCCCAGGCAGGCCAGACAGAGCATCCCGAGCAGGCGAACGGCGCGCATGGCGGGAATCGTATGCCCCGCGCGCGCGACCGACAAGGGGGATGAAGCGCGGCTCTGGCAGAATCGCACACTTATGGCCATCGAGAGCGATCGCCTGATCGCGGCGGCCCCCGCCTCGCCCCAGGAAGAGCAGTTCGAGCGGTCGCTGCGGCCGGGGCGGCTCGCCGAGTACGTCGGGCAGCCCAGGGTGCGCGAGCAGCTCGGGGTGTTCATCGAGGCCGCGCGCGGCAGGAACGAGGCGCTCGACCACGTGCTGCTGTTCGGCCCGCCGGGCCTGGGCAAGACCACGCTCGCGCACATCATCGCGCGCGAGATGGGGGTGAACCTGCGCCAGACCTCGGGCCCGGTGCTCGAGCGCCCGGGGGACCTCGCCGCGCTGCTCACCAACCTCGAGCCGAGGGACGTGCTGTTCATCGACGAGATCCACCGCCTCTCGCCCGTGGTGGAGGAGATCCTCTATCCGGCGCTCGAGGACTACCAGATCGACATCATGATCGGCGAAGGTCCGGCGGCGCGCTCGATCAAGCTGGATCTCCCGCCGTTCACCCTTGTCGGCGCGACCACGCGCGCCGGGATGCTCACCAACCCCTTGCGCGACCGCTTCGGCATCGTCGCGCGCCTGGAGTTCTACGACGAGCGCGATCTCGCCGCGATCGTGAAGCGCTCGGCGGGCCTGCTCGGGGTCGCGATCGCCGAAGAGGGCGGCGCCGAGATCGCGCGGCGCGCGCGCGGCACGCCGCGCGTGGCCAACCGGCTGCTGCGCCGGGTGCGCGACTACGCCCAGGTGCGCGCCGAAGGGGTCGTGAGCCGCACGGTGGCCGAGGCCGCGCTCGGGCTGCTGGAAGTCGACGTCCTCGGCCTGGACGTGATGGACCGCAAGCTCCTCCTCGCGGTGATCGAGAAATTCGGCGGCGGGCCGGTGGGGCTCGACAATCTCGCGCACGCCATCGGCGAGGAGGCCGACACCATCGAGGACGTGCTCGAGCCCTACCTCATCCAGCAGGGCTACCTGCAACGCACGCCGCGCGGGCGCGTGGCGACGCTCGCCGCGTATCGCCACTTCGGGCTGACGGCCCCGTCGGGCCAGCACGACTTGCTCGCCTAGTGTTCAGCTGGCCGGTGCGCGTTTACTACGAGGACACCGACTTCGGCGGCGTGGTCTACTATGCGAACTACCTGCGCTACTTCGAGCGCGCGCGCACCGAGTGGCTGAGGAGCCTGGGCGTCGACCACCAGCGGCTCGCGCGCGACGAAGGCCTGCAGTTCGTGGTGCGCCGCGCGGAGATCGACTTCCTGCGCGGGGCGAGACTGGACGACGAATTGAGGATCACCGTGGAGCTCACCGAACGAAAGCGCACTTACCTGTGGCTGCGCCAGCGCGCGCTGCGCGGCGCGGAACCGATGGCGGAATGCCGGGTCCAAGCCGCGTGCGTGCGCCGCGAGGACCTGAAGCCCGCGCCGCTGCCCGCGGCGCTCGCCGCGCGGCTCGGCGCCTAGCGCGATGAACGTCGCCACCGACCTCGACATCTGGACGCTGATCGTCGGCGCGAGCGCCGTCGTGAAGGCGGTGATGCTGCTCCTCGCCGTCGTGTCGTTCATGTCGTGGCTGTTCATCTTCAGCAAGTGGTTCGCCATCCGCCGCGCGCGCAGCCAGACCGAGAAGTTCGAGCGCGAGTTCTGGGGCGGCAACGACCTGAACCTCCTCTACCAGGGCGCGGTGAACAACCGCCACAACATCGGCAGCCTCGAGCGCATCTTCGAGGCGGGCTTCCGCGAGTTCGCGAAGCTGAGGAACCAGCGCGCCGCGGGCGATGCGAGCGACATGGTGGACGGCGCGCGCCGGGCGATGCGCGCGACCTACCAGCGCGAGATGGACCACCTCGAGCGCCACCTCGCCTTCCTCGCCTCGACCGGGTCGGTGAGCCCGTACGTCGGCCTGTTCGGCACGGTGTGGGGCATCATGCACGCGTTCCGCAGCCTCGCGAACGTGCAGCAGGCCACGCTCGCGCAGGTCGCGCCCGGGATCGCCGAGGCGCTCGTCGCCACGGCGCTGGGGCTGTTCGCGGCGATTCCCGCGGTGGTGGCCTACAACCGCTATTCCTACCTCATCGACCGCCTGTCGATCCGCTTCGAGAGCTTCATGGAGGAGTTCTCCAATATCCTGCACCGCCATGCGGTGAGGTAGCCGTGCCCGCGCTGCACCGCAAGCGCCGCCCGATGCACGAGATCAACATCGTGCCCTACGTGGACGTGATGCTGGTGCTGCTCGTGATCTTCATGGTGACCGCGCCGCTCATCACGCCCGGCGTGGTGGACCTGCCCTCGGTGTCCAAGGCGGCGAACGCGCCCGCGGCGCTCATGGAGGTGGTGATCCGCGAGGACCGCAGCATGCTGCTGCGGGTGCGCGATGCGCACGGCGCGCTCGCCGAGGAGCGGCGCGTGGCGCGAGGCGAGCTGGCGCGGCTCATCCGCGCGCGCCAGGCGAAGGACCCGGACCAGCCGGTGCTCATCGCCGCGGACAAGGACGTGCGCTACGAGGCCGTGCTCGCGGTGATGGACGAACTGCAGAAGCAGCAGGTGCGGCGCATCGGCCTGCTCGTGCAGCCGGCGAAGTGAAGGCGGCGGACCCGCAGCGCCCGCCGCTCGAGACACCGCGCGAGCACTTCTTCGGGCGCGCGGCGCTGCTCGCCGCCGCGGTGCACCTCGTGCTGATCGGCGCGCTCATGCTCGGCGTGCAATGGCAAAGCCGCGCGCCCGACGTCATCAGCGTCGAGCTGTGGCGCGCGCCGCCCGCGCCCGCGCCGCGGCCCGAGCCGCCGAAAGCCGAGCCCGCGCCGCCGCCCGAGCCGGCGCCGCCCCCGCCCAAGCCCGAGCCGCGCATCGAGAAGCCCGACATCGCGGTGAAGGCGCCGCCCAAGCCGAAGCCCAAGCCTCCGCCGCCCAAGCCCGAGCCGAAGCCGGCGCCCAAGCCGGTCGCCAAGCCGAAGCCTGCGCCTCCGCCGCCCGACGAAACGCTCGCCAAGCAGCTGCTCGCCCAGGCCCTGCAGCGCGAGGAGGCCGCGCGCGCCGCCGAGCGCGAGCGGCAGGCGATCCGTGAGCAGCTTGCGCGCGAGGCGCAGGCCGCGCAGCAGCGCGCGATGCAGACGTGGGTCGACAAGATTCGCGCAAAGGTGCGCGGCAACATCGTATTGCCGCCGGGAATCGCCGGCAATCCGCAGGCCGAGGTGCTGGTGACGCAGTTGCCCACGGGGCAGGTGCTCGAGGCGAAGCTCGTCATCTCGAGCGGGCATCCGGCCTACGACGAGGCCGTGCTGCGCGCGATCTGGAAGTCGGATCCGTTGCCGAAGCCCGACACTCCGGGTTTGTTCGAGCGCGAGATGAAGCTCACGTTCCGTCCGAAGGACTGAAATATAATCAGCCCGATGCGACATCTCCTCGCGGCAGCTCTGTTCCTCATTGCCGCCGGCTCCGCCCACGCGCAGCTCTCCATCGAGATCACGGGCGCGGGCGCGCAGCGCATCCCGATCGCCATCGCGCCGCTCGCGGGCGAAGGCGCGCTGCCCGATGCGTCGGGCGCGACCGTCAGCGCCATCGTGCGCGCCGACCTCGAAAGGAGCGGCCTGTTTCGCGGGCTCGAAGTGCCGCGGCTCGTGCCGCAGCCGACTGAGCGCTCCACGGTGAACTACGCCGAGTGGCGCTCGCGGCTCGCCGATGCGCTCGTGCTCGGCTCGGTCGCGGCGCGGCCCGACGGGCGCTTCGAGGTGCGCTTTCGCCTCTTCGACGTGGTGAAGCAGTCGGCGCTCGGCGGCGTCGCCTATACCTTGTCGCGCGAGCAGGTGCGCATGACCGCGCACCGCATCGCCGACTACGTCTACGAGAAGCTCACGGGCGAGAAGGGCGTGTTCTCCACGCGCATCGCCTACGTGGTGAAGCGCGGCGCGCGCTACGAGCTGCAGATCGCCGACGCCGACGGCGCGAACGAGCAGGCGATGCTCGTCTCGAACGAGCCGATCATCTCGCCGGCGTGGTCGCCCGACGGGCGGCGGCTCGCGTACGTGTCGTTCCAGAACAAGAAACCGATCGTGTACGTGCAGGACGTCGAGGTGCCCAAGCAGAACATCGTGGCGAACTTCAAGGGCTCGAATTCCGCGCCCGCCTGGGCGCCCGACGGCAGGACGCTCGCCGTCGCGCTCACGCGCGACGGCAATTCGCAGATCTACCTCATCGACGTCGACGGCAGCAATCCGCGGCGCCTGACGAGGTCGCTGGGCATCGACACCGAGCCCGTGTTCTCGGCCGACGGCCGCTGGATCTATTTCACCTCCGACCGCGGCGGCAGCCCGCAGATCTACCGCATGCCCGCAGCCGGCGGCGAGGCTCAGCGCGTCACGTTCACGGGCAGCTACAACGTCTCGCCGCGCGTGAGTCCCGACGGCAGGCGACTCGCCTTCGTCACGCGCAACGAGGGCCGCTTCCAGGCGGCGCTGCTCGACCTGGAGTCGCGCCAGGTGCAGGTGCTGACCGACAGCGACCTCGACGAGTCCCCGAGCTTTTCCCCCAACGGACGGCACATCCTGCTCGCCACGATCCTCGGCGGCCGCGGCGTGCTCACGGCCGTGTCGGTGGACGGCAGCAACCGGCAGCGGCTGACGGTCGCCGGCGGCGACGTGCGCGAGCCGGCGTGGGGCCCCCTGATTCCATGAGAAGGAGTACGACCATGCGAGCACTCTGGATCGCTTTTCTCGCGCTGGCGCTCGCGGCCTGCGCGACGACCGAACCCGTGCAGACGCAGCCGCCGGCGAGCGTCGAAGACCGCACCCCCGGCGCGGCGCGGCCCGCGCCCGCGCCCGGCACGCAGGCGGTGCCGGCGAAGCCCGTCACCGGCGTGGACCTGACCGGCGACAAGCCCGCGGCGCCCGCGCTCACCGATCCGCTGCGCGACCCGGCGAGCCCGCTGTCGCAGCGCTCGGTGTATTACGACTTCGACAAGTACGACGTGAAGGACGAATACAAGCCGCTCATCGAGGCGCACGCGGCCTACCTGCGCGCCAACGGCGCGGTGAAGATGCTCATCCAGGGCAACACCGACGAGCGCGGCAGCCGCGAGTACAACATCGCGCTCGGCCAGCGACGCGCCGAGGGTGTGAAGCGCATGCTGCTGCTCCTCGGCACCGCCGAGGATCAGGTCGAGGCGGTGAGCCTGGGCGAGGAGAAGCCGAAGGAGCCCGGCCACACCGAGGAGGCCTGGGCGCGCAATCGCCGCAGCGACATGCTGTACCCGGGCGAGTACTGACATGCGCTGGCTGCTCGCCGCGGCGTTGCTCTGGGCGGGGACCGCGGGCGCCCAGCTGTTCGGCGGCGACTCGGAGGCGCGCCGGCGCATCGAGGAAGTGCGCACCGAGATGCTGCTGCAGTTGCAGGACATGGAGCGCAAGCTCGGTGAGCGGCTCAAGGGCATCGAGGCGACCACGGTGGAGCGCCGGGCGATCCTCGACCTCGCCGGGCAGCTGGAGGCGCTGCGCGCCGAGTTCGCGCGCGCGCGCGGCCAGATCGAGGTGCTGGTGCACCAGATGGAGATGGCCGAGAAGCGGCAGCGGGACCTGTACGTGGACATCGACACGCGCCTGCGCAAGCTGGAGACCGCGCTCGAGCAGCAGGCCGCGGCCGCGGCGCGGCCGGCGGCGGACGCCGGCCCCTCGGAAGAGGAAAAGCGCACCTACGAGACGGCGCTCAACCACTTCAAGATCGGCAACTACTCGGCGGCCATCGACCTGCTGCAGCAGATGCTCATCAAGTACCCGAACGGCAAGCTCGCGCCCAACGCCCAGTACTGGATCGGCATGGGCTACTCGGGCCGGCGCGACTACCGCAACGCGATCGCCGCGCTGCAGAAGGTCATCCAGCAGTGGCCGCTCGACCCGAAGGCCGCCGACGCGATGCTGTCCATCGCGAGCGCGCAGGAAGCGACGGGCGACGTGAAGTCGGCGCAGGCGACGCTGCAGGACGTGCTGGCGAAGTATCCGGGCAGCACCGCCGCCGACCAGGCGCGGCTGCGGCTGCAGCAGTCGGTCAAGCGCTGAAGGCGGTCGTTCTCCTCTCGGGCGGGCTGGATTCCGCCACCACCCTCGCCTGGGCGCGGCGCGAGGGCTTCGAGTGCTATGCGCTCTCGGTGGACTATGGCCAGCGCCACGGGGCGGAGCTCCGGGCCGCGGCGCGAGTGGCCAAGCGCCTCGGGGCGGCCCCGCACCGGGTGGTGAAGGTGGACCTCGCTCAGTTCGGGGGCTCGGCGCTTACGGACAAGGCCATCGCGGTTCCCGACAAGGGCGTGGAATCGGGAATCCCTGTCACCTACGTCCCCGCCCGGAACACCATCCTGCTGTCGCTGGCACTCGCGTGGGCCGAGGTGCTCGGCGCCGAGCGCATCTTCGTGGGGGCGAACGCGGTGGACTACTCCGGCTACCCGGACTGCCGTCCCGAGTACCTGAAGGCCTACGAGGCGATGGCAAACCTCGCCACCAAGGCCGCGGTGGAGGGGCGGCGAATAGAGATCCGCGCGCCGTTGATCGACCTGCCGAAGAAGGAGATCGTCCGCAAGGCGCTCGAGCTCGGGGTGGATCCCGCCGAGACCGTCACCTGCTACCAGCCGGATGCCGAGGGGCGCGCATGCGGCGCGTGCGATGCGTGCCGGCTGCGCAAGAAAGGGTTCGAGGACGCCGGGATCGCCGATTCGACGCGCTATGCCCGCTGAACGCTGATAAAATTTCGCCCTTCCCGTGGGGGCCGTTAGCTCAGCTGGTAGAGCAGCGGACTTTTAATCCGTTGGTCGGCGGTTCGAATCCGCCACGGCCTACCAATCACTCGCGCAATGCCGATGATCCCTTCCCCGGTCCTGATCGCGGGCGCCGGCATCGGCGGCCTGAGCCTCGCGCTCACCC
>JBFWWT010000050.1:0-7849 GCA_050246035.1 Burkholderiales bacterium
CCGAGAAAGCCGAGCTTGCCCATCTCGCGCAGCACCTCGCGCGGCACGAAGCCCTGCTCCTCCCAGGCCGCGGCCTTGGGGACGATCTCCTTCTCGACGTAGCGGCGGATGCTGTCGCGAAGAAGCGATAGCGTATCGTCCGCGGCGTCCATGCTAGCCGCCCGTGCCGCGCTTCACCCCGGGGCGCGCGGCCATCTCGGCCGCCCAGCGCTCCACGTTCGGCAGTCCCGCGAGCACCTCGGGGATCACCGCCTTCATGCGCGCATAGCCCGCGTAGAGCGAGAAGTCGGCGATCGTCACCTCGTCGCCGGCGGCGTAATTGCGCTGGCCGAGCTTGTCGTTCCAGACCGTGAACAGGCTCCTCAGGCGGTCCTTGAAGAACTGGATGCTGGGCGCGTGCGGCTCCTTGGTGCGCATCAGGCCGAAGGCCGCGCCGAAGATCGGCGTCACGTCGGTGGAGGCGACCATGAGCGCTTCCAGCATCGCGGCGCGCGCGGCGGGCTCCTTCGGCATGAACTTGCCCGACTTCTCGGCGCAGTAGACCAGGATCGCCGTGGACTGGGAGAGCGTGATCGGCTTGCCGCCCGCGGCGTCGCGGTCCACGATCACCGGGATCTGCGCGTTCGGGTTCATGGCGAGGAACTCGGGCGTCTTTTGCTCGCCCTTGTCGAGCGCGATCGGGTGGAAGGCGTATTCCAGGCCGCACTCCTCCAGCGCGATGCGGGCACGCATGCCGTTCGAGGTCATGGCGGCGTACAGATCGATCATCGTGTCTCCCCCTGCAGGTTGAACTCGCGGATGGCGTGCTCGCGCAGCCGGCTCTTTTGCACTTTGCCGCTCGCGGTCATGCCGATGGACTCGAAATTGTCGACGATTCCGAGGTAGCGCGGCACACGGAAGTTCGCGCAGCGATCCTTCGCCCAGGCGAGGAGCTCGTCCTCGCGGACCGCGGCGCCGGGCTTGAGCGTCACGTAGGCGCAGGGCACCTCGCCCAGGCGCGCGTCCGGCACCCCCACCACCTGCGCCGAGAGCACCGCGGGATGCTCGAGCAGCACCTCCTCCACCTCCGCGGGCGCGACGTTCTCGCCCCCCACGCGAAAGACGTCCTTCGCGCGCCCGATCCACTTCAGCCGCCCCCCGGGCAGCAGCTCGCCCAGGTCGCCCGTGCGCAGCCAGCCATCCTCGGTGAATGCCCGCGCCGTCGCCTCCGGATCGTCGTAGTAGCCGCGCATCAGGCTCCAGCCGCGCACCTGGATCTCGTTGTCCACCGTGCGCAGCTGCAGCTCGGGAAGCGGCGTGGGCAGCCCCTGCACGCGCAGCGCCTCCGGCTCGCGCCAGTCGCTCATCACCACGTTGGGCGAGGCTTCCGACAGGCCGTAGGCGGCGCAGATCTCCTTCGCCCCCAGCTCGTCCACGATGCGCTGCATGGTCTGCGGCCCCGCCGCCGCCCAGCCGCCGCGCAGCGAGAGCCTGCGCTTCGGGAAGTCCGGGTGGCCGAGGAGCAGCTGGAAGATCGTGTCGTTGCCCGAGGTGAGCGTGCAGCGCTCCTTCTCCATCCATTCGAGCGCCGCGCCCGCCTCGAAGGTGGGCAGCGTCACCAGGCAGGCGCCGTGCACGAGGCAGGCGAGCGCCGAGAGCGTGGAGCCGCCGACGTGGAAGAAGGGCCGGCAATTGAAGTAGCGGTCGTCCGCGCGAATGCCGATGCGCTCGCCCGCCGCGAAGGCATTGCGCAGCATGCTGTCGTGCGTGAGCATCACGCCCTTCGGGTACGCGGTCGTGCCCGAGGTGAACTGGATGAGGAGCAGGTCCCCGGGCGCGGGGCCGCCGGGCGGCATCGGCGCCGGCGCGAGCTCGCCCGCGCGCACGGCGTGAACGAGCTTCGGCAGCCGCGGCCGGACCTGCGCGAGCATCGCCTCGTAGTCCTGGCTGAGGAACCGCGGCGCGTAGACGAGCGCCTTGCAGTCGGCCTTGCGCAGGCAGTACTCCAGCTCGGGCGCCTTGAAGCGCGTGTTCACGGGCACGGTGACCGCGCCGAGGAGCGCCGCGCCGTAGAAGGTCGCGAGCCAGTGCTCGTCGTTGCCCATGAGCAGGCCCACGTGGTCGCCGTGACCGAGGCCCAGCGCGCGCAGCCCGCCCGCCGCGTGCATCGCGCGCTCGAGCAGCTCGCCGTAGGAAAGCCGCGCCGTGGGCGTGACGAGCGCCGGTGCCTGCGGGTCGCGCCCGGAGAGGTACTCGCCCAGCGCGCGCGGCGTCCAGGCGCTCATCGCCTGCCCATCCAGTCGCCCAGGGCGAGCTGCTCCTCGATCGCCGCGAGCTCGGCTTCGAGCGCGCCCTTCGGATCGCGCTCGACGCCCTGGTCCACCGCGCGCTTGGCGAGGCGCAGCGCGCGCGGCGGCGCTTCGAGGATCGTCTTCGCGATTTCCGCGAGCACCGCCTCCAGGTCCGCGGGCTCGACGATGCGGCTCACCAGCCCGTGACGCTCGGCTTCTTGCGCCGAAAGGGAGCGCCCGGTGAAGAGCAGGTCCTTCGCCAGGCGCTTGCCGAGGATGCGCGGCAGGCGCTGCGTCGCGCCCACCGTGCCGCGCAGCGCCTCCGGCACGCGAAAGGACGCGGCGGGCGTCGCGACGATGAAGTCGCAGGCGGCGGCGATCTCGCAGCCCGAGCCGATCGCGGGGCCCTCCACTACCGCGATGGCGGGCATCGGCAGGGCTTCGAGCGCGGCGTAGGCGGCGAAGGCCTTGTGGCGGCGCGCGCGCACCTGCGCCTCGCTCATGCCCTGGCGCTCCTTCAGGTCCGCGCCCGCGCAGAAGACGGGTCCCGACGCGCGCACGAGAACCAGGCGGATCGAGTCGTCCAGCGACTGCGCCGCCGCGACGAGCGCCTCGCACATCGCGACGTTGAGCGCGTTGCGCGCCTCGGGGCGATCGAGCGTGAGGCTCGCCACGCCGTCCTTGCGCTCCACGCGCACGCTCATATGGCGCTTTCCTTCCGCAGCGCGGCGATGCGCTCCTCGGAGTAGCCGAGCCGCTCCTTGAGGATCGCTTCGGTGTGCTCGCCGAGCGCGGGCGGGCGGCCGATCTCCGGATCGTCCCAGCCGACGAACTTGTAGGGCAGCCCGAGCGCCTTGAATTCGCCCACGCCCGGATAGTCGAAGCTGCCCACGAGCCCGCGCGCGCGCACGTGCGGGTCGGCGAGCACCTCGGCGACGTCGTTCACCGGCCCCACCGGCACGTCCGCGGCATCCAGCCTCGCGATCAGCTCCGCGCGCGTCAGCTTGCCCACCGCCTCCGCCAGCATCGCCATCACCGCCTCGCGATCCGCGACGCGCCCGGCGTTGCTGGCGTAATTGGGGACGGACCTCAATTTCAACGCCTCGCACAGCTTCGGCCAGTGCTGGTCGCTCGCCGTGATGTGCGCGTACTTGCCGTCGGCGCAGCGGAAGGTGGCCGAGGGCACCCGGCCCGGGTGCTCGGTGCCAAGGCGCGGCGGCACTTCGCCCAGCGCGAAATACCGGGCGGCGGCGAGCGTCAGCAGGCTCACCTGCCCGTCGAGCATGGAGAAGTCGATGTAGGCGCCGCGCCCGTTCTCGGCGCGGCCGGCGAGTGCGGCGAGGATGGCGATCGCCACCCAGAGCCCCGAGGCGAGATCGGCGACGGGCAGCCCCGGCTTCACGGGACCACCGCCCTTCTCCCCGGTGAGGCTCATCAACCCGCCCATCGCCTGGAACACCGTGTCGTAACCCTTCTTGCGCGCATACGGCCCGCCCTGGCCGAAGCCCGTGCAGGAAACGTAGACGAGCCTCGGGTTGAGCGAGGCGAGCGTCGCGTAGTCCAGGCCCTGCCGCCCGAGCGTGCCCACGGGAAAGTTCTCCACCAGCACGTCGGCCTGCTGCGCGAGCTCGCGCACGATGCGCCGGCCGCCGTCCGTCCTCAGGTTCACGGTGATGGACTGCTTCGAGCGGTTGCACGCGAAGTAGTAGGCGCTGTCTTTGGCGAGCCGCGGCTCGAAGCCGCGCGTCTCGTCGCCGGCGCCCGGCTGCTCGACCTTGATCACGGTGGCGCCGAGCTCGGCGAGGATCATGCTGGCGAAGGGGCACGCCAGCACCCGCGAGAGGTCGAGGATCGTGAGACGGCCGAGCGGCTTCATCTCAGCGCAGCGCGAGGAAGGCGATGCCCGCGAGCACGAGCGCGGCGCCGAGCACGGTGCGCGCCGAGAGCTCCTCGCGGTTCTTCATCAGGAACACGCTCACCGGGAAGATGACGAGCGGCGTGGTGTGCATGACGAGCACCGCGAGCGCGATCTCGATTCTGGCCATGGCGAGCGAGATGAAGATCGAGCCGAGCGAGGTCGCCACCCCGCAGCCGGTGTAGAGCAGCACCGTGGTGCGGTCCGCGCCGCGCAGCTGCGCGGCGATCCTCGGCCAGTTGCGCGTCACCGCCACCTGGCAGGCGAACGCCGCGACCGAGGCGATCACGGTGCCGAGCGCCGCCTCGTGCCACTCGCGCATGGCGATGCCGCGGATCACGTTGCCGAAGCCGAAGCCCGCCACCGTGAGCAGGCCCGCGGCGAGGCCCTTCTTCAGCACGTCGGGCGACACCGCGCCGAGCGAGCCCGCGCGCGGCTGCGTGAGCCACAGGCCGATCCACACCAGGACCATGAGCCCGATCTCGTAGGGGCCGAGGAGCTCGCCCGCGAGCAGCCACGCCGCGATGAGCGCGAACGCGGGCGAGGTCGAGTGGAACACGCTCGCGCGCGAGGGCCCGAGCAGCTTCACCGTATCGAAGAGAAAGCGCCGCCCCATGAAGGTGCCGATCACGCCGCCGATCGCGAAGAGGCCCGCCTGCGTCCACTGCCAGCCCCAGGGCTCGGCGCGCAGCGCGAGCTCGCCGGCGAAAATCGCGGCGGGAAAGAGCACGTTGGTCGCGAGCACGATGAAGAAGCCCGCCTCCACCGGCAGGCGCGCCACCGCGTAGCGCGTGATGACGATGTTGGTGGCGAACGACACCATCGCCAGCAGCGCGTAGGCGATGCCCATGGCTCAGCTGCGGCGAAAGGCCCGCATGCGACGGTTGGCTTCGCGCCCGCGCTCGAGCGCCGCCTCGAGCGGCAGGTCGGCGGCCTCCACGAAGAGCTGCTTGGTGAGCGCCATCGCCGGGCGGCTCACGGCGGCGAGCTTCTGCGCGAGCCCGAGCGCCTCCTCCATCAGGCGCGCCCCGGGCACCACGCGATTGACCAGCCCCAGCCCGAGCGCGCGCGCCGCGCCGATCGGCTCGCCGAGCGCGACCAGCTCGAAGGCGGCCTTGCGGCCCGCCTGGCGCACGAGGTTCGCCATGGCGATCGCGGCGACGATGCCATGCTTCGTCTCCGGATAGGCGAGCGTCGCGTCCGCGGCCATCACGGCGAGGTCGCCCGCGAGCGCGAGCCCCGCGCCGCCGCCCATCGCCGCGCCGTTGATCGCGGTCACGACGGGCTTGGCGAGCTTCGGAAACGCGAGGTGCAGCTGCATCGTGAGCTCCGCGCGCGCGTCCACGAGGTGCTGCTTTTCCGGCGTGAGGTCCTTGAACTCCGCCAGATCGGCGCCCGCGCAGAATGCCTGCCCCGCGCCCGTCAGCACGATGCACCCTACGGACTCGTCGGCGTCCGCCGCGCGCAGCGCGTCGAGCAGCTCCTGCGTCAGCTGCGTATTCAGCGCGTTGCGCTTCTCGGGCCGGCTCATCGTCAGCACCCGCACCGCGCCGTGCTGCGCGGCAACGAGGAAATTGAGGTCCGTCCCCAATTAGCGCAGGCGCTTGCGCGCCTCCTCCAGTTCTGCGACCAGGCGCCGCACGACTTCCGCCGCCGGCAAGATGTCAGTGACGAGGCCCGCGGACTGGCCGGCCTCGACCTTGCCCCAGGCGACGTCGCCCTCGAGCGCCGCGCGCTTGAGGCTGGAGGAGCCGTAGATGGCCTCGAGCTCGGCCTCCGATGCGCCCGCGCGCTCGGCGGCGGCGTACTTCGCCGAGAAGTCGTTCTTCAGGAGCCGCACGGGCAGCTTGCCGCGCGCGACGAGCGTGGTCGCGTCCACGTCCGCCTCGAGCACCGCGCGCTTGTAGGCCTCGTGCACGCTCGCCTCCGGCGTGGCGATGAAGCGCGTGCCGAGTTGCACCGCGTCCGCGCCGAGCGCGAGCATCGCGGCGATGCCCGCGCCGTCGGCGATGCCGCCGCTCGCGATGATCGGCAGCTTCACGGCTTTCGCCACGCGCCGCACGAGCACGAGCGTGGTCACCTCCGCGGGCGGCGGATGGCCGCCGGCCTCCGCGCCGTCCACCACGAGCGCGTCCACGCCCGCGGCCTCGGCCTTCCGCGCGTGCTCGACCGAGGCGACGACGTGGATCCACTTCGTGCCGAGCGCGCGAAAGCGCGCCAGCTGCGCGCGCGGCCCGCCCTGCGAGGCCACCATCACCGGAATCCTCGCCTCCGCGCAGATGTCGAGGAGCTCCGCGGCACGCGGGTTGTTGAGCGGCACGTTGACGCCATAGGGCTGGTCCGTGCCCGCGCGGATGTCGGCGAGCGCCTTGCGGAAATCCCCGGGCCGCATCGGCCCCGCGGCGATCACGCCCATGCCGCCCGCGTTGCTGACCGCGACGATGAGCTCGGCGTTGGAGGAAGCCCAGCTCATCGCCGCCTGGATCACCGGGTAGCGGATGCCGAGCAGCTCGGTGATGCGCGTTTTCATTTCTCCGCCCTCTCGGCCTCGATGAACTGCTTCGCGCGCGCGGCGAGCCTGGCGAGCGCGGCGTCGAACGCGGCGCGCTCCTTCTCCGACAGGCAGTCGAGGAAGGCTTCGTTCCTCTCCGCGGCCGCGCGCATCAGGCCCTCGTAGAGCTTGCGTCCGGCGCGCGTGAGCGTGAGCCGCACGCCGCGCGCGTCGTTCGCGTCGATCGCGCGCAGCACGAGGCCGCGCGCGGCGAGCCCCGAGACCACGCGGCTCATCTGCCCTTTGTCGATGCCCGCGGCGCGCGCCAGCTCGCCGAGCGAATGCGCGCCCTGCGCGCCGCCGAGCAGCGCGATCGTGCGCCACTCCCACAGGCTGACGCCGAACTCGCGCCCGTAGCGCAGCTCCGCGCCGCGCGAAAGGAGGTTCGCCACCACGTGCAGGCGGTACGAGAGCAGGTCCCGTATCACCGGCGCGTCAGTCGTCGAAGAACGGGGTTTCATGCTCGCCGCGCAGCTTGAGGTCGAAGCGGTAGCGCCCGGGCGCCTCCTCGCGCGCCACCAGCAGGCCGCGCCGCGCCGCGGGCACCGCCTGCAGCACCGGATCGGCGTCGTTCGCCGTCTCCGCGGGAAAGAACATCGTCGTCTTGAGGATGCGCATGAGCCCCGAGAACATCAGCATGAAGTTCACGTGGCGCGCGCGGCCCGGCGCCGCGCCGGGGCGGATGGTGCGGAAGGCGTACCGCCCTTCCTTGTCGGTGGCCGCGCGCCCCCAGCCGAGAAACCTGGGATCCGCCTCTCGGTGCCGGGGGTCAGCCGGATGGCGGTAGATGCCCATCGCGTCCGCCTGCCAGATCTCGAGCACGAGGTTGTCGAGCGGCGCGCCGTCCTCCTGGCGCACGACGCCGAAAATCTCGATCGCCTCGCCCTCGGCCGTGCGGTCGTCGAGCTGCGTGAGGTCGTTCGCGCCCGCGTCGACGTAGCGCGGCGGAAAGAACGGCCCGATGGTCGCTTCGCCGCTCGGGATCTTCATGGCTGCGCCGGCGTCGCCTTGCGTCCGCGCAGCACGATCTCGTGCTCGTAGACGAGCGCGTTCGCGGGGTCGCCCGTGGGCGGCACGAGCCGCGCGACGAGCCGCTCGCGCGCCGCCGCGTCG
>JBFWWT010000050.1:7949-14013 GCA_050246035.1 Burkholderiales bacterium
TCATGGCTGCGCCGGCGTCGCCTTGCGTCCGCGCAGCACGATCTCGTGCTCGTAGACGAGCGCGTTCGCGGGGTCGCCCGTGGGCGGCACGAGCCGCGCGACGAGCCGCTCGCGCGCCGCCGCGTCGGGCACCGCGTTGAGGATGCGGTCCTGGCCGTTCAGCGGCTCGCCGGGGAAATACATCTGCGTGACGAGGCGCGAAAGCCAGACCTTCCCGAAGAGGGAGAAGTGGATGTGCGGCGGGCGCCACCAGCCGTCCTTCGTCGGCACCGGGTAGGCGCCGGGCTTCACCGTGCGCAGCTCGAGCAGGCCCGTCTCGTCGGTGGCGAGGCGCGCCGCGCCGTAGAAGTTGCGGTCCACGGGCGCGTGCTCGTCGTCGTTCGGGTGGATGTAGCGCCCGGCCGCGTTCGCCTGCCAGATCTCCACCACCGTGCCGCCCACGGGCGAGCCGTCCTCGTCCACCACGCGCAGCCGCAGGTGCATGAGCTGGCCGATCGCCTGCCGCTCGCCGTGGCCGGCGATGTCGCCGCCGAGCAGCTTCACGCGCTTCGCGACCTCCGCGGGCCCGGTGAGCTCGGAGAGCGTCGGCGCGCGCTTCACGAGCGGCTCCTTCGGATTGCGCCACGGCGTCTGCGGATAGCCGGGCACGATGCGGACGGGCTGGGTGCGCTCCTCGCGCGGGGCGATCACGTAGTCGCTCATGGCGTTGACAGCCTAGCGCCGGTTAGTTGATGATGTCAACGATGGCCGCGGCGACCCTCTGCGAGTGCTTCGCGCGCGACGGGCTGCAGCACGAGCCGGCCTTCGTGCCCACCGCCGCGAAGCGCGCGCTCGTCGAGCGCTTCGCCGCGCTCGGCTTCCCGCGCGTCGAGGCCACCTCCTACTCCAACCCGAAGGTGGTGCCGCAGTTCGCCGACGCGAGCGCGCTGCTCGCCTCCCTGCAGCGGCGCCCCGGCACCGCCTACAAGGCGACCTGCGCCAACCCGAAGGCGGTCGAGCGCGCCCTCGCCGACCTCGAGGCCGGGTTCGGCGCGAGCGAGGCAAGCCTCCTCGTCTCGGCGAGCGAATCGCACTCGAAGAAGAACCTCAACCGCACGCGCGACGGGCAGTGGGCGAACGTGGCGGAGATGGTGCGGCTGGCCAAAGGCCGCTTCCGGCTGGTCGGCACGGTCTCGGTCGCCTTCGGTTGCCCCTTCGAGGGCGCGGTGGATCCGGACGTCGTGGCCGGGGACGTGGCGCGGTTTGCCGCGCTCGGCGTCGCACACGTCGCGCTCGGCGACACGACGGGCCTCGCCACGCCGCCCAGGGTGAGGGATATGGTGGCGCGCCTGCCGAAGGGCGTCACGGTCATCGCCCACTTCCACGACACGCGCGGCACGGGCCTCGTCAACTGTGTCGCCGCCTGGGAGGCGGGCGTGCGCTGGTTCGACTCCGCCTTCGGCGGCGTGGGCGGCCATCCGGCGAAGGTGCAGTACGGCGAGGGCCACACGGGCAACGTCTGCACCGAGGATCTCGTGAGCCTTTTCGAGTCGATGGGCATCGACACCGGCATCGACCTCGAGGGCCTGCTCGAGACCGCGCGCTATTGCGAGCAGGTCCTCGGGCGCGAGCTGCACGGGCGCGTGACGCGCAGCGGGCTGCCGCGTTGACCTGGATCGTCGGCGCGACCGCGCTCGTCGCGGGGCTGCTCATCGGCCTTACCGGAATCGGCGGCGTGCTGCTCGTCCCGGTGCTCGCCGGGGGCGCGGGCATGCCGCTCGAGCGCGCAGTGCCGGCCTGCATGCTCGGATTCCTGCTCGCCGGCGGCTACGCGGCGATCGTGCACCTGCGGCGCGCCCGCCTCGAGTGGCAACCGCTCGCGGCGCTGTGCCTCGCCTCTGCCGCGGGCGCGGCGCTCGGCGCCGCGTCGCTCGAGCTCCTGCCGCCGGTCGGCGTGCGCCTGTTCATCGCGGCGCTGGCGCTCGCTTCCGGCGCGCACGCGCTGGTCGCGCACCCGGCCGCAGACGGGCGCGCGCCGCGCGCGCCGCTGCTCGCGCTGCTCGGCCTCGTCGTGGGCTACGCCTCGGCGATCTCGGGAACCGGCGGGCCGGTGACCCTGATCCCGATCCTCCTCGCGCTGCGCACGCCCGCGGGCGTTGCCGTCGCGCTCGGACTCGCCGCGCAGTTGCCGATCTCGGCGGCCGCGGCGGCGGTCTATGCCGCCGCGGGGCTCGTCGATGTGCAACTCGCGCTCACGCTCGCGGCGCTCCTCGTCGCCGGCACCTGGGCGGGCGCGCGGCTCTCGGCGCGGCTCTCGGGCCGCGCGCTCACCGCCATGGTCGCGTGGACGCTGGTCGGCGTGGGCCTGTGGTTCGCCTATGCGAGCATGCGCGCCGGAGGCGTGGGTTAAACTCGGCCGCGAACGCCGATGAAGCTCGGATACTTCACCATGCCGCTGCACCCGCCGGGCCGCCCGTGGCGCGAGACGCTGCGCGAGGATCGCGAGGCGATCCTGCTCGCCGACCGGCTCGGCTACGCGGAGGCCTACGTCGGCGAGCACGCGACCGACGCCGCCGAGACCATCACCTCGTGCGCGACCTTCCTCGCCACGCTGATCCACGACACGAAGCGCATCAAGCTCGGCACCGGCACGCTCAACCTGCCGAACTCGCACCCGGTCACGATCGCCACCACGGTCGCGATGCTCGACCAGATGCTCGAGGGCCGCTTCATCATGGGCATCTCGCCCGGGGGGCTGCCCTCGGACATGGAAGCCTTCGAGAACCTCGGCAAGGACCGGGCGAAGATGTTCCTCGAGTGCATCAACCACGTGCTCGCCATCTGGGCGGGCGAGCCCCCGTACGACATCAAGGGCGAGATCTGGAATGTCTCCACCGCGAAGACGCAGATCGCCGAGATCGGCCAGGGCATCATGCTCAAGCCCTTCCAGAAGCCGCATCCGCCCATCGTGGTGACGGCGGTGGAGCCGTTCTCCAAGGGCGTGAGCGCGGCCGCGGCGCGCGGATGGGATCCGATCTCCGCGAACTTCCTGCTGCCGCAATGGGTGAAGTCGCACTGGGGGCGCTATGCCGAGGGCTGCCAGCAGGGCGGCCGCCCGGCCGACCCGGTCAATTGGCGCGTGGCGAAGACCGTATTCGTGTGCGAAGACGGCAGGAAGGCGAAGGAATACGGCCTCGGGCCGCAGAGCCCGTACCGCTTCTACTACGCGCAGCTGCTCACCAAGCTCAAGCGCGCGGGCCGCGCCAACCTCTTCAAGCATGCGAAGGACGCGCCCGACGACTCGGTGACGCTCGACGGCGTGGTGAACGATCTCGTCATCGCGGGCACGCCGGAGGAAGTGGCCGACAGGCTGCTCGCCTTCCGCGAGCAGGTGGGCGATTTCGGCACGCTCCTTTACTGCGGCATCGACTGGGCGGACGCGGCGCTCGCGAAGCGCTCGCTCGAGCTGATGGCCGGGAAGGTGATGCCCGCGGTGAACGCCGCGATCAAGGGGGAGAAGAAGCGTGCGACCGCTGTCTAGCCGCCTGCCCTACTCGGCGATCGTCGACCGGCCGGCGCTCAAGCTGCCGAAAGGCGGCCGCCTCGCGGTGTGGACGATCGTCAATGTCGAGGAGTGGTCCATCGAGCGCCCGATGCCGCGCACGGTGCTCACGCCGCCGCTCGGCCAGCCGCTGCTGCCCGACCTGCCCAACTGGGCCTGGCACGAGTACGGCATGCGCGTGGGCTTCTGGCGCATCCACGAGGCGCTGCGCCAACTCAAGATCACGCCGACGCTCGCCATCAACGGCTCGGTGTGCCGCAGCTATCCGCGCGTCGCGCGCGCGGCGCACGAGGCGGGCTGGGAGTTCATGGGCCACGGCTACGTGCAGCGGCCGATGCACCACCTCGAGGACCAGCGCCAGGCGATCCGCGACACGATCGCCGCGATCCGCGAGCTGACCGGCAAGGCGCCGCGCGGCTGGGAGAGCCCGGGGCTCACCGAGACGCCCTCCACCATCGACATGCTCGCCGAGGCGGGCATCGAGTACGTCGCCGACTGGCCGATGGACGACCAGCCCTGCCGCATCGATACCGCGCACGGGCCGATGGTGTCCATCCCCTACACGCTGGAGATGAACGACATCCCGATGATGGCGCTGCAGAACCATCCGTCGGAGGAGTGGCTGCGTCGCGGCATCGAGCAGTTCGAGCGCCTGTACGCGGAGAGCGAGCGCATCACGCGCGTCATGGCGATCAGCGTGCACCCCTACATCACGGGCGTGGCGCACCGCATCGGCTGGTTCGAGAAGCTCTATCAGCACATCGCTTCGCGCCCGGGCGTGCTGCACTGGACGGGCGAGCAAATCCTGGACTGGTATGTCGCCGAAACCGCAAAAGAAGCCCGCTGAGGACCGTATCCCCGACCACGCCGAGCTGCGCGGCCGCGCCGAGCAGCTGCTGCCCGTGCTGCGCGAGCGTGCGCCGAAATGCGAGGAGCTGCGGCGCCTGCCCGACGAGACGCTCAAGGACTTCCACGACACGGGGCTGTTCCGTTTCCAGCAGCCCCGGCGCGTCGGCGGCTCGGAGCTGGACTTCGTCGCGGTGGTGGAGTTCGGCGCGCTGCTCGCGCGCGCCTGCGCCTCGAGCGCCTGGAACATGGTGAACCTGGGCTCGCACCACCTGCTGCTCGGCATGTTCCCGTCCGAGGCGCAGGACGAGGTGTGGGGGCCCTCGCCCGACACGCTCGTCGCCTCGTCCTTCGTCTTCCCCGCGGGGCGGGCGGAGAAGGTCGAGGGCGGCTACCGCGTCTCCGGCCGCTGGCCGTTCTCGAGCGGCGTGGACCCGAGCGACTGGAACATGCTCGCGGGCCTGGTCGCGCGCGGCGAGGGCGAGCCGCCCGAGCAGCGCGTCTTCCTCCTGCACAAGTCGGAATACGTCATCCACGACACGTGGTTCGCGGGCGGCCTGCGCGGCACCGGCTCCAAGGACGTCGAGGCCACCGGCGTCTTCGTGCCCGAGCACCGCACGCTCGCGGTCGCCGACATGAAGGGCGGCCCCACGCCGGGCAGCGCCGTGAACCCGGGACCGCTCTTCCAGGTGCCGGTGTTCGCGCTCTTTCCCTACATGCTCTCGGGCGTGGCGCTCGGCGTCGCCGAAGGCCTGATCGACGATTTCGCCGCCGGCTCGGCCGGCCGCGGCAAGATGACCGGCGCGAAGATCTCGGCGGTGCAGAGCGTGCAGCTGCGCCTGGGCGAGGCGACGGCCTACGCGCGCGCCTCGCGCCTCGCGCAGGAGACGAACTGCCGCGAGGCGCAGGCGATGATCGCGCGCGGCGAGGTGCCCGACCTGCGCGCCAAGGCGCGCTACCGGCTGGAGGGCGCCTACGCGGTGGACTGGGCGGTGCGCGCCGTGGACACGATGTTCATGCTCTCGGGCGCGAGCGGCCTGTACGAGTCCGGCCACGTGGCGCGCGCCATGCGCGACGCGCACGCGGTGAAGCAGCACTTCTCCTTCAACACCGACGTCGCCGGCACCACCTACGGGCGCGTGGCGCTCGGCCTGCCCTCCGACAACCCGACGCTCTAATTGGGGACAGTCCCTAATTAGCCTGGTTTCGACGCTAATTAGGGACTGTCCCCAATTAGCTTAATTCGGAAGCCAGCAGCTCGGGCTTGATGCCCGCCGCCTTCGCCTCGGCGTTCGGGTAGGAGAGCTCCACCTTCACGCCGTTCACCGGATCCTTGAGGAAGAGCTGGTAGAGGCCCTGATCGTCCACCATCCGCCGCGTGAAGGGCACGCCGAGCGCCTCGAGGTGCTCGATCATCGCCTTCAGTCCGGTGCCGGCGAAGGCGATGTGGTCGATGACGCCGCTGCCGCTTTCCGCCTGCGACTCCTGCCCCAGATAGCGCTTGCGGTTTTCGGACACGTTGCGCCCGCCCTCGCTGACGTGCAGCACGTCCTTGTCGCCGAGGTAAAGCCAGACCACCGGGAACCTGAAGTCCGGGTGCGGGCCCTCGCGCAGGCCGAGCACCTTCACGTACCAGTCGCGCGTCGCCGCGAGGTCCGCGGTCTGCAGCAGGTAGTG
>JBFWWT010000051.1:0-13202 GCA_050246035.1 Burkholderiales bacterium
GCACCACCTTGCCGGGGTTGAGCAGGTTCTCCGGGTCGAAGGAGCGTTTCAGGTCCTTCATCAGCTCGACGGCTTCGCCCAGCTCCTCGACGAGGTAGGGCTGCTTGCCGATGCCGATGCCGTGCTCGCCCGTGCAGGTGCCTTCCATGGCGAGCGCGCGCTTCACCACGCGCAGGTTGAGCGCCTTCGCCTCCTCCATGTCGGACGGGCTCGCCGGATCCACGAGGATCACGAGGTGGAAGTTGCCGTCGCCCACGTGGCCGAAGAGCGGCACCGGCATGGAGGCCTTCTCGATGTCCTTCGTCGTCTCCACGATGCACTCGGCGAGCCGCGACAGCGGCACGCACACGTCGGTGGAGATGGCGCGCGAGCCGGGCTTCAGCTGCAGGCAGGCGAAGTAGGCGTGGTGGCGCGCCTCCCAGAGCTTGGTGCGCTCTTCGGGCTTGGTGGCCCACTGGAACGCGAGGCCGCCGTTTTCCCGCGCGATCTCCTGCACCATCTCGGCCTGCTCGACGACGCCGCGCTCGGTGCCGTGGAACTCCAGCAGCAGCGTGGGCTTCTCCAGGTGGTTCGTCTTGTTGTGCTTGTTGAGCGCCGCCATGGTAGTGGCGCACAGCAATTCGCTTCTCGCGATCGGGATGCCCGACTGCAGCGTCTGAATCACCGTGTCGGCGGCGCCCTTCACGGACTCGAACGCGCACACCGCCGCCGACATCGCCTCCTGCACCGGGTGCAGCTTCACCGTGACCTCGGTGATGATGCCCAGGGTCCCTTCCGAGCCGACGAAGAGCCGCGTCAGGTCGTAGCCCGCCGATGACTTCTTCGCGCGCCGCGCGGTCTGGATCACGCGACCGTCGGCGAGCACCACCTTCAGCGAGAGCACGTTCTCGCGCATCGTGCCGTAGCGCACGGCGTTCGTGCCCGAGGCACGCGTCGCGCTCATGCCGCCGAGGGTGGCATCCGCGCCCGGGTCGATGGGGAAGAACAGGCCCGTGTGCTTGATGAACTCGTTCAGCTGCTTGCGGGTCACGCCGGCCTGCACCACGGCGTCGAGATCCTGCTCGTGCACCGCGAGCACCCGGCTCATGCGGCTCATGTCGATGCACACCCCGCCGCGGATGGCGAGGATGTGCCCTTCGAGCGAGGTGCCCACCCCGTACGGGATCATGGGCACGCGGTGGCGCCGGCAGATGTTGACGATGTCGCGCACCTCCTCGGTCGACTCCGGAAAGACGACCGCATCGGGCGGCGCGTACGGAAAGTACGACTCGTCCTTGCCGTGGTGCTCGCGGATGCCGGCGGAGGTCGTGACGCGCTCGCCGAGCAGCGCCTGCAGCTCGGCGAGCACGCTCTGGTCGAATTCGCGCGCCTTGTTCATCGGCTCATTTTAGCTTTATCTCGCCCTCGAACGGCACCCGCACGCCGAGCGCGGGTATCTCGAGCGTCACCCGCGCATCGAGCGCTTCGTCGCCCTTGAGCCTGCCGGCGGCGAGGGCGGCCTGCACCGCCTGCTCGATCTCGCGCTGCGAGCTCACGCCCACCATCTTCAGGAACTTGCGGATGCTGAGGTTGAAGGTTTCCTGGTCCATCACGTTCTCCCCTGGTTCTTGAGAATCTCGCCGGCGAGCTGCTTGCCGAGCTCCACGCCCCACTGATCGAAGCTGTTCACGTTCCAGATCACGCCCTGCACGAATACCTTGTGCTCGTAGGCGGCCAACAGCGCGCCGAGCCCGCGCGCATCCGGGCGCTCCAGCCGCAGCGTGCTCGAGGGCCGGTTGCCGGGATAGCGCCGGTGGGCGGGCAGGCCCGGATCACCGGTGCCGAAGGCGAGCGCGCGCGCCTGCGCCTCGGCGTTCGCGTCGAGCTCGGCGCTCACGCCCGCGACGATGAAGTCCGCGGGCACGACCTGCGTGCCCTGGTGCAGCAGCTGGTGGAAGGAATGCTGGCTCACCGTGCCCTCGGCGCCCCAGACCACGGGCGCGGTGGCGTAGTCGAGCGCGCGGCCCTCGCGGTCCACGCGCTTGCCGTTCGACTCCATCTCCAGCTGCTGCAGGTAGGCGGGCAGGAGCCTGAGCGCGTGCGCGTACGGCAGCACGCAGTGCGTCGTCGCGCCGAGGAAGTTCGTGTTCCAGACGCCGAGCAGCGCCATGAGCACGGGAACGTTCTGCTCGGCGGGCGCGCCGAGGAAGTGTCGGTCCATCTCGCGCGCGCCGGCGAGGAACGCCTCGAACGCCTCGGCGCCGAGCGCGGCCAGCGCGCTGAAGCTCGCCGCCGACCAGACGGAAAAGCGCCCGCCCACCCAGTCCCACATGGGCAGCACCTCGTGCGCCCCGAAGGCGCGCGCGGCGGTCTCGTTCGCGGTCACCGCCACGATGCGGCCGCGCCCGCCGAGCCAGGCCTTCGCGGCGCGCGCGTTGGCCATCGTCTCGGCCGTGGTGAAGGTCTTCGATACCGCGACCACCAGGGTCGAGGCGGGCTCGGCGCCCTCCAGCGCGCGAGCGAGATCGAGCGGATCGATGTTGGCGGCGAAGCGCACCTCGATGCGCGCTTTCTCGCGCAGCGCGTCCATGAGGAGGCGCGCGCCGAGGTCGGAGCCGCCGGTGCCCAGGTGCACGATGCGGCGCACCCCGCCGAGGCCGGCCGCCAGCTCGCGCATGCGCGCGAGCGCCGCCTTCACCTCCGCGGGCGCGCTTTCGCCGGCGCGCAGCTCGGCGTGGCGCACGGCGCGGTGCTCGGTCGCGTTGATCGGCGCGCCGGCGAACATCGCCGCGCGCCAGTCCTCCAGCCCGCGCTCGGCCGCGAGCTGGGCGAGCAGGCGCAGGGCGAGGGCCCCCACGCGCTGGCGCGAGTAGTCGAGCGCGAGCCCCGGCGCCTGCGCGCCGAAGCGCGCGCCGCGCCCGGCGTCGTCGCGCAGGAGCTGCGCCAGATGCGTGGCGCGCCAGCCCTCGGCGTGCGCCGCGAGCTTCGTCCAGGCGGGGCAATCGGTGGGCGGCGTCGTGTTCACGGCCTGTCCAGGCGGTAGAGGCGGTAGCGCTCGGCCTTGTCGCCGGGACGGCCGACGTCGGCGAGCTTGGACCAGCTCGCGTCGGGCCCGTCGTGCTCGTGCTGCGGGCTGCCCTGCACGAGGAGCAGCCGGCAGCCGTCCGGGCCCGCGCGCGCGCGCGGCTGCGTCGCGATGCCCGCATGGTAGCTGAGCGCTGCGCGCTGCGTCGGCCCGAGATTCTGGCCGGCGATGCAACCGGCGCCCGCGGGAATCTGCGAGCGCAGCTGCAGCGCGACGCTGCGATAGCTCTTCTGGTAGTCCGCCCAGGGCATCCACAGCGCGGCGAAGCTGCCCCAGAGCAGCGCCATGCCGGCGGCCCAGCGCGTGATGCCGCGCACCGGCGATGGCGGGGTGAAGAAGGCCACGTAGAGCCAGCCGAGCATCAGCGCGGCCGCGAGCAGGAACGGGGCGACCGCGAACTGCGCCTCGAATCCCGGGGCCGTCTTGGCGAAGTTGTGCGCGATCTTCGGCGGCACGCCGAGCATCATGGCGACGTAGCCCAGCCAGACGAGCAGGCCGAAGAAGGTGAAGCACATGACCGCGAACCAGTCGAGCGCGGCCGCCGCGCCGCGGCGCAGCTCGCCCACGCCCTCGGCGCCGAGCAGCGCGAGCGGCGCGACGAGCGCGATGAGGCCGACGTCCGCGGCGGGCCCGTAAAGGGCGAGCGCGCCGAGCGTGAGGATCGCCGCCGCCGCGGGCGCGAAGAGCTGCGGCTCGCGCCATTCGCGCCGCCGCGCCCACAGCGCCCAGGCCGCGAGCGGCCACGCGGGCCAGGTGAACCAGCCGCCGGTGGCGAGGAAGTAGCGCAGGTTCTCGATCGGCAGCCCCTGCGGCTGGAGCGCGATCGCCCACCACGCTGCGTGCAGCTCGGGCGAGCGCGCGGCGAGCATCCAGGGCCAGCTCGCGCCGACGATCGCCGCGACCGCCACGGCGGCAGCGAGGAATCGCGGCGCGCGCCAGGTGCGCCAGCGCGGGCAGACGGCGTGCGCGGCGAGGACGGCGAGCGCGAGCGGCGCCGCCGGCACCGGGCCGAGCGCGAGGAACATCAGGCCGAGCGCCGCGCCGAAGCCCGCGCCGCTCGCCGCGGGGCGCGCGTGCGCGCGCGGCAGCACGGCGAAGGCCGCGCAGGCCGCGGCGAGCGCGGCGAGCTCGGGGAGAGCCTCGTGCGCGTGCACGAGCAGCCCCACCGTGCCGAGGGCGAGCAGCGGCGCCGCCGCGCCGGCCGTGCGCTGCAGGAGCCACAGCGCGGCGAACATGAGCAGGCCGCTCGCGAGCCGGGCAGCCGCATGGAAGGGCACGAGGCCGCCGAGCAGCTTGCCGAAGGCGAGCGCCACCCAGTGGTAGAGCGGCGGGTCCTCGAGCCAGGGTTCGCCCGCGATGCGCGGCACCACCCAGTCGCCCGTGACGTGCATCTGGTGCGCGATCTCGATCGCGATCGCGTCGAAGCTCTTCCACGGGTCGTGCCCGGTCAACCCCGGGAGCACGAACGCCGCCGCGATCAGCGCGAGCACCGCGGGCGAGGGCGGCAGCGCGAGGCGGGGGATCATGGCGCGATTCTAGGCCCGGAAACGAAAAAGGCAGCCGCAGCTGCCTTTGTCGGTGACCCGGCGGGGCCCGGCGCTCAGGCCGTCTTCTTCTTGGTGTAGCGGCGCTTGAACTTCTCCACGCGGCCCGCGGTGTCCACGATCTTCTGCTTGCCGGTGTAGAACGAGTGCGACTCGGACGACACCTCGACCTTGACCACGGGGTACTCGTGGCCGTCGGTCCATTTCATGGTCTCGCGGCCCTTCACGTCGATCGCGGAGCGCGACAGGAACGAGTGGTTGGAGCCGGTGTCGAGGAAGATCACCGGGTGGTATTCGGGGTGGCCTGTCGGTTTCATGGGTAATTGGGGTAATTGGGGACGGACCCCATTTACGGAAAGGCGCGGATTATATAGGGAATTCCTGCTCGGCGTAAATGGGGTCCGTCCCCAATTACCCGTCCCCAATTACCCGCGCCGCATCGAGTCGAAGAACTCGGCGTTGTTCTTGGTCGCGCGCAGCTTGTCGATGAGGAATTCGGCGGCCTCGAGCTCGTCCATGGGGAAGAGGAGCTTGCGCAGCACCCAGATCTTCTGCAGCAGCTCCTTCTGGATGAGGAGCTCCTCGCGGCGCGTGCCGGAGCGGTTGACGTTGATCGCCGGGAAGATGCGCTTTTCGTGCATGCGGCGATCCAGGTGGATCTCCATGTTGCCGGTGCCCTTGAACTCCTCGTAGATCACGTCGTCCATGCGGCTGCCGGTGTCGATGAGCGCCGTGGCGATGATGGTGAGCGAGCCGCCTTCCTCGACGTGGCGCGCCGCGCCGAAGAAGCGCTTGGGCTTCTGCAGGGCGTTGGCGTCCACGCCGCCGGTGAGCACCTTGCCCGAGGCCGGCACCACGGTGTTGTAGGCGCGCGCAAGTCGCGTGATCGAGTCGAGCAGGATCACGACGTCCTTCTTGTGCTCGACGAGGCGCTTGGCCTTCTCGATCACCATCTCGGCGACCTGCACGTGGCGCGAGGCGGGCTCGTCGAACGTGGAGGCGACCACTTCGCCCCGCACCGAGCGGCTCATCTCGGTCACTTCCTCGGGCCGCTCGTCGATCAGCAGCACGATCAGCGACACGTCGGGGTGGTTCGAGACGATCGCGTGCGCGATGTGCTGCAGCATCACGGTCTTGCCGGCCTTGGGCGGGCTGACGATGAGGCCGCGCTGGCCCTTGCCGATCGGCGCGACGATGTCGATCACGCGCCCGGTGAGGTTCTCCTCGGCCTTGATCTCCCGCTCCAGCTTGAACATCTCGTCCGGATGGAGCGGCGTGAGGTTCTCGAAGAGGATCTTGTTCTTCGCGGCCTCGGGCGCCTCGCCGTTGACCTTGTCGACCTTGACGAGCGCGAAGTAGCGCTCGCCGTCCTTGGGCGTCCTGATCTCGCCCTCGATCGAGTCGCCGGTGTGCAGGTTGAAGCGGCGGATCTGCGACGGGCTGACGTAGATGTCGTCGGGGCTCGCGAGGTAGGAGGTCTCCGGCGAGCGCAGGAAGCCGAAGCCGTCGGGCAGCACTTCCAGCGTGCCGTCGCCGAAGATCGACTCGCCCTTCTTCGCCTGGTTCTTGAGCAGCGCGAAGATCAGGTCCTGCTTGCGCATGCGGCTCGCGTTGTCGATCTGGTTCGCGACCGCGGTTTCCACGAGTTGCGTGACGTGCTGGCTTTTCAGCTCTGAGAGATGCATGGACGAGTGCGAATGAGGCTGCGGAGACCTGCCGACTGCGTTTTCCGGGTGGGAGGGGCGCTCGCGCCAGGGAACTGCGGCGCGCCGCCGGTCTTTGCTTCTTCTACTTCGTCCGCCCCGGTCGGGCCGGGGTCGGGTTGGCGCGGAGACTAAGAGGTTTAGATATTGCTGTCAAGGAACGCCGTCAGCTGCGACTTCGACAGCGCGCCCACGCGGGTCGCCTCGAGATTGCCGTTCTTGAACAGCATCAGCGTCGGGATGCCGCGGATGCCGAACTTGGCCGGCACCTGCTGGTTCTCGTCGACGTTGATCTTGGCGATCTTCAGGCGCCCGTCGTACTCCTGGGCCACCTGGTCGAGGATCGGCGCGATGGACTTGCAGGGCCCGCACCACTCGGCCCAGTAATCGACCAGCACCGGAACCTCGGACTGCAGGACCTCGGGCTCGAAGCTGGCGTCGGTGACATGATGGATCTGGGAATTGCCGCTCATGGTTCTTCGGGGATGTTGCAGGAGCCTTCATTATGGGGGCGGCGCGGCCGGATCCCAAGCCGGCGTGCTAAACTACGGATTCGATTAACCTTTTTGCCGTCCCCGGCATAGCCCCCATGACGTACGTCGTCACCGAGAGCTGCATCAAGTGCAAGTACACCGACTGCGTGGACGTGTGCCCGGTGGACTGCTTCCGGGAGGGGCCGAACATGCTGGTCATCGACCCCGACGAGTGCATCGACTGCACGCTGTGCGTGCCCGAGTGCCCGGTGGAGGCGATCTTTGCCGAGGATGACGTCCCCGACGGCCAGCGCGAGTGGATCCCGCTCAACAAGGAGCTCGCGGCGCAGTGGAAGCCGATCATCGAGCGCAAGAACGCGCCGGCGGATGCCGACGAATGGGCAAAAGTGAAGGAAAAGAAGCACCTGCTCGAGAAGTAGGGCGCCGATTTGCCCCATGCCGGGGCATGGGTTAACCTCGGACGACCCGGCGGTTCACGCAGCACTCGCTGTTTCCGGCCGCGGCCCGCAGAGGCCGTGCGCCTCAGAAAAAAACGTAAGGAGATCAAGCCCATGACAGAGGCCACCGTCATTTCGACCATTTCGCCCGTACGCGACTGGAAGGGCCGCCTGCGGCTGCCGCCGAAGGGCAGGAGCCTGCCGCAGGACGCCGAGTGGTGCGAGATCGAGGAATCCGGGGCCTGGCGGCGGCTGCGGTTTCACGACTACGGCGAGCTCTACGAGCGCCCGGGTCTCTACGACTACCTGTTCTACGATCTGCTCGAGTGCCAGTCGCCCCGCCGTGTGGTCGGCCTGCTGGCCGAAGTGCGCGCCGACCTCGCCACGCGCGAGCCGCTGCGCGTGATCGACCTCGGGGCCGGCAACGGCCTCGTCGGCAAGGAGCTCAAGCGCGTCGGCGCCGCGGAAATCGTCGGCCTGGACATCCTCGACGAAGCGCGCGCGGCGGCGCAGCGCGACCTGCCCGGGGTCTACGCGAGCTACCTCGTGGACGACATGACGCAGCCGAGCGCGCAGACCGACGCGCGCCTGCGCGCGCTGCGGCCGAATGCGCTCACCTGCGTGGCGGCGCTCGGCTTCGGCGACATCCCGCCGAAGGCCTACCACCGCGCGGCGAGCTACGTGTCGATCGGGGGATTGCTCGCCTTCAACATCAAGGAGGAGTTCCTCGACGCGCGCTACACCTACGGCTTCTCCGAGCTCATGCGCCGCATGGTGAACGACGGCTGCGTGCGCCTCGAGGCGACGCGCCGCTACCGCCACCGCCTCTCGGCGACGGGCGATCCCATCTACTACACGGCGATGGTGGTCACCAAGCTCAAGGAAATCCCCGAGAGCATGCTGGTCGAGGAGAAATAGCTAATAGGGGACGGACCTCAATTACCGCCAATTGAGGTCCGTCCCTCATTGGGCGATGTCCTCGTGCAGGCAGAGGATGTTGCCCTCCGGATCCTGGAACCACGCGGCCTTCTCCGAGCCGAGCACGCAGACATGCTCCACGGTCTTCAGGCCCGGCAGGTCGTAGTCGGCGAACTTCACCCCGCGCGCCTCGAGCTCGCGCACTTCCTTGGCGATGTCGGCCACGCGGAAGCTGACCGCGGTGTGCTCGGCCTTGGTGCCGTCGGGCTTGGGAAAGAGCGCGAGCTCCGTGCCGCCGCAGCGGTAGACGAATTTTCCGTCGGGCTTCAGGTCCCCGGGCGTGAGCCCGAGCCCCTCCTCGTAGAAGCGGCGCGCGCGCGCCATGTCCTTCACCGGCAGCATCACCGTCACCTGCTCGCCTTGCAGCATGGCCGTTCCTCCCCTTTCGCGAAATATCGGGCTCCGACCCCGATCTTCAATGTCCGTATAGCCCCGCACGCGCCTTGCCGCGGAACACGCGGTAGGCGAAGACGGTGTAGCCGGCGAGCACCGGCAGCACGATGAGCGCGCCGGCAAGCACGAACTTGAGCGCGGACGGGTGCGCGGCCGCCTCCCAGATCGTCAGCCACCCCAGCACGATGTAGGGGAACACGCTGTAGGCGAGGCCGAGGAAGGCGAGCACGAAGATCGCCACCGCGCCCGCGAAGGGCTTCCAGTCCGAGCGCCCGATCGAGCGCCACACCCAGAGCCAGGACACGAGCGAGGCGGCCGGCAGCACCATGAGCGCGAGCGTCTGCGGGAAGTCGAACCAGCGCCGGTAGACGATCTCGCTCGCGAGCGGCGTGGCGAGCGACACGAGCGCCACGCCGAGCGCGACCCAGAGCAAGCCCCATTTCGTCCACGCCATGGCCTTCTTCTGCAGCGCGCCTTCGGTGCGCAGGATGAGCCAGGTCGCGCCGAGCAGCACGTAGCCGCCGCAGAGCGACGCGCCCACGAGCAGCGAAAAGAGCACGTAGCCCGCGCCCGGCTGGAACGCGGTGAGGTAGCGCCCGAGCATGTAGCCCTGGGCGAACGAGGCGAGGAACGAGCCGAACCAGAAGAGCCAGTTCCACAGCTCGGCGTGCCAGCCGATCGCCTTCATGCGCAGCTCGAAGGCCACGCCGCGCAGCATCAGGCCGATCAGCATCGCCGCCACCGGCAGGTAGAGCGCGCCGAGGATGTAGCCGTGCGCGGCCGGGAAGGCGATGAGGAGGATCCCCACGCCGAGCACGAGCCAGGTCTCGTTCGCGTCCCAGAACGGCCCGATCGAGGCGACCATCACGTCCTGCTCGTCGCCCGAGGCCGCGGGCATGAGCATGCCCACGCCGAGGTCGTAGCCGTCCAGCACCACATAGAGGAGCACCGCCACGCCCATGAGCACCGCGAAGACGAGCGGCAGGCCGAGCACGGACTCGGGCGTCATGGCTTCGCGCCCTCGCCCGCCAGGTGCGTGAGCACCACCATGTAGGCGAGCAGCATCACGCCGTAGACGAGCGCGTAGCCGGTGAGGCTCGCGCCGATCGCGGCCTCCGGCACCCGGCCCGCGGCGTCCGCGGTGCGCAGGATCCCGGTGACGAGCCACGGCTGGCGCCCGATCTCGGTCACGATCCAGCCGGCGAGCGTCGCGATCCAGCCGGAGAAGGTCATGCCGGCGAAGGCCCACAGGAGCCAGCGCGGCGGCGCGCGCCGGCGCAGGCGCCACGCGCCCACCCAGGCGACGGCGAGCATCAGCACACCTACGCCCACCATGATGCGGAAGGCGTAGAAGACGGGCGCCACCGGCGGGATGTCGGGCACGAACTCCTCCAGCCCGCGGATCTCGGCGTCGAAGTCGTGCCTGAGGACGAAGCTCGCGAGCTTCGGGATCTCGATCGCGTAGTCGTTGCGGCCGGCGAGCTCGTTCGGCACCGCGAAGAGCACGAGCGGCGCGCCCTTCTGCGTCTGCCACACGGCCTCCATCGCAGCGATCTTCGCCGGCTGGTGCTCGAGCGTGTTCAGGCCGTGCAGGTCGCCGGCGAGGATCTGCAGCGGCGCGAGCACCGCGGCCGTCCAGGCGCCCGCGCGCAGCGTCCGCAGCGCGCCCTCGTCCTGCGCGCTCCTCAGCAGCCGCCAGGCCGAAAGCCCGGCGACGAGGAAGCTCGCCGTGAGGCCGCTCGCCAGCATCATGTGCGCGAAGCGGTAGGGGAACGACGGGTTGAAGATCACCTCGAGCCAGTCGCCCGCGATCAGGTGCGGGCCGTCCATCACGTGCCCCGCCGGCGTCTGCATCCAGGAGTTGAGCGCGAGGATCCAGAACGCCGAGAGCGTGGTGCCGAGCGCCACCATCACCGCCGAGAAGAGGTGCACGCGCGTCGACACCCGGTTCATGCCGAAGAGCATCACGCCGAGGAAGGTCGCCTCGAGGAAGAACGCGGTGAGCACCTCGTAGCCGAGGAGCGGCCCCGCGATATTGCCCACTTTCTCCATGTAGCCCGGCCAGTTGGTGCCGAACTGGAAGCTCATCGTGATTCCGGAGACCACGCCCATGGCGAAGGTGAGCGCGAAGATCTTCACCCACAGCTTGTAGGTGGCGAGCCAGCGCTCGTCGCGCGTGCGCGCGTAGATCGCGCGGAAGGCGATCAGGAACCAGGCGAGCGCGATGCTGATCGTCGGGAACAGGATGTGGAACGCGATATTCAGCCCGAACTGCACCCGGGCGAGGAGGAGGGCGTCGCCGGCGTCCATGCGGCGATTATGAACCCGCGAGCGCGCCCGCTACCAGACGACCCTGATCCCCGTGAGCTTTCTCGGGCGCTGGGCGGCGCTCACCAGCGTTGCGCGGTGCGTCATGGCGGTGGCCGCGATCAGGCGGTCGGCGGGGTCGCCGAGGGCCGCTCGTCTAAACTGCCGGTCATGGCCCCGACGGCGATCACGAAAGGCGATCTCCTCACCCGCCTCGCCGAGGGCCACGCGGCGCGCCTCACCGTGGTCACGCCGAACGCGCGCCTCGCGCGCGAGCTCGCGCGCGAGTTCGACGCGGGACAGGCGGCGAAGGGTCTCGCGGTCTGGGAGACGGCCGACATCCTGCCGCTGCCGTCGCTGGTCGAGCGCCTCTACGAGGACGCGCTCTACTCGGCGCTCGCGGCGAAGCTGCCGCTCCTGCTCACCGACGCGCAGGCGCAATCGCTCTGGGAAGCCGCGATCCGCGAAAGCCGCTGGGGCGAGACGCTCCTCGCCGTGCCGCAGGCCGCGGGCGAGGCCGCGCGCGCCTGGGCGCTCGCGCAGGGCTGGCGCATCGACGGCGCGCTCGCCTCGTTTCCGGGCAACGACGACGCGCGGGCCTTCGCCGACTGGGCGAAGGACTACGCGCGGCGCTCGTCGAAGGCCGGCGCCACCGACCGCGCGCGCCTCGCCGACGTCGTCGCGCCGCTCTTGAAGGAGGAGACGCTGCGCAAGCCGGCGCTTCTCGTCCTCTACGCCTTCGACGAGCTGAAGCCCCAGGACCGCGACTTTCTCGACGCGTGTGCGAAGGCGGACATCGAGCTTCGCGCCTGCGCGCCGGGGCGGCGCGGCGGCAAGGCGGCGAAGCACGTCTTTCCCTCGGCGCGAGAAGAGCTGGATGCCGCCGCGCAGTGGTCGCGCGCGCGGCTGGAAGCGGGCGCTTCGCGCATCGGCGTCGTCGTCCCGCAGCTCGGCGAGCGGCGAAAGGAGGTGGCGCGCGTCTTCGCGCGCACGATGCACCCGGGCCACAACCTGCCGGGCGCGGAAGACAAAGCGCTTCCGTTCAATATCTCCCTTGGCGCCCCGCTCGACGACTACCCGATCGTGCGCGCGGCGCTATCCATACTGGAGCTCTCGTCCGGCGAGATTCCCTTCGAGCAGGCGTCGCGCCTGATCCGCTCCCCATTCATCGCCGGGGCGTCCCCCGAGATGGCACCGCGTGCGCTCCTCGATGCGCGACTGCGGAGGAGCGCCCCGGCGAAACTCGGCCTCGGCAAGCTGATCGCCCTCGTCGAAGGCGCGCCCGTATTGAGGCAGTCACTGGAGAAACTGTTCTCGATACCGAGACAGGAAAATGTTTCACCGCATGACTGGGCGCGGCATTTCACGGCGATCCTCGAAGCGATGGGCTTCCCCGGCGACCGCACCCTCGACTCCGCCGAGCACCAGGCGCGCGCCAAGTTGAACGAATGCTTCGCCGAGCTCGCGAAGCTCGAGCGCGTAGCGCCGAAGATGTCCCCGGGACGCGCGCTCGCCAGCCTGCGGCGCCTGTGCGGCGAGACGCTGTTCCAGCCCGAGTCGCCCGACGCGCCGATCCAGGTGCTCGGCGTGCTCGAGTCCCTCGGCCTCGAGTTCGACGCCCTGTGGGTGAGCGGCCTCACCGACGAAGCCTGGCCCCTGCACACGCGCGCGAACCCCTTCATTCCCCCGGCGCTGCAGAGGAAGGCGGGAATCAGGGAAGCTTCGCCGGAGGCGACGCTCGAGTGGGCGAAGAAGGTGACGGAAGGATGGGTTGGAGCGGCAAATGAAGTCGTGCTCTCGCACCCCGCCCGCGAGGATGACCGCGAGCTTCTCGCTTCTCCTCTCATCTCCGGCGTTTCCAGTCTTTCGGAAACGCCGGAGACAAAGAGCGTCGCACGCTACAGGGACTTGATCTTCGCGAAGCGCGTCGTGGAACGGGTCGCGGATGGAAGGGCGCCTGCGTTGACGACCAGGACACCGAAGGGAGGGACGAGGATTCTCGCCGACCAGGCGGCCTGTCCCTTCAGGGCCTTCGCGAGGCACCGCCTCAACGCGGAAGCGCTGGAGGAACCGGTCGAGGGATTGGATGCACGGGCCAGAGGCCTCCTGCTGCATACCCTCATGAAGGAACTGTGGACCGAGCTCAAGGGCAGCGAAGGCCTCGCCAACGCCGAACCGGCGATCGGAAAGGCCGCGAAAGCGGCAGTCGCCGAAGCAGGGCTGGAGGAGCCCTTCGCGTCGCTCGAGCGCGCGCGCCTGGAGAAGCTCGCGCGCGAATGGCT
>JBFWWT010000052.1:0-10971 GCA_050246035.1 Burkholderiales bacterium
GCCATCGCGGTGCCGAACGCGCCGCCGCCGATCACCCCGACCCTGGCCATGTAGCATCTTAATATGCCGCTCACCCTCGCGATCGACCAGGGCACGCACGCGAGCCGCGCGCTCGTGGTGGACGACGCCGGCCAGGTGCTCGCGACCGGCGAGCGCGAGATCGGCCTCGCGCGCCCGCAGGAAGGCTGGGCCGAGCAGGACGGCGAGGAGGCGGTCGCCTCCATCTTCGAGGCCGCGGACCAGGCGCTCGTCGCGCTCGGCGCGCGAAAGTCCGAGGTGGCGCGCGCGGGGCTCGCCTGCCAGCGCTCGAGCGCCCTGTGCTGGGACCGCGCCACCGGCGAGCCGCTCTCGCCCGTCTTTTCCTGGCAGGACCGGCGCGCGCACGCCTGGATCTCGAGCCTCGAGGCTGCGCACGGCGAGGCGGTGCACGAGAAGACGGGCCTCTACCTTTCGCCGCACTACGGAGCGAGCAAGCTGCGCTGGGCGCTCGATCACCTGCCCGCCGTGCGCGCGGCGCTCGAGGCGGGCACGCTCGCCTGGGGGCCGATGGAAAGCTTCCTCGTCTTTCGCCTGACGAAAGAGCGCACGCTCGCCGCCGAGCCGCAGTGCGCGGCGCGCACGCAGCTCTGGAGCATTCGCGCGCGCGACTGGGACCCGGCGCTGCTGGAACTGTTCGGCCTGCCCGCCGGCTTCCTGCCCGCGAGCGTGCCCACGATCCACCCCTGGGGCACGCTCGAGACTTCGGGTCTCGCCATTCCGCTCACCGCGGTGAACGGCGACCAGTCGGCGGCGGTGTTCGCCTTCGGCTGGCCGGAGGAGGACTGCGCCTACGTGAACATCGGCACGAGCGCCTTCGTGCAGCGCGCCCTGGCGCGGCCGCCGGTGCACGTGCCGCGCCAGCTCTCGGGCATCATCCTCGCCGACCGCGACGTCACGGTGTCCATGGTCGAGGGCAACGTGAACGGCGCGGGCACGGCGCTCGAATGGCTGAAGACCGGGCTCGGCATCGACGACGCCACCGAGCGGCTGCCCGCCTGGCTCGAGCGGCCGGAGCCGCCGCCGTTGTTCCTCAACGGCATCGCGGGGCTCGGCGGCCCGTTCTGGAAGGCCGACTTCGAGTCGCGCTTCGTCGGCGAAGGCGAGCCCTGGCAGAAAGCCGTCGCGGTCGTCGAGAGCATGGCGTTCCTGTTGCAGGCGAACCTCGACCACATGGCGCCGTACGTCCCGCCCGCTCGGCGCATGCGCGTCTCGGGCGGCGTGTCGCGCCTGGACGGCCTGTGCCGGCGCCTCGCCGCGGTGAGCGGGCTGCCCGTGCACCGGCGAGAGGACCCCGAGGCGAGCGCACGCGGCATTGCCTATATCGCCGCGGGCCGCCCCGCGCAGTGGAACACCGCGGCGGCGGAGGAGGTGTTCGCGCCCGAGCCGGACGCGGCGCTCGCCGAGCGCTACCGGCGCTGGCGCACGCTGATGCGCGAGGCCACCGGCATCTGAGTGCTAGCGCGCGAGCGCGGAGCCCACGCCCTCGCCGATGCTTTGCAGGGGCCCGAGCGGGTTGCGGGTCACTTCCTTCTCGTGGATGCGCGGCTGCCCGCCGTGAACCGTGTAGACCACGCTGTCGTCCACGAAGAGGATCAGCGCGTTGAAGGTCCAGCCCGTGACGTCGGTCTCGCGGCGAAAATTGAAGGCGTCGAGCCAGAAGTTGCCGATGCGCTTGCGGTCGCTGCGCCGCACGAGGATCGAGTAGCCCGTGCAGGCGTTTCCCGCGGCAAGGCACTCGCGGATGCCCGGGTCGAGGTCCTGCGCCTCGAGCGCCGTGCCGACGGTGAAGCGCTGCATGACGTCGGGCAGGCCGAGGATGGTGACCGAGGCGTTCTGCAGCGGATCGATGCCCGCCGCCGAGAGCTCGGCGCGCGTGGTCTTGCGCGGCACGATGCGCTCGATGGCGGCGCGCGCCTCCTCGTAGCCGCCCCAGGTCTGCTGCGTGGCGAGGTCGGCTCGCGGCAGGAGCGACGAGCAGCCGGCGAGCGCGGCCCCCGCGATCAGCGCGGCGCGGCGCGTGGCCCGGTTCATGGGGCCAGCGTAGCGGCCGCGGATGCGTCCCGATTGACTTAGGTCAACCGCGGACGAAGACGGGCGGGCAAACTGGAGGCAAATCGACGGGAGAAGAACCATGTCCTTCAAGACCATCCTCGTGCACCTGGATCACCGGCCGCGCTCGAGCGATCGCCTCGCGCTCGCCTTCGGCCTCGCGCAGCGCTTCGACGCGCACCTCGTGGGCCTGTTCGCGCCCGGCACCGCGAAGCTGCCCTCGTACGCGCTGGCCGAGGGCGGCCCGCTGCTGCGCGAGCTCCTCGACAAGCGCCGCGGCGAGGTCCTGCGAGAGGCGCAGGCCGCCTTCGCGAAGATCGCGCAGCGCAACGGCAAGGACCGCGCCGAGTGGCGCGCGTCCGAGTCCGACCCGGCGGCCGCGGTACGCCTGTCGGCGCGCTATGCCGACCTGATCGTGGCGGGGCAGCCGGAAGAGAACGACCCCGACGAGCTGCGCGGCCTGGCCGACGAGCTCGTGCTCTCCGCCGGCCGGCCGCTCCTTTTCGTGCCCTATGCGGGCAAGTTCGAGTCCATCGGCAAGCGCGTGCTGGTGGCCTGGGACGGCGGGCGCGAGGCCGCGCGCGCGGTGAGCGACGCGCTGCCGTTCCTGCAGACGGCCGACGCGGTCGAGGTCGCGGTGTTCGACCCGGAGAAGGGCGCGCGCCGGCACGGCGCCGAACCCGGCGCCGACATCGGCCTGTATCTCGCGCGCCACGGGGTCAAGGTGCAGGTCGCGCGCCAGAGCGGCGCGGGCTTCGAGGTCGGGTCGCAGATCCTGTCGCGCGCCGCGGACACCGGGGCGGACCTGGTCGTGATGGGCGCCTACGGCCACGCGCGCGTGCGCGAGCTGATGCTCGGGGGCGTGACGCGCACCATGCTGGAGGCGATGACCGCCCCGGTGCTGATGTCGCATTGACCGTCCCGGCCGGTACAATCCCCGGCCGTGAGGAATCTCGTCGACGCGTTCGTACGCCGGGCGGGGGAGCGCACCCGCACGCCGTTCGCCGTGCGCTTCCCGGGCGGCGGCGAGTTCCGCAATCGCGACGAGGCGCCGGCCTTCACCGTCGCCATCCACAGCGCGAAGGCCTACGGGCGGATCGCGGCCTTCGGCCATATCGGGCTGCTGGAAGCCTACTTCGACGGCCAGCTCGACATCGAGGGCAGCCTCGCCGCCGCGATGGCGGTGGGCATGGAAAGCGGCGTCGCCGCCAACAACTTCTTCGTCGGCGTGCGCAATCGCTGGCACGAGCTGCGCTTCTCCAACCGCGACTGGGCCCAGGCGAAGAAGAACGCCGAGTTCCACTATGCGCTCGGCACCGAGTTCTACCGCTACTGGCTCGACGATCCCCACATGATGTACACCTGCGCCTACTGGAAGGAGGGCACGCGCACCCTCGAGGAGGCGCAGCAGAACAAGATCGAGCACGTGGCGCAGAAGGTGCGCCTGCAGCCCGGAGAGACCGTCGTGGACATCGGCAGCGGCTTCGGCGGCTTCATGTTCCACACGCAGCGGAAGTACGGCGTGAAGGTGACCGGCATCAACAACACCACCTCGCAGGTGGAGATGGTGCGCGCCGAGATCGCGCGCCGGGGCCTGGGCGGCTCGCTCGAGGTGATCGACACCGACTTCCGCGACGCGCGCCGCGAGTACGACAAGGTCGTGTCCATCGGCACGCTGGAGCACGCGGGGCGCGACTCGCTCGAGGAAGTGGTCGCCGCGCACGCGAAGTTCCTCAAGCCCGGCGGGCTCGGCATGCTGCACTTCATCGGCCACGTCGGGCACTTCCAGACCGAGTTCTTCATCCGCAAGCACGTCTTCCCCGGCGGCTGGATCCCGAGCCTCGCGCACACCATCGCCGCGATGGAGCGCGCGGGGCTCGAGGTGGTGGACATCGAGAACCTGCGCCGGCACTACGCGCTCACGCTCGATGCCTGGGGCGAGCGCTTCGATGCCGGCTGGGAGAAGATCCGCGCGCTCGACCCGCGGAAGTTCGACGAGCGCTTCCGGCGCGTCTGGCGCGTGTACCTGTACGGCTGCGCCGAGATGTTCCGCTCGAGCGCGGGCTACACGCACCTCTTCCAGATCGTGTTCTCGAAGGGCAACATCACGCGCAAGACCTACCCGATGAGCCGCGCGTTCCTGTATGAATCGCCTGCATACCGCCAAGACGCAGGCGCTCAGCGCGCAGCTTAGCCGCGGCGCGGGCCCGGTCGGGCTCGCCAAGGACACCTCCAACCTCTTCCGCGACCGCGCGGGCGGCGCGCGCCGGCGCCTCGATGTGCGCCAGTTCCGCGACGTGCTCGACGTGAACGCGGGCGAGGGCTGGGTGGACGCCGAGGGCATGGTCACCTACGAGGACCTCGTGCGAGGGTGCCTGGCGCACGACGTCATGCCCGCGGTGGTGCCGCAGCTGAAGACCATCACGCTCGGCGGGGCGATGGCGGGCGTGGGGATCGAATCTTCCTCGCACCGCCACGGCCTGGTGCACGACACGGCGCTCGAGCTCGAGGTGCTGCTCGGCGACGGGCGCATCGTCACCGCGACGCCGGACAACGAGCACGCGGACCTCTTCTACGGCTTTCCCAATTCCTACGGCACGCTCGGCTACGCCCTGCGCGTGAAGGCGAGAGCAGTGCCGGTGAAGCCCTACGTGCGCCTCGAGCACCAGCCGTTCAGGGACGCGGGCGCCTTCTTCGCGGCGCTCGGCGAGCGCCTGCGCGCGGGGGACGCCGACTTCGTCGACGGCACCGTGTTCTCGCCGCAGGAGCTCTACCTCACGCTCGGGCGCTTCGCCGACAGCGCGTCGTACGCCAGCGACTACACCTTCGAGCGCATCTACTACCGCTCGATCCGCGAGCGGCGCGAGGATTTTCTGACCGTCCATGATTTCATCTGGCGCTGGGACACCGACTGGTTCTGGTGCTCGAAGAACGTGCTCGCGCAGAACCCGCTCGTGCGCCGCTTCGCCTACGGCCGCTCGCGCCTGGGCTCGCGCACCTACACGAAGATCATGCGCTGGAACGCCCGCGCGGGCCTGACGAAGAAGCTCGAGCGGCTCGCCGGCCTGCACTCGGAGTCGATCATCCAGGACGTGGACATTCCGCTCGAGCGCGCGGGCGAGTTCCTCGAGTTCTACGCGCGCGACATCGGCCTGTGGCCGCAGTGGATCTGCCCGATCGGCCCCGCGCCGCACGCCGGGCGCTTCACGCTCTATCCGATGGCGCCGGGCTGGTACGTGAACTTCGGCTTCTGGGACGTGAAGCGCACGCGGAAGGGCTTCGAGCCGGGCCACTTCAACCGCCTCGTCGAGCGCAAGGTGGTCGCGCTGGGCGGCATCAAGTCGCTGTACTCCGACAGCTTCTTCCCTCGCGAGGAGTTCGAGCGGCATTACGGCGGCGAGGCCTACGCGGCGCTCAAGCGCAAGTACGACCCGCAGGGGGCCTTCCCCGGGCTCTACGAGAAGTGCGTGCTGCGGCACTAGCCGGGCGCTAGCCCGGCACGCGCAGCGCGAGGTACAGCCGCCCGCCGGGACGCTGCACGAGCAGCGCCACCGTCGCGCCCTTGCCGGCGGCGGCGATCCGCCGGTTGAAGTCGGCCACGCCCGCCACCGGCTCGCCGTTCACCGCCAGGATGACGTCGCCGCGCTGCAGCCCGGCGCGCTGCGCCGCGCCCTCGGCGCGCTGCACGCGCACCCCGCCTTCGACGCCGTAGCGCTCGCGCAATTCGGGCGTGAGCGGCGCGAGGTGCAGGCCGAGCACGTCGAGCGGCGCGCGCGCGGGCGGCGCGCCGTCCTCGGCCTCGGCGCGCGCCTCGCCGACGCGCACGCGCAGCTCGAGCGGCTTGCCGCCGCGCACGACCTCGACTGCCGCGACGGTGCCGGGCGGCGTGCGCGCGGTGAGGCGCACGAGATCGGCGTGGCCCTCCACGGCGCTGCCGGCGAAGCGCGTGACCACGTCGCCGGCGCGCAGCCCCGCTCGCTCGGCCGGGCTGTCCTTCAGCACCTCGGTGACCAGCGCGCCCGAGGACCGCGGGAGCTTCAGCGCGCGCGCGAGCTCGGCCGTCACCTCCTGCACATGCACGCCGATGCGCCCGCGCGTGACGCGGCCTTGCGCGCGCAGCTGCGCCGCGACCTCCATGGCGAAGTCGATGGGCACGGCGAAGGACAGCCCCATGTAGCCGCCGCTCTCGCTGTAAATGAGGGAGTTCACGCCGACCACCTCGCCGCGCAGGTTGAACAGCGGCCCGCCCGAGTTGCCCGGGTTGACCGCCACGTCGCTCTGGATGAAGGGCACGTAGCTCTCCTCGGGCAGGGTGCGGCCCTTCGCGCTCACGATGCCCGCGGTGATGCTGCGCTCGAAGCCGAAGGGCGAGCCGACCGCCGCCACCCATTCGCCGGGCTCCAGCCGCTGCGGGTCGCCGATGCGCGCGACGGGCAGGCCGCGCGCCTCGATCTTGAGCAGCGCGATGTCGGTGAGGCGGTCGGCGCCCACCACGCGCGCCTCGAACTCGCGCCGGTCGGCGAGGCGCACGACGATCTCCTGGCCCTGCGGGCCGCCGACCACGTGCGCGTTGGTGAGGATGTAGCCGTCCTCGGCGACGATGAAGCCCGAGCCCAGCGAGCGCGCCTCGTAGTCGTACGGCACGTAGGGCTCGAGCTGCCGGCGCAGGAAGTCGCGCAGCAGCTCCTCGGGCGAGGGCTCGCCGAGGGGCGTGTCGGGCAGCCCCCAGTTCAGTATGAAGGTGGTGCTCACGTTGACCACCGTGCGGCCTTCTTCGCGCATCAGCCGCGTGAAGTCGGGCATCTGCCCCGACGTGAGGGCCGGCGCCAGGGCGAGGGCGGCGCCCAGCCAGCACGAAACCAGATACCTGCCTGCCTCTCGGCGCATAGGGCAGGGTGCGCTGCGAAACGGCACCTCGGCTTGACGAATATCAAAGACACCCGCGCGCCGGGGTGGCAACATGGGAACCGTTGTCCCCGCCCCCGAATTCTTCCTCCTCCTCAGGTGGGTGGGTTTTTGAGGGCGTGGCTCGAAGCCGCGCCCTATTTTTTTGTCGGGAGGCACGGGATGCCCGGCCGCTGGGAGCACTTCGAGCACGGTGCCGACGTCGGCGTGCGCGGCATCGGCGCGACGAAGGCCGAGGCCTTCGAGCAGGCCGCGCTCGCGATGACCGCGGCGTGCGTGGACCCGGGGGCGGTGCGGCCGCTCGAGCGCGTGGCGCTCGCCTGCGAGGCGCCGGACGACGAGCTGCTGCTCGCCGAATGGCTGAACGCGCTCGTCTACGAGATGTCCACGCGCAGGATGCTCTTTTCTCGCTTCGCCGTGCGGCTCGACGGCGCGCGCCTCGAGGCCGAGGCCTGGGGCGAGCCGGTGGACCCGGCGCGGCACCATCCGGCGGTGGAGGTGAAGGGCGCGACCTACACGATGCTGCGCGTGGCGCCCGACGGCGGGGGCTGGCTCGCGCAGACGGTGGTGGACGTCTGACATGGAACTGAGTCTCCTCGAGAAGCGCAGCGAGCACGAGTGGGAGATCCCGATGCGGGGCGCCATGCGCGTGCCCGCGGTGATCTACGCGAGCGAGGCGCTGCTGCGCGAGATGGACCGCAAGGTCTACGAGCAGGCGGTGAACGTGGCCACGCTCCCCGGCATCGTGAAAGCCTCTTTCGCCATGCCGGACGCGCACTGGGGCTACGGCTTTCCGATCGGCGGCGTGGCCGCGTTCGACCCGGCCGAGGGCGGCGTGGTGTCGGCGGGCGGGGTGGGCTTCGACATCTCTTGCGGCGTGCGCTGCCTGCACACGGGGCTGCGCCGCGACGACATCCTGAAGGCACAGCAGCCGCTCGCGCACGAGCTCTCGCGCGCCATCCCCGCGGGCGTCGGCAGCACGGGCGAGATCCGCCTGGGCGACAAGGAGATGGACGCCATGCTCGCGGGCGGCGCGGCCTGGGCGGTGCAGCGCGGCTGGGGCGAGGAGGCCGACCTCGAGCGCATCGAGGAGCGTGGGCGGATGTTGCACGCGAAGCCCGGCAACGTCTCCGTGCAGGCGAAGAAGCGCCAGCGCGACGAGATGGGCACCCTGGGCAGCGGCAACCACTACCTCGAGATCCAGGAAGTCACCGAGGTGTTCGACGCGAAGATCGCCGCCGCCTACGGCCTCGCGCAGGGCGACGTCGTCGTCACGATCCACTGCGGCTCGCGTGGCCTCGGGCACCAGATCGGCACCGAGTACCTGAAGCGCATGGCGGTGGCTGCGGCGCAATCCGGCATCGCGCTCCCCGACCGCGAGCTCGCCTGCGCGCCGATCGAGTCCGACGTCGGGCAGGAATACCTCGGCGCGATGCGCGCGGCGATCAACTGCGCGCTCGCCAACCGCCAGATCCTCACGCACCTCGTGCGCCAGGTGTTCCACCGCATGCTGCCCGAAGCGCGCCTGCCGCTCCTCTACGACGTCTCGCACAACACCTGCAAGGTGGAGGAGCACCGCGCGGATGGCGGGACGCGCAGGCTCTACGTGCACCGCAAGGGCGCGACGCGCGCCTTCGGCCCCGGGCATCCCGACCTGCCGCCCGCGCTGCGCGAGGCGGGCCAGCCGGTGCTGATCGGCGGCTCGATGGGCACGGGCTCGTACGTGCTCGCCGGCACCAGGGAATCGGAGGCGCTCGCCTTCAGCTCGGCCTGCCACGGCGCGGGGCGCGCGATGAGCCGCCACCAGGCGCTGAAGAACTGGCAAGGGCGGCAGGTGGTGAGCGAGCTCGCCGCGCGCGGCATCCTCATCAAGAGCCCCTCGATGCGCGGCGTGGCGGAAGAAGCTCCCGGCGCCTACAAGGACGTCTCGGCGGTCGTGGACGCGGCGGACGCCGCGGGCCTCGCGCGCAAGGTCGCGAGAGTGGAGCCCCTGATATGCGTGAAGGGATGACGCCTTTCACGCCCGAAGCGCTGCGGCAATACCTGCGCAGCCTGCACGGCGCCGACGTGTCCGACGTGCGCGTGACGCCGCTCGGCGGCGGGCGCCAGGGCGACAAGGGCTACGGCTACGGCGTGCCGCTGCGCCTGGACTACACGGTGGCGGGCGAAGCGCGCCGCGCGGTGCTGGAGACGGTGCGCCCGGGGCCGTTCGGCCACGAGCACATGTCGGACCGCGCGCAGCTGCTGCTCTGGGCGCACGGCGCCTTCAACCGCCTGCCGCGGCACGTGCCCTCGCTCGACGTGGGCGCGGTGCGCGCCGAGGGCGTGCTGGAATCGCTCGGCAGCGCCGAGGAGCTCTTCATGCTCGCCCCGTTCGTGGAAGGGCGCGAGTACGCCGACGACTTGCTGCGCCTGCGCGGCGGGGGCGAGGCGAAGCCGCAGGACTTCGCGCGCGCCGACGCGCTGTGCGACTACCTCGCCGACATTCACCGCATGCCCGGACCCGACCCGGGCCTCTACGTGCGGCGCCTGCGCGACCTCGTCGGCCACGGCGAGTGCATCTTCGGCGTGGCCGACAGCTACCCGGCGGGCCCGCTCGCAGAGCCCGTGCGCGAGATCGAGCGGCGCGCGAACGACTGGCGCTGGCGCCTCAAGGCGAGCACGCACCGCCTGCGCCAGGTGCACGGCGACTTCCACCCCTGGAACATCCTCTTTCGCGAGGGCGCGGACTTCTCGGTGCTCGACCGCTCGCGCGGCGAGTGGGGCGAGCCCGCCGACGACGTCACCTGCCTCACGCTCAACTACCTCTTTTTCTCGCTGCAGCGCTCCGGAAAGCTGGAAGGGGACTTCGAGCGGCTGTTCCGCGGCTTCTGGGAGCGCTACCTCGAGCGCTCGGGCGACGCGGAGATCCTGGGAGTCGCGGCGCCGTTCTTCGCCTTCCGCGCGCTCGTCATGGCCAATCCCCTCTGGTACCCCGCGCTCGACGAGGCGCTGCGGCGCAAGGTGCTCGGCTTCGCGCTCAACGTGCTCGCCGCGCCGCGCTTCGAGCCGGCGCGCGCGAACGAGTACTGCCGCGCATGAGCTTCGCCGTGTGGCTCACGGGCCTCTCGGGCTCGGGCAAGAGCGCGATCGCGCGCGAGCTCCTCGCGCGACTGCAGGCGAGGGGCCTGGAGCCCGCGGTGCTCGAGTCCGACGTGCTGCGCACCCAGCTCACGCCGCGACCGGCCTACTCGTTCCGCGAGCGCGACTTTTTCTACGGCGCGCTCGCGCAGCTCGGCGCGTGGATCGCGGCCGAGGGCCGGCCGGTGCTGTTCGACGCCACCGCCAACCGCCGCGCCTACCGCGACGCGGCGCGCGCGAAGATCGCGCGCTTCGCCGAGGTCTTCGTCGACACGCCGATGGACGTCTGCGCCGCGCGCGACGTGAAGGGGTTGTACCGCGCCGCGCGCGAAGGAAAGAGCGCGACGCTGCCGGGCGCGCAGGCCGCCTACGAGCCGCCGCTCACCCCCGAGCTCGTGCTGCACGGCGACCGCGGCACGCCGGCGGACGCCGCGGACGCGGTCATGGCCTGGCTCGACGCGCGCGGCTGGCTCGGCTAGCGCTTCGGCGTCGCGAGGTGGCGCCGGAACCATTCGGCGGCGAGCCGCGCCACCGCCTCCAGCGTGCCCGGCTCCTCGAAGAGGTGCGTGGCGCGCGGCACGAGGTCGAGCTCGCTCGCGCAGGCCGTCAACTCCTCGCGCGCCGACTCGTTCAGCTCGATCACGCCGTGGTCTTCGGCGCCGACGATGAGCAGCACCGGCGCCTTCACGGCGCGCAGCGCGCTGCGCCCGGCGAGATCGGGCCGCCCGCCGCGCGAGACCACCGCGCGCACCGCCTCCGGCATGGCGGCCGCGACGCGCAGCGCCGAGGCCGCGCCGGTGCTCGCGCCGAAAAGGCCGACGGGCAGGCCGCGGGTGCGCGGCTCGCGCTCGACGAAGC
>JBFWWT010000053.1:0-6740 GCA_050246035.1 Burkholderiales bacterium
AGCTCCTCCACCGCGCGCAGCATGAACACCGCGCGGTAGTCGTCGGGCAGCGCGTCGATGCGCCTCTCGAGCAGCCGTCTCAGCATGTCGTCGCCTCGCTCCTCCCGTGCCTGCAGGTCCGCCGCCGCCTCGAGCGGCACGACGTCCGCCGTTCTCGGCCGCGCGCGCCGGCGCATGAGCGCCTCGTTCGCCGCGATGCGCACGAGCCACGTCGAGAACCTGGACTCGCCGCGGAAGGTCTCGAGCGCGCGGTAGGCGCGCAGGTAGGCCTCCTGCACCGCGTCCTCGGCCTCCGCGTCGTCGCGCAGGATGGCGCGCGCCGTGCGGTAGAGGAGCCGGTTGTGGCGGCGCATCAGCGCCTCGAGCGCCCCGAGGTCGCCCCCGCGCAGGCGCTCGACGAGCGCCTCGTCGCTGGGCTCGATCCGGGAAAGGCTCGCCGCTTGCATGGACATTGGATGCGGGGCGGGGCGAATGCGTTTCACGGGTTTCGCGGCCGGTGGCGCGACAATGCTACTTCCCGTGCACCTTTTCTACCCCGCCGCCGCGCTTTACGCGGCGCTCATGCTGCCGCTGTCGGCGTCGGTCATGCCGCCCCAATGGCACGCGCGCGAGATGCTGTTCGGCTTCGCGCTCGCCGTGGTCGCCGGCAACCAGCTCGGCCCCGCGCGGCCGCGGCGCATCGTCGTCCTCTTCGTCCTGTGGCTCGCGGCGCGCGCGGCCTTCCTCGCCGCGCCGCAGAGCGCGCTCGCCGCGGCCCTGAACGGCGCCTTCGCGCTCGGGCTCGCGTTGCAGGTCGCGCCGCGGCTCCTGCGCGCGGCGAAGAAGCTGCGCAACCGCGTGCTGCCCGCGGTGCTGGTGGCGCTGTGCGCGGCCGCCGCGCTGCACCCGCTCGGGGATCGCGTCCTGCCGGGGGCGGTGATGCTCTTCGCCCTGCTCATGCTTTTCATGGGCGGGCGCATCATCCCGCCGATGGTCGCCGGGCAGCTGCAGCGGCAGGGCGAGCGGCTCGAGGTGCGCGTGCAGCCGCGGCTCGAGGGAGTGCTCCTCGCCGCGGCGGCCCTTGCCGCCGCGGCGGCGTTCTTGCCTCAGGGCGAGGCGCCGGCCGCGCTCGCCGCAGCGGCGGCGGGCGCGCTCGCGCTCGTGCGCATCCATCGCTGGCGGCCGTGGCGATTGCGCGCGCGGCCCGACATCGCCTGCCTGATCGCGGGCTACGCCTGGCTCGGAGTGGGGCTGCTCGCGGTCGGCGCGGCGCTCTGGGCGGGGCGCGGGCTGCCGGCCGCGCTGCACGTGATCACGGTGGGCGCGCTCGGCACGCTCACCTTCACGGTGATGGCGACGACCTGGCTTCTGCGCGCGCGGCGCGAGCCGGCCGATTTCGGCGCAATCCCGGTCGGCACGTTGCTGCTCGCCCTCGCGGTCGCGGCGCGCGGGCTTGCGGAGCTCTGGCCCATGCCGTGGCTCGTCGTGTCGGCGGCCGCCTGGTCGGCGGCGTTCGCGTTGCTCTTCGGGCTGCTCCTGCGCGTGCGGCGCTGATCCCCGGGCGCGTCGATTGCGCTGGATCAAGACGCCCGCACTCGAGGGGGGTAGGGTGGGTCAACCGAAGGAGGTTCCATGGAACCGCTGATCCCCGACCTGCTCGTCTTGCTCCTCGCCGTCTTCGCCGTGCTGCTCGGCTACGGGCTCGCCTCCTCGTGGCGGCGCGCGCTGCGCGAGGCGCGACCGCTGCCGTTCTTCGAGCTCCTGCGCGGCGAGGGACTGAGCCCGGGCGAGGCGCAGGAAGCGGCGGGCCTCGCCGCGCTGGCACAGGCGGCACGGCGCTGCGCGTACTGCGTCGCCTCGGGCGACTGCGCCCGCCGGCTCGCGACCGCGACCTGCCCGAACGCCGGACTGGTGGCGCAGATTCGCCGCCCGCGCGCCTAGGCGCCGAAGCTCTCCCCGCAGCCGCAGGTCTGGCGCGCGTTGGGATTGTCGAAGCGGATGCGGCGCGCGAGGCCTTCCTGCACCAGGTCCAGCGAGGTGCCGTGGATTCTCGGGAGGCTTTGCGGGTCCACGACGATGCGGATGCCATGGCTTTCGAAGAGGGTGTCGTCATCCGCGATTGCGTCAGCCGTCTCCACCTTGTAGCCGAATCCCGAGCAGCCGGCCGGGACGACGCGCAGACGCACCGCCTCGGCGTTCGCCTGCTGCAGTTGCCGCCGGAGATGGCGCGCGGCGCCTTCGCTCAGGCTGATCGGCTGGACGGCGTCCGGGATCGCCGGTTGCGCCGCGTCTCTTTCGGGGATCTCGATCTCGATTTCGCCTTCGCCCTGAACCTGGCAGGCGAGCCGCGCGCCGTCGGGCGCGTCAGCGCGGTCGAGCATGTCCAGCTCTTCGTCGCCGGGTTCGTTCAGGAGCTCGATTCCCTTGCGCACGATGACCATGCAGGTCGCGCAGGAAAGCTTGCCGCCGCATTCGTGCTCGAGGGGGATATCCCGGCGCGACAGGGCGGAGAGGAGACTTTCCCCTGCTGCGAGCGTGACATTGAGGCGCGTCGGGTCCATACAAGTCCGACCGCGCGGAGGCGGAGAGGTTCTAGGACTGCCGGCGGGTTTCGAGGAACTCGCGCACCCGCGCACGCGTCTCCGGAACGGTGAGCAGGGCTCTCGTCGATGCCAGCTCCAGCTCGTAGTCTTCCTCGATCAGGGCTGCAGCAATGCACCGCTTGCATGCGGAGACGGCTTCTTTCGGCAGGTCCGCGATCCCTCTCGCGGTCTCCGTGGCCGTGGCCGCCAGGTCTGCTCTCGGCAACGCCCACTGCACGATCCCCAGCCGCGCCGCCTCCTCGCCACCCACGACCTCTCCTCGGAGGATCAGCCGCTTCGCCACCGCCTCGCCGCAAATCCGCGTGAGCCGCTGGGTCCCGCCCGCGCCCGGCAGCAGCCCGAGCGTCACCTCGGGCAGGCCGAGCCTCGCCTCGTGAGCCGCGATCCGGAAGTCGCAAGCCAGCGCGAGCTCCAGCCCGCCGCCCATCGCCGCGCCGGAGATCTCGCAAATCGAGACGAAAGGCGCGGCTTCCAGCTCCGCGTACGCTCGTTGCATCTCGCGCGCGAGCGCGACCATCTGCTCGCGCCCCTCGGCCGAATCGAAGCGCGAGCGCATGAGCGCGAGGTCCGCGCCCGCGCAGAACACCTTTTGGTCGCTGCGGATCAAGAGCACGGCGCAATCCTTCGCCTGCGCGATGACCTCGCGCAGCCGCTCGACCCACGCCTCGTTGATCGCGTTGACCGGCGGCCGCGCGAGCGTCGCGACCGCGATGCCCTCCGCGATCGCGAGACGGATCATCAGTTGCCCTCGAACTGGGGCTTCTTCTTCGCGACGAAGGCGTTGTAGGCGCGCTCGAAATCCTGCGTCTGCATGCAGATGGCCTGCGCCTCGGCCTCGGTCTCCAGCGCCTGCTCGATGGACATGTTCCACTCCTGGTGCAGGCACTTCTTGGTCATGGCGTGCGCGAAGGCGGGGCCGTCGGCGATCGACTTCGCCATCTCGGTCGCGCGCGCGAGGAGCTTGTCGCGCGGCAGCACCTCGTTGAAGTACCCCCAGGCGAAGCCCTCGTCGGCCGAGAACGAGCGCCCGGAGTACAGGATCTCCGCCGCGCGCCCCTGGCCGATGATGCGCGGCAGGATGGCGCAGGCGCCCATGTCGCAGCCGGCCAGCCCCACGCGCACGAAGAGGAACGCCGTCTTCGCCTCCGGCGTCGCATACCGCAGGTCGCTCGCCATGGAGAGGATCGCGCCGGCGCCCGCGCACACGCCGTCCACCGCGGCGATGACGGGCTGCGGGCAGGTGCGCATCTCCTTCACCAGGTTGCCGGTCATGCGCGTGAAGCGCAGCAGCTGCGGCATCTCCATCTGCACGAGCGGGCCGATGATCTCGTGCACGTCGCCGCCCGAGCAGAAGTTGCCGCCTTCGCCGGTGATCACGACCGCGCGCACGTCCTCGGCGTACTGCAGCTTGTGGAAGGTGTCGCGCAGCTCGGCGTAGCTCTCGAAGGTGAGGGGGTTCTTGCGCTCGGGCCGGTTGAGCGTCACGGTGGCGACGCGGTCCTTCACCTCCCAGCGGAAGTGCTGCGGGCGCCACTCGGCGGCCTTGAGGGAATGCATCGTTCTTTCTCCTTGTGCGAAAAGCGGCTCAGCCCGCCATGGTAAGTCCGCCGCTCACCGAGAGCACCTGCCCGGTGACGAAGTCCGAGCGCGGGCTGGCGAAGAACAGGATCGCGTCGGCGACCTCCTGCGGCTTCGCGAGGCGCCGCATGGGCGTGGCGCGCTCGAAGGCCTCCTTGATCCTGTCGGGCACCGCGGCCATGAGCGGCGTGTCGGTCGGCCCGGGGCACACGCAGTTCACGGTGATCCCGAAGCGCGCCAGCTCCCTGGCGAGCGCCTTGGTGAAGGCGATCACGCCCCCCTTGGCGCCGGAGTAGACGGTCTCGCCGAGGCTGCCGACGCGCCCCGCGTCGCTCGCCACGCTCACGATCTTGCCCGACTGGCGCGCGATCATCGGCTCGATGAAGGCGCGCGTCACCTGCACCGGGCCCATGAAGTTCAGGTCCACGATGCGACGCCACAGCGCCGGGTCGTTCTGCACGAAGGGCTCGGTGCGGCCCCAGCCCGCGACGTTGGCGACGATGTCCACCTGCGGCCGCAGCGCGAGCGCCTCGCGCCGGAATTCCTCCACCGAGCCGGCGTCGGTCACGTCGAGAAAGAGGAAGTCCGCCCCCAGCGCGCGCACGCGCAGGGTATCGGCTACCGACTCGCCCATCTCGCGATTCACGTCGCCCACGATGACGTGCGCGCCCGCCAGGGCGAGCGCTTCCGCCGTGGCGCGCCCGATGCCCGATGCGCCGCCCGTCACCACCGCCGTCTTGCCGTCCAGTCTCATGACAGCCTCCATTCAGGAAACGCCGCGCGCGCGCAGCATCTCCGCGAGCGGCCGGTCGTCGTCCTCGATGTGCCCGATGAGCCACTCGCGCAGCCACGTGGCGCTCGCCGCGAGCCCGTCGGCGTCCAGGCGCAGGTCGAAGCGCCGGATCGCCTCCAGCAGCCGCGTGTGCGCATCCGCGTGGTGCGCGGGCGACAGACCGTGCTCCCGCATCAGCCGCTCCTCGGTGGCGACGTTGTGCTCGGTGGCGCGCACCAGCTCGCGCAGCACCTCCACGAGCTCGTCGCGGCCGCGTCCCTCGCCGAGCCCCTCGAGCAGGCGGTTCACCAACCCGAGCATCTCGCGGTGCTGGCCGTCGATCGCGGCCACGCCCACCTCGTAGCGCTCGAGCCAGGGGATCATGCGAGGCGCTTGACGAACGACAGGCGCTGCGACGGCGCGAAGCCCGCGCGGCCGAAGAAGCCGAGCAGCTCCAGCGCGCGCGCCTCGACCACGGTCTCCACGCGCTCGATGCGCAGCGCGTCCAGGTTGAGCAGGAGCTGCTCGAGCATCGCGCGCCCCACGCCGCGCCGCGCGTACTCGGGCGACACGCCGACGGTGTCCACCACCGCCACGGGCTCGGTGCGCCCGAAGTCGCCGAGGTCGGCGCGCGCCATCAGGTAGCCCGCGACGACGCCGTCCACGCGCGCGGCCAGCGACACGCGCACCCCCGACTCGCGCAGCGCCTCGTCGAGCGCGTGCTTCACGAAGTCGCGCCGCTCGCGCCCCGTGACGTGCCGGTCCACGCGCACCACGTCCTCGAGGTCCCTTGCCGAGAGGGTGCGCACGTCCACGGCGTCGCGCGCGGGCTCCTGGGACGCGAGCAGCGGGCTCGACTTCACCGCGCAGTCGAGCACCAGGCTCGCGTCCAGCACATAGCCCATCTCGTCGAGGAAGCGCAGCATGGGCGCGTCGCGCCACGGCGCCGAGGTGCGCAGCTCGGCGAACGCGGCCTGCCTCGCCGCGTCCTCGAGCGCCGCGTGCAGCAGGCGGCCGAGGCCGTGCCGCTGCGCCTCGCGCGCGACGCTGATCACCTCGATGCGCAGGCCGCGCGCGCTGCGTCCGAACTCGCCCTCGAGCACGCGCGCGAGCGCGTGCCCGAGGAGCTTGCCGGCGCTTTCCGCGGCGAACTGCAGGTGCAGCCCGGGCTGGCGCAGGGCGGCGGCGAGGCGCCGCTCGAAGTAGGCGCGGCGCGTGCGGCCGGCGAGCGGCGCGTCGAGCGCGACGACGGCGTCGAGGTCGGCGGGGGCGAGGCGGCGGATCCGGGGAGCGGCGGATTTGGGCGTCATTCGGCGTAGGCGAGCTGGAGTTGTCGGTCGGCATCCTCGTCGAGCAGGTCGTCGAGGGCGGGGAGCAGCGCCATTTCCTCCTTCTGCACGTGGCTCACCAGTCGCTCGGCGACTTCGAGCGCGACGGCCTTCAATTCTGCGCGCGGCCGGTCCTCCTGCGCGAGCGCCATGAAGCGGCCGGCGACCTCGCGGATCGCCTCGTGCTCTTCGGCGAGCAGCCCCGCGATGTCGGCCTCGCCCGCGGCGGCGAGCCGCGGGAAGAGCTCGGCCTCCTCGAACTCGAAGTGGCGCTCGATCTCCCCGGCGAGCGCGGCCGAGGCCTCGCGCATCAGCGCGGCGTCGTGGCGCTCGGCGGCGACCGCCTGCTCGACCCGGCCCCAGAGGGCGAGGGTCGCGGCGTGCTCTTCATGCAGGCGCCGGCTGATGGCGCGTTCGAATTCCATGGTGGGCCTTTACGAGGACGTAGACGAAGAAGGCGGCGAAGGCGAGCGCGCCGGC
>JBFWWT010000054.1:0-6637 GCA_050246035.1 Burkholderiales bacterium
GTCGAAGGCGACGTGGTAGTAGCCCACGTTCATGTGGCCGTTGTAGTCGATCCACTCGGGGCGCACGCGGATCCTGGCGGCGGCGGCGAAAGGCACGGGTATAGTCACGCGCGGAGTCTAGCCCGCCCGGGGAACGCATGAACGCAGATGTGAGCGAGAAGTACCTGACGTTGCACGAGATCGTCTCCGCCGCGCGGCGCAACCTCGCGCCGGGCCCGTGGGCCTATCTCATCGGCGGCACGGAGACCGAGACCACCGTGCGGCGCAACCGGCAGGCGCTCGACACGATCGCCTTCCGCCCGCGCGTGCTGCGCGACATGCGCAAGGTGGATGCGTCGGGTGAGCTACTAGGGGCACGTACCCGCCTGCCGGTGTTGATCGCGCCCGTGGGCGGCGTGGAGTCCTTCGTAGAAGGCGGTGCGGCGGCGGTGGCGCGCGCCTCGAAGGCGTTCTGCGTGCCGCAGATGCTTTCCTCGGTCTGCCAGCCGGGGCTGGAGGCGACCGCGGCGGCGGCGGACAACCTGCGGCTCTTCCAGCTCTACGTGCGCGGCGACGCGGACTGGGTGGACGACCACGTGCGCCGCGCGAAGGGTCAGGGCTATCGCGCCTTTTGCCTGACCGTGGACAGCGCGATGTACAGCCGCCGCGAGCGCGATCTCGCCGAGCGCTTCGTCAAGCCTTGGCGCGCAGGTGTGGCGCAGGGCATGCAGTATCAGTCGGCGCTCAACTGGGACGACGTCAAGCGCTACAAGGACCGCCACGACCTGCCGCTCATCCTCAAAGGGATCGCCACCGCCGAGGACGCGGCGCTCGCGGTGGAGCACGGCGCGGACGTGGTCTACGTGTCGAACCACGGCGGCCGCCAGCTCGATCACGGCTTGGGCAGCGCGACGGTACTCCCGGAGGTGGTCCGCGCGGTCGCCGGCCGCGCGCCGGTCTGGGTGGACGGCGGGTTCATGCGCGGCACCGACGTGGTGAAGGGCATCGCGCTCGGCGCGAGCTGCGTCGGCCTCGGGCGGCTCGCGTGCCTCGGCCTCGCCGCGGACGGCGTCGCGGGGCTCGTGCGCGCGCTTGAGATCCTGGAGGAGGAAGTGCGCATCTGCCTGGGACTCCTGGGCGCGGCCTCGTTCGCGGAGCTTACGCCCGCGCACCTTGCCGCCGCGCCCGCGGTGAGCGAGCCGGGGCCGCTTACCGCCTTTCCGCTCCTCTAGTCCCAGGAGAAGCGGTAGAACAGCCCCGCGCCGCTCGTCGTCGTGCCGGTCTCGGCGCGCAGCGACCAGCGCCGCCCGAGCGAGTAGTCGAGCTTCACGAGGTTGATGGCCACGGCGCCGAGCCCCTGCTCGTAGGTGATGTAGAGGCGGTCGGACAGCCGCTTGCCGAAGGCCACCACGTTCTGCTCGACCCCGCCGCCGCCGCGCAGCGTGACTTCGTCCAGCCCGACCGCGCGCGCGAGTCGCCGGTCGAGCGGCAGCGCGCTGCCGGACGAAAGGAGCTCGCCCGCGGCGACCTGCAGCAAGCCCAGGTCCGCGCGGCTCGCATCGCCGGGCGCGCGGCCGAGCACGAGCCACGAGAGGGCCTCGGCCTCGGGCACCGCGGGCGCGGAGACGAGCACGACGCGCGGCGCCTGCACGTTGCCCGAGACCTGCACGCCCGCCTCGACCGCCTGGTTGCGCCGCCACGCGGTCACCTGCAGCCCCGGATTGCGGATTGCGCCGTCGAAGATCAGCACGCCGGGATCGATCTGCAGCCGCTGGCCGTAGGCATAGTAGGTGGCGTTGACCAGCTGCAGCCGACCATAGGCGCTCAGTCCGCCGCCCTCGTCGCCCTTCAACCGCAGGCGACCCGTCAGCTTGCCCTCCAGGCCGCGCGTCTCGATCGCGAGATCGCGCCCCAGATCGAGCTCGACATCAAGCGAGACCGGCAGTGCGGCACGCGCCGGCTCCGGGGTGGGGCGGCCTTCGATGACCACGTCCTCGCCGAGCTGGGGCAGGGCGTCTCGCGCGATGCGCAGGTAGCCGCGATCGGCGCGCAGCGCGCCGGTGAGCGAGAGGCGCCTGCCGTCGAAATCGGCCTGGCCGTCGCCGGAGACGGTGAGCCGGAGGTCGGCGCGCGCGAGCACTTCGAGCGCGCGCGCCGACCACTCGAGCTTCGCCCCGCCTTCGGCAAGGCGCAGCGGCACGCTGCCCTTTGCCGTGAACTCGCCCTCGCCGCCGCGGATGGAGAACGACTGCAGCTGCAGCCGATCGCCTTCGAGCGCGGCCGCGAAGGCGCCGTCCTTCAGGAATACGCCATAGGGCGGCACCTCGGCGCGCAACTGCTCGCCGCGCAGCGCTCCCTCGTAGCGCGGCTCGCCCAGCGTGCCCGTGACCCGCAGGTCGGCCCACAGGCGGCCCTCGAGCCTTCCTTGCGTGACGAAGGGTTGCGTGATCGCGCCGAGCGCGGCGGCGTCGAAGCGCGCGCGCAGGTCCACCGGCGATCGGGCATCGAGCGCGGCGCCGACCCCGCCCTCGACGGCGAGCTTGCCGTAGCGAGAGTCCGCGTCCAGCCGCAACGCGATGCGGCCCGCGGCGATGCGCGCCTCGAGCGCCGCGGCGGACAGCCCGGCCGGATAGGCCTCGCCCTCCACGATCAGGTCCACGTCGCCGCCTGCATGGCGCAACGTCAGTGCACCCTCCAGCTCCGGCGTTGCGGCGAGCGACCATTCCCCGTCGACACGCATCGTTGCGCGCACGGTCTCGCTCAGCCCTGCGGCCAGTACGAGCCATTGTGCGGGCAGGGCGCTCGCGACGCCGCTGGTGACGAGCCTGCCTTCGGACCAGACGAGCTCGCGCATGTCCACCCGGCCCCCGTCGAGCGCGGCCTCGAAGCGCCCGAGCAAGACGCTGCCGCGCGAGACGCGCAGTGGGGCCGGCGCGAGCAGGCGCAGGGGATATCGTCCCTCGTTGACGAGCGACCGGATCTCGCCTTGCCAGGCAAGCGCATCGCTCAGCGCGCCGGCGAGCAGCGCCTTCGCCTGCACGTTTCCCCCTTGCACGGCGAGCTGCGCCTCGTGCTTGCGCCGGGTGCCTTCGAGCCTCAGCGTCACGGCGCGCCCGGTCGCGTCGCCCGGCAGCCGCAGGTCCCATGCGCGGGCGAGGGCGTCGACCGAGGGGTCGGAGAGCGGACCGGCCAGCGTCCCGCTCGCCTCGAGCCGGCCCGACACGCGATCGTCCAGCGCCGCGAGGTCATCGACGCGCAACGTCCAGGCGAGGTTGTCGCCCGGCCGTCCGAGGCTGCCGCGCGCCGTGGCGCGCACCGGTCCGAGCCGCACGCGCGCCTGCAGGCCCTCCGCCCGTTGGCGCGAGACGCGCGCGCGGCCCTCGCTTTGCAGCGGCTCGCCGAGCAGCGTGCTTTCGCGCACCTGCCAGCGCGCATCGAGCCGCGGCTCCGCGCCCAGATCGCCCTCGGCATCCAGCTCGCCGCTGATCGCGCCTTGCGGAAAGTCGCCGAAGGCCGACGGATCGACGCGCTCCAGCTGCAGACGGCCCTGCACTCGCAGCGGCTCGCCCAGGCGCAGCCGTCCATCTCCGCGCAGCTCGCCGCCGGCGGTTGCGGCGCGCAGCGCGCGCAGCTCGATCGTGTCGCCCGCGCGCTCGACCAGACCCTCGATGCGCAAACCCTCCTGCGCGAGCTCGCCGCGAACCGACAGCGCGTCGCGCCCGATGTCCACCTTGACGTCTCCGGCGAGCGAGGTGCGCCGCAGGTTCGAACGCAATGCGCGCAGATCGAGGTTGCGCACGCGAAGGTCGGCCTGCAGTCGCATCCGCTCGAGGCGGCCGCGGCCCTCCAGCACCGCGCCGCCCGCGATCTCCGCGCGCAACGCCTGCAGCACGGTGCCCGAGAAGCGCACGCGCAGCGCGCTCACCGGCAAGGCGCCCGCGTCGAGCGGCCCGGGGCTCGCGTTCACGATGGTTACGAGCCCGGCATAGCGGCCGTCGCGCCGCGCGAGCTCCAGGTCGGCGCGCACCGGGATCCCGGCGATGCGGGCGTCCAGCGTCGCGACGAGCTTCTCGAAGCTGCCGCTCGCCTTGAAGTCAATGCGCGCGGGCAGGCGCTCGTCGGGCCGCTCGAGCGAGCCGGCCGCCGAAAGCGCGCGCGCGTCGAGCGCGAGGTGCGCGAGGCGCAGGTTCACGAGCCGCTCCTGCGTTCCGGCCGTGCGCAGCTCCAGCCGTCCGACCTGTACGTCGCCCAGCCGGATGCCGAGGGGCGGCGCGAACTCGAGGGCGGGCGTCGACGGCGCCTTCGCCTCCGCGAGCTCCACGCGCAGGCGCGCGATGCGCAGCGGCTCGATGCCGAGCTTGCCGCGAAGCAGGGCGAGCACGCTGCCGCGACCGCGCACATCTTGCGCCTCGACGTGGACGCCGTCGCCGCCGTAGCGCAGGCGCGCAATCGACACCTCGCTCGCCAGCGTGCCGCGCGCGCCTTCGACCTCGAGCTTGCCTTCTGCGAGCCCTGCAGCGCGCGCAAGCGTCCAGCGCAACCCCGCCTCGGTCGTGAAGAGCCACGCGACGGCGGCCAGTGCCGTGGCGACGAAGAGCACGAGCAGCAGTGCGACGAGCGGGCCGGCGCGCCGCATCAGAACACGTACCCGATGGACAAGTGCAGCCTGTAGTCGCGCGTCTCGCGGCCGTAGGCGATGTCGACGCGCGCGGGGCCGATCGGCGTGCGAAAGCGAACCCCGAGGCCGTGGCCGACCACCGGATCGAAGCGCTCGCCGTCCTCCCAGGCGTCACCCGAGTCGACGAAGGCCGCGACCCCCCAGTTCTCGCTTACCCAGTGCGTGTACTCGACGCTCGCCACAAAGAGCCGGCGTCCGCCGACGATCGCGTCGCCCTCGGCGACGCCGATGCTCTCGAACGCGTAGCCGCGCACCGTGCGGTCGCCGCCGGTCCGGAAGAGAAACGTGGTCGGGATCCCGGCGCGCGCATCGGCGCGCACCACGCCGCCCTGCGCGCGCAGCAGCAGCTCGCTGCGCCGCCCCTGCGGCAGCAGGTAGGAAGCGTGCACGACAGCGCGCAGGAACGATTGCGACGACGCTTCGGGAAGCCCGCCGCCGACCTCCACGTGGCCGAAATAGCCGGCGCGCGGATTGACCGCGTCGTCGGTGCTGCGAAAGCTGCGCCGCAGGCCGACGTAAACCGCGTGCCGGCTGTCGGTGAGCGTGGTGCCTGTGCGCTGGTCCTCGAGGTGCCAGGAGAGGATCGCGGCCGAAGGCGCGATGTCGGTGCCGAAGTTGTGCGCCGCGCCCAGCGCGAAGGAGCGCGCGACCTCGTTCTGGATGTCGGTGCGCGCGACGCGTGCGAAGAAGTTGTTCCAGCGCGCGCCGCGCCGCGGCGGCGAGTCGAGGTCTGCCTGCAACTCCTGGATCTTGCTGTCCACGGCGAAGCCGGTGCGCAGGCGCCACGCCGAGTCGCGCAGGTCCTGGTCGCTGTAGCGAAGCTGCAGCCGCGCGCCGACGTCGGTGTTGTAGGAAAGGCCGCCCTCGACGTGCTTGGTGGGCGCCTCGAGCACCGCTACGCGCACCGGCGCGGCCGCGGCAGCCTCCGGCTGCGTGTCGACCGCCACCTGCACGCTCGCGAAATAGCCGGTCTCGGCGAGCCGCCGCTGGTAGACGAGCAGCGCGGCGCGATCGTAGTCCTCGCCCGGCCGAATGGGGGACAGGTTCTCGACGAGCGCCGGGTCGTAGCGCGCGGTGCCCGAGACGCGCACCTCGCCGAAGCGGAACGCCGGGCCGCTCTCGAGGACGACCGACAGGCGCGCTTCACGCGCCACGGGGTCGACCCGCGCCTCGCTCGATGCGATGCGCGCGGCGGCATAGCGCCAGGCGGAAAGCTCCGCGACCGCGCCCTGCTTCGCGTCGTCCCAGTCGGACTGCCGGAAAGGCGCGCCGGCGCGCAGGCGCCAGGCGCGGCGCACGCGCTCGAGCGCCTCGCCCGCCTCCGGGTCGCTCGCGGCCGGCCCGCGAAAGCCGATGTCGATCGCCGCAACGCGCGTGCGCTCGCCGGGCGCCACGCGCAACGACACGCGCCAGGGCGCCTCGCTCTCCTCGATCGAGACCGCGACCTCGGCCGAGAAGTAACCCTCGGCGGCTGCAGCCTCGCGCGCGTCGGCGGCCGCCTCTTCGGCCAGGCGCCGCAGGAGCTCCGCGCTCATCTGCGGATCGTCCTGCCAGCGCACGATGTCCAGGCCTTCGCGCAGGGCGTCGGCGAGCGCCGGGGGGGCCTCGATATCGACCTCGTAGGCGATGCCGGCGGCGATGGCGGGTGCGCCGGCCAGCGCGAGCGGGAGCGCGATCAGGGCGAGAATGCGGCGCATCAGCGTTGGACGGGCGAGCGCAGCATATGCTCGGGATTCTATGTAAGAATCCCCCCGACCTAGGAGGAGGGACAGGCTCGATGAGCATCGACATCGGGACGCTCGATACGTTTCCCAAGCTCTTGCTGCATCACGCGCGCGCGCGCGGCGCGCGGGCCGCGATCCGCGAGAAGGACCTCGGCATCTGGCAGACCTGGACCTGGCACGAGTTCGCCGAGGAAGTGCGCGCCCTCGCCTGCGGGTTCGCCGAGCGCGGCCTGAAGCGCGGCGATCACATGGCGCT
>JBFWWT010000055.1:0-2971 GCA_050246035.1 Burkholderiales bacterium
GCGCGGTACTGCTCCTCGCTCGCGCGGCGCGCGGCCTCGGCCTGCTCGCGCTCGGTGATGTCGCGCGCCACGTACAGGGCGTGCGGCGCGCCGCGGTACTGCATGGGCAGCACCAGCACCTCGACACGGAAGCGCGAGCCGTCGCGGCGCCGCGCCTCGGATTCGATGCGCAGCTGCTCGCCGGCGATGGCGCGGTCGTGCACCTCGCGCCGCCAGTCGCGCACGTCGAGCACGTCGACGGTGAGCTCGGTCGCGCCGAGCACCTGCTCGCGCGGCAGGCCGCTCATCTTCTCGTAGGCGGCGTTCACGTCCACGATGCGGAACTCCGCGTCGCGCAGGGTGAGCGAGTCGGTGCTCGCGTTGAAGATCGCGCGGTACTGCTCCTCGCTCGCGCGCAGCGCCTCCTCGGCCGCCTTGCGCCCGGTGATCTCGCGCGAGGCGACCAGGATGTGCGGCCGGCCCGCGATCTCCACGCGCTTGAGCGTCACCTCGTCCCAGTGCAGGCTGCCGTCCTTGTTGCGCCGGTGCCACTCCCCGCGCAGCACCTCGCCGTCGCGCGCGCGCGCGATCGCCTGCATCGCCATCGCCCCGGTGTACGGCGGCACGCCGGAGGATAGCTCGTCGGCCGTGCGGCGCCGGAACTCCTCCGCCGTGTAGCCGTAGTTGGCGCAGGCCTTGGGGTTGACGTCGACGATCGCGCCGTTGTCGATATCGAGCACGATGATGGCGGTCTCGGCGTTCTCGAAGATCGCGCGGTAGCTCGCCTCCGAGCGCCGGCGCCCGATCTCCGCCGAGACGCGCGCCGCGAAGATATTGAGCAGCGCCTCGGCGAGGCCGGCGTCGGGCATCTCGCCCGAGGACATCACCGTCAGCGCGCCGATCGGCGCGCCGCGCGCGTCGTGCAGCGTGGTGGCGGCGTAGCCCTCGATGCGGTGGTCGGCGAGCAGGCCGTCACCGGGGTACTGGCGCGCGACGCCCCTCGGGAAGTAGCCGAAGCTGCGGCCGATCGCCTGCTCGCAGGGCGTGCCCGCGACCGGGTACTCGACGTTCTTCGCGAGGCGCCCGCCGAAGAACGTGGCGAGCGTGCGCAAGTGGGTGCGGTGCGGCTCGATGTACACCGAAATGAGCGCGTACTCGACGCCCAGGATGCGGGCCAGCGCGGTGACCAGCTGGTCGAAGGCCTGCTCGCCCTCGGCCGTGGAAACGGCGAGCGCGGCCTCGCGCAGGGCCTCGGTATGGTCGAGCACGGCCGACATGGCCGGCAGTCTAGCGGCGCGCCCGGCCGCCGGCGCGCCTGTTACCGGCCGGCAACCATTGAAACAAGCCGGTTACACGGGCCCGGGGCCGTCGCCCGGGATGAAGATGTAGCCCGCGCCGCGCACCGTCTTCAGGGCCTTCGGCTTCTCGGGGTTGGCCTCGATCTTCTTCCTCAGCCGCGCGATGCGGATGTCGATCGAGCGGTCGAAGGGCTCCCACTCGCGGTTGCGCGTATGGGTAAGGAGCTGGTCGCGCGTGAGCACCTGGTTGGGGCGCTCGACGAACACGCGCAGCAGGTCGAACTCCATGCCCGTGAGCGGCAGCTCCTCGCCGTCCGGGGCGAGGAGCTGGTGCGTCTGCAGGTCCAGGGTGCAACGCCCGACCTTGACGCGCTTGCCGGCCGCCGCCTTCGGCGCCGGGGCGCCCGGGCCGCGCGTGCGCCGCAGCACGCTCTTCAGGCGCGCGCGCAGCTCGCGCGGGTCGAAGGGCTTGGCGACGTAGTCGTCGGCGCCCACCTCGAGGCCGATCACGCGGTCCACCACCTCGCCGGCGCCGGTCACCATGATGATGGCGACGTCGTGATGGGCGCGCAGCCAGCGCGCGAGCGACAGCCCGTCCTCGCCCGGCATGTTGAGGTCGAGCAGGACCACGGCCGGCATGGCCGCGGCGAGCGCCTTGCGCATCGCCTCGCCGTTCTCGGCGAGAGCCACCTCGTAGCCGTGGCCCTGCAGGTACTCGCCCATCGACTCGCGGATGTCGCGGTCGTCGTCCACGATGAGGATTCTTTCCGCCGCCATGGCCGCGAGTTTACATGGCGGCAACAAACTGTTTCCAGCGCGACATCGCCCGAATACCCGGCGGGCTTACCTTGGCGGCCATCCACCCACCCATGGAGATCGTCATGAACCGAGCAGAGAGACTGTCCTACCCCTACGGCGAGGCGCTCGCGGCCCTTGCGGCCGCCGCCTGGGCCCGCTTGCGGGCCGCGTTCCGCGCCTACGTCGACATCCGCAGCCGCGAGGCCGCGATCCGCGAGCTGCAGCGCCTGAGCGACCGCGCCCTGCGCGACATCGGCCTGGAGCGCGGCGACATCCGCGACGTGGTCTACCGGCGGGAGCAGCGGTGGTCGTGATCCGCCCGATCCGGCTCCAGGACGCGCCGGCGTTCCGCGCGTTCGTCGAGCGCCTGTCGCCGGAGTCGCGCTACGGCCGCTTCCAGTACGTGGTGAAGGAGGTCTCGCCCGCGCTGCTGCGTCTGCTCGTGGAGGCCGATCCGCGCCGCCACGTCGCGCTGGTGGCCGAGCACGACGGCGAAGTGGTCGGCGAGGCGCGCTACGTGCGACAGGACGAGGGCGCCGAGTTCGCCCTCGCGGTGGCCGACGACTGGAGGCGCCGCGGCGTGGGCAAGCGCCTGTTTCAGGAGCTGCTCGCCTATGCGCGCCGCGACGGCCTCAAGCGCCTGGACGGCGAGATGCTCGCCTGGAACGCCGCCATGCTCGGCTTCGTCGAGCAGCATGGCTTCCGCGTGCGCCCCCACCCCGACGACGAGCGCCTGCTCCGCATCGAGCTGGCGCTCTAATTGGCGCGTTAATTGGGGACGGACCTCAATTTCCCCGACGGGGAAATTGAGGTCCGTCCCCAATTAACGCGTTGCGCAGGAGCGCGAGGACGCCTTCGTAGGTGACGGGGGCGGGGTTGGGGTAGGGCGCCGAGGT
>JBFWWT010000055.1:3071-6407 GCA_050246035.1 Burkholderiales bacterium
GCCGTCAGGCGCTTCGCCTCCGCCGCGCGCCCCGGCGTCGAGAGCACGAGCGCGCGCTTCGCGCCGAGCCTGTCCACTTCCGCGGGCAGCTTCGCCACCGCGCCCGCGCCGAACACGACGCGCGCGGGCTGCGAGACGTAGACGAAGGACTTCATGGTTTGGGCCGCAGTTTAGCGAGCCGCCGCCGGAAGTCGAGCGCGAGGAGCGCGAGGCCCAGCGCCGCCGCGACGAACACCGGCCGCGCGCCCGCGGCGTCCACCACTTGCGAGGCGAGCCACACGCCTGCCGACTGCCCGGTGAACAGGCACCCGGCGAAGATCGCCACCGCCGCGCCGCGCGTCTCGGGCGCCATCTGCGTGGCGTTCACCTGGAGCGTGTTGTGGAACATGTAGATGCCCGTGCCGAGCGCCACCATGCACGGCAGCGCCCAGAGCGCCGAAGGCGCGGCCGCGAGCGCGACGAAGCCCGCGCCGAGCAGGACGCCGCCGCCCGCGACCAGCCCGCGCTCGCCCACGCGCGGCAGGAGCCGCCCCGCGATCGAGGCGTAGAGCAGCCCGCCCGCGGCGAAGGTGGCCGCCACCGCGCCGCTCGCGCCCAGGCTCAGCCCGAAGCGCTGGTGCATCTCGAGCGCGACGAAGGCGAGCGCGCCGTAGAAGAGCGCGCCTTCGACGAACACCGTGGCGAGGATCACGCGCACCCACGGCAGCCGCGTGAGCCCCGCCATCCTGCGAAACGCCTCGCCGTAGGGCACGGCCGCCGCGCCGCGCGCCGCCGCCAGCGGCTCGCGGCGCATCTCGAGGCCGAGCAGCAGCGCCGTCACCGCATAAAGCACCGCGAGCAGCAGGAACACCGACTGCCAGCCGAGCCGCTCGCCGAGATAGCCCGCGGCGACGCTCGCGAAGGCGACGCCGAGCATGTGGCCGACGAGAAAGCGCGCGAGCACCGGCTGGCGCCGCTCGTAGGCGACCACGTCGCCGATCCAGGCCATGGCGAGCGGCACGATCGCGCCCACCGTCGCCCCGGTGAGGAAGCGCGCCCCCACGAGCAGCGGCAGCGAAGGCGCGAGCGCGCAGGCGAGGTTGCCCGCGGCCGACACCGCGGTGACGATCGCCACCATGCGGTACTTGCCGATGCGATCGCCGATCGGCCCGTTGGCGAGCTGCAGCAGCCCGTAGGCCACCGCGAAGCCCGTGATCACCGCCGAGGCGCCGCCGGGCGTCGTGCCGAACTCGGCGGCAAGGAGCGGCAGCAGCGGATCGGTCGCGCGCAGCGCCGCCGCGCTCGCGAAGGCGGCGAGCGAAAGAAAGAGGATGGCGCGCGCGGGCACGCGCCTAGCCGCGCGCAGGCGCGCGCGTCGCCACGATGACGCCCGCGAGGATGGTGGCGAAGCCCACCGCGTGGAAGGCCCGGAACGTCTCGCCGAGGAAGACGATGGCGAGCGCCGTGCCGAAGAGTGGCAGCAGGTGCAGCGTGAAGCCGGCGACGCTCGGGCCCACGATCGCGACGCCCCGGTTCCAGCAGATGAAGGCGAGGATCGAGGCGCACACGGCGATGTAGCCGACGCCCGCCGCGGCCTCGGCCCCCGGCCAGCGCGGCGGCGCGCTCGCCGCTTCCAGCAGCGCGGCGGGCAGGAGGAGCAGCGTGCCCGCGAGCGCGATGAGGAAGAGGAACGCGACGCCGCCCAGCTCGGGCGGGCGGCGCTTGAGCAGCACCGAGTACACGCCCCACACCGGCATGGCGAGCAGGATCCAGGCATCGCCCGCGTGCACCTCGAGGCGCGCGAGGCTCGCCGGCTCGCCGCGCGACAGGATGACGAGGATCCCGGCGAAGGACAGCAGCATCCCGCCCACCTGCCGCGCCGTGGCGCGCTCGCGCTCGAGGATCCAGGCGCAGGCGAGGATGAAAAGCGGCAGCGACGAGTTGAGCAGCACGCCGTTCACCGTGGTCGTGGACCTGAGGCCCAGGTAGACGAGCGCGTGGAAGAGCGACACCCCCGTCAGCGCGAGCAGCGCGAGGATGCCCGCATGGCGGCGCACGATCGCGGCCTGCGCGCGCAGCGCCGGCAGCGCGAACGGCGCGAGGATCAGCGTCGCCAGCGCCCAGCGCACGAGGTTGAGCGTGAACGGCTCGAAGGCCTCGCGCAGCGCGCGGCCGATCACCCAGTTGCCCGCCCAGAAGAGCATGGCGGCCGAGAGCAGCAGCAGCGCGAAGCCGCGCGAGCCCGGGGTCACAGGCGCTTGGCGACTTCTTCCAGCATCACCTCGGTCGCGCCGCCGCCGATCGCCTGCACGCGCGCGTCGCGGTACATGCGCTCGATCGCCGAGTCGCGGATGAAGCCGAAGCCGCCGTGGAACTGCAGGCAGTCGTAGACCACCTCGTTCAGCAGCTCCGCGCAGCAGGCCTTCGCCATCGACACTTCCTTGACGCAGTCGCGCCCCGCGGCGTCGAGCTCCGCCGCGTGCCGCACGAGCTGCCGGCCGGCCTCCACGCGCGCGGCGAGCATCGACAGGCGCTGGCGGATCGCCTGCTTGTCCCACAGCGGCGCGCCGAAGGCCTTGCGCGTGCGCACGTACTCGAGCGTGAGCTCGATCGCGCGCGCCGCCTCGCCCATGCACATCGCGGCGATGGCGAGGCGCTCGTTCTGGAAGTTCTTCATGATGGCGTAGAAGCCGCGGTTCTCCTCGCCGAGCAGGTTCTCCGCCGGGATGCGGCAGCCGTCGAAGACGAGCTCGGCGGTGTCGGAGGAGCGCCAGCCCATCTTCTCCAGCTTGCGCCCCACGGAGAATCCGGGCGTTCCCTTTTCCACGATGAACATGGATACGCCCTTCGAGCCCGCCGCGGGATCGGTCTTCGCGGCGACGAAGTACAGGTCGGCGAGCGCGCCGTTGGTGATGAACATCTTCGCGCCCTTCAGCACCCACGCATCGCCCTCGCGCCGCGCCGTGGTGCGGATGGACTTCACGTCGGAGCCCGCGTCGGGCTCGGTCACCGCCACCGCGGTGATCGCCTCGCCGGCGATCACCTTGGGCAGGTACTTCGCGATCTGCGCCTTCGTGCCCGCGTGCACGAGGTGCGGCGAGGCCATGTCGGTGTGCACGAGCACCGTGATGGCGAAGCCGCCGAAGGTGGAGCGCCCGAGCTCCTCCGCGAGCAGCGCGGTCGCGCGCGCATCGAGCGCGCCGCCGCCGAAGTCCTCGGCGTAGCGCAGGCCGAGAAAGCCGAGCTTGCCCATCTCGCGCAGCACCTCGCGCGGCACGAAGCCCTGCTCCTCCCAGGCCGCGGCCTTGGGGACGATCTCCTTCTCGACGTAGCGGCGGATGCTGTCGCGAAGAAGCG
>JBFWWT010000056.1:0-5801 GCA_050246035.1 Burkholderiales bacterium
TACACCCAGCGCCCGTCCACGCGGTCGGTGAGCGCGGTCCACGACGACACCGTGCCCACGTAGCCGACGAAAAAGAAGCTGCCGATGATCCCCGCCTGCGAGTTGGACAACCCCCACTCGCCCTGCAGCTGCGGCAGCAGCGCCGGATACGTCGAGAAGCCCAGCATCGAAAAGATGTGGGCCGCAATAAGGTAATTGGGGACAGTCCCCATTTTTCTCATTTGCGAATCATGTGCAAATGAGAAAAATGGGGACTGTCCCTAATTAGCTGCTTACTTGTTCTTGAAGGCGGGTTTGCGCTTTTCGACAAAGGCGGCCATGCCTTCTTTCTGGTCTTCGAGGGCGAACATGGAGTGGAACAGGCGCCGCTCGAAGGTGATGCCCTCGGCAAGCGTCGACTCGAAGGCGCGGTTCACGGACTCCTTGGCCATCATCACCACGGGGAGCGAATAGGAGGCGATTTTCTCGGCCATCGCCATCGCCTCGTCCATGAGCTTGTCCGCGGGCACGACGCGCGAGACCAGCCCCGCGCGCAGCGCCTCTTCCGCGCCGATGGTGCGCGCGGTGAGGACCATGTCCATGGCGAGCGCCTTCGAGCTCGCGCGCGGCAGGCGCTGCGTGCCGCCGGCGCCCGGCATGATGCCGAGGTTGATCTCGGGCTGGCCGAACTTCGCGGTGTCGGCGGCGATCGCGAGGTCGCACATCATCGCCAGCTCGCAGCCGCCGCCCAGCGCGTAGCCCGCGACCGCGGCGAGCACGGGCTTGCGGACGTTGCGCATGTGCTCCCAGTCGCGCGTGATGTAGTTGGACCTGTACGCGTCCATGTACGAGTAGTCCTTCATGGCCGCGATGTCCGCGCCCGCGGCGAAGGCCTTCTCGCTGCCGGTGACCACGATGCAGCCCACGCCTTCGTCGGCGTCGAACGCGTAGAGCGCCTGGGCGAGCTCCTGCATGAGCTGCGCGTTGAGCGCGTTCATCTGCTTCGGCCGGTTGAGCGTCACCACGCCCACGCGGCCTTTCTTCTCGGCGAGGATCAGCTCGTAGCTCACGATTTCGCTCCTTCGAGTGCGCGCACCCCTTCGGCGGTGGGCACGACCTTCGCGTACAACCCGTTCAGCGCGGCGAGGAACGCGGCGTGCACCTGCTTCGCCGCCACGTTCTCGCCGCCGTAGCTCTGCGCGCGCGTGGCGCAGGCGTCCGCCAGCAAGGTGACGCGATAGCCGAGGTCGGCCGCCTGGCGCACGGTGGCGTCCACGCACATGTGCGTCATCATGCCCGCGACCACGAGGTGCTTCACGCCCGCCTTCTCGAGCCGCTCGCGCAGATCGGTGTTGCGAAAGCTGTTGGGGAAGTTCTTCTCCACCACCGCCTCGCCCGCGGCGGGCGCGACCTTCGGGTGGATCTCCGCGCCCTTCGTGCCCGGGATGAAGAAGGTCGCGCCGGGCCGCACCGAGAGGTGCCGCACGTGGAAGACCGGCCAGCCGCGCCTGCGGAACTCCGCGAGCGCCGCGGCCGCGCGCTCGGCGGCGGCCTCCGCGCCCTCCAGCTCCATGGCGCCGCCGGGAAAGTAGTCGTTCTGCAGGTCGACGATGACCAGCACGGTGTCGCTCATGTTCTCGCCTTCGCTTTCAGTTCGGAAAGGGGGACGGACCCCGGAATGTCGATGCGCTTTCGCCCCGGCTCCACGGCGGCGAGCGCCTCCACGCGCTGCATGGTGGTGGCGCTCCGCACCGCGAGCTGCTGGTAGAGGAGCATGTTGTCCTTCTTCCACTGCAGCTCCTCGGCCGTCAGCTCGCGCAGCACGCGCGCGGGGATCCCCGCGGCGAGCGCGCGCGCCGGAATGCGCGCCTCCGCCTTCACGAAGGCGAGCGCCGCGACCATCGCGTCCTCGCCCACCTCGGCGTTGTCGTTCACCACCGCGTTCATGCCGACGAGCGCCCCGCGCCGGATCGTGCAGCCGTGCAGCACCGCGCCGTGGCCGATGGTCGCCTCGGCCCCGACCACGGTGTCGCGCCCGGGAAAGCCGTGCAGCATGCAGGTGTCCTGCACGTTCGCGCCCGCCTCGACCACGATGCGGCCGAAGTCGCCGCGCAGACAGGCCGCCGGGCCGACGTAGGCGCGCGCGCCGACGAGCACGTCGCCCACCAGCACCGCGCTCTCGTGCACGTAGGCCGAAGGATCCACCACCGGGACGATCCCGTCGATCGAGTACACCTGGGGCATGGCCCGGATTCTAGCGCCGCTGGTGTAAGCTTCAGCACATGCCCGCAGTGCTCGTTTCGAACGCCGACGGCGTGATGACGGTGACGCTGAACCGTCCCGAGAAGCTGAACGCCTTCGTCGCCGCGATGCACGCGGAGCTGCGCGAGGCGATGACGCAGGCGGAAGAAGACGCCTCGATCCGCGCGCTGCTCATCACGGGCGCCGGGCGCGCCTTCTGCTCCGGCCAGGACCTCGCCGAGCGCAACCTCGACGACCCGAAGCTCGACCTCGGCGGCGGGCTGGAAGCGAACTACAACCCGCTCGTGCGGCGCCTGCGCGCGCTCCCGAAGCCCGTGATCGCCGCGGTGAACGGCGTCGCCGCGGGCGCGGGCGCGAACTTCGCCCTCGCCTGCGACATCGTGATCGCGGCGCGCTCGGCCACGTTCCTCCAGGCCTTCGCGCGCATCGGGCTCGTCCCGGACTGCGGCGGCACCTACTTCCTGCCGCGCCTCATCGGCACCGCGCGCGCGATGGGCATGGCGCTCCTCGCCGAGCCCGTGAAGGCCGAGGACGCCGAGCGCTGGGGCCTCGTCTGGAAGTGCGTGGACGACGACAAGCTCGTGGACGAGGCGCAACGCATCGCGCGCGCCCTTGCGAGCGGCCCCACGCACACCTACGGGCGTATCAAGCAGGCGATCTACGCCTCGGCGGGCAACACGCTCGCCGAGCAGCTCGACCTGGAGCGCGACTTTCAGCGCGACGTCGGGCGCCACGGCGACTACCGCGAGGGCGTGACCGCCTTCCGCGAGAAGCGAAAGCCGAGCTTCACGGGACGCTAGATGGCCAAGGCGCGCAGGTTCCCGCTCGAGCCGATCGAAAAGGCTTCTCGCAAGAGCCTGCGCGAGCTGCAGCTGCGGCGCCTCAAGTGGTCGTTGAAGCACGCCTACGAGAACATCCCCGCCTACCGCCGCAAGTTCGATCGGGCGGGCGTGAAGCCGAAGGACCTGAAGACGCTCGCCGACCTGGCGAAATTCCCCTTCACGACCAAGGCCGACCTGCGCGAGAACTATCCCTTCGGCATGTTCGCGGTGCCGATGGACCGCATCGTGCGCATTCACGCCTCGTCCGGCACCACGGGCAAGCCGACGGTGGTCGGCTACACGCAGAAGGACATCGCCACCTGGACTCACGTCATGGCGCGCTCGATCCGCGCCGCGGGCGCGCGCCCCGGCGACAAGGTGCACGTCGCCTACGGCTACGGCCTGTTCACCGGCGGCCTCGGCGCGCACTACGGCGCGGAGGCGCTCGGGCTCGCGGTGATCCCGCTCTCGGGCGGCATGACCGAGCGCCAGGTGCAGCTCATCGCCGACTTCAAGCCCGAGATCATCATGGTGACGCCCTCCTACATGCTCGCCATCGCCGACGAGATGGAGAAGCAGGGCCTCGACCCGAAGAAGTCGTCGCTGCGCGTGGGCATCTTCGGCGCGGAGCCGTGGACGAACGAGATGCGAAGGCAGATCGAGGCGAGGACGTCGCTCGAGGCGATCGACATCTACGGCCTCTCCGAGGTGATCGGCCCGGGCGTCGCGCAGGAGTGCGTCGAGACCAAGGACGGCCTCACGATCTGGGAGGACCACTTCTACCCGGAGATCGTCGACCCGGCCACGGGCGAGCCCGTGCCCGAAGGCGAGCCCGGCGAGCTCGTCTTCACCTCGCTCACCAAGGAGGCGATGCCGGTCATCCGCTACCGCACGCGCGACCTCACGCGGCTCCTTCCGCCCACCGCGCGCTCGATGCGCCGCATGGAGAGAATCACCGGGCGCACGGACGACATGCTCATCATCCGCGGGGTGAACGTCTTTCCCACGCAGATAGAAGAGTTGATCCTGAAGCACAAGGAACTCTCGCCCCACTACGTGATGGAAGTGAGCAAGGAAGGGCCGCTCGACCATCTCACGGTGATGGTCGAGCTCGCCCCGGGGGCCGCCGACGCGAGGTCGGCGGCCTCGTTGCAGCACGAGATCAAGGCCTACGTCGGGGTCACCGCGGACGTGAAGGTCGTACCCATTTCCTCCATCGAGCGCTCCATCGGAAAAGCGAAGCGCGTGATCGACAAGAGGCCGAAGTGATCCTCGGCCTTGCGCGAAAGAGCCTCGAGGACGCGGCCGCCCTCGTGCACGAGACCGTCGCGCCCACGCCGCAGTACAGCTGGCCGCTGCTGAACGAGCGCGCGGGCACCGAAGTGTGGGTGAAGCACGAGAACCACACCGCCACGGGCTCGTTCAAGGTGCGCGGCGGGCTGGTGCTCGCCGAGCACCTGAAGCGCGAGAACCCGCGGCTCGCCGGCGTCGTCAGCGCGACGCGCGGCAACCACGGCCAGTCGGTCGCTTTCGCCGGCCGGCGCCACGGCCTGCGCAGCGTGATCGTCGTGCCGCACGGCAACAGCAAGGAAAAGAACGCCGCCATGCGCGCCTGGGGCGCGGAGCTGGTCGAGCACGGCAAGGACTACGACGAGGCGCGCGAGCACGCGAACGCGCTCTCGAAGGCCGAGGGCCTGCACTACATCGGGCCGTTCGACCGGCACCTCGTCGCCGGCGTGGGCAGCTACGCGCTCGAGCTCTTCTCGGCGGTGCAGGACCTCGACGAGGTCTACGTGCCGGTCGGCTGCGGCTCGGGCATCTGCGGCGTCGTCGCCTGGCGCGACGCGCTGGGATTGAGAACGCGCGTGGTGGGCGTCGTCTCCGAGAACGCGCCCTGCTACGCGCTTTCCTTCGCCGCGGGCAAGCCCGTGGAGACGAAGAGCGCCAACACCTTCGCCGACGGCGTCGCCGTGCGCGTGCCGGTGCCGGAGGCGCTGGAGGCGATCCGCGCGGGCGTCGAGCGCATCGTGCAGGTCTCGGACGACGAGGTGAAGTCCGCCATGCGCGATCTCTTCCGCTGCACGCACAACGTCGCCGAGGGCGCGGGCGCCGCGCCGCTCGCGGCGCTGCTCAAGGACAAGGGGCGGCAGGGATCGCGCTTCGCGGTGATCCTGTCGGGCGGGAATATCGACCGGGAGCTATACCTGGACGCGCTTGCCGAGCGCCCGTAGCAGCAGCCAGATCCCGAGCGCCGCCGCGAGGTGCTTGAGCGTGTGCCCGCTCACCCACCCGCCGATCTCGAAGATCTCGCGGTCGTAGACCTCGACCGCCTTCGCCACCGCGTAAGCCGCGGCCAGCAGGAAGATCACCCAGCCGTGCGTGTAGCGCGAGCGGTAGAGAAGCGAGATCGCGAGCACCACGGCGATCGAGCCGAACTGCACCGCGAGATACGGGCGCAGGTTCTCGAACCCGGCGAGCGCGCTCCAGCGCCAGTAGACGACGCTCGCGAGCCCGAGGAAGACGAGCGGCCACAGGAGCGCGCTCCCCAGGCGCCGGTCGATTCGCTCGGCGATCACCGCGGACACGAGCGACATGAAGGCGATGGTCATCGGCAGGCGGTCCCAGACGAGCCGCGCGTCGTCGGGCGCGAGGTGGTACCAGGCCGAGCCCGCGCTCGTCAGCAGCACGCCCGAGAAAAACACCGCGTAGGGGCGCAGCTCGTGCGGCGAGCTGAAGCGC
>JBFWWT010000057.1:0-5791 GCA_050246035.1 Burkholderiales bacterium
GCGTCGGTGGTGTTCGGCGTCCACGAGGGGTCGTAGCCCTCGAGCCAGCCGTAGGGCCCGTAGTCGATGGTGAGCCCGAGGATGGACATGTTGTCGGTGTTCATCACGCCGTGCACGAAGCCGAGGCGCATCCAGTCGGAGATCAGCCGCGCGGTGCGCCGGCACACCTCGCGATACCACTCGGCGTACGAAAGCCCGGGATAGAAGTGGCGGATCGTGTAGTCGAGCAACCGCTTGAGCAGCGCCTCCTCGCCGTGCGCGGCGTGGATCTGGAAGTTGCCGAAGCGAAGGAAGGACGGCGCCACGCGGCACACGACCGCGCCGGGCTCGGCCTCGGGGTTGCCGTCGTAGAACATGTCGCGGACCACCGCTTCGCCCGTGCCGACGAGCGACAGCGCGCGCGTCGTGGGCACGCCGAGACAGTGCATCGCCTCGCTGCACAGGAACTCGCGCAGGGACGAGCGCAGCACCGCGCGCCCGTCGGCCGTCCTCGAGTAGGGCGTGAGCCCGGCGCCTTTCAGCTGCAGCTCCTGGCGCGTGCCGTCGGCGGCGGCGAGCTCGCCGAGCGTGATCGCGCGGCCGTCGCCGAGCTGGCCCGCCCAGACGCCGAACTGGTGGCCGCCGTAGCGCGCGGAGTAGGGCCGCATGCCCGGGAACACCCGGTTGCCCGCGAGCGCCTCCACCGCTTCGGGCGAGGGGCGCGCGAGGCCCAGCTGCGCGGCGAGCGCGTCGGACCAGGCGAGCAGCCGCGGCGCGCGCACGGGCGTGGGCGCGACGTGCGTGTGGGTCGCGTTCAGCACGAGGCGCCGCGCGTTGGTCTCCTGCGCGTCGGCGGGGAGCTCGCGCGCGAACGAGTCGCCGAAGCGCGCCTCGGCGAGGTCGAGCGGCGCGGCGGGCCGGAAAGCGACGTTCATGCCGGCGATGCTAGCGCAGTTCGCCCTGCTAACATGCGCCTCGACCATGAAGACGGGAGGGGCTTGACGCCATGATGCGCGCGCTGCTGCTCTGCCTTGCCCTCGCCGTCGGCACGCAGGCGCAGGCCGCCCCGCGCGCCGCGGGCAGCTTCAAGCTGGCGGCGGGCGAGATCCAGCTGCAGGGCCGGGACGGCGTCGCGCGGCCCGCGGCGGCCGGCGGCCAGGTCTTCGAGGGCGATTCCATCGCGACCCAGGCGGGCGCCGAGGCGCACCTGCAGATGGCCGACGGCGCCTCGCTCATCGTGCGCGAGAACTCGAGGATCACGGTCGCCGCCTACGTCGCCGACGGCGGCGCGAGCGACCGCAGCCTCATCGAGCTCGCGCGCGGCGCGCTGCGCTCGATCACCGGCTGGATCGGCAGGCACAACCGCTCGAATTACGCGATCCGCACGCCGCTGGTCACCATCGGCGTGCGCGGCACCGACCACGAGCCGGCGCACCTCGTGGAGGGCGACCCGCGCGGCAAGCCCGGGAGCTACGACAAGGTGAACGCGGGGCTCGCGGTGATGCAGTCGCCGCAGGGCGCGGTCGAGATCCCGGCGAACAAGGCGGCGTTCCTGTCGCTGGACGGCCTGCCGCCGCAACTGCTCGACGCGATCCCCGAGTTCTTCAAGCCCGGCGCCTACGAGCGCGAGTTCAACGCGCGCGCCCGCCAGGTCGAGCGCGCGCTCGACGAGCTGCGCCAGGGCCGCATCGACGAGCTGCTGCGCCTGAAGGACGGCAAGCTCAACCTGCCGAAGGTGCCCACGCGGGACGAGCTGCGCCGGGGGCTCGGCGACTTCCTGCGCCGCTAGCGCGCTACTGCTGCACGAGCGCGAGCAGCTGGTCCATCGTCTGGTCGGCCCAGAACTCCGGGTCCTTGTCGATCTCGGCCTCGCCCTTCTTCACGAGATCCTGAGACACCTTGCGGCGCTGGCAGTAGCCGCGCCAGAACTGCTTCACTTCTTCGGGGGACATGTGCATAGGCCGGCCATTCTGTCCTGCTACACTGCAGGCTGGCAACCACGAAAGGAGGTGATCCAGTGAGAGTCGACCAAGGCGGCGCCGGCAGGACGGTCCTTCCAACCGGATCATTCATCGGCCATGGAGGCGCCGTCCGCTAAGCCGGACTCGCCTTACCCGAGACGCCCCGCCCGGGAAACCGGCCGGGGCGTTTCATTTCAGGCGCTTAGGCGCGCGCGGCGGTACCCAGCACCTTGGCGAAGACCTCCTCGAGGACCTGCTTGCTGTAGGGCTTCGTGATGTAGCCGTCGGCGCCGAGGGTGAGGCCGCGGCGGATGTCGTTCGGGTCGTCCTTCACCGTGAGCATGACGATCGGCAGCAGGGCGTGCGGCGGGTGGCGTCGCAGGCGCGCGAGGATGTCGAAGCCGTCGCCGTCCGGCAGCATGACGTCGAGGAGCAGCAGGCCGGGCGCGCCGTCCTCGGCGAGCCGCTCGCGCAGCGCCTCGGCGGTGGCCGCGCTGCAGGAGCGGTAGCCGGCCATCTTCACGCGCAGCTCGGCGAGCGCGAGCTGGTCGGGGTCGTCCTCGACGATGAGCACCGTGGTATCCGCCGGCGCCTTGCCCGAGGGCTCGCGATGCTTGAGCCGGTCCATGGCGAGGTACACGCCCTTGCGCGAGAGCTCGCCTCCCGCCGTCTCGGTCTCGCGCGCCACGCGCTCGCGGTCCCGGGCGATGAGCAGCGGCACGGCGAAGGTGCCGGTGAAGTCGAGGTCGTGGGCCTCCTCCGCGGGCCGCGACTCCACGAGCCCCAGCTCCTCGAGCTCGGCGAGCCACTCGTGGATCAGGGGGTCGGGGTAGCGGCGCAGGTAGCCGCGCACGACGTCCTCGTGCGTGTCGGTGTCCAGCATGCCCAGGATGCGCTGGTAGGAAGAGGGCACCGACGGGTCCTCCGACGTCCACGCCTGCCGGCCGGTGGCCGACATGCGGTAGATCCGCCCCGGCTTCGGCACGCGTCAGGCCTTCACGAAGAGCGTGACCAGGGGGTCGGCGCCCGCCTGACGGCTCCAGTGGCCGTGGACGCCGGGGTCGAAGCTCGCCCCCGCGGGCACGGTGTCGGCGGCGAGAAAGTGCTCGCCCGCGCCGAAGCGGCGCATCGTGCCGTCGCGCAGGTGGATCTCCATCGCGCCCTGCAGCACGAACACCCACTGCGGGTACGGCGCGCAGTGCCAGTCGCTGCGAAACCCGACGGGGCTGCGCCGCAGCTGGTAGCCGCCGGACGGATACACTGGCGAGAGAGCGGCCTGCGGCGTGCCCTCGGTGAGCAGGATCTCCTCCTCGCGAAAGCGCGCGCGGCCGTCGCGGTCGGTGAACAGGATCACTTTGACGAAGCTTTCCATCGGGCTCCCGGGATGAAGATCTGCGTGTACGGCGCCGGCGCGGTCGGCGGCCATTTTGCCGCACAGCTCGCCGCTACGGGAAATGACGTAGCGGTGGTCGCGCGCGGCGCCCACCTGGAGGCGATGCGCGCGCGCGGCGTCACGCTCATCAAGGGCGAGCGGCGCATCGTCGGCAAGGTGCGCGCGGCCGCGGACGCGGCCGCGCTCGGGCCGATGGACGCGGTGATCGTCGCGCTGAAGGCGAACGGCCTGCCCGCGTTCGCGCGCGACGCGCCCGCGCTGCTCGGGCCCGAGACGCTCGTCGTCTTCGCGCAGAACGGCATTCCCTGGTGGTACGCGCAGGACCTGTCTGGCGCGCGGCGCGCGCCGCCGGACCTCTCGGCGCTCGACCCGGGGGGCAGCCTCGCGCGCGCCGTCCCGGCGGGCGCGGTGGCGGGCGGCGTGATCTACTCGGCGAACGAGGTGGTGGAGCCGGGCGTGGTGCGCGCCGATGCGCCGCAGCGCAACATGCTCGTGCTGGGCCGGCCCGACGACCGCCCGGATGCGCGGCTCGAGCGCCTCGCCGCCGCGCTCGAGCGCGCCGAGATCCAGGCGCCGATCGAGACCGACATCCGGCGCTCGGTGTGGGCGAAGCTGCTCGTGAACCTCGGCGCTTCCTCGCTCAGCGTGATCACCGGCGAGACGCTGCGCGACATCATGGCCGATCCGGCGGTGGCGGCGCTGCGCGGGCGCCTGAGCGAGGAGGGGCGCGCGATCGCCGCCGCGCACGGCGTGGACACCGCGGGCGCGCCGCAGCCGCCGGGGCACGTGCCCGGCGGCCCGGCGCACAAGGCCTCGATGCTGCAGGACTACGAGCGGGGACGGCCGATGGAGATCGACGCGATTCTCATGGCGCCGCTGTGGTTCGGGCGCGCCGCGGGGGTGGCGGCGCCGTCGCTCGAGGCGGCGGTCGCCCTGGCGGCGCACAAGGCGCGGGCGCAGGGGCTGTACCCATAAAAAAGGCCCGCCGGAGCGGGCCTTTCATTCAGCCGCAAAGCCTTACATCGGCTTGATGTTGGTTGCCTGGTCGCCCTTCGGGCCGGTGGTGACGTCGAAGGAGACCTTCTGGCCGTCCTTCAGGCTCTTGAAGCCCGCGCCCTGAATTGCCGAGAAATGCGCGAACAGGTCCTTGCCGCCGCCGTCCGGGGTGATGAAGCCGTAGCCCTTCGCGTCGTTGAACCACTTGACCGTTCCAGTTGCCATGTTCACTTGCCTCTTGAAGAAGTAATGATCGAAAGTGCCGGTAGACCAAGAAGATGACGCGGGGGATTTCGGAATCCTGCGGGACCGCTTGAGTAAGCCAGCGGCGGCGGATTATACACGAGCGCCTGTCCTGTCAAGGGGCCGGGTAGACTAGCGCCGTGAGCGCGCCCGCCAAGCCTGTGGTCCTCGCGGTCGACGACGACCCGGATCTGCTCGCCCTCATGGGCAAGGTGCTCGGCACCCAGTACGAGGTGAAGCTGGCGGGCGACGGCGGGGACGCCCTGTCGCTCGCGGCCGCCACGCCGCAGCCCGACCTGATCCTGCTCGACGTGGACATGCCGGGGGCGAGCGGCTTCGAGATCTGCCAGCTGCTCAAGGAGGATCCCGCGACCGCGCGCATCCCCGTCATCTTCCTCACCGGCAAGAGCGAGGCGAGCGATCAGCTCGAGGGCCTGGACCTCGGCGCCGTGGACTACCTCGCCAAGCCGGTGAACGCGAAGCTGCTGCTCGCGCGCGTGCGCACGCACCTCGCGCTCGCCGGCCGCCAGGCGGAGCTCGAGCGCGAGGTGCAGGCGCGCACCGCGCAGCTCGACGACGCGCGCGCCGAGGTCATCCGCCGGCTCGCGCGCGCGATGGAGTTCCACGAGAGCGCGGCCGCGGGCAACAAGGTGATGCGGGTCGCGCAGTACGCGCGAACCATCGCGCAGGCCGCGGGCATGAAGCCCGAGGTGGCCGAGATGCTGCAGAAGGCCGCGCCGCTCTACGATATCGGCAAGATCGGCGTGCCCTCCGAGATCCTGAGGAAGCCCGGCAAGCTCTCGGCGCCCGACCTCGAGCGCGTGCGGCGCCACCCGCAGCTCGGCGCCGAGATCATCGGCGAGCACAAGGACCCCGTGCTCGCGCTCGCGCGCCAGGTCGCGCTCACGCACCACGAGCGCTGGGACGGCAGCGGCTACCCGAAGGGCCTCAAGGGCAACGAGATCCCCTGGCCCGGCCGCGCGATGGCGATCGTGGACTGCTTCGAGGCGATGACCACGACGCAGTTCTACCGCCAGAGCCCGCTCTCCGTGGAGGAGGCGGCCAAGCAGATCAAGGCCGGCTTCGGCAAGCTCTTCGATCCCGCGCTCGAGGCGGCCTTCGACAAGGCGTTGCCGCTGTGGAAGAAGGTGCGCGAGACCTACTCGGACGCGCTCGGCGACCTGATCAACCTCGACTTCAGCCCCACGCGCGGCGCGCC
>JBFWWT010000058.1:0-5080 GCA_050246035.1 Burkholderiales bacterium
GGGCCGCCGCAGATCGTCACCGCGCCGATGATGCACTCGATGGACTTCCACGCGGCCATGGTCTCGCCGCAGGACAAGTACCGCTCGATCGCGCCGGGGCAGACGATCGAGTTCGAGTTCGTCGCCAACTATCCCGGCGTCTTCATGTACCACTGCGGCACGCCGATGGTGCTCGAGCACATCGCCGCCGGCATGTACGGCGCGGTGGTGGTCGAGCCGAAGGACGGCTATCCGACGAAGGTGGACCGCGAGTACGTGGTGATCCAGAGCGAGTTCTACACCAAGCCGCACCCCAGGGGCCTGCGCCACGAGGGCGTGCCGGTGCACGTGCTGGACAGCGAGAACCTGCGCGCCGCGCGCCCGAACCACACGGTGTTCAACGGCGTGCACGACGGCATGATCAAGGAACCGCTCAAGGCGAACCCCGGCGAGCGCGTGCGCCTGCACGTGCTCAACGTCGGCCCGAGCAAGACCTCGAGCTTCCACGTGGTGGGCACCATCTTCGACCGCGTGTGGTTCGAGGGCAACCCCGACAACCAGTTCCGGGGCATGCAGACGGTGCTGCTCGGCTCCTCGAACAGCGCGACCGTCGAGTTCATGATCCCCGAGCCGGGCTCCTACATCATGGTGGACCACCACTTCGCCAATGCCTCGCAGGGCGCGATCGGCCTCATCGAGGCGGGCGTCAAGGCCGAGGAGGCCACCACCGAGCACCACAACCTCGCGGCCTCGGCCGTGCCCACCGATCCGGAGGCCGCGCGCGCCAAGACCGACTTCGAGTCGAAGTGCGTCGCCTGCCACGCGATCTCGGGCGGCGAGGGCAAGAAGCTCGGGCCCGACCTCGCCGGCGTCACGAAGCGCCGCAGCGAGGACTGGCTGGTGCGGTTCCTGCGCTCGCCCGAGCAGATGCTCGCCACCGACCCGATCGCGAAGGAGCTGCTCGGCAAGTACAAGGTGCCGATGCCGAACCAGAACCTCTCGGAGGCGGAGATCCGCGGCTACGTCAAGTACTTCAGGTTCATCGACGCGGGGCCGCAGGCGATGAAGCACTGACGGTGTGAAGCTCGGCGGCGACGCCGCTCGCGCGGATCAGGCCGGCGCTCAGCCGCGCGCGCGCGCCGCTGCCGGCGACGCGCGTCACGCGCGAGTGCCCGGCGAACGGCGCCTTGGCGTCCATCGCCACCCAGTCCGCTAGCGGCAGCACCTCGGCGAGGCGCCGCGGCACGATGCCTGCCGTATGGAGCCCGATGTAGTAGCCCATCGCCTTCACTTCGCGCATCGCCGCGGCGAGCCCCGGCTGCTGCGTGGGCTCGCCGCCGCTGAAGACGACCGCGTCGAGGAGCCCCCGGCGCTTCTCCAGGAAGGCGATCACCTCGGGCCACGGAATCTCGTAGGCGCCGCGCGCCGGCTGCAGCTCGGGGTTGTGGCAGTAGGCGCAGCGCCAGGCGCAGCCCTGGCAGTAGATGACCGCGGCGAGCTTGCCCGGGTAGTCGCAGGCCGAGAGCCGCGTCAGGCCGCCAACGCGGAGCACCTTTCCTCCTCGAAGAAGCGCCGCTCGTGGAACTCGCCCTGCTTGCCCTTGTTGAACGACGACACGGGCCGGTGGTAGCCCATGACGCGCGTCCAGATCTCGCAGGCCTGCGCGCACTGCGGGCAGGTCTCGTGCTCGCCCGCGAGGTAGCCGTGGCTCGGGCAGATGGAGAAGGTCGGCGTGATTGTGATGTACGGCAGGCGGAAGCGCGAGAGCGCTCGGCGCACGAGCTGCTTGCAGGCCTCGGCCGAGCTCACGCGCTCGGTCATGTAGAGGTGCAGCACCGTGCCGCCCGTGTACTTCGCCTGCAGCTCTTCCTGGCGCTCGAGCGCCTCGAAGGGGTCGTCGGTGAAGCCCACCGGCAGCTGCGATGAGTTGGTGTAGTAAGGCATCGCGGGCGTGCCCGCCTGCAGGATGTCCTTCCAGCGCTTGCGGTCCTCCTTGGCGAAGCGGTAGGTGGTGCCCTCGGCGGGCGTCGCCTCGAGGTTGTAGAGGTGGCCGGTTTGCTCCTGGTACTCGACCATGCGCGCGCGCACGTGATCCAGCAGCCGGCAGGCGAACGCGTGGCCCCGCTCGCTCGTGATGTCCTCCCTGTCCCCGGTGAAGTTGCGGATCATCTCGTTCAGGCCGTTCACGCCGAGCGTGGAGAAGTGGTTGCGCAGCGTGCCGAGGTAGCGCTTGGTGTACGGGAAGAGCCCGGCGTCCATGTGGCGCTGGATGACCTTTCGCTTGATCTCGAGGCTCGTGCGGCCGATCTCGAGCAGCTGATCCAGCCGTCGCGTGAGGCCTTCCTCGTCGCCCTTGTGCAGGTAGCCCAGGCGCGCGCAGTTCACGGTGACCACGCCCACCGAGCCGGTCTGCTCGGCCGAGCCGAAGAGACCGTTGCCGCGCTTCAGGAGCTCGCGCAGGTCGAGCTGCAGCCGGCAGCACATCGAGCGCACCATGTTCGGCTCGAGGTCGGAGTTCACGAAGTTCTGGAAGTAGGGCAGGCCGTACTTCGCCGTCATGGCGAAGAGCGCCTGGGTGTTCGGCCCGTCCCAGTCGAAGTCCTTGGTGACGTTGTAGGTCGGGATGGGGAAGGTGAACACGCGGCCCTTCGCGTCGCCCGCGGTCATCACCTCGATGTAGGCGCGGTTGATCATCGCCATCTCGGGGGCGAGGCTGCCGTAGGTGAACGGCATCTCCTCCCCGCCGATCACCGGCACCTGGCCCTTCAGGTCCTCCGGGCAGGTCCAGTCGAAGGTGAGGTTGGTGAAGGGCGTCTGCGTGCCCCAGCGCGAGGGCACGTTCAGGTTGTAGATCAGCTCCTGGATCGACTGCTTCACCTCGGCGTACGAGAGGCGGTCCTTCCTCACGAAGGGCGCCATGTAGGTGTCGAAGGAGCTGAAGGCCTGCGCGCCCGCCCACTCGTTTTGCAGCGTGCCGAGGAAGTTGACGATCTGGCCCACGGCGCTCGAGAGGTGCTTCGGCGGCGCGGCCTCCACCTTGCCGGGCACGCCGTTCAGGCCTTCCTGGACGAGCGTCCTCAGCGACCAGCCCGCGCAGTAGCCCGCGAGCATGTCGAGGTCGTGGATGTGGATGTCGCCCTCGCGGTGCGCGCGCCCGACTTCCGGCGGATAGACGTGCGAGAGCCAGTAGTTTGCCGTCACCTTGCCGGCGACATTCAGGATGAGCCCGCCGAGCGAGTAGCCCTGGTTGGCGTTGGCGTTCACGCGCCAGTCCTTCTGCTCGAGGTACTCGTTCATCGAGGCTGCGACGTCCACCAGGGTGCGCTGATCCTCGCGCAGGCGCTTGTGCTGCTCGCGATAGACGATGTAGGCGCGCGCGGTGGCGACGTAGTCGGCGGCGATGAGGATGTACTCGACCGCGTCCTGGATGTCCTCGATGCCCGGCGTGCGCCCGCGCAGGCGGTGCGCGACCACGCGCGCCACCTGCGCGGCGAGCCGCGCGGCGTCGGCCTCGCCGAACTCGCCGGTGGCGGCGCCGGCGCGCGCCAGCGCGGAGGCGATCTTGCCGAGGTCGAACTCGCGAAGGGCGCCGTCGCGCTTGCGGATACTAGTTATTGTGGTTTCCACGGAATGCACCCCAACATGTTGTTATTGGAGGCGACACTGTAGCGGCGGGGGGCGGGCGGCGGTCAATGCCGGTCGTTGACGCCGGTCAACGATGAGGCAGGCGCTATGATGGCGAAACCGCGCCCATGCCCGCCGCCGAGCCCACCCTCGCCGCCTACCGCAACCCGCTCGCGCGCTATGTCGCGGCGACACGACCGGCGTTCCTCAGCGTGACGCTCGTGGGCTGCGTCCTGGGCCTGGCGAGCGCGCAGGCGGGCGGGGCGCCCCTGCGGCCGCTCGAAGCCTTCCTGACGCTCGCCTTCGCGCTCGTCGCGCACGCGGGCATCAACGTCCTGAACGACTACTACGACGCGCTGAACGGCAGCGACGCGGCGAACACCGAGCGGCGCTTTCCGTTCACGGGCGGCAGCCGCTTCATCCAGAACGGCGTGCTGAGCCTTCGCGCGACGGGGATCTTCGGCTATGCGCTGCTCGCCGCGGTGGTGCCGGCGGGGCTATGGCTCGCTCACGCCTCGGCGCCGGGGCTGTTCTGGGTCGGGCTGGCGGGGCTGGCGGTGGGCTGGGCCTATTCGGCGCCGCCCTTCAAGCTCATGAGCCGGGGGTTGGGGGAGGCCGCGGTGGCGCTCGGCTGGCTGATCGTGGTGGTGGGGGCGGACTACGTGCAGCGCGGCGGCTTCTCCTTCACGCCGGCGGCCGCGGGGCTGGGCTACGCCCTGCTGGTGGCGAATCTGCTCTTCATCAACCAGTTCCCGGACCTGAAGGCGGATGCGGCCGCGGGGAAGCGCAATCTCGTCGTGCGGCTGGGGCCGCAGCGGGCGCGGTGGCTGTATCCCGCGATTGCCGGCGCGGCGTTCCTATGGCTGGGCGGCATGGTGATCGCAGGCGTGCTGCCGATGCTGTCGCTTCTTGCGTTCGCTTCAGCGTTTCCGGCGTCGGTGGCCGCGCGGCGCCTGCTGCGCGAGGCCGCTCGCCCGCACGCGCTCGACCCGGCGATCCGCGCCACCATCGGCGCGGCGCTGCTGCATGGGGCGATGCTCGCGGCGGCGTTGTTCGCCGCCTAGACCACGACGAGGGACGATCGCGTCAACCGGCGCGCGACGCCTTATCGCGCGTCCGTGTTGAACGCGTTGTCAGAGGTCGCTTCGCGTGGTGCTCGGCATACGCATCAAGCAACCGGCGAATCATGCGTTGGTACTGCGTGTTGTGCTTCCGTGCCTCGTCCTTGAAGAACGCGACGCTGCGCTTACTCAAGGAGATCGTGACCTTTACCCCCTCGTCCCGGAAAACAAGGTCCTCCGGGCGCGGAAGAAAGTCAGGGACGACCTCGAGGTCTCCGAGGGGTTCGTCGGTGTAGCGGATTTTCTCGCTCATAGATTCGCTTTCCTTTGCGCCAGTATCCGGCTCCAAAGATGCGGATCACCTCGTCGCGGTAGGTGAAGCGCACGGTGAGGATTCCATCCCCGACCCGGCCAAA
>JBFWWT010000059.1:0-4865 GCA_050246035.1 Burkholderiales bacterium
CGCGCATAGCCGTCCGCCATGTAGGCGGCGTGGCGCTCGTCGCGCGTGAGGATGTGCTTCATGCCATGGGGCAACCTCGCGAGCGCGTCATACAAGGGCAGGCTGGTGTCGCCGCACAAGCCGAAGATCACCTCCACGCCGTGCGCCTTCAGCATCTCCACCACGGCCTCGGCGCCCGTCAGGGTCGCGGCGGAAGTCTCTACGGGCTTGTTCATGCAGTTATATTAGCGCGCCATGCGCACGGCCGACCGCCAGCGCCCGCCGCCGGGCGAGCTCTATCTCGATCACATTTCGCATTTCGTGCCCGACCTCGAGCGCGCCGGCGCGATCCTCGAGGCGCTCGGCTTCGCGGTGACGCCCGCCTCCGCGCAGGTCACGCAGGACGGCCCCGCGGGGACGTCCAACCGCTGCGTGATGCTCAACGAGGGTTATCTCGAGTTCCTCACGCCGACGATGGACACGCCGAACGCCGGGCGCATGCGCAAGTCCATGCGCCGCTATCGGGGTGTGCACCTCGTGTGCTTCGGCACGCCCACCGCGGACGAGGAGCATTTCCGGCTCGGCCACCACGGCTTCGCGCCGCAGCCGATCGTGCGCCTCTCGCGCAGGGTCGAAGACGGCATGACCGTGCGCTTCGCGGTGGTGCGCGCCGCGCCCGGCAAGATGCCCGAAGGCCGCATCCAGTACGTAGAGCACCTCGCGCCGCGCGCGATCTGGCGCGCGAAGCACCTGCGCCACCGCAACGGCGTGACCGGCCTCGCCGCCGTCTATGTCGTCGCCGCGAACCCGGTGCGCGCGGCCGTGCGCTGGGCGCGCTTCACGGCGGGCCTTCCGCGCCGCGAGGGCGCATTGATCTCGCTCGAGACCGACCGCGGCAGGATCCTCATCGGCTCTCGCGCGCAGATGAAGCGCCTGCTCGGCGCCGCGCCGCCCTCGCCCGGCATCGCGGGCTACGCGCTCGCCTGCAGGGACCCGAAGGCCTTCGCGCGCCGCTGCGCGGCCGCGGGGCTGAAGGTGAACCGCAATCTTTCCGTCGTGCTGCCGCCGGCGCTCGGCGGGGCGTGGCATCTCGTTTCCTGGAGAAAGTCATGAAACAGGATATCTGCTCGCTGTCGGCAACCGAGCTCCTCGCCGCCTATCGCACGAAAGCGCTCTCCCCCGTCGAGGCGACGCGCGCGGTGCTCGAGCGCGTCGCGAAGCTGAACCCGGTCCTCAACTGCTTCAACCTCGTGGACGAGAAGGCCGCGCTCGCCGCCGCGCGCGCCTCGGAGACGCGCTGGCGAAACCGCGAGCCGCGCGGGCTCCTGGACGGCGTGCCGACCTCGATCAAGGACATCATCCTCACGAAAGGCTGGCCCACGCGCCGCGGCTCGAGGACCGTGGACGCGCAGGGCCCGTGGAACGACGACGCACCCGCGGTCGCGCGCCTGCGCGAGCACGGCGCGGTGCTCTTCGGCAAGACGACGACGCCGGAATTCGGCTGGAAGGGCGTCACCGACAGCCCGCTCACCGGCATCACGCGCAATCCCTGGGATCCCTCGAAGACGCCGGGCGGCTCATCCGGCGGCAGCGCCGCGGCGGTCGCCGCGGGCATGGGACCGCTCACGGTCGGCACCGACGGCGGCGGCTCGATCCGCATTCCTTGCGCGTTCACGGGCCTGTTCGGCATCAAGCCGACTTTCGGGCGCGTGCCCGCGTGGCCGCTCTCGCCCTTCGGCACGGTGGCGCACCTCGGGCCGATGACGCGCACGGTGGCCGACGCCGCGCTCATGCTGAACGTGCTCTCGCTGCCCGACCCGCGCGACTGGCACGCGCTGCCCTACGATCCGCGCGACTACCGCGTGGGGCTGGAGGACGGCGTGCGCGGACTTCGCATCGCGTTCTCGCCGAATCTCGGCTACGCGAAGGTGGACCGCGAGATCGCGGCGCTGGTGAAGAAGGCGGCGCAGGTGTTCGAGGACCTCGGCGCGACCGTGGAGGAAACGGACCCGGGATTCGAGGACCAGCTCGACTGCTTCACGCTGCACTGGTTCCCGGGCGCGGCCTACGTGGTGCGCGCCATTCCCGAGGCGAAGCGCAAGCTCATGGACCCGGGCCTGCTCGAAGTGGCGCGCGACGGCGAGAAGTTTTCCGTGCGCGAGATCCAGGAGGCGGCGACCCGGCGCGGCGCGCTCGGCGTGCTCATGAACGAGTTCCACCGCAGGTACGACCTGCTGCTCACGCCGGCGCTGCCGCTCGCCGCGTTCGAGGCGGGAAAAGAAGTCGCCGACGTGGTGAAGGAGCGGCGCTGGACCGACTGGACGCCCTTCTCCTACCCCTTCAACCTCACGCAGCAGCCCGCGGCCTCGATTCCCTGCGGCCTGACCAAGGCGGGCCTGCCCGCCGGGCTGCAGATCGTGGGGGCGAAGTACGCCGAGGCGCTCGTGCTGCGCGCGGCGCGTGCCTACGAGTCGGTACGGCCGATCGCGCTGCCGGACGTCTCGCGACTCGCGAAATAGCTCAGCCGCGCGGGCGCACCACGAGGCTCTGCGTCCCCCGCCCGATCAAGCCTTCCTCGTCGTAGATCCTCGACTCGGCGAGCCCGCTCGAGTCGGGGCCGAAGTGCGTCTGCGCCTGGATGCACACCCACTCGCCTTTCGGCGGGCGCAGCAGGTTGATCGTCAGGTCGGTGTTCACGAAGAGGAACTTGCGGAAGTCGAGGATCGCGCTGATGCCGTTGCCGGAATCGGCGGCCACCGCGACGCGCTCGGCGGGCAGCGGCGACTCGCCCGCGACGATCGGGTGGCGCAGGCGGAACCAGATCGCGCAGGGCCCGCGGAACATCTCGCCCGCCGCGACGCGCGTCTCGACCAGCTGCGAGTAGCCGATGTCCGCGTCGGAATGGAACGGAAAGCGCCCCGGCGGCGAGTCCGCGGGCGCGCGCGGCGCCTGCGGCAGCGGATGCCCCGGCAGTCCCTCGGGCAGCGCGAGCGGCGTCTCGCGCTGCACGAGCGCGGTGCCGCGCGCGACTTCCTTGCCCTGCGCGACGACAGAAAACGAGAAATGTGCGGAGCTGCGCCCAGCGTAGTCGGCATTCACCGCAACCGAGAGCGCGTCGATCGGGATCGGCCGCAACAGGTTCACGGTGAGGCGCGCGAGGTGCGCGAGCCCCATCGGCGCGGCGGCGGCGAGCACGGCGCGCGCGGCGAGCGCGCTCGGCGGCCCCGCGTGCTGGTGGCCCGGATCCCAGGGCCCGCGCGTGAGCTGCGTCGCGCGCCAGGCGCCGTCCTCGGCGCGCACGAACGCGCTCGCGGGCGCCGCGCCGCTCACGCCGCCTCCAGCTCCACGATCCAGGTCGAGACCAGCTTGTCGTGCTCGAGCATCGCGCCGCGCACGGCGTAGCGCTTCGCATCCTTCTGCCGGAAGCACTCGAAGCCTCGGTAGCGGCCGGTCGCGCTCGCGTAGAAGGACAGGATCGAGTCGCCCGCCACCACGAAGCGCCCGTTCAGCGTGCCGAGGCTCTCGCTCTCGGCGCTCCAGTGCGTGGACTGCGAGCCGGTCGAGAACGGCACGATGTCGTAGCGGTTGCGTTGCTCCTGCGGCGGGTTGCGGCGCACGACCATGAGGCCTTCGCTCGCCCAGCGGCCCGCCTCGTGGCGGATGCGCGTCTCGCCGTCCACGGGCGTCGCCACGCCCGCGCTGTCGCGGTACTCGCCCGCGGCGCGCCAGGCGCCTTCGCGAAAGAGGAACGTGTGGCCGCCCACGCCGCCACTATACTTCCCCGCCGTGGAGCCCCGCTACTTCGCGCACTGGCCCGCGGACATGCCGCGAAGCCTGCGGCCCGAGCCGCTCAGGCTGCACGACCTGCTCGAGCGCGCCGCGTCGCGCTTTCCCGACAAGGCGGCCACCGTCTTTCGCGAGGAAATCCTCACCTATCGCGCGCTGGCGGCGCGGGTCGAAGCGCTCGCCGCGCACCTGCAGGGCATCTGCGGCGTGAGCAAGGGCGAGCGGGTGCTGCTCGACCTGCAGAACGGCCCGGATTTCATCGCCGGCCTCCTTGGCATCCTGCGCGCTGACGCGGTGGCCGTGCCGGTCAGTCCGGCGAATGTCGCGGACGAGCTCCGGCATTACCTGGAGGACAGCGGCGCCAGGGTCGCCGTGGCCGAGAAGGAGGTCGCCGGCCGCTTCGCCGGGCTGCCGCTCGACGAGCTCGTGGTCATGGACGACTGGCGGCAGGGCGGCGGCACGCTTGCGCCTTCGAGCTCCGCGCCGGGCGATCTCTGCCTCATGCCCTACACCTCGGGCAGCACCGGGCAGCCGAAAGGCTGCATGCACACGCACGAGACCTGCCTGCACAACATCGCGGGCTCGGCGCTCTGGAAGCACGTGACGCCGGCGTCGGTGGCGCTCGCCACGGCACCCTTCTTCCACGTGACGGGCCTCATCCACAGCTTCCTCGCCACCGTGTATGCGGGCGGCACGATGGTCATCCAGCGGCGCTGGGACCCGCTCGAGGCCGCGCGCCTCGTCGAGCGCCACCGCTGCACGCACTGGGACAACGTGCCGACGATGGTCGTGGACCTCCTTTCGCATGCCGAGGCCCTGCGCCACGACGTCTCGAGCCTGAAGTCGATCTTCGGCGGCGGCTCGGCGATGCCCGAGGCGATCGCGCAGAAGCTCTACGAAGTCTGCGGCGTGCGCTACATCGAGGGCTACGGCATGACCGAGACCATCTCGCAGACCCATATCAACCCGCCGCAGAACCCGAAGAAGCAGTGTCTCGGCATCCCGACCTTCGATACCGAGGCGCTCGTCGTGGATCCGGACACGCTGCGCGTGCTCGGGCCGGGCGAGGCGGGCGAGATCGTGGTGCGCGGGCCGCAGCT
>JBFWWT010000060.1:0-4440 GCA_050246035.1 Burkholderiales bacterium
GCTCGACGTAGGCGCGGCTCGCGTAGACCGCCCACAGCGAATCGGCGATCTTGCGGCCGACCAGCTCGCCGTCGTCGGTGTCCCCGGAGCGCAGCGCCACGTCGGCCTCGCCTTTCGAGAGATCGACGTACTTGTCGCTCATGACGAACTCGACACGCAGATTCGGGTGCCTTGCCGCAAAGCGCCCGAGCAACGGCGACTGCGTGATGCGGTAGACGATCGGCTCCGGGCAGGCCACGCGCAGCACGCCGGACACCGCGCGGGTGGCAACCTCGAGGTGCCGCTCGAAGGCGAGCGCCGCCTCTTCCACGCGCTCGGCATGCGCCACCATTTCCCGCCCCAGCTCGGTAAGGCGGTAGCCCGACGGGCTGCGCGTTGCGAGCGGCTTGCCGATGCGCCGCTCGAAAGCGGCCAGTCGGCGCTGCACCGTCGACTGGTTGGTCTGCAGCGCCCGCGCCGCGGCCACCGTGCTGCCGTGCTTCGCGACGGCGAGGAAGTAGCGCAGGTCGTTCCAGTCGAGCCCGTGGCTATGCGCTTTCGCGGCCCCCGCTATGCGCGTTCGCGGCTTCCGGGCGGCGGGGTGGCTCCGATACCGTTCGTTCATGAACACATTATCCGATGCCCGGGCGCGCCTGCGCCTCGCCGCGTTCGCCGCCGCTCTGCTGGCCGCCGCCCCCGCCTTTGCCCAGGACGCCCGGCAAACGGACCCCGACAAGTACAAGACGATCCTCGAGAACGGCTGCGTCCGCGTGCTGGAGTACACCGATCGCCCGGGCGAGCGGACGCACCAGCACCGGCACCCGGCGTTCGTGCTCTACGCGCTGAGCGGCTTCAAGCGCACCCTCACGCTGCCGAACGGCAAGGTGCTCAGCCGCGAATTCAAGGCCGGCGACGTCATGTGGTCCGACGAGCAGACCCACATCGGCGAGAACGTCGGCGATACGCCCACGCACGTCATCATCGTAGAGCTGAAGCAGTCCGCGACGGGGTGCGCGCGCCGCTGACCGCCGGGGCTTTCCTGGAGGGTTTTCTGCTAGCCTAGCTCCAGGAGGAGTTCCCATGGCTCTGACCCCGGAACAGGTCGAGCAGTACCGGCGCGACGGCTACGTCTGCCCGGTGCCAGTCATGTCCGCGTCCGAGGCCCTGCTGTTGCGCAAGCACCTCGAGACCCACGAGTCCGCCCAGGGCGGCCAGCTAAAGCCCGTCGAGCGCAGTCGCGCTTTCCTGCTTTTCAAGTGGCTGGACGACCTCATCCGCGACCCGCGCGTGCTCGATCCCGTCGAGCAGCTGATCGGGCCGGACATCCTTTGCTGGAGCACCATCTTCTGGATCAAGGATGCCGGGTCGAAGAGCTTCGTCGGCTGGCACCAGGACAATACTTACTGGGGTCTGTCGTCCCGCAATGTCGTCACCGCGTGGTTCGCGATCTCCGATGCGAGCGTCGAAGCGGGGTGCATGAAGGTAATGCCCGGGACGCATCTGGGCGAGACGTTGACGCACGAGGACACCTATCACCAGGACAACATGCTGACGCGCGGGCAGGTGATCCCCGGGCTGGACGAGTCGCGCGGGGTCTACATGCCGCTGAAGGCGGGCGAGATGTCGCTGCACAACTATTGCCTGGCCCATGGGTCGGGACCGAATGTCTCTGCCGATCGGCGCATCGGCGTATCCATGCACTTCATGCCGCCGGGGACCAAGCAGGTCGTCGGCGCGTGGGATTGCGCTGCGCTGGTGCGCGGGGAGGATAGGGTTGGGAACTTCGCGCTGGCGCCGCGGCCGGCAAAGGACTTCGACCCGCCGGCGGTGGCGTTTCACGCGCAGGCGGCGAAGGCGATGCGGGATGTGCTGTACGCGGGAGCGTCGAAGAAGCTGCAACGCCTTTGAGGAGGCCGCCTGTGTCGCGTCCCGGCATGTTCTGGTTCGTGCTGAGCCTGAGCGTGGTCGTGATCTTCCTGATGCTCCACGGCAGCGCTTCCGCGCTGAGCAGCCTCCGGGGGGAGGCGGGCCTCGCGGTCGCGGCCCTGGTCGTGCCGGCATGCCTGATCGCCCAGTGCATCCTCAGTGGCCAGTCTGTTCGCGTCGCCACTCGCGCGATCGGCCTCGGCTGCCCCACCGCCCGATCCCTCGGCATCGCGTTGGGCATCTGCGCGCTGATGCTGCTCACATTGCCCATGTTCGCCACTCTCGAGAACGCGCAGGCGACGCTCCACCCCGGCTGGCTCCTGCTGCTCCCTGGCCTCTTCGCGCAGGGCGGGCTCGCCGAGGAGGCGCTGTTCCGGGGATTGCTCTTCGGCAATCTCCGACAGCGCCATGCCTTCTGGCCAGCCGCCTTGCTCAGCGCCGGTCCGTTCGTGGCGGCACATCTGATCCTGTTCGCCACCATGAGCTGGCCCATCGCCCTGGCCGCCACGTCGCTCGCCTTCGTGACGTCCTTTCCACTCGCGCGCCTGTTCGAGCTCGGCGCCCGCACGATCTGGGCGCCTGCGCTCGTCCACTTCACGATACAAGGAGCGGTAAAGGTCGTAGAGATGCCCGGCTCGTCGCCGCGCTACGAGATGGCGTGGCTGGCCGCCTGCGCGGTCGTGCCGTGGCTGGCCTTCGCGTTCCGCGCGCCCGATGGGCAGGGAAGCGCGCGTGCCGCATAGCCAGCGCAGGCAGCCAAGCGCACTCTCCCTGATCGTCGGCCTCGCCGCGCTCGTCGCGCCGGCGCTGCACACGGCAAGCGACCTGGTCGAGTGGTACCAGGATGGGTTCTCTTCGCCCCAGCTCTGGCTCAACTACGCCGCCTTCCTGCCGATGCCCTGGCTGCTGGTCGGGATCGTCGCCGTCCATGTCCCCAGGCCCGCGCTCACGGCCCTGCTCGGCGCGATTCTCTACGGGTACGCCTTCGTGTACTTCGCGCACACCACTCTGTACGCTCTGAGCGAGCAGGTTCAAAGCTATGCCGCGCTTTGGGAACGCCTGGGCGCGGCCTACACCGTGCACGGCGCGCTCATGGCGTGTGGCGGCCTGCTGTTCGCCTGGCCCGTGCTCCGCGCCGGGTGGCTGCCCAGGTTTGCGACCGTCCTGTTCCTGTCCGGGATCCTGATGAACCTCGCATTGTGGATTCTTCCTGCGCCCGAGATCCTGCAAACCCTCGGCAGCGCCGTCCGCAACGCGGGTCTCATCGCGATGGGCTATGCCATCGTTTTTCCGAGGAACAGGGCGCCCACCTAGCTAAGCCACCCACTCCGACACCGGCGCCTTCGCCTCGTGAAGGGGCTGGCAGACGACGTCCACCAGCGCAGGGCCGCCGTACGCGATCGCGTCCCTCAGCGCCGCGCCCAACTTCGCCGGGTCTTCGACCGTCCAGCTCTTCACCCCGAACGCCTCCGCCACCTTCGCGTGGTCGGTCACCCCGAAGTCGACTGAAAAATAGCGCTGCCCGTACCCCGTCTTCTGCCCCGCCTTGATCCAGCCATAGACCGCGTTGCGGATCACGACCAGCGTGATCGGCAGCTTGTAGCGCACCAGCGTCTCCAGCTCCCCCGCGCACATGCCGAAAGAGCCATCGCCCATCACCGCCACGGTCTTCACGGCGGGCCTGCCGTAGTGCGCCCCCACCGAAGCCGCCATCGAATACCCCAGCGCCCCGTGCGCCCGATTGGAGAACAGGGTCCTGCCCACGCTCCGCACCCGGTAGTACGCCGACAGGTACGGGCACGGCGTCCCGGGATCGGCCACCACGATCGCGTCCTCGTCGAGCGCCGCCGCGAGCTCCGCCACCACGCGCTCGGGCTTGATGGGACGATCCAGCGACTCGGCGAGCGTGTCGAACCTGGCGAACTTCGCGTCGCGCGCCTGCTTGACCCCCGAAGCATCCAGAGTCCGCTTCACCCCCTCGAGCGCCTCGTTCAGCGCCGCGAGCGCGAGCTTGGCGTCCGCGACGATCGGCACGTCCACCTTGTAGTTCGCCCCCGTGGTCGCGGCGTCGACGTCGATATGGATCACCTTGCAGGCGCCCGGCGCCGGATGGCGCCAGCGCTCGGTGGTCACGGACCCCGCGCGGCAGCCTACGAACACCACCAGGTCGGCGGCGTCCACGATCGAGCGCGTCTCCGGCGTGCCCCCGTTGGAGCCCACCACGCCGGCGGCGAGCGGGTGCTCTTCCGAAATCGAGCCCTGCCCGGAGATCGTGGTGCACACCGGCGCGGACAGGCGCTCGGCGAGTTCCGCCAGCTCGCCCTGCGCCCCCGAGATGACAGGCCCGCCGCCGCAGATGAACACCGGGCGCTTGGCGAAGCGCAGGAGTTTCGCCGCGAGCTCGATGTGGAACGCATCCGGCGCGACGCGCCGCGAAGGATAGGACCCGAGCGTCGGATCGCCCCAGACGTCCTGTCGCCCCACCGGCCCGTTCTGCACGTCGAACGGCAGCGCGATGTGCGCCGCGCCCGGCCG
>JBFWWT010000061.1:0-3549 GCA_050246035.1 Burkholderiales bacterium
TCCTTCAGCACCGCCTCCTCGACGAGGTCGGTGAGCGCCTCGATCGCGAACGAGCCCTGGTTCGGGTTCTCGTTCTTCGCCAGGCCCCACTCCTTGTTGATGATGAGCTGGATCGCCATGGCGCGGCGCACCGAGTCCTCGGTGGGCGTGGTGATCGCCTCGTCGTAGGCGTTGGTGTGCAGCGAGTTCGTGTGGTCGTAGGTGGAAACGAGCGCCTGCAGCGTGGTGCGGATGTCGTTGAAGGCGATCTCCTGCGCGTGCAGGGAGCGGCCCGAGGTCTGGGAGTGGAACTTGAGCTTCTGGCTCCTCTCGTTGGCGCCGTAGCGCTCGCGCATGGCGACGGCCCAGATGCGCCGCGCGACGCGCCCGAGCACGGCGTACTCGGGGTCCATGCCGTAGGAGAAGAAGAACGAGAGATTCGCCGCGAAGTCGTCGATGTGCATGCCGCGCGCGAGGTAGGCCTCGACGAAGGTGAAGCCGTTGGCGAGCGTGAAGGCGAGCTGGCTGATCGGGTTCGCGCCGGCTTCCGCGATGTGATAGCCGGAGATGGACACCGAGTAGAAATTCCGCACTCCGTGGTGGATGAAGTACGCCTGGATGTCGCCCATCACCTTGAGCGAGAACTCGGTGGAGAAGATGCAGGTGTTCTGGCCCTGGTCCTCCTTCAGGATGTCGGCCTGCACCGTGCCGCGCACCGTGGCGAGCGTCCACTCGCGGATCTTCCCGGCCTCGTCCTCGGTGGGCTCGCGGCCGTTGTCCTTCCTGAACTTCTCGAGCTGCTGGTCGATCGCCGTGTTGAAGAACATCGCCAGGATCGTCGGCGCCGGGCCGTTGATGGTCATCGACACCGAGGTGTTCGGCGCGCACAGGTCGAAGCCCGAGTAGAGCACCTTCATGTCCTCGAGCGTGGCGATGGACACGCCCGAGTTGCCCACCTTGCCGTAGATGTCGGGGCGCTCGTCCGGGTCGAAGCCGTAGAGCGTGACCGAGTCGAAGGCGGTGGACAGGCGCTTCGCCGGCATGTCCTTCGAGAGCAGGTGAAAGCGCTTGTTGGTGCGGAAGGGATCGCCCTCGCCCGCGAACATGCGCGTGGGATCCTCGTTCTCGCGCTTGAAGGCGAAGACGCCCGCCGTGTAGGGGAAGGCGCCGGGCACGTTCTCGCGCAGCTGCCAGCGCAGGATCTCGCCCGCGTCCTCGAACTTCGGCAGCGCCACCTTGGGCAGCTTGGTGCCCGAGAGCGTCTCGGTGGTGAGGCGCGTGCGCACCTCCTTGTCGCGGATCTTCACCACGAACTCGTCGCCCGAGTAGGCCTTCACCGTCTGCGGCCAGAGCTCGAGCAGCTTCTTCGCGCGCGCATCGAGCGCCGCGTCCTTCTCCGCAATCAGGGGATCGAGCTGGGCGAGGCCGCTCAGGCGCTTCGCCTCCGCGAGGCTCTGGCGCTCTCGCGCGAGGCGCGCCTGCGCCTCGCCGTGCGCGTGGTAGTGGCGCAGGGTCTCGGCGATCTCGGCGAGGTAGCGCGCGCGCCTTGGCGGCACGATGGCGTGCACGTTGGAGGAGACGCGGCTCTCGGGACGCGGCAGCTTCCCGGCGCCGAGCTCGAGGCCCTTCGCCTTCAGCTTCCCGGACACCGCGTGGTAGAGGGCGGTGACGCCGTCGTCGTTGAAGCGCGCGGCGATCGTGCCGAAGACCGGCATCGCCTCGGGCGCCTGGCCGAAGGCCTGGCGGTTGCGCTGCATCTGCTTTCTCACGTCGCGCAGCGCGTCCTCGGCGCCGCGGCGGTCGAACTTGTTGATCGCCACGAAGTCGGCGAAGTCGAGCATGTCGATCTTCTCGAGCTGGCTCGCGGCGCCGAACTCGGGCGTCATCACGTAAAGCGTCGCATCCGCGAGCGGCGCGATGGCGGCGTTGCCCTGGCCGATGCCGGAGGTTTCCGCGATCACGAGGTCGTAGCCCGCGGCGCGCGCGGCGGCGATCGCCTCGGGCAGGCACTTCGCGATCTCGGCGTTCGACTCGCGCGTGGCGAGGGACCGCATGTAGACGTTCGGCCCGCCGATCGAGTTCATGCGGATGCGATCGCCCAGCAGCGCGCCGCCGGTCTTGCGGCGCGTGGGATCGACCGAGAGGATGGCGATCTTCAGCCGGTCGTCCTGGTCCAGGCGGAAGCGGCGCACGAGCTCGTCGGTGAGCGAGCTCTTGCCCGCCCCGCCCGTGCCGGTGATGCCGAGCACGGGCGCGGGGTTGGCCTTCGCCGCCTTCTCCAGCGCCGGACGGTCCTTGAACACGCCGAGCTCGAGCGCGGTGATCACCTGCGCGAGCGCGCGTGCGTCGCCCGACACGAGCGCCTTCGGGGCGTGCCGCGCGGGATCGAAGTCGCAGCGCGCCAGCATGTCGTTGATCATCCCCTGCAGGCCCATCTTCTGGCCGTCCTCGGGCGCGTAGATGCGCGCCACGCCGTAGTCCTGCAGCTCGCGGATCTCGTCGGCCACGATCACGCCGCCGCCGCCGCCGAACACCTGGATGTGCGCGCCGCCCCGCTCGCGCAGCAGGTCCACCATGTACTTGAAGTACTCGAGGTGCCCGCCCTGGTAGGACGACACCGCGATGCCCTGCACGTCCTCCTGCAGGGCGGCCGTGACCACGTCCTCGACCGAGCGGTTGTGGCCGAGGTGGATCACCTCCGCGCCCGAGGCCTGCAGGATGCGGCGCATGATGTTGATCGAGGCGTCGTGGCCGTCGAAAAGGCTCGCCGCCGTGACGAAGCGGATCTTGTGCTTCGCCTTGTAGACGAGACTCTTCGACTCGGACAGGTCGGTCATGGGGCGAGCCTAGGTGACGTTTACGTAAACGTCAACTCTGCGGACGCAGGGGCAGCGCGAAGCCGAAGGTCGCCCCCGCCCCCGGCGCGCCTTCGGCCCAGACGAGGCCCCCGTGGCGCTCGACGATGCGCTTGACGATGGCGAGTCCCGCGCCCGCGCCCGGCAGGTCCTCGCCGTGCAGGCGCTCGAAGAGCCGGAACAGGCGATCCGTCGCCGCCGGGTCGAAGCCGCTGCCGCCGTCCGTGACGCGGAACTCGGCGACGCCGTGGCGCACTTCGCCCTCGATGCGCACTGCGCGCGTGGGCGCGCGCGCCGAAAACTTGAGCGCGTTGTCGATCAGGTGCCGCCAGACCTGCGCGAGGAGCGTCGCGTCGGCCGACACGGCGGGCAGGCTGCCGACCGAGATGCGGCCGCGGTCTTCCTCGGCGAGCGGCATGTCCTCGAGCGTCGCCTTCACCAGCTCGGTCATGTCCACCGCCTGGCGCACGAGGCGCCGCCGCCCGAGGCGCGCGTAGTCGATGAGCCCTTCGAGCAGCGCGCCCATGCGCTGCGCGTTGCTGCGCAGGCGCGCGAGCAGCGAGGCGCCCTCGCCGCCCAGTTGTGCGCGATGGTGCCGCTCGATCAGCGTGGCGCAGGCCTCGATCGCCCCGAGCGGCTCGCGCAGGTTCTGCGAGACGGCGTAGGCGTGCGACTCGAGCTCGCGCACCGCGCGCTCGAGGTCGCGCGTGCGCAT
>JBFWWT010000062.1:0-3276 GCA_050246035.1 Burkholderiales bacterium
CCTTCGCCGGCACGATCCACAGCATCGCCGTGCACCAGGAGTCGCACTCGTCCGCCTCGTCGGTGAGCGTCACCGAGGCGTCCGGATGCCAGTCGCCCATGTCGAAGGTGTTCGAGACGATGCGCGTGCCGGGCTTCAATTCGAGCAGCCGCGGGCGCAGCTCGAGGTTGATGTCGGGCAGGAGGAACAGGGTGACGACGGTGGCGCGCGAGAGGTCGGTCCTGAAGAGGTCTTCCTTCTCGAAGCTCGCGCGGCCGGCGACGCCCGCGGCCTGCGCGCGCCGGCGCGAGACCTCCACGAGGTCCGCGTCGTACTCGACGCCGTGCGCGCGCGCGCCGCGCAGCGCGGCGGCGATCACGGTGCGCCCGTCGCCCGAGCCGAGGTCAACGAGGTAGTCGTCCTCGGTCACCTCGGCGAGGTCGAGCATGGCCTTCACCATCGCGCCCGGCGAGGGCACCCAGACGACGTCCTTGCCCTCCTGGCCGACCGACGGCTCGTAGTCGGCCGTCATCGGGCGCTTCGGGGCCTGCGGCGCCTGGGCGCAGGCCGCGAGCGCCGCGGCGACGACGAGGGCGAGGAAAGGACGCAGGGTGCGAACCGCGCGCATGGGCCGGGGCTCCTCGGAAACGGGGTGCGGCAGAATAGCAAGAATGCGCTACGACCTCCTCATCCGGAACGCGAGCGTCCACGACGGCACCGGCGCGAAAGCGCGGGCGGCGGACGTAGGGATCAATGACGGCAGGATCGCCGAGCTCGGCAGGCTCTCCGGCGAGGCGAGGCGCACGATCGACGCGAGCGGCCTCGCCCTCGCCCCCGGCTTCATCGATCCCCACACGCACTACGACGCGCAGATCTGCTGGGACGGCGCGACCACGCCTTCGTCCTGGCACGGCGTCACCACGGTGGTGATGGGCAACTGCGGCGTGGGCATCGCGCCGTGCAAGCCCGAGGCGCGCGAGATCGCGATGCGCGACCTCGTCAACGTGGAGGCGATCCCGTTCGAGGTGCTGAAGGCGGGCATCACCTGGGACTGGGAGACGTTTCCGCAGTACCTGGATGCCGCCGAAAAGCGAAAGCCCGCGCTCAACCTCGCCTTCCTCGCGCCGCTCACGCCGCTCAGGCACTACGTGATGGGCGAGGCGTCGATGGAGCGAGCGGCGACGCAGGAAGAGACGCAGCGCATCCAGGCGCTCCTCGGCGAGGCGCTGGACGCGGGCGCCTTCGGCTTTTCCTCAACGCTCCTCAACCAGCACATGGGCTACGGCGGGCGGCCGCTCGCCTGCCGCAACGCGAGCCGGGAAGAGCTCAAGGCCTGCTGCAACGCGCTCAAGGCGCGCGGCAAGGGCGCGATCGAGATCGCGATGACGAAGCAGCTCGGCGTCATGGACGAGCCCGAGCTGGAGCTGCTCGACTTCCTGCTGGAAGAAAGCGGCCGGCCCGTCACCTTCATCGCCATGTTCGACCGCGACGACATCCCGGAGGCGCTGCGCGACTCCTTGAGGAAAGCCGCGCCCATGATCGCGAAGGGCGCGCGCCCGCAGACGAGCCCGCTGCCGCTCACGCGCGAGGTGAACATGAGGAATCCCTTCTCCTTCGCGGGATTCCCGTCGTGGAAGCGCGTCTTCGTGGACAAGTCGAAGGCGGCGCAGGCCGCGGTGTATCGCGACCCCGCGTTTCGCGACGCCTTCCGCGAGGACCTGAAGAAGCCCGCCGCCTTCGGCAACTGGGCGCGCGTCACCGTGCACGAGGTGAAGAACCCGAAGCTGAAGCACCTCGAAGGCAGGACGGTCGCCGAGATCGCGAAGGAGCAGGGCAGGGACGGCGTGGACGTGCTCCTCGACGTCACGCTCGAGGACGGCCTCGAGAACGAGTTCACGCTGCAATCGTTCAACACGCGCGAGGACCGCATGGCCGAGGTGCTGAACAACCGCGACATGCTGCTGGGGCTCGGCGACGGCGGCGCGCACCTCGACATGCTGTGCGACTCGGGCTATCCGACCTACGTGCTCGGCACGTGGGTGCGGGAGAAGAAGGTGCTGACGCTCGAAGAGGCCGTGCGGCGCATGACTTCCGACCCGGCGGACTTCTTCGGCATCCGGGACCGGGGAAGGATCGCGCCGGGGCTCGCGGCGGACCTCGTCCTCTTCGATCCCTCCACCGTGGGCTCGGCGGGCCGCCCCGAGCGGCGCTACGACCTGCCCGGCGGCGCGAAGCGCATGGTGGTGCGCTCGCAGGGCGTCGAGATGACGCTCGTGAACGGCGAAGTCACCTGGGAGCGCGGCGCGCTCACCGGCGCGGCCGCGGGCAGGGTGCTGCGCAGCTAGCGCAGCTCGAGCTTCCCGCCGCTCGCGCGGCCGCGGTAGAACTTGCCGCCCGCGCGCACCTCCACCCGGTCGCCGCGCACGCGGCCCTCCGCGGGGTAGGCCGCGCCGCCGCTGCGCAGCGTCCCCGAGAGCATCTGGAACTCCTGCTTCAGCTCGAGCTCGCCGTCGGGCACCGCGTGCCTGCCCGCCACCTTCGCCGGCACGATCCACAGCAGCGCCGCGCAGTAGGACTCGCACTTGCTGTCGCTCGTGGCGGTCCCAGCCCGCGCGTCCGGCTGCCAGGTGTCCATGTCGAAGGTGTTGGAGACGATGCGCGTGCCGGGCTTGAGCTCGAGCAGCGCCGGGCGCAGCTCCAGGTTGATCGAGGGCAGGAGAAAGAGCGTGATCACCGTGGCCTGGCCGAGGTCGGCCTTGAAGAGGTCGCCCTGGACGAACTGCGTCCGATCGGCGACGCCCGCGGCGCGCGCGTTGCGCCGCGAGAGCTCCACCATGTGCGGGTCGAACTCCACGCCCACGGCGCGCGCGCCGCGCCTGGCGGCCGCGATCACCGTGCGGCCGTCGCCCGAGCCGAGGTCGAGGACGACGTCGGCGGGCGTCACGTGGGCGAGGTTGAGCATGCGGTCGACGAGCGCGTCGGGCGTCGGCACCCAGACGACGTCCTTGCCGTCCTGCCCGATCTCGGGCTTGTAGTCGAAGGTCTGGGGCGCCTGCGCGCCGGCGGGCGGCGCCGAGGCGCAGACGAGGGCGAGCGCGATGGACAGAGCGCGAAGCGCGGGCATGGGGCGGGACTCCGTGATCAGGAACTGCAGGATAGCGCGGAGCACCCGGGGCGGTTGCGCGCCCACTCCGGCCTTCTCGCCGCGAGCTCCTCGTGCTCCGGCTGCTCGTCGTACGGCCGCTCGAGCACCTTCATCAGCCGCTCGAGGACCGAAGCGTCGCCCTGCGCCATCGC
>JBFWWT010000063.1:0-2967 GCA_050246035.1 Burkholderiales bacterium
CGAGCTCTTCGAGCAAAGCCTCGCAAGCTGCGATGCTGTCGCGGTGCTCGTCGCGCATTCTCGCCAGCACTTCCCTCGCCGGCGAGTCGGCAAGGCGCGGCAGCGCCGCGGCGATCCTGCGCACCACCCACGCCTGGCCGCGATCGAGGAGCGCCAGGCGCTGCGCCCAACCGGAGGTCGCGCGCGCTCGGCGCGCGAAGTCGCCCGTGCGCAGGCTCGGCTTTCCGCCCATGCCGATCAGCAACTCGATGAGCCGCGCGCAGTTGCGCGCCTCGTCGCGCTGCAGGAGGCGCAGGCGCGGCCAGGCTGCCGACTCGACCGGCAACTCGTCGAGCCAGGCACTCAATGCCCGCGCCCCTGCGCGTTCGGCCTCCAGCAGCTCGTTGAGCAGGGCCGCGAACTCTTCGTGGCTCATGCGATTGCCGGCATTCATGTCATCGTGGGCACGTCGGAGCTGAGGAAGCGGTGATCCTCGACGCCGCGCACGCCCGGCACGTTCTCCGCCGCCACCCGCGCCGCCGGCCGTCCCGCATCGGTGTCGACCATGCCCCAGAAGTGCACGACGCCGTCGGTGACGATCACGAGCCCGCGGTCGTTGCGCCACCATTGCTGGCGCTCGAGCTCCGCGAGAAGCGTGGCCCGGATGGTCTCGTCTTCGATCGGGTCCGTCGACGCGCGGGCCGCGGGCCGGGTCGCGAGCGCCTGCACCAGGTTCGCCCGGCTCACGATGCCGACGAGCTTGCCGGCATCCACGACCGGCGCGCGCCCGATCCCCCGGCCTTCGAGCAACCGGGCGATCTCCGCGACCGGCGTCTCCGGCGTGACGGTCGGCACCTCGCGGGTCATCACGTCGCGCGCGTGGCGCGCGTGCGAGCGAACGTAGTCGCGCATCGACGGCTCCGCACTGAAGAGGCGCAGCCACCAGGACCCGGTGCGCAGGCATTCGTCCGTACCGATCTCGTGGCGCCGCACCAGGTCGGTCTCGCTCACGATGCCGACCAGGCGCCCGTCCTGGACGACCGGCAGCGCGCCGATGCGCCGCTCGCAGAGCAGCGCGGCAACGTCCTGCACGCTGGTCTCGGGCGCCACGGTGATCACGGGCGACGTCATGACGTCTCTCGCTTTCATGGCAGAACTCCTTTGCGGTCGATGATCTCGCGCAGGACCTGCGCGTGATTGCGCGTGTCGTCCTGCGCGCCGAACACCAGCGTGACGGCGGTACGCCGCCGCAGGTCCTCGAGCAGGTGCACGACGCGCGCCCGTCTCGAGAGCTCCGCGCGATAGCGCTCGCGGAAGCGCTCCCAGCGGCGCGGGTCGCGTCGATACCACGTCGACAGCGCGAGGCTCGGTGCGGCCTCGCGCAGCCAGAGGTCGATCGTCGCGCGCTGCCGGCACGCGCCGCGCGGCCAGCGCCGCTCCACCAGCACCCGCATGCCGTCGCCTGGCTCCGCGCACTGAGTCACGGACTTGACGCGCACGGGCCTGCGCGCGCCGCGCCTCATGGCCGCCGCGCGCACCCGTCACGCATGAACCCGCTCCTCCGCAAGCAGGTTCCGCTCCGCGAATTCCCAGTCGAGCAGGTGCTCGAGCACGGCGGCGACGTAGTCGGCGCGCCGCGCCTGGTAGTCCAGGTAATAGGCGTGCTCCCAGACGTCGATCACCAGGCCCGGCACGCCGCCGGTCGTGATCGGGCATTCCGCGTTGGAGGTCGTTTCGACGTACAGCCGGCCGTCGCGCTCGAGCAGCCACGCCCAGCCGCTGCCGAACACCGACAGCGCGGCGGACTTCAGCCGCTCGAGCAGCCGGGCCTGCCCGCCGAGTTCTCGCGCGATGCGCGCGGCCAGGCGCGACGGAACGGGCGCGCGCTGCCCCGAGGGGCGCAACGAGCGCCAGAAGAACGCGTGATTCCAGGCCTGTGCGGCGCTGTTGAACAGGTTGCGCGCCGCAGGATCGCCCGCGCTGCGCTCGACGAGCGCTCGCAGCGGCAGACCTTCGAGGTCCGTGCCGCGCACCAGCGCGTTCACCCGGTCCACGTAGCCGGCGTGATGCACGCCGTGGTGCACCTTCAGCGTGGCCGCGGAGATGAACGGCTCGAGGGCGTCGTACTCGTACGGGAGCGATGGCAGGGTCAGGGGCATGGGTTTCTCCGTGGGTTGCGCCGATCATGGCCCTGGCCCGTGATCAAGTAAAACGAATTTAAGTCCTGCTTGAGTAAACTATCCGTTATAGAACCCCGGAGGCCACCCCCATGGAGATCGCCCTCGCCCGCACCTTTCTCGAGATCGTCGGCAGCGGCAGCTTCATCCGCGCCGCGGAGCGCCTGCACGTCACGCAGACGGCGGTGAGCGTGCGCGTGCGCACGCTCGAGTCCATGCTCGGGCGCAAGCTCTTCGAGCGCAGCAAGTCCGGCGCGTCCCTCACCGCGGCAGGCGAGGAGTTCCTGCGCTTCGCGCCCTCGCTCGTGCACCTGTGGGAGCGCGCGCGACACCAGGTGGCCGTGCCCGCCGGACGGCGCGCGGTCATCGCCGTCGGCGGCGAGCTCAGCCTGTGGGATCCCCTGCTGATCGAGTGGATGGTGTGGATGCGGCGCTCGGCGCCGCAATTGGCCGTGCGCGCGCGGGTGGTCCTGCCAGAGCCGCTCATGGACCAGGTGGGTTCGGGCGTCGTCGACATCGGCGTCCTCTACGCCCCCCAGCAGCGCCCCGGGCTCAAGGTCGAGCTCCTGCTGAAGGAGAAGCTCGTGCTCGTCACCACCGCGCGCGGCGGCAAGGCCGTGCGCGGCGCCGACTACATTTACGTCGACTGGGGACCGGACTTCGCCGCTCAGCACAACCTGTCTTACCCGGAGCTTTCGAGCCCGGGCACCTACGTGGATCTCGGCCCGCTCGGGCTGCAGTACATCCTGCGCGCGGGAGGATCAGGGTACTTCCGGCGGAAGTCGGTGGCGCCCTACCTGCGCGCAGGCAA
>JBFWWT010000064.1:0-2947 GCA_050246035.1 Burkholderiales bacterium
GCGAGCTCGATCGGCGCCACGGTCGAGGGCAGGTAGCACATGCCCGAGTAGCCCGCCCAGAACATCTGCGTGGTCGAGGGCTGCGGCCGGCCGTTCACCTCGACCATGCGCTCCCAGCGCTCGCCCGCCTGGTTCTGCGGGAAGGCGGGCGTTGCCGCCGGCGGGCAAAGGAGCACGTCCCATTCGCGGAAGAACTCCGCCCAGGCGAGGCGCATCTGGTGGCGCCGGCTCGACCACGCGAGCCACTCCTTGTGGCGCATGACGTTCGCGCGCGCGGCCTGCGCCTCGTAGCTCATGTCGGTTGCCGGGCGCTCGCGCGCGAGGCGCTCCCACAACTCCGTGTGGTGGGGAAGCTGGCGGTTCGAAGTCGCCGCCCGCAATAGCGCGAGGTACACCTTGTGCGCCTCGTCGGGATTGAAGTCCGGACGCGCCTTGTCGGAGACCTTCGCGCCCTTCTTTGCCAGCGCGCGCGCGAGGCGCTCGATCGCGCCCGAGACAGTCGCGTCCACCTCGGCCGTCGAGTGCGTGGGCATGACGGCGACGCGCAGCTTCCGCCAGGAAGAGAGCTTCGGCTTGGCGAGGCGAAGCTCCCAGCCTGAGCCCTCCACCTCGTCCGGCCCGGCGATGAGGTCCATGGAAAGGCGCAGGTCCTCCGCGCTTCTGCCGAGCGGGCCGATCGCGGCGATGTCGCCCGGGTGGAAGGTCCCGGGCAGCGAGTGTCCCTTGGACGAGCACACCGCCCAGGTGGGCTTGTGGCCGTAGACGCCGCAGTAGTGCGCGGGGTTGCGGATCGAGGCGCCGATGTCGCTGCCGAGCTCGAGGCCCGTGAGTCCCGCGGCGAGCGCGGCGGCCGCGCCGCCGGAGGAGCCGCCCGGCGTGCGCGTGTGGTCCCAGGGGTTGTGGGTGGTGCCGTAGATCGGGTTGAAGCTCTGCCAGTCGGCGAGCAGCACCGGCACGTTCGACTTGCCGAAAACGATGGCGCCGGCGCGCTTGAGGCGCTGCACGGCGAGCGCGTCCTGCTTCGCAACGTTGCCCTTGTGCTCTTCGAGCCCCCAGGTCGTGGGCCAGCCGGCGACGTTGAAGGACTCCTTCACGGTCATCGGCAGGCCGTGCAGCGGGCCGCGCTTGCCTCGGAAGCGGTCGGCGGCGCGCGCGGCCTTGCGGCCGGCGTCGAGGTCCATCACGCATATCGCGTTCAGCGCTCGGTTGTGCTGCCGCACGCGCGCGGCGTAGAGGTCGAAGAGCTCGAGCGCGCCGATTTTCTTCGCGCGCAGCGCGCGCGCGAGCCTGGTTGCGGACCAAAACGCAGTATTCATGTTCTCCCCGCGAGGTGGCGGCCGGCAATCCAGCCGAAGGTCATGGCGGGCCCGAGCGTGATGCCCGGCCCCGGATAGTTGCCGCCCATGATGGAAAGGGCGTCGTTCCCGGCCGCGTACAGGCCGGGAATCGGGCGACGGTGCTCGTCCAGCACCTGGGCGTGGCCGTTCGTGGCGATGCCCGCGTAGGTGCCGAGGTCCCCGATTTCCACGCGCACGGCATAGAAGGGCGGCTTCGCGAGCGGAGCGACGCAAGGATTGGGCTTGATGTCCGGGTCGCCGTAGAAGCGGTTGTAGGCGTTCGAGCCCTTGCCGAATTGGAGGTCCGTCCCCGATTTCGCGCCTTCGTTGAAGCGCGACACTGTTTCCTCGAGCGCGTCGTCGATGCCGGCGCGCAGGGCGAGCTCGCCGAAGGTCTCGCCCTTCATGAGGTAGCCCGACTCCAGGTGCGGGCCAAGCGGCAGCGGCCGCGGCTTCACGAAGCCGAGGCCGTAGGCGCGGATTGCGCGATGGTCGGTCACGAGCCAGGCGTGCGTCTCGCCCGCCTTCAGGAGCGCCTGCACGAAGTCGTGGTACGAGTTGCCCTCGTTCACGAAGCGCTCGCCCTTTTGCGTAACGGCGATGACGCCGGGCTTCGCGCGGTCAATGAAGTGCGGGAAGAGGCCGTGGCTGCCGTCGCCGCGCGGTACGCGCGACACCGGCACCCAGGCGGCGGCGTTGGGCAACGATTCATCCAGTTTCGCGCCGATCGTCTCTGCGAGGCGCAGGCCGTCGCCCGTATTGCCCGGCGGCGCGGGCGAGAAGTGCGCTGCATGGGGAAAGAGCCGCTTCTGCCGCGCTTCATCCCGCGGAAAGCCGCCGCAGGCGAGCACCACGCCTTTCCGCGCGCGCACGCGCACCTCGAGCGCGTCGCGCTCGAGCACGGCGCCCGCGACGCGCCCGTCCTCGCGCAGGAGCGATTTCACCGCGCAGCGCGCTTCCAGCTGCACGCCCGCGTCGATCGCGGACTTCAGCAGCCGCGCGGCGAGCGCGTTGCCGTTCGTGAGGCGCACCCCGCGCCCGTGGAAGAGCGTCGCTACGCCGTGGCCCAGTAGCCGGCGGGCGACGAAAGCGGCGGAGACGAGCGACTTCGACCAGCGCATGAAGTGCACGAGCTCCGCGCCCGAGCCGATCATCACGCCGAACACCGTGAGCTCCGGGAGCGGCCGGCGCAGCCAGGCGAGCTTGCGGCCGAGCTCGCGCCCGTCGAAGGCGCGCGCGACGATCGAGCGCCCGCCCGGCCGGCCGCCGGGCGCATCGGGGTGGTAGTCGGAGAAGGTCGCGGAAGGGTCGAACTGCACCGCGGTCTCGCGCGTGAAGAACTCCACCATCTGCGGCCCCGACTTGAGGAAGGCATCGACGCGCTCGGGGTCGTACTTCTCGCCCGCCTCGTGCAGGAGATAGGTGGCGGCGTCTTCCATCGAGTCGGAGACGCCGATCGCCTCTTGCATCGGGTGGTTCGGGATCCAGAGCCACCCGCCCGAGAGCGCGGTGGTGCCGCCGAAGAGCGGCTCCTTCTCGGCGACCAGCACGTCGAGGCCGTGCTTCCTCGCGGTCACCGCGGCGGCGAGCCCGCCCGCGCCCGAGCCCGC
>JBFWWT010000065.1:0-2864 GCA_050246035.1 Burkholderiales bacterium
GTGAAACCGGGCGCCGCCTCGCAGGCGGCGCGCGCCGAGGCGGCCGCGTCGCCGCGCCAGGCGACGAGCGCCGCGAGCGCGCGCTCGTAATGCTCGAGGGCCGCCGGGCCCGCGCCAGTGACGGCGCAGCCGCGCGCGTCGCGGCGCATGGCTACAGCGCTGCGGTGGTCGGGCGGGCGTGCGGCGCGAACAGCGACGCCCAGAGCTGGCGCAGCCGCGCGCCGACCTGCCAGCCGCGCGCGCGCGCCGCGCTGTAGAGCACCACCGGCGCGGCGGCGCCCTCCCGCGCGAGCACGATGCGCCGCGCGTAGAACTCGGGCTCCGGCGCCGTGAGCGTGAGCACGCTGCGCTTGAGCGCGTAGGCGACGGCCGCGCCGTCGCGCTCGAGGCGGTGCCAGTCGCCCGCCTTCAGCACGCGGTCGCTGCGCTCGCCGTCCTCGGTCAGCCACAGCTCGCCTTCCCACACGTAGACGAGGATGTCGCGCCCGTCCTCGACGCGCAGGAGGCTCCCGCGCGTGAGGCCGAGCGAGCCCTGGACGATGTATTCCTGCATGACGCTCTCCTGGTCGGTTGCCGGCGTGGACGCCGTATGGAGAGCGAGTCTGCGCGCGGCGGGTAATCCGCCGATGTCGCTATGTTGGCTCTTTGTTTCGCGCGCGTAATGCCGCGCGCAGCATCTCGCGCAGCTGGTCGGGCTCGACCGGCTTCTTCGCCAGCGTGCGCACGCCGGCCGCCTCCAGCTCGCGCGCCTTGAGCTCCTCGCCGTAGCCCGTGCACAGGATCACCGGAATGCCCGGGCGCATGCGCGTGACCAGCTTGGCGAGCTGCAGCCCGGTGAGCCGCGGCATGGTCTGGTCGGTGACCACGAGGTCGAAGCTCTGCGGGTCCTCGGCGAAGGCGTCGCGCGCCTCGGCGCCGTCGGCGCAGGCCACCACCTCGAGGCCCCAGCCCTCGAGCAGCTCGCCGAGCAGCTCGCGGATCGACTGCTCGTCGTCGGCCACCAGCACGCGCCCGCCGAGCTGCGGGCGCGCGGCGCGATTGCGCGCCTCCTCCCCGGCGCCCGCGGCGGCGTCCGCGGCCTCGGCGGCCGGCAGCAGGATGCGGAAGCGCGCGCCCCCGCCCTCGGCGTTCTCCACCAGCACGTGGCCGCCATGCTGGTGCACGATGCCGTGCACCATCGCGAGCCCCATGCCGCTGCCGCGGCCCACCTCCTTGGTGGAGAAGAAGGGATCGAACATGCGCTCGCGGATTTCCGTGGGGATGCCCGGCCCCGTGTCGCGCACGTTGAGCTCGAGGTAGCGGCCCTCGACGCGCTGGCGGCACGAGGCGCAGACGGCGCCGCGATGCTCGCCGGCGCGCGCGCCGAGCGTGATCGCGCCCTCGCCCTGCATGGCGTCGCGCGCGTTGATGCAGAGGTTCAACAGCACCTGCTCCATCTGCACCGTGTCGGCGAGCGCCGCGGGCAGGCCGTCCACCAGCTCGGTGCGCAGCTCCAGGGTCGCGGGCAGCGTGGGCCGCAGCAGGCGCGTCGCCTCGGCGAGCAGCGCGCCCAGCGCCACCGGCCGGCGCTCGCCGCTCTGGCCGCGGCTGAAGGTGAGCATCTGGCGGATGAGGTCGCGCGCGCGCTGCGAGGCGGCGTGCGCGCGCTCGAGGTAACGCCCGAGCTTCGCGTCGCCGAGCCCGGCCTGGCGCTCCTCGGCGAGCACGAGGTTGCCGAGCACCCCCTGCAGGATGTTGTTGAAGTCGTGCGCGATGCCGCCGGTAAGCTGGCCGATCGCCTCCATCTTCTGCGCCTGGCGCAGCTGCGCCTCGAGCTGCTCGCGCTCGGCCTCGCGCGCGCGGCGCTCGGTGATGTCGCGCACCACCGAGAGCACGTGCGGCTGGCCGCGGTAGGTCACGGGCGAGCCGAGAACCTCGATGTGCACCGTGCTGCCGTCCTTGCGCCGCACCTTGCTCTCGGTGCGGTAGGGCCGCCCCGAGGCGACCTCCGCCAGGTACTCGCGGAAGCCCGCGGCGCGCTTCTCCGGGATGATCGGGCCGAAGGTGCGGCCGACGAGCTCCTCGCGCGTGTAGCCGTACATGGCGAGCAGCGCGGGGTTGACGTCGACGATCTCGCCCTCCAGCGTGCGGATGATCATGCCGTCGAAGGAAGCGTTGAAGATGGCGCGGTACTGCTCCTCGCTCGCGCGCAGCTCGCGCTCGGCGAGCTTCGCCTCGGTGACATCCCGGCCGATGTAGAGCACGTGCGGCCGGCCCTGGTGGCGCACGGGCACGCCGCGCACCTCGATGTGGAACGGCGCGCCGCCCTTGCGCCGCGCCTGCGCCTCCCAGGACACGGCCTCGCCGGCGAGCGCGCGCGCGTGCAGCTCGCGGATGCGGCCGGCGAGCGCCGGGTCGCTCATGGTGACGTCCTTGCGCCCCATCGCCTCGGCGCGGCCGCGCCCGCTCATCGCCTCGTAGGCGGGGTTCACGTCCACGATGCGGAACTCCTCGTCGCGCAGCACGAGCGAGTCGGCGCTCGCGTTGAAGATCGAGCGGTACTGCTCCCAGCTCGCGCGCAGCGCTTCCTCCGCCTGCTTGCGCTCGGTGATGTTGCGCGCCACGTACAGCACGTGCGGCTCGCCGCCGTACTGCATGGGCACCGCCTGCAGCTCGAGGCGGAAGCGCGAGCCGTCGCGGCGCTCGGAATCCACCTCCAGGCGCACCGTCTCGCCGGCGAGCACGCGCCGGTGCAGCGCGAGCCGCTCCTGCTCGGACTCGATGAACTTCACCAGCGGCTGCGTCTCGCCGAGCACCTGCTCGCGGCGCACGCCGGCAAGCGCCTCGTAGGCGGGGTTGAGGTCCACGACGCGGAACTGCGCGTC